>NZ_NEHN01000006.1:0-599437 GCF_002112395.1 Pseudomonas sp. R38(2017)
CGCGAACTCCGATCGAATGGCGGGGCGATGGAGGCATTGAACGGCGCTGTAGCGGGGTTGACTACTGTCAGAAATTACAGGTGCGTGTGGGTTTAAGACGAACGGTGACCTGTAGACCCAAACAACAAAACCCGCCGTCCCGAGTGATCGGGGCGGCGGGTTTTTCTTTGCTCAGGTTACAGCGGACGCCTCAGACTTCAGCTCCAGATTATCCAGCACCCGATTCACCGCCAGCTCCCCCAGCATGATCAACTGCGCAATCCCCAACAACACATGCCGCTGCGAGCCATCCACCAACCCGGCGAAGTCATTAGCCATGGTCTTGGCCGAAGTCAGGGTTTCGCAGGCGTCGGCCAGCAGTTCTTCGCTGTCGATGCCGGGGGCGATGAGGTAGCGGGTGTAGGATTTGAGCAGCGGTTTTCTGAAGATGAGGGGTTGCATCTCCGACGAACGGTCGCAAAACCTGTAATTTCTGACAGTAGCCAGCGAATATGCAACGTCGTTAAATCACGTCAGAGCAACGATTTCTGAACCTGCAGATAACGTGCAGTTGTTCAGGGCGCGTAGCCATTTCGTGAGAGGGCGTCTGTCATGCCGATGACTCGAAACCAGATCGACTCTGTAGCTCCAGATCTGAAAAAACCCAGGGTTCCGATCATTCTCAAGGATGAGAACGGCGATGAAAGCCCCGATGGGCTGCTGCCGCGCAGCGCCTTGAGCGATGATCTGCAGGTGATTGTCCCTGACTGGATACCGCCCCCCGTCGCTGATCCCATCCCCTACATCATTTCCGTCAGTTGGGTGCTGGAGGGCGGCCCGTTCACTACGGTGTGCAGAGAGACATTCGATACGCCGGGGGAGAAGGTCTTGATAGTCCCTCGGGACAAGCTGGCGCATGGCATTTACGCCTTGTCCTACGAAGTGAATTATGGCGGGAACAAACAGTACTCCTTTGATACTCGAGTGACGGTCGATCGGCTGCCTCCGGATGATGGGCAAAGCCCCAGAGCCCTGATACTGCTGGACGTTCCCGGTGACGTCATTACCGACGACTACCTCACCCGTTTTGGCGAGGTCAGGTTTCAAGTCCAGTTCTATGTGGATGCCAAGGCCCGGGACCGTGCGATTTATTACTTGACCGACAACGACAATCCGCCGGACTCCGAGCAGGAAATTCGTGAGCAAGCATTCAGCCAGCAGGACATCGATCAGAGGCAACTGATCATCACGATTTATGAAGCGGACATTCGGGTCAAGGGGCACGGCCAACGTTACTTTTATTACAAGTTGCGGGACTGGTCCGGCAACACCGGACCGCGCTCCACTCTATTGCCGGTGTTTGTCGATCTGAAACCCGGACCCGGTAATCTCAAGCCGCCTCGTGTGCCCTTGTCGGCCCGGGGATTGATCGACCGCGAGCATGCCCGCGAAGGGGCTACGAACCAGAAGGCTGTTACGGTTGAAATCGACCCTTATGACAATCCGGATGCTTCCGACAAACTTCTGATCCAGTTGAACGGTCATGATCTTGCACCCCTCGATGTCGATCCTTCGAAGCCGGTACAGACCGCGACCGTGCCTTGGGCAACATTGACGGCCGACGGGCTCGGTCCCATGGACGCACGTGTCGACTACCGCGTCAGTCGGGGCGGGACGCCGACGCCGACGCCGCCGTCACCCGAAACACGCGTGCCCTGCAACTTTAAAGTCGCAGGTCAAGACCACCCCGATGCGCCCGCACTGTTGAACACCAGACTGGCGAAAATCGAGATTTACGGCGCCGTTTCAAAACAGCTGAACAAGCTGCTTCCCGATGACTACGAATTACCCGCCGAAGGGCAACTGGCACTTCATGACAATCCCGTACCTGGGGAAAAAGTTTTTCTGTATTGGGGAATCATCAGCACACCTGTTGCGGATTATGAAGTTCAACCCGGTGACACGACCGGGAAAATAATT
This sequence comes from Pseudomonas sp. R38(2017), assembly GCF_002112395.1. Taxonomy (NCBI): domain Bacteria; kingdom Pseudomonadati; phylum Pseudomonadota; class Gammaproteobacteria; order Pseudomonadales; family Pseudomonadaceae; genus Pseudomonas; species Pseudomonas sp. R38(2017). The sequence goes on from NZ_NEHN01000006.1 coordinate 1,960, forward strand.
CCCTTCAGTATCCCCTGGGAGTTTATCGACCAGGACAAGGAAAATCCGGCGCTGCCTGTGCGGTACTTCACCGATAACGGTGTGAACCAGCAATTGGCCCCGACAACCTTGGTGAACGTGGCAATCATCATCATCAGGAATCTGCCCGAGCCGACCTTCCCCGATGGCGGGCGGGAAGGGGTACTCAATTGCTGCGCTAACCCACGGTTGTGGGTGCATGTGAAAGTCCATGTCAAAGGGAATGCCGCGTTCGACGAGGACGATACTGTCGAGCTGCGTTGGCAAGGGTGTCTGGGCCCTAATGGAACTTCCCCTATTCCGGGCGTCGTGGACTCTTTTGAAACGACGCTGAGTCTTGATCAGGCACGCAATGGTTTTGACGTACTGGTGACTGACTATGAAAAGTTGATTGCGCCCATGGTCAATTATGGATCGGCGCTTTGTCGTTACTTTTTGAGAAAGAGTAATGGCGGGCGAGGAGAGTCCAGGCCGGATTTCGTGGTTGTCAATAGAACCATGCCCAGTACGGAAGTGTGTGGGCCGGATAATGACCTTTGTGATCAGTGATCTCGCCGAAGTGGCAGGTGTTTAAGGAAGTAGGGGCGGGTAATAACTGCTGATGCGCAAAGTCGTGCCGATGCAGTGTTTTTTTGATTTGCGGTTGGTTTCAGGTGTTCTGACACGGGGTTGCAATACCCTTTGTCATTTAATCAAGTCACTGAAAGGATGATCAAGATGAACAGTGTCATTAAGTTGACCCCGGTACAAAGTCGTGAGCGTTATTTGAATATTCTCCGAAATGCACCTAAAGCGGACTTTGAGCCGCCTGTGCTGGATGATGACAATCCGCTGCTGCCTGATGAAAGTGACGATGATCCGAATCAATTGCACAAACAGTATCAAGGATTTTCATTGAAAGTGAATGTCCTCAGGTTCGACGGGGCTGACGATAATCCTCCTGTTGACGGGTTTATAAATCTGGCTTGGGATGGCACTCAGCGAGGCCCCCGGCATAGATACACAACCCCTATTGATTCTGGAGTTATTGTAATCCCCATGGAGTTGCCAGAAGGTTTTACGAATGTTTCCGGGCCTCACACGTTGAGCTATGTGCTCAATCATGGAGGGAACACGAAAACTATTCCGGATCTGATCATCAATATCGACACTACGCCACCTGATGTCAGCGGTCTTGTTACTCTTCCTCCCGAGGTGGAGACCAACGGGATTACCAAGCCTTATCTGGATGCCCACGGTTTTGTCCTGATTACCATGCCAACCGTCGCCGACATCAAAAAAGGGGACGAGTATGAATGTTATTTTGGCTCGACATTTCCGACACCGGTACACGTAGGAGATTTTCCTGTTGTCGATCCTCTTGTTCCCGTTACCTTTAGACTGACGACCGCAATGGTCGGAACTGAAGAGGGTGAGAAAGCGATTTTTTACTATCGTAAGGATCGGAAAGGTAACCGAAGTCTAAATTCGCCTTTCAAACGAGTGAACGTAACATTGACGGATCCTCCAGCGAATTTGGAGGATCCAAGTATTCCGCTGTTTGATAACGACACGGCACCGAAGAAGATTGACCTCGCCGACGCTCGGATGCGCCCAGGGGTTGGGATCATCGATCAGTATGACAATTTTGTGGATGGTGATGAACTTGAGGTCACCGTCGATGGCGTTGTAATGTCAGCACAAAAAATCGCTGGCTTCCCTACTTATGTAGAGATTCCTTATTCGTACTGGCATAACGGTGATCTCGGAGAAAAAACCATTGAGGTCAGCTATCAAATAAAACGTGGAACGATTCGGCATCCTGCCAGTAATCCCCCCAAAAACGACGCTGTACTAGTCGATCTGCGTCGGCCAGGGGGCGGCGAAGGTCCAGATGATCCAAATCCCGATTTTCTTCCGGTAGATGTTCAAGGTGCGGGCGGTAATCCGGTTAACGTATTGACGGTGCTGGACAAGGATCAAGATGTTGAAGTAACAGTGGCCGCGTTCCCAGGTATCAAGGATAAAGATATTGCCACGCTGATCTGGAACGGGGTTGAAGTGACAGACGCTGAGGGCGGCGTTCTTACGTTGGATGGTACGGAGACAGATCTGGATTGGACGATCGATTGGTCTGTTGTGGACGCCGGTGGGAACGGTACGGATGTTCAAGTTACTTATAAAGTCACCAACCCTGATGTGAATGATAACGAAGAACGCTCACTTCCACAGGATGTTGATGTATTTATCAGGCCGGGTAGTGTGCCTCAGGCAAAGTTCCAGCATCTCGATCCGGATTTTGAATATTTGAACTGCCCTTCGTTGCGAAGCCATCCGGTACTTGTAAAATGTATCGAGGTTTTCGTTCCGGCCGGTGAGCCACAATTGGAAGGCCAGACGTTGACCTTCACTTATCAGGGGTACAGTGACTCGGCTGGCAGTACAGTGATACCGAATAACAAAGAGGAAGTAACGTACAAGCCAGACTCATCGGATGTGCAGAATGGCTTTACCATCAGTTTTCCGTATCAAAAATTTCTTGATACAGGAAATGCATGGGGGGCTGTGAGTTATAGCGCTGTGATTGATGGGCGGCCTACACCCTCGGAGCGTCACTTGGTCAGGGTGCTCATGAGGAATGGTGATACGACACCTTGCACGATTTGACAGGAAATTTCGGGAGGCCATTGCCTCCCGTTTTTTTGTTCAGAGAGGTTTCAGGGTTTTTCCTTATTCGTTATCGGACTTGTCCTACATTTTTCCGAGAGAAATCCGATTATCTTCCGCGCTCACTTTTTCAAGTAGATGCTTTTCGCATTTTTAATGATCTGGAGGTGGATAAATGAAAGTATTTGGCGGAAGGCTTGTCAGTCCTGCTTTAAAAAGCGCGTTTGGTGTATTGGTTGTCATACCCGCCTTTTCCTTGTCTGGCACTGGTGTGCAGGCCGCGACTATCGTCGACAACACTTCACTGAATATCGATTCAACGACAACGCCGATTGATTACCTGGTGCGCAACAACGGGGTGTTGAACGTCAACGGCGCAACCACCCAGTCGATCACCATTCAATCCGGCTCGACGCTGAACATCAATGGCGCCACGGTCGAAAGCAATCCCGGCGTCGAAGGCATATTGGTCACCAGCAGCCGGGGCACCATCAACCAGGCCAGCGTGACCAGCGACGACATCGGTCTGGCCGTCAACCGCTCTTCGATTGTCGCCGGCGGCTCCACTGTGGATGTTTCCCACAGTCAAATTCGCGGTGACGTCTTTGGTGCGCAAGTCACGGGGCTGAGTACCTTGTCGCTGGTCAATACACAGGTGACTGGCACGGGTGCGAACGGCATCGGCGTGAACATTCTGGGTGGGCAGGTGAATGCCTCCGTCGGGACGCAAATCACCGGTCAGACCACAGGCGTGCGCATGGTCAACGATACGGCCAATGTCGGCGCTCGTACGCTCTCGCTGGATAACGCCACCGTACAAGGCGTCAACGGCTCTGCGATTCTGGTGACGAGCGGTACGAATGCCACCGTCAATCTGTCGAATGGCGCCAACCTGCTGGCCGGCAACAACAACTTGCTCGACGTCCAGGGCGCTTCCACCGCCGCCATGTCCGTCAACAACAGCAGCCTGCAAGGCAACATCAACATCGCCGGCAACAGCACCGGCAACCTCACCTTCGATCAGGGCCGAATGACCGGCGACGTATTGGTCGAAAACGGCTCGACCGCCAACGTCACTCTGCAAAACAGTTCGCAGTTCACCGGCCGTCTCGACAAGGTCAACGGTGTGACGGTCAACAGCAATTCGATCTGGACCCTGACCGGCAATGACACTATCGGAACACTCGCCATGAACGGTGGGACGGTTCGCTTTGGTGCGCAGGATGTGCCGAATACCTTCTACCAGTTGAACGTCGGTACGCTCGCCGGCTCGCCGGATGGTTCCAGTACTTTTGCCATGAAGGGCAACTTCGCCACGGGGCAGCATGACTTCCTCAATGTCACCGGTGTGGCGACCGGGCAGTTCGGTTTGTTGGTGGCGGCGTCCGGCCTGGATGCGGTGAATCCACAGCAACTGACCCTGGTGCACACGGCCGCGGGCGATGCGCAATTTGCTTTGACGGGCGGGCGAGTGGATCTCGGTACCTGGTCCTATGATCTGGCCCAGCGACCGGGAGGAACGGGCGGCACCGAGTGGTTCCTCGATCCGACCACCCAGGTGATCAGTCCCGGCGCCAGTGCGGTGCTGGCCCTGTTCAACTCTCCGATCACCCTGTTGTACGGCGAAGCCAGTTCACTGCGTAGCCGCATGGGCGAGTTGCGGTTCAACGGTGGCAAATCGGGCGCCTGGATTCGCACCTATGGCAATCAGTACAACGTGGCTGACGGTTCAGGTGTGGCGTACAAGCAGAACCAGCAGGGACTGTCTCTCGGCGCCGATGCCCGTTTGGGTGACAGTGACGTGCTGTTGGGCGTGATGGGTGGTTTCAGCGAGTCTGATCTGAATGTCGAGCAGGGAACGTCGGGTACGGTCAAGAGTTACTACGTTGGGCCGTACGTGACGTGGATGGACCAGGACAGCGGCTACTACGTTGATGGTGTGCTGAAGTTCAACCGTTTTCGCAATGAAGCCAAAGTCGGTTTGAGCGACGGCACGCGTGCCAAGGGCGATTACGATAACTGGGGAGTCAGCGCATCGGCGGAAGTCGGTCGTCATATCAAGTTGAGCAACGATTACTTCATTGAGCCGTTCGTTCAGTTTTCGGTAGCGCAGATCCAGGGCAAACGCTTCAGCCTGGACAACGACATGCAGGCTGATGGCGATCGCCCCCGTTCATTGCTGGGCAAGGCGGGCGCCACGTTCGGGCGCAACTTCGACATTGGCAACGGTGCTGTGGCGCAACCTTATGTGCGCGCGGCCATTGCCCATGAGTTTGCGAACAACAACGAAGTGAAGGTCAACAACAACGTGTTCAACAACGACCTGTCGGGCTCGCGGGCGGAGTTTGGCACGGGTGTGGCGGTGGCGTTGTCGGACAAATGGCAGGTACATGTCGATCTGGATTACGCCAATGGCAAGCATATCGAGCAGCCTTGGGGGGGGAATGTGGGGTTGCGGTATAGCTGGTAAGTCACAGTCCCCGACTATAAGAAAGCCGCTACTCCCTCGCAGAGTAGCGGCTTTTTTGTGCCTGGCTTTTATGCGCGTCGAACGCCGAAGCCATCAGCTGTGCCGCCTCCGATCCCGATATCGAGTCGGGTATCAGCCTGGCCTGTGGCCGGGAAGATCACCATCCGTTTGCCGATGCCGCCCGAGTCGGACGCCCAGCACCAGCGCTCAATGGTGCGTCGACCGCTGTAGTTACTGATAAAGGCTCGCCATTCGGCCAGAGAAGGAATTCTTCCTCCCATATTGGCCGCCGTGTTTGCACATACGGTGTAGGTATTGAAGTGGCCTGTGCCAAACAGACGGTCCACGTTTGAAGTGGTGACGGTGTAACTCGCGGTTTGATTCGCATTGTCCGTAACGGTAATGGTTGCTGAACCGTTGCCCTTTGAAATGACGCGGCCGTTGGTGGCGTTGACTTCTGCGACGTTGGGGTTACTGGAGGCATATCTGTAGGGAAGCACGCCTCCACTGGCCGATCGGTCACCAAAGGCGCCGGCAGGAGGGTTGGTAGGGGTGTCGTTATCCCTGAAGTGCCAGGCATTCAGACTCATAGTGGCTGGGTTGATGGTCAGTGGCGGAATCGGAGAGTTGACGGTGAAGCTTCGTGGGTTTGACGTTTGTCCGGTCGTTAAAGCCCGTGTGGTGATGGTATGTCCGCCCAGTCCTACTGCCAGCGTAGTGGTCCATATGCCGGTGTTAAGAGCAGTCGCAATGTGTTTTGGCGTGTTTCCATCGTAGATCTGGACATCATGCAGAGGCGTTACCCGGCCTTGCAACGAGACTGAAGTGTCTGTGGTCGCTCCATTGTTCGGCAGTTCCCCTCGGGAGTCTCTTACTGAATCGAGCGACGGAGCGGTGTGAACTGCGACGGTGAAAATACGAACCGCCGACTCCGGTTGTGCCCCATAAAGTGCCCTGGCCTTGATGTTGTGCGGCGCGACGCTGAGGCCGGTGAAGGTCTTGCTCCAGTCGCCATTGGCATCGACATTGGTGACGGGCGCGACGGGGGTGGTGCCGTCGTAGAGCTGCACGGTCTGGCCGGGGCTGGCCTTGCCGGTGACAGTGACGCTGGTGTCGAAGGTGGTGCCGTTGTGCGGAACGCTGCCCTTGGAGTCGGTGACATTGGTGATGGACGGAGCTGAGGCGACCGCGACGGTAAGGCTGCGAACCGCCGACTCCGGTTGTGCCCCATACAGTGCCTGGGCTTTGATGTTGTGCGGCGCGACGCTGAGGCCGGTGAAGGTTTTGCTCCAGTCGCCGTTGGCATCGACATTGGTGACGGGCGCGACGGCGATGGCGCCGTCATAGAGCTGCACAGTCTGGCCGGGGCTGGCCTTGCCGGTGATGGTGACGCTGGTGTCGAAGGTGGTGCCGTTGTGCGGCACGCTGCCCTTGGAGTCGGTGATGTCGGTGATAGTCGGTGGAACAGCTGCCATCACCGTAAAGGCACGGATCAGGCTGGAAACCGGGTCCGCTGGATATAGAGCGTGAGCTGTAATGTGATAATCCTTGATCTGGAGGTTGAGCAGGGTCTTGCGCCAGACGCCATCGGCACCAACATCAGCATTGCCGTGCGAGGTCGAGCCATCGAAAATCTCGACTGTCTCATCTCGGGTCGCAGAGCCTTCGACAGTTACCTGCTCAAAGAAAGTCTCGCCACCTTCTGTAACCTCCCCATTGGCGTCAGTCACATGGGTGATCTTTGGCGTCAGCCAGTCGTATAGGGTTCTGATCGTAAGCGGCAATCCCGGGAACTCAATTGCATCGACTTCTTCAGCGCTGCCATCAAACGAGACTTTGCAAATCACGTTCGCCGGTGTGGAATGTCCCAGTTTCATTAACTCGCTTCGAAGCAGCACTTCATTCAGCCCGCTGCTGAATTGCGCGGGAGTGATTTCCACGCCATCGAGCATCCGGATGATGTGGTCGCTGCCCACCGCTGTCTTGCCTTCCAGCCTTAGCCAGAGACGTTGCTTGAGCGCAATGTAATGCCACTTGGCAACGAGTATTGTGGCGTTCCCGTTGAACGTCCTCAGATCTAGGACCCGGTTATCGTCTGACTCAGGTACTTGAGGGCGAGGCAGATCGTTCTCGGGGTCGTCGAATCCCGTTACTCTCAGGCCCAACGACTCTGATTCTGTCTCGTGGCCATAGCGGCGCACGAAGTACTTCACGTCCACTGTTTTGTTGATGTTGGGGCCAATGACCGTTGGGGGAAGATGAAAGCCCACGCTGCCACTGCTGTGCCCGGGTAGCTCAAGATCATTCGATGTGCCGGCGCCTGGAGTTCCGATCCAATGCAGGGGAATGATATCGAGGGCCGGATTCATACTGCCGTAGCTGACGTTGACGTCCACACCGTTCAATCCATCCATTGCTTTGAGTACGGCGTTCGGTGCCTGTTTGACTTGTGGCGCTGGCAATTCACCTACCAGCGACCCGATCAGCAGATTGAGTGCGGCGGAGTGACTGTATAAACCTGTGGACGCGTGCTTGAGCGAGTAACGCACTCTGACGTACTGCCCGATACTGATCGTGACGAAGTTCGCGGGCACTCGAAAACGCAGCGGTTTACCGGCGCTCGGCGAGGTGATGGGCACCCAGTCGCTGATGCTGCCCAGCGGATGGGTCGCCTGCCAGTACCAGGTCAATATGTCGTCTTTTTTCGTCGGCGGATTTTCAATGCTTATGTGGACGACATCGAAGACTTTGGAAGGATCGAGCACATCCTTGTCTTTGTCGGCTTCCTCCACCTCGGGTCTTGGCAATGTCGCTGTGACGGCTTGCACCTTGACCAACAGATGCTCCGACTCTCTGACACCGTAGAGTTCCGTTTCGTCATAGGACACGGTGTACCAAAGATCGAGTTTGCCCTTGTCGAGCACGATGATGTGCTCTTTGTCGACGTAAGCAGTGAAAAAGCCTTCTTTCGCCTCGTTGTCAGTGACGGTGTGAGTGAATTCATGGACATAGGGCTGGCCGTTGGACTTTTCACCTATCCAGTGACCGGCGACCAGGTCGCCCTTGGCAATGGTCAGGTACGTGATCCGTACCGTGGCATAGGGCCTGTCCGACTCGAGTATGTCACCCAGCAACTCGACAATCGTCGGTGCGTCCGGCATCGATACGTCACCCACCACGTCGGCGAACTCACGTTTGGAGGATAACGGCAGACTTCCGTCTGCCTTCGTCAGCACGTAGGAGGCATCCGCCCGGCCCATGGCGATGGCGCGGACTTGTGCGTAAGGCACTGCGAAATCCATGACACTCGGGATGTTCGCCACCGTTCTGGATTCGGTGTGAATCAAAGGCTTGCTACTGAAGGGAGTGCCGACCCAGGTCATTTTTACCGAGTCGTTCAGCGCGAAGTCCGAGCCCTGGATATGAACCTGGACCGTGACGTCCTTCTGGTTCAAGTTGATGATCGTTATGATCCCATTGACCGATTCCTTGATAATCGGGGCTGGCAGACGCCAAGCGCCGGCGTCGACGGCGATCCGCGTGCGTTTGGAGTGCCGGGAAGACCAGTTCCATACATCATCGTGAGGGTCGTACTTGATTTCCAGTGCCGCGCTGTCGCCACCGGCCAGAATGTCTTCCTGTTTTGCGACGATCACGATGGGGTCCTTGCCCTCCGCCTGAGCTTGTGTGACGAGGTGCGGCGCCAGGGTATGGCTGCCCCACCGCATCAGAATCGTGTCTCTCAGTGTGATTTCCGGGTAGGCACGGACAGTCAGCGGAACGCCTTTTTTCGCCCAGTCGGCGTCGATCACTCCCTGATCGATGATGTCCTGCGGCAATTGTGCGATGTGCAGTTCGGAGTGCCCGTCAGGTAGATGAGGTTCCTTGTCGCGGCCACCGGGGCTGGTGAGTTTGACCCGAAACAGTGACAACACAGAGGGATCGTCCGGCGCAGTTGCACCGAACCGGGTCAACTCATAAAAGCATTCATGCAGACCGGGAGTGAACAGCTCTTTGGGCAGGTAAAAAAACAGATGCCTGTCTTTTTCCCCCGGTTCAACCGTTCGGGTGAATACCGCAACGTCGTCCCAATAAACAACATTTTTATCCCCTTCCAGCATGTCGAGGTACGCCACAATTACGCACAACACGCCGCTGTCACTTTCCGAAACCACCACAATATTGATCCCGCCATCGGCGTCCTCGATTGGCGTGACTGCACCGCTGATCTGCATGGGCCGAAGCGCCAGCGTGCCGGGCTGGTGGAGATCGGGAAACAGAAGCGGACTGTGGGTGAGCATGACGAAACTCCTTAAAGAGCACGCAATGGGATCGCAGACAGTTTTTTATTGAACCTGAGGAGAGGAGGAGGGGCTACTGTCAGATCTGACAGGTGAACAGGGTTTTTCGACGAGCGGTTGCCGAGCTCTCAGCGTTTGTGCAGGGTTTTCTGTCGCAGAATGTAGACCGTCACCAGCACTGCACTGGTCAACATGAACCCGCGCGCCCACGGCAGCGGCACCAGGTAGCACGAGAACAGAATGCTCGCCCACATCAGCCCGATCGCGTAGACCTTGCCCTTGAGCGGTATGCCGTTGCCGTCGAGGTAGTCGCGGATCCATGGCCCGAGTCGGGGATGCTCGACCAGCCATTGATAGAAACGCGGGGAGCTGCGGGCGAAGCAGGCGGCTGCCAGCAGAAGGAAGGGAGTCGTGGGGAGAACAGGCAGGAAAATCCCGATCACCCCCAATGCCACGCTGAGCCAGCCGATGGCCAGCAGGATGTAGCGCAACATCAGGGGGCGGTTGCCTATGGGGTTGTCCATAGGCCGGATCTTAGTGGTGACGTGGCTTTAGGATCGCCGGTTTTTCGTCGGGTGCCTGGCACAACAGGTACAGCGCGGTCAGGGCTTCCGGGATCTGCACTATCATGTCGTCCATCAGGTTTGCATCCTTGGCGATGTCTTCGAACTCAGGCTGTTCGTCGAACAGGCCCGAACCGACCATGATCGGCAGGAGCATTTCGCTGACTTCTTCTTCGGCGGTTTCGAACCAGGCCGCTTCGCGCAGGAACACGCCTTCCATGAAGCCGATGCACCAGCCGCGCAGTTCGGAATCGTCCGGGTCGTCGCCCAGGTCCAGTTCGCATGGCAGCTCGAACTCTTCATCGGAGGCCAGTTGGCGGGCGATGTGGGCCTTGAGGCCGATCAGCGTGGCTTCGATCTCTTCGCGCTGGGCTTCGCTGCTGTAATGCGGCTCTTCGGCGAACAGGGCGTCGATCCACTCACGATCCGGCACCACGTCGGCGCAGATCGACAGCGCGGTCAGGTAACCGTGAGCGGCCACGTAGTCCAGCGCCTCTTCATGCAGCTCGTCGGCGTCGAGGAAGACTTGCAGGCGGGTTAGTTGCTCGGCGAAGGACATTAAAGGGCTACCTTGGGGGAATAAACAATGCGGGAATTCTAGGCCTTCTTGAGCCCTCAAGCCAGCCGCACGGCAGATTTGCCCGCACAAGCTTCTTATCGGCGGTGCCCTTTGCCGGGGAGGGCTCGGGTATACTGCCGCGCTTTGCGATCCCTGCCGGTGTCGCGGCTGATTTTGTAGAGCGCGATGCAATGCGCCCTTACGTTTTGTTTAAAGCAGCTTCGGCTGTCTTGAATCAGCCTGTGCAGGGATGTTTCGGTGGATTTTTGGAGTTTTTATGCTCGAACAGGCTCAACGCGTCCTCAAGGACATCTTCGGCTACGACAGTTTCCGTGGCCGTCAGGGTGCAATCATTGAGCGCGTGGCCAGTGGCGGTGATGCCCTTGTCCTGATGCCGACCGGCGGCGGCAAGTCCCTGTGCTTCCAGGTACCGGCGCTGCTGCGGGACGGCCTGGCGGTGGTGGTTTCGCCGCTGATCGCGTTGATGGACGATCAGGTCGCCACCCTCGAAGAGCTGGGCGTGGCGGCTGCCGCGTTGAATTCCACGTTGAGCGCCGAACAGCAGCGCGATCTCGCCAACCGGATCAAGCGTGGCGAAGTGAAGATGCTCTATCTGGCGCCGGAGCGTCTGGTGCAGCCGCGCATGTTGTCGTTCCTGCAAGGTTTGAACATCGCGCTGTTCGCCATCGACGAAGCGCACTGCGTATCGCAATGGGGCCATGACTTCCGTCCGGAATATCTGCAACTGGGGCAGTTGGCGGAAATGTTTCCCGATGTACCGCGCATCGCCCTGACCGCCACCGCCGACAAGCGCACCCGGGAAGAAATCGTCACCCGCCTGCATTTGCAGAACGCCGAGCGTTTCCTGTCGAGCTTCGACCGGCCGAACATCTTCTACCGCATCGTGCCCAAGGAGCAGCCGCGCAAGCAGTTGCTGGCGTTTCTTGCCGAGCGACGCAGCGACGCTGGCATCGTTTACTGCCTGTCGCGCAAGAAGGTGGAGGAGGTGGCCGCGTTTCTCACCGAACAGGGCTTCCCGGCGCTGCCGTATCACGCCGGCCTGCCCAACGATCTGCGCGCCTATCACCAGAAACGCTTCCTCAACGAGGAAGGCCTGATCATGGTCGCCACCGTGGCCTTCGGCATGGGCATCGACAAACCCAACGTGCGTTTCGTCGCTCACCTCGACCTGCCGAAATCCCTGGAAGCCTATTACCAGGAAACTGGACGTGGCGGCCGTGACGGCCTCCCGGCGGACGCGTGGATGGCCTATGGTCTGCAAGACGTGGTGATGCTCAAGCAGATGCTGCAGAACTCCGAAGGCGACGAGCGCCATAAGCGTCTGGAGCAGCACAAGCTCGACGCGATGCTCTCGCTCTGCGAAGAAACACGCTGCCGCCGTCAGGCGTTGCTGGCGTACTTCGACGAAGACATGCCCGAGCCCTGCGGGCATTGCGATAACTGCACCGACGGCGTGCAGACCTGGGACGCCACCGAGCCTGCGCGTCAGGCGCTGTCGGCGATCTATCGCACCGGCCAGCGTTACGGCGTCGGCCATCTGGTAGACGTGCTGCTGGGCAAGGACAACGAAAAGGTCCGCAGCTTCGGCCATCAGCACCTGTCGGTGTACGGCGTCGGCAAGGCGCTGAGCGAGAGCGAATGGCGTTCGCTGTTCCGCCAGTTGGTTGCTCGCGGCCTGGCGGATGTCGATCATGAAGGCTACGGCGGGTTGCGTCTGAGCGACACTTGTCGGCCGCTGCTCAAGGGTGAAGTGAGCCTGGAGCTGCGCCGCGACCTCAAGCCGCAAGTCACCGCCAAGAGCGGCAGCAAGAGCCCGGCCAGTCAACTGGTGCGCGGCGAAGAACGCGAACAGTGGGAAGCGCTGCGTGCCCTGCGCCGCAAACTGGCGGAAGAACACGGCGTGCCGCCGTACGTCATCTTCCCCGATTCGACGCTGCTGGAAATGCTCCGCAGCCAGCCGACCTCGCTGGCGGAAATGGCCCAGGTCAGCGGCGTCGGCGCACGCAAGCTGGAGCGCTACGGCGAGGCCTTCCTCGAAGTGCTCGGCGGCGAGGCCGAAACCCCGAAAGTGGTGGCCGACGTACGTCACGAGCTGATCACCCTGGCCCGTGCCGGCATGACACCGCTGCAGATTTCCGGTCAGTTGCAGTGCTCGGAAAAGAACGTTTACACCATGCTCGCCGAAGCCATCGGCAAGCAGCAATTGTCGCTGGAACAGGCGCTTGATTTGCCAGAGGACCTGATGGGCGAAGTCCAGGACGCGTTCCTCGACGGCGAGGGCGAGTTGCCGTCGGTCGCCGAAGTGGCGGAGCTGTTTGCCGGTCGCGTACCGGAAGGTGTGCTGTATTGCGTAAGGGCTGCGCTGCAATCGGAATTCGAGATGTGAGCATTTGCTTACACAAACCGTTATACGGATGTAACGATTCAGTACAGGGCAGCTCTTGCCTATAGCCAAATGTCATGCTTAGCTGACTAATAATTAGTTTTTCTCTATTTCTTCAGTCTAACCATGAGTGTTTTATGCCGTTAACCGATCAACACCGCTTTGGCATGCAACTGGCCCAGATGTCCCGTGGCTGGCGTGCCGAACTGGATCGCCGGCTGGCCGGTCTGGGTTTGTCCCAGGCGCGCTGGCTGGTGCTGCTGCATCTGGCTCGCTTCGAAGAGGCGCCGACCCAAAGGGAGCTGGCGCAAAGCGTCGGCGTCGAAGGGCCGACCCTCGCACGATTGCTCGACAGCCTGGAAAGCCAGGGCCTGGTGCAACGCCAGTCCGTGATGGAAGACCGCCGGGCGAAAAAGATCGTGCTGTGCGCCCCGGCCCGCCCGCTGATCGAACAGATCGAAACCATCGCCACGCAACTGCGCAAGGAGCTGTTTGAGGGCATCGATGAGGCTGACATGAAGGTGTGCATGCGGGTTCACGGCCACATTCTGGCCAACCTGGAAAAATCTTGAGGCACACCGACGTGCCGTTTTTTTGAGGGATCGCGCTGAGCAGACTATAAGAACTACTGGGCAATATCGTGTTCGTACCGGATGTGCGAACCCAGAGAAGTCGGTTTTGCTTATTTAAGGGATGCTCATGCTCGACAGTCGGCACGTAGTACTGCGTTGCGCCAATTCGCTGCTGGTGGCCGGTATGCTCACCTGGTCCACGGCCTCACTGGCGCTGGGTCTCGGTGACATCACCGTGCATTCAGCGCTCAATCAGCCGCTCAAGGCCGACATCGCCCTGGTGGACGCCGCGGGGCTCAGTGCCGGCGAGCTTTCGGCCAGCCTGGCCTCGGCGGACGAATTCGGCCGCGCCGGGGTCGAACGTGTGTTCTTTCTCAACGACCTCAAGTTCACCCCGATCCTGCATGGCAATCGCAACCTGATCCGGGTGACATCGAGCAAACCGGTCAACGAACCTTTCCTGAATTTCCTGGTGCAGCTCAATCAGCCCAACGGCCACGTGCTGCGCGAATACACGGTGCTGATCGATCCGCCGGGTTCGCCGGGCATTGTGCCGGCCACCGATGAACCTGATGTCCATGCGCAGTCTTCGGAGTTTCCAACCCCGGAGGCGCCTGCTGCCACCCTTCAGAACAAGCCTGCTGCAGCGGCCGTGCCGACGCCTCAAACGGCCACGACCAACAACGCGCAAGCGGAACAGTTGGCCGCCAGTGTGCTGCAGAACCAGCAACTGCAGAAAACCATCGATGAGCTGAACCTGAAGCTCCAGGCGCAGGACGTGCAGATCGCCGACGGCAAGAAACAGCTGGCCGATCTGCAGGCGCATCTCGCACAGGTTCAACAGGCGCCTCCGGCACCCGCAGCGCCGGCGGCGCCTGCCTCGATCCCGGCGCCGGTCATTGCGCCGGCGGAGAATCAAGACGACTCCGTCAGTTGGCCATTGCTCGGTGGCTTGCTGGTGTTACTGGGAGGGCTGGTGGCCGGGCTGATCGTGCGCCGCCGACGTCAGCAGGCAGTGATCCCGGACGTGCCGGCACGCGTGCTGCCGCAGCGAAGCGAATCAGAGCTCAATGACAGCGAACAGGTTCGTCCGAATGCTGGCCATGGCGCCGTCGAGCATCGAGACGAACAGACAAACGGCGATGTGCTGGAAGCCGTGGGTATTTATCTGGCTTATGGACGACTGGGTGAAGCGCTCGGGTTGCTGCGCGACGCCTTGCAAAAAGAACCGGAGCGCATCGATCTCGGCATGCAGTTGCTCGAGGTGCTGGGGCGCCAGGGCGATCAGGCGGCGTATGACGAACAGGAAAAACAATTGCGCCAGCTCGGTATCGAGGAGCAGCGGTTGCACGAGATTCGCGCCCGATATCCGAAACTGGCCAGGACTGAACCGTTGGTTGCGGCGGCTCCGGTCATTGCCGCGTTACCCGTTGAGCAAGCTGCACCCACAACGACGTTGGCCGAGGATGACTTCGAGCTGAATCTGGAGCAACTGTCGATGGATTCCAGCTGGGATCTGGAAGACAGCCGCCCGGCAACGGACCCACTGTCCTCTCCGCCATCGACACTTGGCTCTAGCCTGCAAGTCTTGCCGCAGGATTTCGAATTGCCGCCAACCGCCAGCGATGACGTTGAAACCACAGAGCTGGAGTGGATCGCCGAACCGGAAGTTCAGGCTATCGACGAAGACTTTCTCAACGAGTTTGGCGATCCCGGTCAGTCACTGGCCCTGGAGCCGCTGGACCTGCAGGCGCCGGAGCCCGAGCCGGATCCGACAGAAGCCGCCAACGCCGGCAAGCTCGAACAGGCCCAGACCTGCATCGACGACGGCGACCTCGACAGTGCGATCGCCTTGCTCAATGAGCTGCTGAAGGAGGGGGACGAACCCCTCAGGCAAACCGCTCGGACATTGTTGGCGGGGATTCGCTGACCCGGGTCAGAAGGTCTGCCCCAGATTCAGATAAACCGCCTGTTCATTGGCATCGTTCAGGCCATAGCTGAAATTCAGCGGCCCCAGCGGTGTGTCGAAACCGATGAACACGCTGGCCGCATTGATGTAGCCGCTGTCGAACTCGTTGTCGTTGTTCCAGGCCCGGCCACGCTCCAGCGAGCCGCCGGCATACAACGGGAAGTCCAGCGGCAGGTAGGCGCGTGGCGTCAGACGGCGGTAGTACACGGCCCGCATCAGGCTGACGTTCTGCCCGGAGATGGCATCTTCGCGGAAGCCAGACAGCTGCCGGGCGCCACCGAGCAGGAAGCTCGACGTCACCACATTGGCATCGTCCAGCGTGCGCCCGTATCGCCCTCCCAGAATCAGCGTGTTCGGGCCGCTGCTCATGGCCTTGTCCAATTTGAACTCCCATTGCCGGTAGCGTGTGTCGGAGCCCAGGCTCGGTTCGAATTGCATCAGGGTCAGGCTGACGTCCTTGCCGTCGTGGGGGAAGTACACGTTATCCAGTGAGTCAAACGAGTACTTCAACGCATAGAAACCTTCGTTGAAATGTTCGCTCGGCAGGTTCTGATCGCCGATCCGCACATCCGCCTTGCCCCAGGCCTCGCCGACACCGAAGCGGATTTCGCCGTTATTGCCGATCTGGCGGCCGACATTGAGGCCGAAGCCGTAGCGTTCGACGCGATACTGGGCGATCGGATCATTGTCGAGCACCGAGTCGACGTTCTGGGCTTCGAACGCCGCATACGGTGCGACGAAGTAGCGCGAGCCGACGTCCAGTGGCTGATAGAACTCGGTATAGAGTTCCTGCTTGTCGCCGATCTGCGCCCGGGTCAGCCATTCGGCGCCGAGGCGGTTGATGCCGTTCATTCGGTAGCTGGCGCCGAGATTGAAGGCGCTGTCACCGCGCATGTCGTCCGACAGGTTCAAGCCGACCCGCAAGTAGTCGGTGCCGCTGCGCTTGCCTCGGGCGCTGATCACCAGCGTGTGTTCCTTGCCCTTGTGCACGACGCGGTATTGCACCTGTTCGAAGTAATCCAGGCCGTACAGGGTGCCCATGTCCGAGTGCAGGCGTCCGAGGTCCAACGGCTCGCCGATGGGTTGACGGATGTAGTAGCGGATCACGTCGTCGCCGACTTTCGAGTCGTTTTCGACCCTGATCGCAGTAATGATCGGCGTGCGCTGGCCCGGTGCGCGGGCGGCGTTGAGTTCGGCGTCCTGAGACACGGCGGGCTTCAATCGGGCGAGGCGGGCGTCGAGGGCCTTGGCTGCACGATAGCCGGCATCGATCATTTCCTCGGCGCGACCGAAATCGGTGGCGCCGAAACTGGCCAGTGGCGGCTGGATCAGCACGTCGTTCGGGTGCAGTGCCGCCAGTTGTTCTTCAGAGTTGCGCCGGGTCATCAGGGTGATCGACTGGTTCAGCACATCGACCACGGTGGTCAGTTGCTTGCGGTTGCGCAGCGGGGTTCCGATGTCGACCACGATGGCCACATCGACACCCATTTCCCGAGCCACATCGAGGGGAATGTTGTCGGTCATGCCACCGTCCACCAGCAGCCGGCCATCGAGTTCGACCGGTGCGAACACGGCCGGGATCGACATGCTGGCGCGAATCACCTGGGGCAGGTGGCCTTTGCGAAACACCACTTTTTCGCCGTTGGCGATGTCGGTGGCCACGGCGCGGAACGGGATCGGCAGCTTGTCGAAATCACGGGTGTCGCTGGTGTGGGCCAACAGGCTTTCCAGCAGTAGCGCGAGGTTCTGGCCCTGAATCACACCCAATGGCAAACCGAGACTGCCGTCGTCGCGAAAGCTCAGTTTCTGCTTCACCAGAAAGTCGCGGTCATCCTGTTTGCGCCGAAACGGTACGTCTTCCCGGGGGGGAGCATCGGACAGCGCCTGCTGCCAGTCGATGTTCAGGGCGAGTTTTTCCAGTTCGTCGATCTTGTAACCCGAGGCGTAGAGGCCTCCGACCACTGCGCCCATGCTGGTGCCGGCAATCGCATCGATCTTGATGCCTTGCTCTTCCAGCGCCTTAAGCACGCCGATGTGTGCCAGCCCACGGGCCGCGCCGCCGGACAGCACCAGGCCGACTTTCGGTCGCGGCGCTTCACTGGCATGAACGAATAGCGGAAGGAAACCAAGCAAAAGGCAGATCAGCAGACGACGCATTGTGAGTCTCGGGGCGAGCGTTAAAGCCGGCTATTATAGCGGCGCCCTCTGGCTCAGGAGTTTCAACGATCATGACTGCCACAAAACCGGAAATCGTCATCACCTATTGCACGCAATGCCAGTGGCTGCTGCGCGCCGCTTGGCTGGCGCAGGAGCTGCTCAGTACCTTCGGCGATGACCTTGGCAAAGTGTCACTGGTGCCGGGTACCGGCGGGATCTTTCACATCAGTTGCGACGGCGTGCAGATCTGGGAGCGCAAGACCGACGGTGGCTTCCCTGAGGCCAAGGTGCTCAAGCAACGGGTGCGCGATCAGATCGACCCTGACCGCGACCTCGGCCACAACGATCGAACTCAATGAGACGCGGCCTCGGCCTCCACCTTTTTTTTGCTGGCGCTGCCTGACATCTGGCTCGACACAACGATGGCGACGATGATCAGCGCGCCGCCGAGCAGCATCCGCAAGGTCGGGTTTTCATCGAACAGCAGCCACGCGACGGTAATGCCGTACACCGGCTCCATGGCGAACACCACAGCAGCGGTGCGCGCCTTGATCACCGCAAGGCTGGCAACGAACAGGCTGTGGGCGACGCCGGTGCAGAACACCCCGAGCAAACCGATCCACAGCCAGTCAATGGCGCGCACGTCGCTCAACTGTGGCGCCGCCACCGGCAGCAGACACAACGCCACCACCACGTTCTGACACAGTGCTGCCTGCACCGCCGGAATACGCCCGGAACTTGCACGGTTGGTCAGCGACAGCAGGGAAAACAGCAGGCCTGAGAGGATCGCCCAGAGCAACCCGGTGGTCGCACCGCTGGCCAGGTCGAACGCCGGGGTCACCAGCACCAGACCGACACTGACCAGCGCCACCAGAATGATTTCGTTGGCACGGATGCGTTCGCGGAAAATCAGTCCTTCGAGAATCACCGTGAAGGCCGGGAAACTGGCGAAACCCAAGGTGGCCACCGCGACACCGGCCACCTTCACCGCAATGAAGAAACTCACCCAGTGGCCGGTCAGCAAAACACCGCTCAGGGCCAGGCGTCGCCAGTCCACGGCTTGCAGCTTTTGCCAGCCGTGCTGACTGGCGAAACGGGCGAAAAACGCCAGCGCAAGAACGGCAAACGCGGCCCGTCCAAAGACGATGACCGCCGGCGTTGCGGCGGCGAGTTTGCCGAAGACGCCGGTCAGGCCGAACATCAATGCGCCAATATGCAGGGCGCCGAGGGCGGTACGGGGAGTCATGTCGATCCTTTTTCCAAACACAATTTCATAGGCTCATTGAAGCCGGAAACGACCCATAAGTCTGTCGGCAGACTATCGACTTTTGTCGTCAGCCTCGCGTCGCAATTGTGTGGGAGAGGTCCCGAACTCGCGCAGGACGGCGGCCGAAAACGCACTTTGCGATCCATAACCGACACGGCTGGCGACTTCACCGATGGGCAGCGTGGATTCCCGCAACAGCTTGACGGCCTTGTGCAGGCGTCGACTGCGTATGTAGTCCATGGGTGTCTGACCGCATTCGGCGACGAACCGCGCATGCAATCGGGCGCTGGATAGTCCGGCGACACGCGCCAGATCCGCGACCTGCAGGGGGTAGGCCGCGTACTGCTCGATGTGCGCATCGAGGGCTGCGTAGGGCAGGCGACGTGCGCAAACCTCGGCAGGTTGCGCATGGTTCAGGCTCGCCAGCAACAGCACCGCGCCCTGTTGCGCAATCAGCGGATCGCTCACCGGACTGTTCGCCAGCCAGTTGACCAGTTGGCCTTGCCCGGCATCCAGCGACAGACGCGCGGCGTTATCCAGCAGACGGCGGCTGGCATCGGCATGATCGCCCAGCGAGCGCGTCAGCCATTGCTCGTCTGGCACGTCCAGCACCAGACAACGGCTGCCCTTGGGACTGCCGCACGCGTGATGCGCGCCGGAGGGAATCACCACGAAGCTCTGCTGCAAGACCTGACTGCCGTGCCCTTCGACCTCGAAATCCAGCGCGCCGGACAGGCCGAACACCAGTTGCGCGTGGTCGTGACTGTGAACGATCAGGTCGTGGGTGTAATGGCGCAGGGTCAGGATCGGTTGCATGGCGGTCTCCGGGCGAGCCGCCAGTCTACACCGGCGCGAGAGCGCCGCGTTTGTCACAGGACTGACGCACACCTGTCATGGTCGATTAACCGGGCTCGCGCACAGTGGCGAAAACATCGCAGAGGGTTGCCCATGACCAGCGCCGAGCTCGCCAGACCCAGCCGTAAACAAAGGGTTCGCACCTTGTGGATCTCCGACGTGCACTTGGGCACGCGGGATTGCCAGGCCGAGCATCTGTCGCAATTTCTCAAGGGCTATCACGCCGACAAGATCTATCTGGTTGGCGACATCATCGACGGCTGGAAACTGCGCGGCGGCATGTATTGGCCCCAGGCGCACACCAACGTGATCCGCCGCTTGCTGACCATGAGCAAGCGCGGCACCGAGGTAATCTACGTCACCGGCAACCATGACGAATTCCTGCGCCGCTATTCGAAGCTGATCCTGGGCAACATCCAGTTGGTCGACGAAGCCGTGCATGTCACCGCCGATGGCCGGCATCTGCTGGTGATCCACGGTGACCAGTTCGACGTGATCACCCGCTATCACCGCTGGCTGGCCTTTCTCGGCGACTCGGCCTACGAATTCACCCTGACCCTCAACCGCTGGCTCAATCACTGGCGGGCGAAATACGGTTATGGCTACTGGTCGCTGTCTGCCTATCTCAAGCACAAGGTGAAGACGGCGGTCAGCTTCATCAGCGACTTCGAAGAAGCCATCGCCCACGAATGCGTGAAGCGCGAGTTGCACGGCGTGGTCTGCGGGCACATTCACCACGCCGAGATCCGCAAGGTCGGCGAGGTGGATTACCTCAACTGTGGCGATTGGGTGGAGTCGTGTACGGCGCTGATCGAGCACTGGGACGGCACGATCGAGTTGTATCGCCTGGCCGATGCACAGGCGCGGGAGGCCGAACTGAAAGCGGCGAAGGTTGCCGAGCTGGCCTGAGCGACGGCCCCTGTGGGAGCGAGCTTGCTCGCGAATGCAGTACATCAGACAAAGCAGTATTGACTGACACTCCGCATTCGCGAGCAAGCTCGCTCCCACAATGGATCGGGATTGTCTTTATGCGGGGGTGTGCTCTTCCATCGCCGCTTTGTAGATCGAGTTTTTAGGCTGGGCGAACAGCCTTTCCATCATCGGCTCGAAGAAGCTCAACGGCAGGGTGTCGTACTCGGGGTCGAACGCCGCCGCGTCGTATTTCGCGCAGAACTCCGCGGTCGCCAGAAACTGCGGGTGGTCGCTGAACTGCTCGCGCAGGTGCCGATCCATGCCCAGGTGATGGAAGAAGTAATAGCCCTGGAAGATTCCGTGCTTTTCCACCATCCACAGGTTCTCTGCGCTGACGAACGGTTTGAGAATGGCGGCGGCGATGTCCGGGTGATTGTAGGAGCCGAGGGTGTCGCCGATGTCGTGGAGCAGGGCGCAGACCACGTATTCCTCGTCACGCCCGTCGCGATATGCACGGGTGGCGGTTTGCAGCGAGTGGGTCAGGCGATCCACCGGGAACCCGCCGAAATCACCTTCGAGCAATTTCAGGTGCGCCATGATCCGGCTCGGCAACTGACGGGCGTAGGCGCTGAAGTCCGCCGCGATGATCGCCCAGTCTTCCTGCGTGCCGTCCTTCATGTGGGTGAAACGGGCATTGGCACTCATCGGCAATCCTCTTGGTCAGGGTTTCTAGAACGCCACGCGACCCAGGATCATGTCGCGGTACATGACGAAATCCCCCAGCAGGCTGTACAGCGGATGCTGGAATGTCGCCGGCCGGTTCTTCTCGAAAAAGAAATGGCCGACCCAGGCGAAGCTGTAGCCGGCCAGCGGCAGGGCCAGTAACAGCAGCCAGGCGCCCTGGGCGATGGTCATTGCGAGAATGAAGATCACCAGCGTCGTGCCGATGAAGTGCAGACGACGGCAAGTGCTGTTGCTGTGCTCGCTGAGGTAATACGGATAGAACTCGGCGAAGCTGCTGAAATGCTTGATGGATTCCACGACCGCTATCTCTGTGATTGTTGTTCTGACGGCAAGTTGTTCGGCGGGTAGCTTATTTGAGTCTAGAGTGATCATTGGCGTCGGCCAGTGACAATCGGCGCCACTTTACTATCCTTGGGAAATTGGCCGTAGTATGTGGCTCACCATGTCATCCAAGAAAAAAGCGCCATGAGCGAACGAACGACATCTGCAAGCTGGGCAATGGGGATTGTCAAAGCACTGGAAATGGACGGCCTGGATTGCCGGGTTCTGTTCAAACAGCTGGGGCTCGACTACGCGGCGCTGGAGGATCCGGACGCACGCTTCCCGCAGGATTCCATGACCCGACTCTGGCAACGGGCGGTCGAGCTGTCCGGTAATCCCGCCATCGGTCTGAATATGGGCAAGGTGGTGCGACCTGCTTCGTTCCATGTCGCAGGCTACGCGCTGATGTCCAGCAACACCCTGGCCGAAGGCTTTCAGCGACTGGTGCGTTATCAGCGGATCATTGCCGAAAGTGCCGACTTGAGTTTTCGCCTGCTCGACGAAGGTTATGCGCTGATTCTGACGGTGCACGGCGATCATCTGCCGCCGACCCGTCAGAGTGCCGAAGCCTCGCTGGCTTGCGCGCTGGCGCTGTGCGGCTGGCTGACCGGGCGCACGCTGCACCCGCGCAAAGTGCTGGTGCAGGGCGATGAGCCCGATGATCTCGAACCCTATAAACAAGCCTTCCATGCACCGCTGGTGTTCAACGCGCCCTATGACGCGCTGATCTTCGAACGCGCCGACATGGAAGCACCGCTGCCTACCGCCAACGAGGCTATGGCGCTGCTGCACGACCGCTTTGCCGGAGAATATCTGGCGCGGTTTTCCGAAAGCCGCGTGACCCACAAGGCACGCCAGGTGTTGTGTCGTCTGTTGCCTCAGGGCGAACCCAAACGCGACACTGTGGCGCAGACCCTGCACCTGTCGCAGCGCACTCTGCAACGGCGTCTGCAGGAGGAGGGCACCAGTTTTCAGCAGTTGCTCGATGACACTCGCCGCGAACTCGCCGAGCAATACCTGGCACAGCCAAGCATGACCTTGCTGGAAATCGCCTATCTGCTGGGGTTTGCCGACCCGAGCAATTTCTTCCGTGCCTTCCGCCGCTGGTTCGACACCACGCCCGGCGATTACCGGGCGCGCTTGCTCGATGCACCGAACACGATCAGTGACGCCAGAACGCCGGAATACACAGCACAAACACCGTAATGATCTCCAGTCGGCCGAGCAGCATGCCGAACGACAGAATCCACTTGGCGGCGTCGGGCAGCGAGGAGAAGTTGCCCGCCGGCCCGATGGTTTCACCCAGCCCTGGGCCGACGCCGGAAACTGTGCTGGCGGCGCCGGTCAGCGCCGTCATCCAGTCCACGCCCAGCAACGACAGCAGCAGGGCGATCACGCAGATGGTGATGGCGAAGAAAAACGAAAAGGTCAGGATCGAACGGACGATTTCTTCGTCGAGGCGATGACCGTTGTACTTCTGCTTGATCACCGCGCGCGGGTGGATCAACTGATTGAGGTTGGCCTTGAGCAGAATGTAGGCGACCTGGAAACGGAAGATCTTGATCCCGCCCGCCGTCGAGCCGGAACAGCCGCCGACGAAACCCAGATAGAAGAACAGCATCAGCGAGAAATTGCCCCACAGGCTGTAATCCCCCAGTGCAAAACCGGTGGTGGTGACCACCGAGGTCACGTTCAGCGCCACATGGCGCAGCGCGTCCAGCCAGTGCAGGTCGGTGGTCCACCAGTACCAGGTGCCGAGCACCAGCCAGGTCACCAGCAACATGCCGAGCAAACCCTGCACCTGTTGATCCTTGATCAGTGCCCGGCGGTTGCCGCGCATGGTCGCGACATACAGGGTGAACGGCAGGCTGCCGAGGATCATGATCACCACCGCCACCCAGTGCACCGCCGGTTGCGTCCACTTGGCCAGGGACTGGTCGGAGGTGGAAAACCCACCGGTGGAAATCGCCGACATCGCGTGGTTGATCGCGTCGAACGGGCTCATCCCGGCCCACCAGAACGCCAGACTGCCGAGAATGGTAATACCCACATAGGCCGCCACGATCAGTCGCGCCACCATGTGCGAGCGGGGCATGACCTTTTCCGAGCGGTCTGAGGATTCGGTCTGGAACAGGCGCATCCCACCGATACGCAGTAGCGGCAGAATCGCCACCGCCATGCCGATGAAGCCGATGCCGCCGAGCCAGTGCAACAGCGAGCGCCACATCAGGATGCCGGGAGACATGGTGTCCAGGCCGCTGAGAACGGTCGAACCGGTAGCGGTGATGCCGGACATGCTTTCGAAGAACGAGTCGGTGTAGCTGATGTGCTGGGTCAGCAGAAACGGCAGCGCGGCGAAAATGCACACCACCAGCCAGCTGGTGACGGTCAGCAGGTACATGTCGCGGGGGCGCAGGTGAATGTGTTCCGGGCGTCCAGGGATCACCAGGGCCAGGCCGGCGACGAAGGTGATCATGCTCGCCCAGAGGAACGACGGCAGATCGCCGGTGCGCTCGAAAATCACCAGGGTGGCCATGGGCACAACCATGGCGATGGCCAGGGTGATCAGGAAGATGCCGATGATGAAACCAATGATCCGTAAGGTCGGCAACGCCATGAAGTCCGCTCGGGCTGATGTGGGAAGGGCGCCATTCTACCTGCGGGGCAAGGCATGTAAACCGACGCGGCCGGATCACTTGCAGCTAGAATAGCCGGACATTTTTTTCAGGAGGTGGCCGATGCAGGCTCTCGACGCTTTGCTCAACCGTGTTTCCGTTCCACGACTGATCGATCCGGCCCCCACCGCCGAACAGCGCGAAGTGCTGTTTGCCGCCGCGACCCGTGCACCGGATCACGGCCATTTGCAGCCGTATCGTTTCCTGACCGTCGAAGGCGCGGCGCGTGAGCAGATGGGCGAGTTGCTGGCCGAAGCGGCGCAGATGCAGGAAGGCGAAGTCACTGAAGCGATGATCGACAAGGCGCGCAACGGCCCGCTGCGGGCGCCGCTGGTGGTCGTGGTCATCGCCAGATTGCAGGATCACGTCAAATACCCGAAGGCCGAGCAGTTGCTGGCGGCGGGCTGTGCGGCCCACGGCATTCTGCTGGCGGCTTACGCGCAGGGGATTGGCGCGGTGTGGCGCACCGGTGATCTGGCTTATTCGAAACACGTCGCCAAGGGCCTGGGCCTGACGAACGATGAAGAGGTGATTGCGTTCCTTTACCTTGGCACGCCGCAGAAAGAACCGCGCGTGGCGGAGAAGGTTGATCTGGCCGAGTTTGTCAGTGCCTGGCCGGGTAAAGCCTGACACTGAAAACACCATCAGGGCTGGACAATCGCCCCCGGCTCCAGCGGCAACTCAAGACTGGCCACAAACCCGCCCTGCGGGTGATTGGCCAGTACCAGCGTTCCGCCATGGCGCTCCGCCGCCCGCCGGGCAATCGCCAGGCCCAGTCCATGGCCGGCAGAGGTCTGCCCCGGTGCCCGATAAAACGGTTCGCCCAACTGGCTCAAATGCTCGGCCTGCACCCCCGGGCCGTGGTCGCGCACGCTGACCACGATTCGCTCGCCCTGACGTGAAGCCTGCATTTCAATCGACTGCCCCACCGGATTGAAGCGCTGGGCGTTGCGCAGCAGGTTGTCCACGGCGCGTTCGATCATGGTCGGCCAGCCGGTCAGATTGAGCTGCGGCTCGGCCTCAAGGCGCACGGTCTGCTCCGGCGAGCCGAGTTGCGCGTCCTTTTGCAGGGTGCCCAGCAGGGCATTCAGATCAACGGCTTCGGCACTGGCATTGTCGGCATCGACCCGTGCCAGCACCAGGATTTCACTGATCAACGCTTCCAGCCGGTCGCACTCGCGGGTCAGGCGTGGCCAGAGTTTTTCACGTTCTTCCGGGCTTGCCCGTTCGGCCAGTGCCAGGGCGATACGCAGCCGCGCCAGCGGTGAGCGCAGCTCATGGGATACGTCGCGCAGCAACTGGCGCTGGCTGCCGATCAGGCTTTGCAGGCGTGCGCCCATGCGGTTGAAGTCGTTGGCGAGTACGCCGAACTCATCCCGGCGGTTGGCCAGTTTCGCCAGGCTGTTCTGCTGATAGGTGGTCTGTCCCAGGTCGTGCACCGCGCCGCGCAATCGGTTGAGTGGGCGAGTAATGGAGAGTGTCACCAAAAGGCTGAACAGGGTCAGCACCACCAGCGCGATCCCCAGCGCACTCAATGGCCAGAGCAGACTTTCGCGATGCCAGGCGTCGAGTTCCGGATGCGGGATGCGATAGATGAACAGGTAGGTGTCACCGGTCTTTTCGCTGGTGAACTCATCGGTCAGGCGCCGCCAGGGCAGGCGTCGGTCATCGTTGTTCTGCCGTGCCTCGAACGCCGCCGCGCGGCGGGGGAAGGTGCCGCGCACCACCGGGTCGCCGCTTTCGTTCAGCACCTGGACGTCGATGTGATACTGGCGTTTGCGCTGCTGGAGGATGTCCTGAGCGGCGTCCTCGCCCTGGGATTCGTAGGTCTGCGTCCAGTCGGCAGCCAGCGTATTGAGCCCCGGATGGCGGCTGAGGATCCATGCGTCCTGATTGAGCATGTGCCCCAGCAGGATGGAAAGCCCCGCAACCAGAGCGATGGCCAGCCAGAAGCTCGCGAGAATACGCCAGAACAATGAACGCACAGAAAATCCTCAAACAAAGAAAACCCAACGGCGGTGAGCCGTTGGGTCGGGGCGTGACGCTAGAGCATTATTGCGCCTTTTGCGGCTGTTGCGCTTTCCAGGCCTTGAACTCGGCCCATTCGGCGCGACGCTCGGCCTGTTTCTTCTGGATCTCGTCGAATTTCTTCTGTTGATCCGGTTTCAACACGGCGCGGACATCGGACTCGGCTTTCTTGTGGTTGGCCGCCATCTCGTCCTTCATGGCTTTCTGGTCGGCTGGCGAGAGTTTCTCCAGGTATTTCTCGACCGTCTGCTTACGTTCGTGCATCTGCTCGCCCATGATCTTGCGGATCTGCTCGCGCTGTTCACGGGAGAGGTCCAGCTGGCTGTACGGGCCTTTGCCGTGCATGCCGTGCATCTGACCGCCGTGGCGCCAGCCACCGTCCGGTCCGCCCATCGGGCCACCATCCTGCGGCACGGCCATGGCGACGGTTGGCAGAGCGGCAGCGAACATCAGAGCGATAAGAGTCTTGCGCATGGTGTATCTCCTTGTCTCGTTCCCGGTACGTTCCGGATGAGTACAGATTACGGAGATCAAGGTCAGCGGCGGTCAGCGCTGGGTAAAGCTTGGGTAAAGACGCTTTGTCATCGAACTGACAAAGCGTCCGCGTGCGGGGTTTCAGAGGCTGTAATAGTAGCCACGGCTGCGCAGGGCCACGATGCGCGGGCGGCCGTCGGCGTGGGGGCCGATCTTCTTGCGCAGGTTGCTGACGTGCATGTCCAGGCTGCGGTCGTACAGGGTCAGCTTGCGGCCGAGGGCGATCTGCGCCAGTTCCTGTTTATCCAGCGGCTCGCCCGGCTGCTTGAGCAGCGCTTCGAGCAGGCGGCTCTCGGAAACGGTGAGGGTGAATTCCTTTTCGTCGATGCTGACCACGCCACGCACCGGGCTGAAGCTCAGATCGCCCAGCTCGAGCTGAGTCGACACGGCGGCCGGATGACTGCGGCGCAGCACGGCACGCAGGCGGGCGGTAAGCTCTCGCGGATCGCAGGGTTTGGCCAGGTAATCGTCGGCACCCAGTTCCAGACCGAGGATCCGGTCCAGCGGTTCGCCACGGGCCGAAAGCATCACCACCGGCAGATCGGCGTGTTCACTGCGCAATTGCTTGAGCAGTTCCAGGCCGCTGCCATCGGGCAGCATCACGTCCAGCACCACCGCGGCGGGGGCGGATTCGGCCAAAGCCTTGCGGGCGCTCTGGCCATCGTGGCAGGCACGGACCTGAAAGCCTTCCTGGCTCAGCCAACTGCTCAGAAGCTCACACAGCTCCTGGTCATCATCAATCAGTAACAGCTCGCTCATGACTCACTCAATTTAGCCATTGTCGACGTTTTCGACTTGCACCACTGGCAAAGATACCGCAGAGCAGGGCCAATAGCGCTACCCCGGCGCCGGTGACGAACCATTGCTGCTGTTCGGTCAGCAGGCGCGGCAGCGGGCTGGCCTGGGCTTCCTTGAGTTGCAGCTTCAAGCGCTGGTTCTCCTGGCGCAACCGGGCAAGCTGGGCGCTTTCGCGGGTGTTGTCGGCATCCTGCAGTTGTTTGCTCAGTACTTCCCGCTGCTGCTCGCTGGCCTTCAGGCGCTGCTGCAACTCGGTGATCTGGCTGCCGGCGCTCAACGAAAGCGGCGTGGAATTGCCGCTTTCGGTGCTTTCTTCACCATGGGCGGGCGCCACGATCGACAACGTGACCAACATCAGACACAACGGACCCTTGCGCATCGCGACTCCTGTTACCAAATGGATATTGGGCAGGTTGTCGGCCGGCAAACGAGAATAATGAGCGATTGAGAACGCGATGAACCGACAAGGTTCATCGCGTGGGGAAGGATTACGGCAGGACTTGCTTGAACGGCTTCACGACAACGTTGGCGTAGACACCGGCGGCGATGTACGGATCGGCGTCGGCCCAGGCCTGTGCAGCGCTCAGGGATTCGAATTCGGCAACGATCAGACTGCCGGTAAAACCCGCTGCGCCCGGATCATTGCTGTCGACCGCCGGGTGCGGGCCGGCCAGGACGATGCGGCCTTCGCCCTTGAGCACTTGCAAGCGTTCAAGGTGGGCCGGGCGGGCGGCGAGGCGCGCGTCCAGGGAGTTGGCGACGTCGGTGGCAATGATTGCGTAGAGCATGTCAGTCCTCGGTTTTTGGTGTTGTGGTATCGGCGTCGTGCAGGTGACGGGACAGGTAAATGCCCTGGGCGACCAGGAACAGCACGGTCAAGCCCAGGCTGCCGAACACCTTGAAGTCCACCCAGTAGTCCTGGAAGGTGAACGCGACGAACAGGTTGGCAGCGCCGCAGAACAGGAAGAAGCCGATCCAGGCAATGTTCAGTCGGGTCCAGACGGCGTCCGGCAGGGTCAGCGCGTGGCCCATGATGCGCTTGATCAGCAGGCGGTCACCGATGAAGTGGCTGCCGATGAAGGCCAGGGCGAACAGCCAGTTGACCACCGGGGCTTTCCACTTCAGGAAGGTTTCGCTGTGGAAGGCCAGGGTCAGGCTGCCGAACACAAGGCAGGCGATCAGGGTCAGCCACTGGCTCTTTTCCAGCTTGCGCTGCTTGATGAAGAGCGCGCCATAGACCACCAGGGAGCTGATGATCAGCACGGCGGTGGCGCTGTAAATGCCGCCTACGGTCAACTCATGGCCGGCAACGTCGACGGTGCGGGGATCGAGTTTGTAGACGATGAAGAACAGCAGAAGCGGGATGAAATCGATGAATTGTTTCACAGTGAGAGCCAGAAGCTGGATGTGGCGGCATAATAACAAACATATGGGCGCGCGATAGCGCCAGCTGATTTGAGGTTACACATCCCCGTGAATGTTGATTTGCACTGCCACAGCACGGCCTCCGATGGCGCCCTGGCGCCTGCGGCACTGGTTGCGCGTGCGTTCGAAAACGGCGTGCGAGTCCTGGCCCTGACCGATCACGATACCCTCGAAGGCCTCGCCGAGGCGCGCATTGCGGCCATGGAGCTGGGAATGCAACTGGTCAACGGCGTCGAGCTGTCCTGCACCTGGGGCGGTGCCACCATTCATGTGCTGGGCTATGGTTTCGACGTCAACGCCGCACCGTTGGTCGAGGCGATTGCGAAGCTGCACGATGGCCGCTGGCTACGGTCTGAAGAAATAAGCCGCAAGCTCGCCCTCAAGGGCATGCCGAATGCGCTCGACGGCGCGCGGCAGATCCAGCAGGAACTGGGCGACAGCGGCAACGCGCCGGCCCGTCCGCATTTCGCCGACTGGATGGTGCGTGAAGGTTTCGTCAAGGATCGCGCCGAAGCGTTCCGCAAATGGCTCGGCGCCGGCAAGCTGGGGGACGTCAAACAACACTGGCCGTCCCTCGAAGACACCGTCGGCACGCTGCGCGCCGCCGGGGCCTGGGTCAGCCTGGCGCATCCCTGGCACTACGATTTCACCCGCAGCAAGCGCCGAAAGCTGATTGCCGACTATATTCAAGCAGGCGGACAGGCGATCGAGGTGGTCAACGGCCATCAGCCTGCGGAACAGGTGGGCAGCCTGGCGATCCTTGCCCGTGAGTTCGGTCTGCTGGTCAGCGCCGGCAGTGATTTTCATGGCCCTGGAGGCTGGTCGGAGATCGGCCAGTACCGGCCACTCCCTGAGGACCTTCCACCCCTGTGGTGTCGGTTCAAACATGACACAGTTATTACCGCCGTCTGAACAGGTAGAGAATGTGAGTCAATTTTTCCAGATCCATCCGGAAAACCCGCAAGCGCGCCTGATCAAACAGGCGGTCGAGATCATCCGCAAGGGCGGGGTGGTGGTCTATCCAACGGACTCTTCCTACGCAATCGGTTGCCAGATCGGCGACAAGAACGCCATCGAGCGCGTTCGACGCCTGCGTCAGCTCGACGAAAAGCACAACTTCGCGCTGATCTGCAGCGACCTGTCGCAACTGGGCAATTACGCCAAGATCGACACCGGGACCTTTCGAATCCTGAAAGCCCACCTGCCGGGACCGTACACCTTCATTCTCAACGCCACTCGCGAAGTGCCGCGTTTGTTGCTGCATCCCAAGAAACGCACCATCGGTCTGCGGGTGCCGAGCCATCCCATCGCGTTGGCGCTGCTGGCCGAACTGGGCGAGCCGCTGATGAGCGTGACCCTGATCATGCCGGGCGAAGAAGACCCGCTGAGCGATCCGTACGAAATGCGCCAGTTGCTCGAGCATCAGGTGGACCTGATCATCGATGGCGGTTCCGGCGGCATCAAGGCCTCCACCGTGATCGACCTCACGGGCGATGATCCGGAAGTGATCCGCGTCGGTTGCGGCGATCCGGCTCCATTCATGGTCGAGGCCTGAATGTCCGCAGTGGAAACCGTTGATCCCCAGGCCGGTGCCCAGCAGGAACTGCCGTTTGCCATGGTCTATGGCCAGGCGGTCACGGAAATGCCGCTGGACCTGTACATCCCGCCGGACGCCCTTGAAGTCTTCCTCGAAGCCTTCGAAGGCCCGCTCGACCTGCTGCTGTACCTGATCCGCAAACAGAACATCAATATCCTCGACATCCCGGTGGCGGAAATCACCCGTCAGTACATGGGCTATGTCGAGCTGATGCAGTCGGTGCGCCTGGAGCTGGCCGCCGAATACCTGGTGATGGCGGCGATGCTGGCCGAGATCAAGTCGCGGATGCTGTTGCCCCGGGCCGAAACCGTCGAAGAGGAAGAGGAAGACCCGCGGGCCGAACTGATCCGCCGACTGCAGGAATACGAACGCTTCAAGGCCGCTGCCGAAGGCATCGACGGACTGAGCCGGGTCGGCCGCGACGTGATCGTGCCCAAGCTCGACGCCCCGGAAGCCCGGGCACGCAAACTGTTGCCGGACGTGGCGCTGGAAGAGATATTGATGTCCATGGCCGAAGTGCTGCGCCGTGGCGACATGTTTGAAAGCCATCAGGTCAGCCGCGAGGCACTGTCCACCCGAGAACGCATGAGCGATGTGCTGGAACGGCTCAAGGGCGCCGGGTTTGTGCCGTTCGTCGAGCTGTTCACTGCCGAGGAAGGCCGGCTCGGCGTGGTGGTGACCTTCATGGCGATCCTTGAACTGGTCAAGGAATCCCTGATCGAGCTGGTGCAGAATGAGCCGTTCGCCGCGATCCACGTGCGAGCCCGAGCCGAATAACGAGTCCCGATATGAACCTGAGTGAACCCCGCGAGCTGGCGCCCCTGCTTGAAGCCTTTCTGTTGGCCTCGGGAAAGCCGCAGACCCTTGAACGCCTGTACGAGTTGTTCGAGGAAGGCGAACGGCCGGAACCGTCGGTCTTCAAGAAAGCCCTGACCCTGCTCGGCAAGTCCTGCGAGGGGCGAGCGTTTGAGCTCGTGGAGGTTGCCTCCGGCTATCGCCTGCAGATTCGCGAGAAGTTCGCGCCATGGGTCGGCCGACTGTGGGAAGAGCGCCCACAGCGTTATTCCCGAGCCTTGCTGGAAACCATGGCGCTGATCGCCTATCGCCAGCCGATCACCCGAGGCGAGATCGAAGACGTGCGAGGCGTGGCGGTCAACACCAACATCGTCAAGACGCTGATGGAGCGCGAGTGGATCCGCGTCGTCGGTTATCGCGACGTGCCGGGCAAACCGGCGATGTTCGCGACCACCAAACTATTCCTCGATCATTTCAACCTCAAGAGCCTCGACGAATTGCCGCCGCTGGCGGAGTTGCGTGAGATCGAGCCGGATCCGGTGCTCGACTTCGACGACGCTCCCGTACCTGCAGGCTTGCAGGAGCAGGCCGATGCCAGCGCCGAGCCGGAAGAGCCGAAAGAGGAAACCAGTTTCCACAGCTTGCTGCTGGAACTGGACAGCATGGAGGAGGGGATCAAGACCGACTTCGACGACTTGCTGCGTGATGTCGCGGATGGCGAGCCGATGCCGTCGGGGTTTGAGTCCGATTCGCTCGAACCGTCGGTCGAGGCAGAGGCCGAAGCAGAGCCGGAGGTCGATTTTGAGCCTGAGTTTGAGCCCGAGCCTGAGCAGGAAGACGATGTGCTCGGCGTGGCTGAAGCCCGGGAAAAACTGCTGGCCGCTGTCGCCCGCCTCGAACGACCCGCACCAGAACCTGAGGAAGAACTGAGCGAAGAAGAAGCCGAAGCCCGCGCCCTGGCCGAAGCCATCGAAGCCGAACGCCGCGAGTTCGAAGATTGAGCATGAGCTCGACCAAAGACCCGTGCATCAGCCTATGCAAGTTCAGCGACGACGTCTGCCTTGGCTGCGGTCGCAGCAAGCGCGAGATCAGGGCCTGGAAGAAACTCGACAAGGACGACAAGCGCACGGTGCTCGCCGAAGCTTCGCTGCGCCTGATCAAGCTCGGCGCCACCGGTCGGCGGAAAAAGAAATAACCTGGCCTCGATCGACTAGTCTCTGATGCGCGAACGAACACATCCGCGTATGATTCGCGACCCTTCGGCGATCCCTTCGCTCGAAAACCCAGATTTCAATGCTTCGGCAGGCCCAATCCAGAGCCGCTGATCAGATCACACCGGGAGGTGCCCAGATGAGTGACAACCAGAAAAACGACCAGGAAATCGGCCCAGCAGGCGAAAAACTGCAGAAAGTCCTCGCCCGTATCGGCGTCGGCTCGCGCCGTGACGTAGAAGCGTGGATCAGCCAGGGCCGGATCAAGGTCAACGGCACAGAGGCCACCCTCGGCCTGCGCGTCGACATGCACGATGCCATCACCATTGATGGCAAGGTCATCAAGCGCGAAGAGGCCGCCGAGTCGGTCCGCCGCGTGATCATGTACAACAAACCCGATGGCGAGATCTGCACCCGTGACGATCCGGAAGGCCGTCCGACCGTGTTCGACAAGCTGCCGCGTCCTAAAGAAGGGCGCTGGATCAACATCGGTCGTCTCGACATCAACACCACCGGTTTGCTGATGTTTACCACCGACGGTGAGCTGGCCAACCGTCTGATGCACCCGTCCTATGAAATGGACCGTGAGTACGCGGTACGTGTTCGCGGCGAAGTCGATGACGAGATGATCGAGCGCCTGAAGGCCGGCGTTGTGTTGGAAGACGGCCCTGCGCGTTTCACCGACATTCAACAGGCACCGGGCGGCGAAGGCTTCAACCACTGGTATCACTGCGTGGTGATGGAAGGTCGTAACCGTGAAGTGCGTCGTCTGTGGGAATCCCAGGGTCTGGTGGTCAGCCGCCTGAAGCGCGTGCGTTTCGGTCCGGTGTTCCTCAACTCCGACCTGCCGATGGGCCGCTGGCGCGAAATGAGCCAGTACGAAGTCGACGTGCTGAGCGCCGAAGTCGGTCTGACCCCGGTGGCCATGCCGCAATTGAACGCCAAGAGCAAAGACAAGCTCGACCGCATGCAGCGCAAGTCGTCGCGCCCGATGCCTCGCACCGAGCGCGTGCGTACCTTGCGTCCGGCCAATGGCGCACCGGCGGCTACCGGCCCGCGTACCGTGCGTGAGCCGCAGATCGAAGGCGAGCGTCCGGGTCGCAAGCCGGCAGCGCGTCCGGAGGGCGAGCGCGCTCCGCGTGGCCGTACCGAGCGCGGTGAGGGTCGTGCACCGACCGGTCGCGGTACGCCAGTGGCGGATCGTCCTGCCGAGACCAAGCGTCCGGCCAAACCGGCACCGAAGCGTCCAGGCATCAAACTGGCTGACGATGACAAGCCGTCGGGCAAGCGTCGTGGCGCTCCGACCGGTTCCGGCCAGCGTCCGGGTTTCGGTCGCAAGAAGCCGGAATAACGCAGATATAAGCTTCGAGCGGCACGCTTCAAGCTGAAAACAGAAACGCCAACCTCAAGGTTGGCGTTTTTTTTTGGATTTTTTATTTCTTTTTTTTGGGTGTTTTTTTCTTGTTTTAAAACAAAAAAATGACGCCTTTCAGATAGTTAGCCAGCTAACGTCAAGCATCGGTCCCGGCTTCGAATGGTCAGGAGTGGAAACTTTACGTTACGCGCTGTCAGCGAATATTTACGAAAAAGCCCATGAAGCCCCGTGGATCCTGTGCTTCTTCCTGGCTGTAAGGAAAATCTGCCGAAGCCCCGTCCGCCGGGCCTGGCGCAGCGCTCTGGCATGCTTGTTTCAGGTTCGTTTGAGAGGTGAGATGCGCCCCATGCCTGTCGTGCAGGTGCATAACAAGAAGGAGGCGCAATGAACGCCGATATCCATTTTCACTTCTCTACGTGGGACGGATTTTCCATCGTCCACGCCGATGGCCTGCAAAGGCCTGACTCAATTTTTGCAGCCGCCCGGGCCTCTCGGGGCGGACACACGCAATCCCGGCAACCGACACGCTGATCCAGCGGGGTCTGGCAGCAGGGGGTTAGCGGTGTACAATGCGCCGCGTTTTAACTGTGACCCTCTGCGTAATCGCGCATACCTCAAGACTATCCGTCTTGTTCACTCCGTCGCGTCACGAGCGTGTCGGGTTCGATTTCGTCACAGATAAAAACAAACAGGTGACGCATGACCGTTGTAATAAAGCTGAATTCCTGGTGCCTGCGCTGGGGTTTGATCAAGGTTGGTTGAAATCGCAACCTTGCAGCAACGTCTACTGAACATCATCAAACCTTGCGTGAGACCTTTTTCATGAGTGGACAAAACTCGCAATCAGGCGAGCTGAAACGCGGCCTGAAAAATCGCCATATTCAACTGATCGCCCTCGGTGGCGCGATTGGTACCGGATTGTTCCTCGGCTCGGCCGGGGTGCTGAAATCCGCCGGCCCGTCGATGATCCTCGGCTATGCCATCTGCGGCTTCATCGCTTTCATGATCATGCGCCAGCTCGGCGAGATGATCGTCGAGGAGCCGGTGGCCGGTTCCTTCAGCCACTTTGCGCACAAGTACTGGGGCGGCTTCGCCGGTTTCCTTTCGGGCTGGAACTGCTGGATCCTGTACATCCTGGTGGGCATGTCGGAGCTGACCGCGGTCGGCAAGTACATCCACTACTGGGCGCCGGACATTCCGAGCTGGGTCACCGCGGCGGCGTTCTTCCTGCTGATCAACGCGATCAACCTGGCCAACGTGAAAGTCTTCGGTGAGGCCGAGTTCTGGTTCGCGATCATCAAGGTCGTGGCGATTGTCGGCATGATTGCTCTGGGCAGCTATCTGCTGGTCAGCGGCCATGGCGGCCCGCAGGCGTCGGTCAGCAACCTGTGGTCCCACGGCGGCTTCTTCCCGAACGGCGTCAGCGGTCTGGTCATGGCCATGGCGATCATCATGTTCTCCTTCGGCGGTCTGGAAATGCTCGGTTTCACCGCTGCCGAAGCCGACAAGCCGAAAACCGTGATCCCGAAAGCGATCAACCAGGTGATCTACCGGATCCTGATTTTCTACATCGGTGCACTGGTGATCCTGCTGTCGCTGACCCCATGGGACAGCCTGCTGGAAACCCTCAACGCGTCGGGCGATTCCTACAGCGGCAGCCCGTTCGTGCAGGTGTTCTCGATGCTCGGCAGCAACACCGCCGCGCACATCCTCAACTTCGTGGTCCTGACGGCGGCACTGTCGGTGTACAACAGCGGCACCTACTGCAACAGCCGTATGTTGCTGGGCATGGCCGAGCAGGGCGATGCGCCGAAAGGTCTGGCGAAGATCGACAAACGCGGCGTGCCGGTGCGTTCGATTCTGGCTTCGGCAGCGGTAACGCTGGTGGCTGTGCTGCTCAACTACCTGATTCCGCAACACGCGCTGGAACTGCTGATGTCGCTGGTGGTTGCAACGCTGGTGATCAACTGGGCGATGATCAGCTTCTCGCACTTCAAGTTCCGTCAGCACATGAACAAAACTAACCAGAAGCCGCTGTTCAAGGCGCTGTGGTACCCGTACGGCAACTACATCTGCCTGGCGTTCGTCGCGTTCATTCTGGGTGTGATGTTGCTGATCCCGGGCATCCAGATCTCGGTGTATGCGATTCCGGTGTGGGTCGTGTTCATGTGGGTCTGCTACGTGATCAAGAACAAGCGTGGTGCGCAGCAAGCACTGTCTGCAGCAAGCGCTTCCAAATAAGCGACGCTGCAGAAACAACAAACCCGGCCAAGTGCCGGGTTTTTTGTGTTAGCAGATTCTGGAGGCTTCTCCGAGTTTCGAGCCACTCCAGCTGCTATGCGTAGTCAGTGATGGGATACAGCGCGCACAGCGCTTCGGTCTGTAGGCGGAATTGCTCCCTCAGTGTGGGGGCCAGCGTGTAATCCTGCTCGCCGAGCGGCGTCACATTGTCCAGGATCCGGCACATCAGATCGACAATCTGTCGACATCCCCGGGCGTCGATGTGGCGTTGCGCGATGGATCCGGTGCCGATGCGCAGCCCACTGGTCACGAGGGATGATCGGGTTTCGCCGGGGACGCGGTGTTTGTTCACGATGATCCCGCAGTGCTCCAGCGCCGCCTCTGCAATGGCGCCGGTGATGCCGTTGCGCAACTGAAGCAGAACCGCGTGGTTTTCACTGCGCCCGCCCACAACCTCGTAGTCATGGGCCTGAAACGCACTGGCGAACTCATCGGCCGTGCTCCGGATCCGCGCCATGTAGGCGTCGAACTCTGCCGACCTTGCATAGCCAAGTGCCGCCGCCTTTGCCGCGATCATGTTGACGGCCGGCGCGCCCTGCATTCCGGGAAACACGGCTTGATCAAGGGCACGACTGAAGGTCGTCCTCAGGCCGGGTACTTTGGTGTTCGCGTCCCGGCCGGAAAGGATCAGGCCGCCGCGGGGGCCCATGAGTTGCTTGTGTGTGCAGGTCGTGGTGACGTGTGCAACGTTGATCGGGCTCGGATGTCGCCCGGTGGCAACCAGTCCGGCGATGTGCGAAATATCAGCGAGCAGGATGGCCCCGGCTTCATCGGCAATCTCACGGAACCGTTCGAAGTCCACTACCTGCGAATAGGCATTGGCACAGCACATGATGATGCGCGGGCGGTGGTCGAGGGCCAGTCGGCGTACCTGGTCGTAATCGATCAGACCTTCGGCGGTCGTGCCGTACTGGATCGCCTTGTAGTGGTCGCCCGAGAATGCGGCGGTGTTGCCGTGGGTGAGATGGCCTCCGTGTTCGACGGCCATTCCCAGCAGCGTATCTCCCGGCTCAAGCAGGCCGGTGAGCACCTGGTAGTTGGCGTTCGACGCCGAGTGTGATTGCACGTTGGCGTACTGGGCGTCGAACAGCTCCCGAGCTCTTCGGATGGCCAGCGACTCGACCCGGGTGACGTTCTCGCACCCGGCGTTATAGCGCCTGCCGGGCATGCCCTCGGCCGTCACATTGACCAGCGCCGACGCCGATGCCACCAACGTGCGAGGCTTGACTGCGCAAGAGGAGGAGACCAGCGAGAGCGTCCGGTGTTGACGCGTGACTTCAGCGTCGAGGATCTGTGCGAGTTCGGCGTCTTCCGCCCGGAGATCCGCCAGGCCACGTCGCAGTAAATCGGCCTGATTCGTAAGCTGTTCGGTATTGACTGGCATTGTCTGTTTTCCTTCCCTGTTTGTTGCGCGCAACCAACAATCGCGCGCCTTCCCTGGTCTTGCGTGTGCGCACCTGCGTCCATGTTCTGCCAAACGCCATACAGGCCGATCCGTGTTCTGGCGGCGATGCGCGCAAAACTAAAGCCTGTATAAACAGCCGGTTTTCATGACCTCTGCTCGTAACCGTGAGGAGAGTATCGCCGGATGCATCATAGGTTTTTTGCTTGGGAATGCCACAAGATTAATCAGAAAAATGAACATTGTTCAAATAAAATGATTCTTTTTGTCCCCCGGAAGGGTGTAAAACTGCGGCTCGGCAGGCGTGGCTTTCCGGTGCTGTGCGTGATGACAAGGAGAACTAACAAGTCAGTACAGACTTTGCTGGCCTGGACTATTCGGTGTTCGTTTAGTCGCTCAAGGAGGGAGGATGCTATGATCGCGCGCGGCTTTGATACGGATGCAACTGTAATGACCCACTTGACTTGAGTGATCCAATAGCGAGCGCTCGGGGTGTGATGTCAATTACGGTTATAAATGGATGGTAAGCACTTCATGCACAGAAGAGAAAGATCGGAGAATCTGAAAAATAACATCAAGTACTTGATAAAAAGTCGTGGGGAGACGCAGCTGTCCTTGTGTAACTCCAGTGGCCTGACTCGAACGACCATTTACAATATTCTCGAAGGGAAGGTGGTCAACGTACAGCAGTCCACGGTTCGCAAGATTTCTGATTTTTTTGGTGTTTCTTATGAAGAAATAGAAACGATTGATTTTGAAGAGAAGGAGATCATAGAAAGCAGTATTTCTCCGCAAGGGAATATGAACCCGGCGGCAGTACCTATTATAAAAGAGAGCCTGGTTATCCAGAGTCTGGATAAGAGGATAGGCGAGTTGGCCACGATTTACCCATTGACTTATTATTTCGGCACTTCCTTCAACTTGATAGGTGTTCTGCTGGAGAACGAGATCAATGGTTTGCATGAGCCAGGCGATCTATTGATCGTGCAGAAAGGTTCGTCGACCGGCGACAGGGAAAAGCTGGTGTATGACAAAATCACAAACAGGCTGCTTGTAATCCAAAAGTCCGACGTGGCTACGGATCGCATTTGTGTTGTAGGGGATATAATCGAGGAACGATTTAATGGGTTGTAGTGTTGAAATGGAAAACAGCAAGTACAAGCTATTGGGATTTGAAAATGGAAAAAGCCTGGCCGTCATCATGGTCATCGCGACCGGAAAGATTATTAAAATAAAACTGAGTGAAGTGTTGAATAGTGAGATTATGGATAATCTGAATAAAATAGAAGTCAAAAACCTGTACAAGAAATTTTATTCCCAGGGAGGGACGCTCACCGCCTATGATCTTAATGATCGTCATGAGAGTTCCTGGATGATCTATATCATTCTGAACCTTATGTTGTTTACGCTGTACATCTTTACCAGTATCGCCGCGACCAAGCCGATCTATCTGGAATACTTTGATATTATCGTTACGCCGGGTACTTTTCTTTATCCGTTGACCTTTCTGATCGTCGACTTGTTGAATGAGACATTCGGTCTCAGGCTTGCGCGAAAAGCGATACTTTTCGCTTTTATCAGCAACGCGGCCATCATTATCTTGCTGGCCATCACGACTCATCTCCCCGGGCTGCCGGGCTGGAAGCTCGACGGGCCTTACAATGATGTCATCAGTCAGTTGTCTTCTGTCCTGGTGGCGTCTTCTGTTTCGTTTCTGGTTTCCGAGAATATTAACTCGTATTTGTTGTGCAAAATCAAAGAACTCACTAACTCCAGATTCCTGTTTTTGCGCGTGTTTTTAAGTACGTTGTTTGCGGTGATCATCGACAGCTTTCTTTTCTGCTTCATTGCGTTTTATGGCGCGATGGAAACCAGCGCGATACTGAACATGATCTATGTTCAGATTGCGATAAAGGTTGGTTTCGCTTTCTTCAATGTCTTGCCTGCCTACGGGGCAAGGGCATTGTTCAAGAAATACTTGACCGGCAGTCAGGCGCAATAATGCAGGATGGCGCTCGCCGGGTAGGTCGTTACCATAATTCCAGGTGAGCGCTTGTTGCTGTGCAGTTAAATACTCAGTTCAAATTCAGTTTTGCTTTCAGACTGAGCGTAACTTGATCTTTGTTATTGAGAAACTCATTGAGGCCTTTGGCGCGAAGATTACAGGCATCGCAATTAGAGCAACCGTTACCTTTAATGCCGTTGTAGCAGGTCAGTGTCTGGTCGCGAATAAACTCCAGCCGGTTATGGTAATCGGCCAGGGCCCAGGTTTCCGCTTTGTTCAGCCACATCAGCGGAGTGTCCAGGGTCAATTTATAATCCATACCCAGTTCAAGGGCTTTGTTCAGTGCCTTGACAAAGTCATCTCGGCAATCCGGGTAGCCGGAGAAGTCTGTTTCACAAACACCGGTAATGACGGTCCTGGCCTGAACCTGGTACGCATATATGGAAGCCAGGGTCAAAAACAGAATGTTCCTGCCCGGCACAAATGTACTCGGCAGGCTTTCTCCTGAACTATTAATGGTCGGGACTGGAATGTTGTCGCGCGTCAGGCTGCTGATGGCCAGTTCATTAAGCAGCGACACGTCCATGGTCTTGTGTACGGTTACACCAAGTTCTTTTGCCAGTTGCTGTGCAACTTCAATTTCTGCACGATGGCGCTGGCCATAGTCAAACGTGATGCAGTGGATTTCATCGTAGTGGGTCAAGGCATGGATCAAACAGGTTGTTGAGTCCTGCCCGCCGCTAAATACGATGACTGCTTTATTGCTCATGGTTATGCTTCCTGCATTGAAAGGGTAAATGCAATATTCGAACAATAATCGAGGAGATTCTTGTCTCGGGTGTTCATTGCCGTGGCGATATTCTACGTAGTACGGCGCTCGTTGGCACTGATTAATGCCCCCATGTTGACGGGGCAGTTTTCCCGTTTCGCCAGATAGTCGCCGTGTATAGTGAAAAGACGCGACGCTGAAAGCACACTCAGGGTCATGCTGACCGTAGCTGCTACAGGTGCGGCGAAACAGGCTTTACGATGAGAATGCAATGCTGAAGATTTCCAATAACGTGCATCTGCCGGATGCCGAGATCGAACTGACTGCCATCCGCGCCCAAGGGGCTGGCGGGCAGAACGTCAACAAGGTCTCCAGCGCCGTGCACTTGCGCTTCGATATTCCTGCCTCGTCCTTGCCCGAGTTCTACAAGGAGCGGCTGCTGGCGCTTCGCGACACTCGCATCACCAGCGATGGCGTGCTGATCATCAAGGCTCAGCAATACCGCACGCAGGAACAGAATCGCGCCGATGCACTGGAGCGTCTGACCGAGTTGATCCTCAGCGCCACCAAGGTCGAGAAGAAACGCCGTCCAACCAAGCCGACGCTGGGGTCGAAGAAGCGTCGGCTGGAGTCGAAGACCAAGCGCGGCAGCATCAAGGCCGGGCGCGGCAAGGTGGATTTCTAGTCTTCGCGGTACTTCGACGTGTGCCGATACAGATAGACGCTCAACGCCAGGCCACTCAATGCGGCGATTGCGGCGAACAGGAAGATCGAGGCAAAACCGAAGCCCGCCGCAATCGCCCCGGCCAATGGCCCGGTGATCCCCAGCGACAGATCGATGAACAGCGAATAGGCGCCGACCGCCGCACCGCGACTGGAAGCCGGCACCAGGTTCACCGCTTCCACGCCCAGCGCCGGGAACACCAGCGAGAAGCCGAAACCGCTCAATGCCGCACCCGCCACTGCCCAGTGCGCGTCCGGCGCCAGCCATAGCAACAGCAGGCCCAGTGTTTCCACCGACAGGCAGGCAATCGCCACGCGAAAGCCGCCGAGGCGGTTGATCAGGTTACCGAACAGCAGTCGCGCGCCGATGAAGCTTGCACCGAACAGACTCAGGCACAGCACCGCGTTTTCCCAATGCTGTGTGGCGTAATACAGAGTGATGAAGGTGGCGATTGTGCCGAAACCGATCGAGCCCAGCGCCAGTCCGCAGCCGTGGGGAAAGACGCGACCCAGCACATGCATGAACGGCAAACGCTCGCCAGCGACAATCGGCGCGGCGGTTTTCGGCCAGGCCAGCAGCAGGCCCAACGATGCGAGCAACAGAATGCTCACGCCCATGCTCCACAGACCGAAATGGCTGACCAGCCACACACCCAGCGGCGCCCCGATGGCCAGCGCACCATAACTGGCGATCCCGTTCCATGAGATGACTTTGGCCGTGTTGGCCGCGCCGACGCGGCCGATGCCCCAGCCGATCGATCCGGAGCCGACGAGACTTTCCGCACTGCCCAGTACCAGACGGCCGATGAACAGGCTGATCAGGCTGAGCATCGGCAGATTGGGCGTCCAGGCCGAAATCAGCATGAACACGCCACTCAGTCCACACCCGGCCAGACCAATCATCACCGCACGTTTGCTGCCCTGGTTGTCGATGATCTTGCCGGCATACGGACGACTGAGCAGGGTGGCGAGGTATTGCACGCTGATCACCAGACCGGCGATGACCGCGCCGAAGCCCAGGTCGCTATGTACGTAGCCGGGCAGCACCGCCAGCGGAATGCCGATATTCAGGTAGCCGATGAAGGTGAACAGGACGATGGAAACGACTTGCAGCGTGACCGCCAGGGGGCGCTGGGGTTCTGGCATAGAGGACGACATGGGTAACGATCCACGGGGAGAGCAGAATAGATAGGCTGCTCATGATACCGGCGTGGACGATTCTGCGGCGGGGAAAAGTAAAACTATTTGGCCGGGGCGACCAGTTGCGTGGTGACCAGTGCGGCGAGGGCGTTTTCTTCGCTGCCGAAACGGGCGAGCAGTGCGGCCTGTTTCTCGGGCGAGAGACGGCTCCAGATCTCGATCATCTTCTCGGTGGCGCCGATAAGGATTTCAGCCTGTTGTTCGTTAAAGGTTTCGTCGGTCATGGCAGTCTCAGGTTTCAGGCAGTGTGGAAAGCGCATGTTAGCGCTTTCCACACGGTCTGTACGGCGGGTGTTGCTTACTCTTCGCTGTCGGCCGGACGGCTTTCGGCGGCTTCTTTCGGCTCGGGCTGTTGGGCACCGGCTTGTTGCGTGGTCGTCTGCTCAGGTACGTGCAGGCTTGGGAAGGGGAGATTCGGAATCTCGTGCATGGTTGCGCTCCTCGCTAAGTCTGTTGATAGATCTGGTAGATCCGCGCTTTCAGAAAGCCTGCGAAGGATACAGCAGTAAAAATGACAAACAGATTTTTAATTCCGCTTGTTGCGACGGGCGGGATTGTCTAGACAAGTGCGACAGGGTGACGCAGGGCAAATGCGGGAGCGGCGGTGTGCCCGCCGCCCCTGACATTGGTTTATTTGCAGACGTTGGCGATCGCCTCGGCCAGCAGGTCCAGACGCGTCGCATCGATCCCGGCGACGTTGGCCCGGCCCGAGCTGACCATGTAAACGCTGTGATGTTCGCGCAGGTTTTTCACTTGTTCCGGCGACAGGCCGGTGTAGGAAAACATGCCGCGTTGCACGCCAATGTGCGCAAAACGCTCGCGCAGACCGTGCGGTTCCAGTGCTTCGACCAAACCGCTGCGCAACTGGGCGATACGCAGGCGCATGGCTTCCACTTCGTCGGCCCAGCGGCGTTTCAGCTCCGGGTCGGCGAGGATCATGGCGACGACGGCTGCGCCGTGATCCGGTGGTGTCGACCACAGGTTGCGGGCGATGTGGGCCAGCTGGCTGCGGATGTCGATGAGCTTGTCGGCGGTTTTCGCGCAGACGATCAGCGCACCGGTGCGGTCGCGGTACAGGCCGAAGTTCTTCGAGCAGGAACTGGTGATCAGCAGCTCGGGCAACTCGGCAGCGAACAGCCGGGTTGACCATGCATCCTGCTCCAGACCGTCGCCGAAGCCCTGGTAGGCAAAGTCGATCAGCGGCAGCAGATTGCGGCTGCGCACCACGTCCAGCACCCGACGCCAGTCGTCGTGACTCAGGTCGAAACCGGTCGGGTTGTGGCAGCACGCATGCAGCAGCACCACATCGCCCTTCGGCACTTCATTGAGCACGGCGAGCATTGCATCGACGTCGAGGCGGTTGTCGCTGCCCACGTACGGGTAATGACTGATCTTGACCCCGGCGGCCGCGAAAATCGTTTCGTGGATCGGCCAGGTCGGGTTGCTCAACCAGACGCCCTTGCCCGGCAGGCATTGTGCGATGAAGTCCGCCGCCAGACGCAGGGCACCGGTGCCGCCCGGGGTCTGGGTGGCGCCGGCACGTTGCTGGGCGATCAGTGCCGAATCGGCGCCGAGCACAAGCTCGTTGATGACCTTGCCGAACAGCGGATTGCCGTGGCCACCGATGTAGGTCTTGGTGTCCTGGCTCTCGACCAGACGCGCCTCGGCGATTTTCACCGCCTCGGGAATCGGCGTCAGGCCTTGGGCGTCCTTGTAGACGCCCACGCCAAGGTCGAACTTGCGCGGGTTGGAATCCTGCGCGTAGGCCTCCATCAGGCCGAGGATCGGGTCGCCGGGCACCCGGCCGATGGCGTCGAAGTGCATTACTTGCGTCCTTCTGCAGTCTTGGCCACTTCGTCAGTGCGCGCGGCCATGATGAAGTCGTTGCGGTGCAGGCCCTTGATCGAGTGGCTCCACCAGGTCACGGTGACTTTGCCCCACTCGGTCAGCAGGCCCGGGTGGTGACCTTCGGCCTCGGAGATCTCGCCGACGGCGTTGGTGAAGGCCAGGGCGTGCTTGAAATTCTTGAACAGGAAGACTTTTTCCAACTGCATGATGCTGTCACGCACTTCGATGTTCCAGTCAGGGATCTGCTTGATC
Source organism: Pseudomonas sp. R38(2017) (assembly GCF_002112395.1). NCBI lineage: Bacteria > Pseudomonadati > Pseudomonadota > Gammaproteobacteria > Pseudomonadales > Pseudomonadaceae > Pseudomonas > Pseudomonas sp. R38(2017). The sequence continues at coordinate 46,656 of NZ_NEHN01000006.1, forward strand.
AGGATCGGCAATTCTTCATCGCTGACCTGTGGAGCATCGGCACGGCACGCTTCGCAATGGGCTTGGTTCAAGGTGGACATGGTGTACTTCCTGAAATCTAGAGGTGTTTTTTTATATTGGCTGGCAATGTCGTCACGCTAAACCAAAGCCGCGACGACTGACAGACTCACTTGTAAGTAAAAGCCACGGTTCACGCAGCTTTTGGTTTCGGCGGAAATTTCGGTGCGTGCAGACCCAGCTGCATGCCTTGCTTGACCATGCCCATGATGTCTTCGTGGGCGAGGTCGAACAGGCGCTTGAGGTTCGGCAGGACAAAGTACAGCGGTTGCAGGATGTCGATGCGATACGGCGTGCGCATCGCTTCCAGCGGATCGAAGGCCTGATGCTCGGGCTCGTCCGACAGCGAGTAAACAGTTTCCTTCGGCGATGACAGGATGCCGCCGCCGTAGATGCGTTTGCCCTGCGGGGTGTCGACCAGGCCGAATTCGATGGTCATCCAGTACAGGCGCGCCAGGTACACGCGTTCTTCCTTGGTCGCTTGCAGGCCGAGCTTGCCGTAGGTGTGGGTGAATTCGGCGAACCAAGGGTTGGTCAGCAGCGGGCAGTGACCAAAGATCTCGTGGAAAATGTCCGGCTCTTGCAGGTAGTCCAGTTCTTCGCGGGTGCGAATGAAGGTGGCCACCGGAAACTGCTTGCTGGCGAGCAATTCGAAAAAGGTCTGGAAGGGAATCAGCGCCGGGACGCGGGCAACCTGCCAACCGGTGGTCTCGCCGAGCACCTTGTTGATCTCGCCCAGTTGCGGGATGCGGTCGTGGGGCAGTCCGAGTTTTTCGATACCGTCCAGGTATTCCTGGCACGCCCGACCCTCGATCACTTTCAACTGGCGGGTGATCAGCGTGTTCCACACCGCGTGTTCTTCGGCGGGGTAGTCGATAAAACCTTGCGCATCGGGCTCGCGGGCCACGTATTGCGTCTGCTTCATACTGCTCTCCTGCGAGGGAAATTCGTTCTTGTTATGTCCTGCTATGGACTGAGAAATACCCCAGAGCGTGCCGTGTTGCAGCAGGTTGAAGACCTGTCGAGTAGGAAAAGTCTCTTTAAAACGTAAAATTATCGTTACGCTTTGTGCGATAAGTCGGGATTGCAGTGATTCGCGGGTTTGAAACGACCTGTGTCTGTCACATAATCTTGACGACTATCTTGCGGGCGGCAGAGAAAAATCCGCCCCTCTACCTGTTTCGGGCCTTTATATGCGTATCAAAGTCCACTGCCAGAACCGCATCGGCATCCTGCGCGACATTCTCAATCTGCTGGTGGAGTACGGGATCAACGTCGCCCGCGGCGAGGTCGGCGGTGAGCACGGCAACGCGATCTATCTGCATTGTCCGAACCTGATCAATCTGCAGTTCCAGGCGTTGCGGCCCAAATTCGAAGCCATCGCCGGGGTGTTCGGCGTCAAGCGAGTAGGGCTGATGCCCAGCGAGCGTCGGCACATGGAGCTGAATGCGTTGCTCGGTGCACTGGAGTTTCCGGTGTTGTCGATCGATATGGGTGGCTCGATCGTTGCCGCCAACCGTGCTGCGGCGCAGTTGCTCGGGGTGCGGGTGGACGAGGTGCCGGGGATTCCGCTGTCGCGTTACGCCGAAGACTTCGACCTGCCGGAACTGGTGCGCGCCAACAAGTCGCGAATCAATGGCATGCGGGTCAAGGTCAAGGGCGATATCTTTCTGGCCGACATCGCCCCGCTGCAATCGGAGCACGACGACAGCGAGGCCATGGCCGGTGCGGTATTGACGCTGCACCGGGCGGACCGGGTTGGCGAGCGCATCTATAACGTGCGCAAGCAGGAGTTGCGTGGTTTCGACAGCATCTTCCAGAGCTCGAAAGTGATGGCGGCGGTGGTGCGCGAAGCCCGGCGCATGGCGCCGCTCGATGCGCCTCTTCTAATTGAAGGCGAAACCGGCACCGGTAAAGAGTTGCTGGCGCGGGCCTGTCACCTGGCGAGCCCGCGTGGCCAGTCGCCGTTGATGGCGCTCAACTGTGCGGGGCTGCCGGAGTCGATGGCCGAGACCGAACTGTTCGGCTACGGTCCCGGTGCCTTTGAAGGCGCGCGGGCGGAAGGCAAGCTCGGGCTGCTGGAGCTGACGGCGGGCGGGACGTTGTTCCTTGATGGTGTCGGCGAAATGAGCCCGCGCTTGCAGGTGAAATTGCTGCGCTTCCTGCAGGACGGATGTTTCCGTCGAGTGGGTAGTGATGAAGAGGTTTATCTGGATGTGCGGGTGATCTGCGCCACCCAGGTCGACCTGTCAGAGTTGTGTGCTCGCGGCGAGTTTCGCCAGGATTTGTACCACCGCCTCAACGTGCTCTCATTGCACATTCCGCCGCTGCGCGAATGTCTCGACGGTTTGACGCCGCTGGTGGAGCACTTCCTTGATCAGGCCAGTCGGCAGATCGGTTGTCCGTTGCCGAAACTGGCACCGGCGGCGATGGATCGGCTCAGTCATTACCATTGGCCGGGCAACGTGAGGCAACTGGAGAATGTGCTGTTCCAGGCGGTTTCGCTGTGTGATGGCGGGACGGTCAAAGCCGAACATATTCGTCTGCCAGACTATGGCGTGCGTCAGCCGCTTGGCGATTTCTCCCTCGAAGGCGGGCTGGACGAGATTGTCGGGCGCTTCGAGAAAGCAGTGCTGGAGCGTTTGTATTCCGAGCATCCTAGCAGTCGGCAACTGGGTAAGCGGCTAGGCGTCTCGCACACCACGATTGCCAACAAACTGCGTGAATATGAGGTAGGCAAGACCGATTCTTGATCCCTGCGCGATCGCTCCTGCGCAACGCACGGGGCGATCGCGCAGCACCATTGCCGCCAAGCGGCATGACACCGCCGGTTTTTCGTCTTCGATACATTTCCTTCTTTCCCGCAAAACCCCTCAAGTCCTTTGTTTATCGGGTCCTCGACCGCCAGAAAAAAGTTGGTCTGCAAATTGCTTGTGGCTCAGCAGTACAGCGGTGGGCGGCAAACGTCCGGCATGCAGAGGAAAGAGTGTGGACAAGTACCTTTATGTGGCAATGACCGGCGCCAGCCAGAACGCTCTGGCGCAAAAGGCTCATGCCAACAACCTGGCGAACATCTCCACCAATGGTTTTCAGCGCGACCTGGAGCAGGCGCGTTCGATGCCGGTGTTCGGTGACAGCTTTCCGGCGCGTGCGTTTGCCATGAGCGAACGGCCTGCCACCGATTTCACTCCGGGCTCCCTGGTGCAGACCGGGCGTGACCTCGACGTGGCCGTCAGCGGCAACGGCTTCATTGCCGTACAGAACCCCAATGGCGGCGAAAGCTACGTGCGCACCGGCAGCCTGAATATCGACGCCCTTGGCGTGTTGCGTGCCGGCAACGGCATGCCGGTCCTGGGCAATGGCGGCCCGATTGCCATTCCGCCGGAGCAGCAGGTGGAAGTCGGCGAAGACGGCACCATCAGTATCCGTGCGATGGGCGAGGGTCCGCGCGTAATGGCCGAAGTCGACCGGATCAAGTTGGTCAATCCTGACATCAAGAACATGAACAAGGGCCTGGACGGTTCGATCTACACCAAGGACGGCCAGCCTGCGCCGGCCGACGCCAACGTCAAACTGGTGTCGGGTTTCCTGGAGTCGAGCAACGTCAATGCCGTGGAAGAGATGACCTCGGTGCTGGCCCTGGCCAAGCAGTTCGAGTTGCACGTCAAGATGATGAATACCGCCAAAGACGACGACCAGGCCATGGCTCGGGTCTTGCAGATCAGCTAATTATCAGAACGTCGCGCCGTAAAACAGGCGCACGAGGAGAATCGAATGCTTCCGGCTCTATGGGTTGCCAAAACAGGTCTGTCCGCCCAGGACACCAACCTGACCACCATTTCCAACAACCTGGCCAACGTGTCGACCACGGGTTTCAAACGTGACCGCGCCGAGTTCCAGGACCTGCTGTATCAGATCAAGCGTCAGCCAGGCGCCCAGTCGACCCAGGACAGCGAACTGCCGTCGGGTCTGCAAGTGGGTACCGGTGTGCGCATCGTCGGCACCCAGAAAAACTTCACCGCCGGTAGCCTGCAAACCACCGAGCAGCCGCTGGACATGGCCATCGATGGCCGTGGTTTCTTCCAGATCCTGCAGCCGGATGGCACCACGTCCTACACCCGTGACGGTACTTTCCACCTCGACTCCAATGGCCAGATCGTCAACGCCAGCGGTTTCGCTCTGGAGCCGGCAATTGTCATCCCGAACAACGCTCAGACCTTTACCGTCGGCCGTGACGGCACCGTGTCGATCACCGTTGCCGGCAACGCCGCTTCGCAAGTGATCGGCAACCTGCAGACCGCCGACTTCATCAACCCGGCCGGTCTGCAAGCCGTGGGCAACAACCTGTTCCTGGAAACCGCCGCTTCCGGCGCGCCGCAAGTCGGTACTCCGGGCCTGAACGGTTTCGGCACCACCCTGCAGAACACCCTGGAAACCTCCAACGTCAGCACCGTGGAAGAGATGGTCAACATGATCACCACTCAGCGCGCTTACGAGATGAATTCCAAGGTGATCTCCACCGCCGACCAGATGCTCTCGTTCGTAACGCAGAATCTGTAATCAAGTCTATGAGGCGGCCATGAGGCCGCCTGCAACACCGTGAGGTAAGGGTCATGAAACGCTTCGTATCTGTTCTGGCATTGGGTGGGGTGGTCTCGCTCGCGGGCTGCGTCGCTCCGACGCCCAAGCCCAATGACCCTTACTACGCCCCGGTGTTGCCGCGTACGCCGTTGCCGGCGGCCGCCAACAACGGCTCGATCTATCAGGCCGGTTTCGAACAGAACCTGTACAGCGACCGCAAGGCGTTCCGGGTCGGTGACATCATCACCATCACCCTGAACGAGAAGACCCAGGCCAGTAAAAACGCCAACTCGCAAGTGGCCAAGAACAGTAAGACCGGCATCGGCCTGACTTCGCTGTTCGGCGGCAGCGGCACCACCAACAACCCGTTGGGTGGCAATGATCTGAGCCTCGACGTCGGCTACAGCGGCGACCGCGCGACCAAGGGTGACAGCAAGGCAGCTCAGGGCAACACCCTGACCGGTTCGATCACCGTGACCGTCGCTGACGTACTGCCCAACGGCATCATCGCCGTGCGCGGCGAGAAGTGGATGACCCTCAACACCGGCGACGAGCTGGTGCGAATCGCCGGCCTCGTACGTGCCGATGACATCGCCACCGACAACACCGTGTCGTCGACCCGGGTCGCCGATGCGCGCATCACCTACTCGGGCACCGGCTCGTTTGCCGATGCGAGTCAGCCAGGCTGGTTCGACCGTTTCTTCCTCAGCCCGCTGTTCCCTTTCTAGGTGGCTACGTTGAATTTCAAGAGCCTCATGCTCGCTGCGGCGTTGATGTCCGCAGCCTTTGGTGCCCACGCCGAGCGGCTGAAGGATATCGCCAGCATTTCCGGCGTGCGTTCCAACCAGTTGATCGGCTACGGCCTGGTGGTCGGGCTTAACGGCACCGGCGACCAGACGACGCAAACCCCGTTCACCCTGCAGACCTTCAACAACATGCTCTCGCAGTTCGGCATCAAGGTGCCGCCGGGATCGGGCAACGTGCAGTTGAAAAACGTCGCGGCGGTATCGGTCAGTGCCGATCTGCCGGCGTTCGCCAAGCCGGGTCAGCAGGTCGACATCACTGTTTCGTCCATCGGTAACTCCAAGAGCCTGCGCGGCGGCACCCTGTTGCTGACCCCGCTCAAGGGTATCGACGGCAATGTCTACGCCATCGCCCAGGGCAACCTGGTGGTCGGCGGTTTTGATGCCGAAGGTCGTGACGGTTCGAAGATCACCGTCAACGTTCCGTCGGCCGGTCGCATTCCGGGCGGTGCCTCGGTCGAGCGTTCGGTGCCGAGCGGTTTCAACCAGGGCAACAGCCTGACGCTGAATCTCAACCGTTCCGACTTCACCACCGCCAAGCGCATCGTCGACAAGATCAACGACATGCTCGGTCCAGGTGTCGCCCAGGCCATCGACGGCGGTTCGATCCGCGTCACCGCTCCGCTCGATCCGAGCCAGCGCGTCGACTATCTGTCGATCCTGGAAAACCTCGAAGTCGACCCGGGTCAGGCGGTGGCGAAAGTCATCATCAACTCCCGTACCGGCACCATCGTCATCGGCCAGAACGTGAAGGTGTCGCCGGCCGCCGTGACCCACGGCAGCCTGACCGTGACCATCACCGAAGACCCGATCGTCAGCCAGCCTGGCCCGCTGTCCAATGGTCAGACCGCCGTGGTCCCTCGCTCGCGTGTGAATGCTCAGCAGGAAGCCAAGCCGATGTTCAAGTTCGGCCCGGGCACCACCCTCGACGAAATCGTCCGTGCGGTGAACCAGGTCGGCGCGGCACCGGGTGACCTGATGGCCATTCTCGAAGCACTGAAGCAGGCCGGCGCGTTGCAAGCCGACCTGATCGTGATCTGAGGACGCCGCCCATGGATATGCGCAAAAGCGGTCTGGTCAGCAGCAGCGATTCGGGTTCGTACTCCGACCTCAATCGTCTGAACCAGCTCAAGGTCGGCGACAAGAACAGCGACGGCAACATGCGCAAGGTGGCGCAGGAATTCGAATCGCTGTTCCTGGGCGAGATGCTCAAGTCGATGCGCTCGGCCACTGAAGCGCTGGGCCAGGACAACCCGCTCAATACCCCGGCGGCCAAGCAATATCAGGAAATGTACGACCAGCAACTGGCGGTGTCCCTGTCCCGCGAGGGTGGTGGTATCGGTCTGGCCGACGTGCTGATGAAGCAAATGTCGAAGAACAAACCGATGGCGCCGGGTGAGGCTGCTGCCGCGTCCGCTGCCAAGCAGCAGGAAGCGCTGGCCAAGGCCGCTGCGGTGGAAACGCCGATTGCCGCCGGCACCGTGGCCACCAACGGCCCGCTGTCGCGCCTCAATGGCGAGCGTCCGTTGTGGGCTTCGCGTTCGGTGCATGCGCCGAACACTCAGCTGGCCCATCGCAATGACATGGAAATGATCAACCAGCGTCGCCTGGCGCTGCCGCCGAAACTGGCTGACCGCCTTCTGGCAGGTCTGGTGCCTTCGGCCACGAACACCGCAGCCACTCAATTGCCGCAGCGCGACACAATGGCTGCCGCCACCGGTTCCGGCCCGCTGTACAACGGCGACTGGCTGGCCCGCGCCGAGGCGGACAAGGCCTCCGGCGGGCAGATGCAGATTTACGGTCGCGCCATGGCGCAGATTCCGCTGGCACCGGCGAAGAAGGCGTTCAGCAACGCCGACGAATTCGTCAACACCATGCTGCCGATGGCCAAAGAGGCGGCGGCGCGCATTGGCGTCGATCCGCGTTATCTGGTGGCTCAGGCCGCACTGGAAACCGGTTATGGCAAATCGGTCATGCGCGCCCAGGACGGCACCAGCAGCCACAACCTGTTCGGCATCAAGGCCAGCAGCAACTGGAAGGGCGATTCGGCCCGGGCGATCACCAGCGAGTTCCGCAACGGGCAGATGGTCAAGGAGACGGCCGAGTTCCGTTCCTACGCCTCGTACAAGGACAGCTTCCACGATCTGGTGACTTTGCTGCAGAGCAATAATCGCTATCAAGATGTGCTGAAGTCGGCCGATAACCCAGAACAGTTTGTACGCGAATTGCAAAAGGCCGGTTATGCGACCGACCCGAACTACGCAAGCAAGATTTCGCAGATTGCCAGGCAGATGACGGTAAATCAGAACTACGCTGCGGCCGGCGTTTCAACAACGCCTTTATAAACACAAGGTAAGGTTTGAATCATGAGTTTGCTCAATATCGGGATGTCGGGGTTGGCCGCGAGTTCGTCCTCTCTGGCTGTGACAGGTAACAACATTGCCAACGTCGACACCGCCGGTTATTCACGCCAGCAAACCGTGCAGGGCACCAAGTCCTCGATCCAGACTGGCAACGTGTTCATCGGTACGGGCACGACCCTGGCCGACGTGCGCCGGGTGTACAACTCTTACCTGGAAACCCAGCTGCATACCGCCACGTCGCTCAACAGTGAAGCGGCTGCCTACGGTGGCCAGGCGACTGCCCTGGACAACTCGTTGTCCGATACCAACACAGGCCTGACCGGCGTACTGCAGAAGTTCTTCACCTCGATGCAGGGTGTGGCGACTTCGGCGACCGACGACACGTCCCGTCAGTCGGTACTGACCGGCTCGCAAGCGCTGACCAGCCGCTTCAACGCCCTGGCCAAACAGCTGAACGATCAGAACACCACGATCAATGGCAACCTCGGCGACATGGCCGCCCAGGTCAACAAGCTGGCCACCTCGATTGCCAATCTCAACCAGAAGATCGGCGAAGTTTCCACCAGCGGCGGTCAGCCGAACGATCTGCTCGACAGCCGTAACGAAGCGGTGCGCCAGCTCTCCGAACTGGTCGGCGCGCAAGTGGTCGAGCGCGGCACCAGCTTCGACGTTTACGTCGGCAGCGGTCAGCCGCTGGTCGTCGGCAACACCACCAACACCCTGAGCACCGTTCCGAGCAAGGACGACCCGTCGCGCATGGGCATCCAGATGGATCGTGGCTCAAGCACCATCGACATCACTTCGGTGATCAGCGGCGGTGAAATCGGCGGGCTGCTGACCTATCGCAATGAAGTGCTCAACCCGTCGCTCAACGAGCTGGGCCGTGTAGCACTGGTCATTGCCGACCAGATGAATCGCCAGCAAGCCCAGGGCATCGACAAGAATGGTGACTTCGGCGCGCCGATCTTCAACGACATCAACAGTGCCGCGCTGATCAGCCAGCGCAGCATTGCCTCGGCAGGCAACAGCGCAGGCTCGGGTAACCTGAACGTCACCATCAAGGACACCGGCAAGCTGACCACCAGCGATTACCAGGTCACCTTCACCAGCGCCACCAACTATTCGGTCAAGCGCTCCGACGGCACCGACATGGGTTCGTTCAGCACCACCACCACGCCACCGCCGGTGATCGACGGCTTTACCCTGGCCTTGAACGGCGGCGCGATGAGTGCCGGTGACTCCTTCAAGGTGACCCCGACCCGTGACGCGGCCACCAACATTCAGACCGTGCTCACCGATCCGAAGAAAATCGCGGCAGCAGCACCGTTGACCGGCGTGGCCAGTGCCAACAACTCCGGCACCTACACCCAGCCGACACTGGTCGATACCATCGACATCACCAACCCGGCCTCCCAGGCCGAGTTGCAGAACGCGCTCAAGTATTCGACGCCGGTCAAACTGGTCATGGGTGCGGTCACCAGCGGCAGCCAGTCGTACAACATGGTCGATGCCAAGGGCAACACCATCGGCACCGGCACCATCGTGCCGGGGCAGGCCAACACCCTGAACCTGAAGATCGGCATGGTCGACTCCACCGGTGCACCGGTGATGGATACCTCGGTCACGCCGAACGTGCAGAAAACCTTCACCGTGCAGACCACCGTGGGCGCGACGCCAAAGCCAGGCGAAACCTTCACGATCAACCTGACCGGCGCCGCCTCTTCGGACAACCGCAACGCGCAGGCGCTGGTCGGCCTGCAGACCAAGCAGACCGTGGACACCGGCACCGGCAGCAAGGGCATCAGCCTGACCGACGCGTACAACAAACTGGTGACCAACGTCGGTACCAAGGCGGCCCAGAGCAAGTCCGACAACGAAGCCACCTCGACGATCCTCGATCAGGCCAAGGGTGCGCGCGACTCGCTGTCCCAGGTCAACCTGGATGAAGAGACCGGCAACCTGGTCAAGTATCAGCAGTACTACACAGCGTCTTCGCAGATCATCAAGGCTGCGCAGGAAACTTTCGCCACGCTGATCAACAGTCTTTAAGGAGTCGTAATTCATGCGCATTTCCACCGCTCAGTATTACGCGACACAAGCTTCCCAATATCAGCGTAACTACAGCAAGACTGTTGCCACCGCGAACGAAGCGAGCAGCCTGCAGCGCATCAATACCGCCGCCGATGATCCGATCGGTGCCGGGCGCCTGCTCAAGCTGGGTCAGCAGGCCTCGATGCTCGAGCAATATCAGGGCAACATCGATACCACCAAGAGTGCACTGACCGTGCAGGAGTCCACGCTGAACTCCATCACCACGGCCTTGCAGCGCGCCAAGGAAATCGGCCTGGCGGCCAACAACGGTATTGCCACCGACGCAGACCGCAAGGCCTACGCATCCGAGCTGAGCCAGATCCAGCAACAAGTGCTGGGCCTGATGAACTCCAAGGACGCCAATGGCAATTACCTGTTTTCCGGCTCCAAGACCGATACCGCGCCGTACTCGCAGAATGCCGATGGCACCTACACCTACAATGGTGACCAGACCCAGATCAACCTGGGCATTGGCGACGGCCTCTCGGTAGCCACCAACACCACGGGTTGGGATGCATTCCAGCAGACCATCAACACCAGCCGCACCACGACCACCATGACCGCGCCTGCCGTCGATGATGGTCGTGTGGTGCTGACCAACGGTATCGTTGGCACTGCTGCGACGTACAACGCCAAGTTCGCGGCCGGCCAGCCCTACACCGTGGATTTCATCAGCAGCACGCAGTTGAAAATCACCGATGCCCTGGGCAACGACGTGACGAGCGAAGCCAGTCAGAGCGGTGCGATCACCAACAGCAACGGTGCCAACCAGACCGTCAGCTTCCGTGGTGTCGACCTGAAGTTGAACATCAACCTCAAGCCTGGCGACACCAACCCGGATGCGGTCATCGCCGGCCACAGCTTCCAGCTGGCGGCCACGCCTGACTCGTTCACCACCTCGCGCAGCGCGGGCAACCCGTCGACCGCGGTCATCACTGGCTCCGGTGTAACCAATCAGGCGGCCTACGACGCGGCATTCCCGTCCGGCGGCGGTGCGATCCTGAAGTTCACCAGCGCCACGGCTTTCGACCTGTACGCCGCGCCGGTCACCGCTGACAGCAAGCCGGTTTCGTCGGGCACGCTGGTCGGCAACAATGCTACCGCCGCCGGTGTGACGTTCACCCTCGGCGGTACGCCAGGTGCGGGCGATCAGTTCTCGATCCAGTCCAACAACCACCAGACCCAGAACGTGCTCGACACCCTGGGCCAGATGGTCACGGCGCTGAATGCGCCGATCGATGGTGATCCGGTGGCCAAGCAGAAATTCCAGGGTGCCATGGAGTCGGCGCTGGGCAACATCGACAGCGCGTCCAACCAGATCGGTTCGGCGGTGACTTCGATCGGTGCCCGCGGACAGTCGCTGGATGACCAGAACACCACCAACCAGAGCCTGACTCAGGCGAATACCACCACTCAGGGTTCGATCCGTGATTCGGATCCTGCCGAAGTGATGACCCGCCTGACCTTGCAGCAGACCATGTTGCAGGCCTCGCAACTGGCGTTCAGCAAAATCAGCCAGCTGGGCCTGTTCAACAAGATCTGATGCTGACCGGGCGCGCAAGCGCCCGGTTGCTCTGACCGTTCTGTATTTATTGTTCTTCTTTTGCGGTTTCAAAGGGCTCGCTGTTCCGGGCGGGTTCCCGCCGCTTGCGAGTCCGCCGTGAATTCACTTCCCCTTGTCAGCCTCGTCATTCCCGCCTTCAACCCGCGCTTTTTTGAAAAGGCCTTGAGCAGTGCCGTGAGCCAAAGCTATGGCAATCTCGAAATCATCGTCTGCGACGACAGTCGTGGCAGTGAGATCGAGGAAATTGTCGCTTCGGTCACCGAGAGCAGCGGGGTTACGGTTCGTTATGTGCGCAATCCCCGGACGCTCGGGCTGGTGGGTAACCTGCATGCGTGCCTGGAGCAGGCGACGGGTGAGTTCATCAAGTTTCTGTGTGATGACGATCAGTTGTTTTCCACCTGCGTCGAACGCCAGGCGCAGACACTGATCGACCAGCAGGACGTCAATCTGGTACTCGCCCAGCGCCTGTTCTGGGATGCTGGCGACCTGCCGTTGCCGTCGCGCCTGGAGAACACGCCGTTGTCTCCGGTGTGTGGATTGTTCAAGGGCGATGACCTGCTGGCGATTTTCGAGAATTTCCCGGTGAACATTCTCGGAGGCTTCAGCAATGCCCTGTTTCGTCGATCCGATGTACAGGAGCTGTTGCCGGCCCTGACTCAGTCCGGTCACTGTTTTGTCGCCACGCTCGATTTTGCTTTGTACGTCTGCCTGCTGCGACGCGGCAACGTGGTGATGTCGAACCATGTCCTGAGCATCGAGCGCCTGTACCCTGAGCGTTTGAGCAGCCAGCAAGCGATGCGCGATGCAGCCGAGGTCGAGCGGCAATGGCTGACGCAGATGCTCAAGGCGCGCAGCGGCGAATCCGCACCGGCGCCGGGCTGGGTCCGTTATGTGCCGATCACCAGGGCCCTGGAAACTCCGCGGGTCTGGGAAGAGTTGCCACTGAGCCGCACGCTGGGCACCAAGCAGACCACGCAGGATTGGCATGTCGGAATTGCCAGTGTCAGTTTCGCCGAGCTGTACGCCCAGTGGCTGGCCTGCCGCGCACTGACCGAAGGCCAGCGCGAACTGTTGCCGGACACGCTGGCCGCCTGGCCGCGCGTGCCGAAAATCGTTCCGGTGATCATCGACGAACAGGGCAGTCGCTCGGCGCTCGAACTCACCCTGCAATCGCTGGCAGCACAGGAATACCTGCCGGAGTTGACCATCGTGCTCTCCGCCTCCTGCACCGAGGCGCAGTTGCAGGAGCGCATCGTGCGCATGCCGCTGCAGGATGACTGGCAGCAACAGATCAACGAATTGTTGCCGCAGCTCGACGGTGCCGACTGGTTCTATCTGCTGCGCGCCGGTGATCGTCTGGTGGTGCCGGCGTTGCTGGTGATGGCCGAACGTATCGCGCTCTCGCGCACCGTTACCTGCCTCTACAGCGATGAAGGTGGTCTGAGCCAGGGTGAGTCGGCCGAGCCTGTGTTCAAACCGGACTTCAACCTGGACCTGATGCGCAGCTACCCGTATGTGGGCAGGGCGCTGGCCTTCGAGCGCGAGCGTTTCCTCGCTCTGGGCGGTTTCGATTCCGCATTCGGTGAGCTGGCGCCCCACGATGTGCTGTGGCGCATGGTCGAGCAGGACGGTACGCACGTCGTCGGTCATGTTTCCGAGGTGTTGCTGGAGTCGGCGTACGACCTCGCCAAGTGGCTGTCCGAACCGCAAATGGCGGACCGCAACTCACAGTTGATCTCGGCTCACCTGGCGCGTCTGGGCATCGCCCACGAGATTCGCGATGGCGCCTCGGCGCTGCTCAACCGGGTCGATTATCACCATGATCGTCAGCCTCTGGTGTCGATCGTCATTGTCAGCAAGGATCAGACGGCAGCCGTACAGCGTTGTGTCGAGAGCCTGCTGGAGAAAACCCTCTACGCCGAATATGAATTGCTGCTGGTCGACAACGGCAGCGAGAGCGCCGAAGCGCGGGCCTGGTTCGAGGGTATGGGGCAACTGGGCAGCGAGCGGATCCGCATTCTGGACTGCCCACAGCAAGACAACATGGCGGCAGTGCGCAATGCGGCGGTGAGTCAGGCGCGGGGCGAATACGTCCTGCTGCTCAATCCTTATGCCGTGATCACGCAGGGCGACTGGCTGGCGGAAATGCTCAATCACGCCCAGCGGCCGGAAGTCGGTGTGGTCGGCGCCAAGCTGTTCAATCCGGATGGCCGGATCCTCCACGCCGGCCTAATTCTCGGCCTGCAAGGTCCGGCCGGCGTACCGTTTTACGGAGAGACCCTGCAGGCGACGGGGTACATGTACCGGCTGCTCGTCGCTCATGACCTGAGCGCCGTTGGTGGCGATTGCCTGATGGTGCGCAAGGCCGTGTTCGAGGCGGTCGGCGGCCTCGATCAGCAAGACCTGGCACAGTCGCTCAATGAAGTGGATCTGTGCCTGCGGGTCGGTCGGGAAGGTTACCTGGTGGTGTGGACGCCTTACGCTCAGCTGGCGTTGGGCGCACAGCCGGCACAGGCGCCGAAGGACGGCGAAGAAGCACGGCTCGGCCAGGAACAGGAAACGTTCTACAAGCGCTGGTTACCGATCGTCGCGCGGGATCCGGCGTACAACGCCAACCTGGCGCTCAATGGTCTGGGCGGTTCGAGCTTCCGACTCGATCCGGGCCTGCGTACCGGCTGGAGTCCGTTTTCGCAACCGCAATTGCCGAAGATCCTGGCGCTGCCGGTCAATGCGTCGGCCATCGGTCACTACCGTGTGACCCAGCCACTGATCGAGCTGGAAGCGGCGGGCAGGGCGCTGGGGCGGATTCACTACAACCTGCCGACGATCATCGAAGTCGAGCGCCAATCCCCTGACGTGATCATTTTGCAGGGGCGCTATGCCGAAGCACCAATCAACGAAATCCCGATCCTGCAGAAATACTCGAATGCCCGGCGGATCTATGAACTCGATGACTATGTGATCGACGTTCCCCATCGCAATGCCCACATCCGCAACATGCCGAACAAGGACGAGATGGAAAAACTGGTCCGGCGTGCCATCGGCATGTGTGACCGGGTCGTGGTGTCCACGGCGCCGCTGGGTAATGCACTGTCGAGCATGCACAGCGACATTCGGGTCGTCCCCAACATGCTGGCCAAACACCTGTGGAGCGATTTGCGCAGTCAGCGTCGCACCTCGAAAAAGCCTCGGGTCGGCTGGGGTGGTGGCACCAGTCACCATGGCGACCTCGCGGTCATCGCCGATGTGGTGCGCGAACTGGCCAACGAAGTCGACTGGGTGTTTTTCGGCATGTGCCCCGACGATCTGCGACCGTATATGCATGAGTTCCACGGCGTGATCGGACTGGACGTGTACCCGGCTAAGCTGGCCAGCCTCAACCTCGACCTGGCCCTGGCGCCGCTTGAGTTCCACATCTTCAACGACTGCAAGAGCAACCTGCGTCTGCTGGAATATGGCGCCTGCGGCTACCCGGTGATCTGCACCGACACCGAGGCCTATCGCGGTTATCTGCCGTGCACGCGGATCAAGACCAACACCACGGATGAGTGGCTGCAGGCGATCCGCATGCACCTGGCCGATCCGGACGCCAGCTACCGCATGGGCGACGAATTGCGCGAGGTAGTGCTGCGTGATTACGTCCTGCGTGGCGACAACCTGCGGTACTGGGAAAACGGCTGGCTGGCGGATTGACCGGTTCATTCGTTCTCCAGAAAAACAGGCGACTATTGCAGTCGCCTGTTTTTTTTTGCCTGCCTGTCCGTCTTTATTTCATTCTTGATACATTTCTTTGCAACGAGCTCAAGCGCAGGGTGCTTCCTGTCGATATCAACACATTGCAGTTCAAGAAAATGATGCCGCGGTGACGTGTGATCGCCACGCTGGCCTGTACCGGTTCACAAACAAGGCAAGGAAGATGTAATGGCAGTAATCAACGGGACAAACGGCGCGGATACGCTGAACGGTACGAGTGGGGATGACGAGATCAATGGCCTGGGTGGCAATGATGTGATTATCGGGAGTGCCGGGGCTGACAAAATTGACGGTGGCGCCGCTTTCGACACGGTCGATTACTCGGCTTCACCCGCCGGGGTCAATGTCGACATCCGTCCGGGCACCGGTTTGCCCGGCACCGGTGGTGATGCGCAAGGCGACACGCTGACCGGTATTGAAAAGGTCATCGGTTCGGCGTTCAACGATACCTTCACGACTGAGGCATCGTTGTATGCCACCTATGAAGGCGGCGCCGGAGATGACATCTATTACGTCAACGGCGGTGGTGTGACCATCATCGAACAGGCCGGTGGTGGCAATGATGAGGTGAGGGTCAGCTGGAAGGATCACACCCTGGCGGCCAATATCGAGCGCCTGACTTATGTCGGCACCGGTTCGTTCACCGGCGTAGGCAACGCCAGCGACAACATCATCACTGGCGGTGCAAATAACGACATTCTCAAGGGCGGCGGCGGTGCCGACCAGTTTTTCGGTGGCGCGGGGCGCGACACGGTGTCCTACGACGACAGCACCGTTGCAGTGAGCATCAACCTGAAAACCGGCGTCAACTCGGGCATTGCAGCGGGTGACACTTATAACAGTATCGAAGTGATCGCCGGGTCCAATTACAACGACACCTTCGTGGTCGATAGCCGGATCACTGCTATTGATGGCGGCGCCGGTTTCGATACGGTCGATTACTCGACATCGTCGGCGGCAGTCAATGTGGATATTCGTCCGGGCACTGGACTGGCAGGTGTTGGTGGCGATTCGCAAGGCGTGACCCTGACCGGTATCGAAAAGGTCATCGGTTCGGCGTTCAACGATACCTTCACGACTGAGGCATCGTTGTATGCCACGTATGAAGGCGGCGCCGGAGATGACACCTATTACGTCAATGGCGGTGGTGTGACCATCATCGAACAGGCCGGCGGTGGCAACGATGAGGTACGGGTCAGCTGGAAGGACCACACCCTGGCGGCCAATATCGAGCGTCTGACCTATGTCGGCACCGGCTCGTTTACCGGCGTGGGCAATGACAGCGACAACATCATCACTGGCGGTGCGGGCAACGATATCTTCAAGGGAGGTGGCGGCGCCGACCAGTTCATCGGTGGCGCAGGCATGGACACCGTGTCCTATGACGACAGTACCGTAGGTGTCACGCTCAATCTGAAGACCGGGGTCAACAGCGGAATCGCTGCGGGTGACGTCTATGACAGCATCGAAGCGATCAGTGGCTCCAAATACAACGACACATTCATTGCCGATGGTCGCGTGTTTGCGTTCAACGGTGGTCTCGGTGGCTTCGATACGGTCGATTACTCATCTTCGTCGGCGGCAGTCAACGTGGATATTCGCCCGGGCACTGGACTGGCAGGTGTTGGTGGTGATGCGCAGGGCGACACCCTGACGGAGATCGACAAGGTCATCGGTTCGTCCTTCAACGACACCTTCACGGCCGCTGCCATCAGCTTCGCGACTTTTGAAGGCGGCGCCGGAGATGACACCTATTACGTCAATGGCGGTGGTGTGACCATCATCGAACAGGCCGGCGGTGGCAACGATGAGGTACGGGTCAGCTGGAAGGATCACACCCTGGCGGCCAATATCGAGCGCCTGACTTATGTCGGCACCGGTTCGTTTACCGGCGTGGGCAATGACAGCGACAACATCATCACTGGCGGTGCGGGCAACGATATCTTCAAGGGAGGTGGCGGCGCCGACCAGTTCATCGGTGGCGCAGGCATGGACACCGTGTCCTATGACGACAGCACAACGGGCGTCAGCATCAATCTGAAAACCGGTGTCAACTCGGGGATCGCAGCAGGCGACACCTACAACAGCATCGAGGCAATGACGGGCTCGAAGTACAACGATGTCTTCGTTGGCAACTCTGCGGCAATCGCAATCAACGGCGGCCTTGGCCTGGACATGGTCAGCTATGAGTCATCGGACAGCGCGGTCACCATCGACCTGAAAACCAACGCCAACGCCGGCGATGCCGCGGGCGATACCTTCACCGGGATCGAGATCTTCCAGGGCAGTCGTTTCGCTGACACGTTCCTGGGTTCCACCGCCAACGACAACTTCGTGGGTGGAGCCGGTGCCGACGTGTTCGACGGTCGTGAAGGCATTGACACGGTCTGGTACGCCAACAACGCCACCGCCGTGAATATCAACCTGCAGACCGGTGTCAGCCAGGGTGGTGATGCCGAGGGCGATGTCTTCATCAATATCGAGAGTCTGATCGGGACGAACTTCAATGACACGTTGATCGGCAATGCTGCCGCCAATGGTCTGGAGGGCGGTCTGGGTAACGACGTCATTTATGGCGGGGATGGCAACGATGTCATCTATGGCAGCCTGTACACCCCGCTCGGACCGTTCGCCGTGAATGTCGCAGCGGGTGGGCCGCAGGCTGACCTTCTGTATGGCGGCAATGGCGACGACGTCATCGTTGCCGCCACCGATGACCGAGGCACCCAGGCCTTTGGTGAAGCCGGCAATGACACCATTACCGTGGGGTATGGCGTGGCTGACGGTGGTGAGGGCAACGATCTGCTGACCGGGATTGGCGCCGGCTACTCGCTGTTCGGTGGAGCGGGTGCTGACAAACTGGTTCTGGTAGGTGGTCCGGGTTCGGCGTTCGGCGGCGAGGATAATGACACCTACATTGTCAATACCACGAAACTGGTCACCATTCAGGACACCGGCACCAGTTCCGGCGACACGTTGATCCTGACGAACATCAGTACTCAGCAACTGCTGCTTGACCGGGTCGGCAATGACCTGTTCCTGCATCAGTACAGCGTCTTCGAAGGCCAGACTCCGGAAGACGGCGTGCGACTGAAGGACTGGTTCGCCGGTTTCAACAATATTGAGTATATCCAGACCTCTGACGGCAAGTTCATCAACCTGCCAACCGGCAATGACGGGTTCGCCATGTTCGGTTGATAGCAGGACAGACGCCTCCATGATGGTTTGGTGGGGGCATCGATGATTGAAAACAGGCGATCCCGGATCGCCTGTTTTTTTATTTTTTTTTCGAGTCGATTCCTTCCCTGCGACGTCGTTTGAAATGACCGGAGTCATGGGTTCGAAGTTTATTTTCAGCAAGCTGACGCTCAGCGCTCTTTGACGGTATCCGGTTCAACAACAACGCAAGGAAGAAACAAATGTCAGTAGTGAATGGAACGAGTGACGTGGATTACCTGGTGGGCACCGATGGCAATGATGAACTCTATGGACTGGAGTCGGATGACCAACTGATTGGCAGTGCCGGATCGGACGTACTGGATGGTGGGGAGGGGTTTGATGCGGCGGACTATCGCGTGCTGTCTTCGGCCGTCAATGTCGAGATCGGCAATGACGCGTCGACTGTCACGGGCGCCGATGGCAAGCACGATACCTTGCTCAACGTCGAGAAAGTCATCGGTACGTCTTTCAACGACACCTTCACCGGCAACATTGCCGGTGTGACGCTGGACGGTAGCTGGGGTGACGATGTGTATATCGTCGGCAGCGAAGGCGTGACCATCATCGAAGAAAGCTACGGTGGTTACGACGAGCTGCGCACCAGTCTCAACACCATCAAGATGGATCCCTTCATCGAAAAACTGACCTTCACCGGGACAGGTGATTTCAAGGCCTGTGGCAGTGACACCGACAACGAGATCGTTGGCGGTGCCGGCAACGACTGGATGTGGGGCGGCGGCGGGGCGGATCACTTCGTGGGTGGCGAAGGTTTCGATACCGTCAGCTACAGCGACAGTCTCGAAGGGGTGAGAATCGCGGACTGGAGCAACTATGACGGGTTGACCATTGCCTACGGAGACACCTTCACCGGTATCGAAGCCATTGAAGGTTCGAAGTTCGACGATCTGATCTATCGCTCCGAAGGGTCGATGATCATTGACGGCTCCGATGGCTACGACACGGTGAGCTATAAATGGAACGCGGGGCCGGTCACCATCGAGATCGGCAGTGGTATCAATGCAGTGGGCGACACCTTTCGCAATGTCGAAAAGATCGTTGGCACCAACAATGCCGATCAGTTTACCGCCAACATCGGTGGTGTGACCCTGGCCGGTGGCGATTGGAATGATGTGTACATCATCAACAGCACTGGTGTGACCATCGAAGAAGTCGAGGGCTTCATGGGCGGCACCGATCAGGTGTACACCACGCTGTCCGAGATGCACCTGGATCCGTTCGTTGAAAACCTGACGTACACCGGGACCGGCGATTTTACCGGCTACGGCAACGACACCTGGAACACGATCGTCGGCGGCAGTGGCAACGACGTGCTGTTCGGCGGTGCCAAAGGCGACTCCTTCGACGGTGGCGACGGTATCGATGTGCTCAGCTACGGCGACAGCACGGTCGCCATGACGCTGAACTGGGCAACCCGGGAGTTTTCGGGGATCGCTGATGGCGATACGTTCCAGAACATCGAGATCATCCGTGGCAGTGACTTCAACGACACTTTTTACGCGACCGGCATGGCCTGGTATTTCGGCCTGGATGGCGGACAGGGGCAGGATCTGCTCAGTTTCAAATACGCCTTCATGCCGATGACGATCGACCTGAGCGGTGCAGTCTACAAGCCTTGGGATCCTATGCCTGAATACACCAGCATCGAATTGATCGAAGGCAGTCAGTACGTTGATTTCTTCATCGGTTCGGCCGGCAACGAAACATTCATCGGTGGTGGTGACGGTGATACGGTCGATGGTCGCGACGGCATCGATAACGTCTGGTACCTCACCAGTGCCACGGCGGTAGAGATCAATTTGCAGACCGGTATCAACCTGGGTGGCGATGCACAGGGCGATACGCTGGTCAATGTCGAAGGCGTGATGGGCAGTCATTTCGACGACACCTTGACCGGCAACGAAGCGGACAACTACCTGGAAGGCGGGCGCGGCAGCGATCTGATCAATGGCGGTGACGGCAACGACGTCATCTACGGCGGCCTGGTATCCGACATCGGACCGTTCAGCCTCGAAGGTGTGGCTGATAATGCGCAGGCCGATCAGTTGTATGGCGGGGCGGGCGATGATGTGATCATCAGTGCCGAAAACGATCTGGGCACCAACGCATTCGGTGAAGACGGCAACGACACCGTGACGGTGGTCAACGGCAACGCCATCGGCGGTATCGGCAACGACGTATTGACCGGCAAGGGCAGCAGCTACTCGTTGTTCGGAGGTGAGGGTGACGACCGGTTGATTCTCAACCTTGCCGGCCAGCAAGTCTCCGGTGGTTTCGCCAATGGCGGTGAAGATGATGACACTTACGTGGTGAACACCTCCGGTCTGGTGGTGATTCAGGACAGCGGCACCAGCCTGAACGACACCCTGATCCTGAACACCATTGCCAACGCCAGCCAGTTGAACGTGACCCGTATCGGCGACGACGCCTATTTGCACAGCGCCAATGACGGCAGTGTCGGTGCGCCGACCGGTGGCGTGAAACTGGCGGGCTGGTATGCGGGCTTCAACAACATCGAGCACATTCAGACCGCGGACGGCCAGGCCTTCACCCTGCCAGCCGCTACCGACGGGTTTGCCCTGTTCGGTTGATCCGATCGATTGATTGAGGCCGCTCGATGAAAGGGATGAGTCCGGCAACGACTCATCCCTTTTTTCATGCCCGTGTCCCCATCGACGCAGTGCCGGTGGAGCTGGCGCGTTTCCTGCAAGTCCCCCTCAAATCGCCATAAAACGAGCGCTCGCGGCCATTGCCCCGACGCCCGGACCGGCAGAAAGGTTTAGCCAGACGGCCGCAAAGCTTGGAAAGCCACGCGCAGCCCTGTGACGAACGAGAGGGGAGACCATGAAGGCAGTTATTTTGGCGGGTGGCCTGGGCACGCGCATCAGTGAAGAGTCGCACCTCAAGCCGAAACCGATGATCGAGATCGGTGGCAAGCCAATTCTCTGGCACATCATGAAACAGTATTCCGCCCACGGAATTCACGACTTCGTGATTTGCCTCGGCTACAAGGGCTACGCGATCAAAGACTTCTTCGCCAACTACTTCCTGCATACCTCCGACGTGACCTTCGACATGCGTGAAAACCGCATGGATGTTCACCAGAACTACAGTGAGCCATGGCGCGTGACGCTGGTGGACACGGGTGAGGAAACCATGACCGGTGGCCGTCTGCGCCGGGTGTCGCGCTATCTGGAAGACGAAAAAGCCTTCTGCTTCACCTACGGCGACGGCGTTTCGGATCTGAACATCAGCGCACTGGTCGACTTCCATCTGACCCACGGCAAACTGGCTACAGTGACTGCCGTGCAGCCACCGGGCCGCTATGGTGCTCTGGATCGCGACGGTGACCGGGTACTCGGGTTCACCGAAAAACCGCGGGGTGACGGTGGCTGGATCAACGGCGGTTTCTTCGTGCTGTCACCGAAAGTCCTGCCGCTGATCGAAGGTGATTCGACCTCGTGGGAATCCGGCCCGCTGGACGGTCTGGCCGAGCGCGGTGAACTGTTGGCCTACCAGCACGAAGGTTTCTGGCAGCCAATGGACACCCTGCGCGACAAGAACCATCTCGAAGCGCTGTGGCAGAGCGGGGAGGCCCCATGGAAGCAATGGGCCTGAGTCCTGAATTCTGGCGCGGCAAGCGGGTTCTGGTCACCGGGCACACCGGTTTCAAGGGCAGTTGGCTGACCCTGTGGCTGCAAAGCCTCGGCGCGCAAGTCAGCGGTTTCTCCCTCGACCCGTCGACCGAGCCGAGCCTGTTCGAACTGGCGCGGGTGCACGAAGGCATCAACGACCAGCGCGGCGACCTGCGTGACCTCGGCGCCTTGCTGGAGATCATCGCCGACACCGAGCCGGAGATCGTCCTGCACCTGGCGGCCCAGCCGCTGGTGCGCGAAGGTTATCGCGATCCGCTCGGCACCTATTCCAGCAACGTCATGGGCACCCTGAACCTGCTCGAGGCGATTCGTCAGGTCGGTTGTGTGCGGGCCTGCGTGCTGGTGACCACCGACAAGGTCTACGCCAACAAGGAATGGCTGTGGCCCTACCGCGAAGACGAAGCCCTCGGTGGGCATGACCCTTACAGCAGCAGCAAGGCTTGCTGTGAATTGCTGGCGCAGTCTTATGCCGCGTCGTTCTTCCCGGCCGACAAGTACGCCGAGCACGGCCTGGCCCTGGCCACCGCGCGCGCCGGCAATGTGTTGGGCGGTGGTGATTTCGCCCCTGAACGGCTGATTCCCGATGTTCTGAAAGCCTGGTCGGCAGACGAGCCGGTGACCCTGCGCTACCCGCAAGCCGTGCGTCCGTGGCAGCACGCGCTGGAGCCGCTGGCCGGTTACCTGCAACTGGCCACCGGGCTCTACGAAGAAGGTCCGGAATACGCCGGGGCGTGGAACTTCGGTCCGGGCGAAGCGGACATGTGCAGCGTCGGCGAAGTGGTCGAACTGCTCGCCAACCGCTGGCCGCAGGCCCGTGGTCTGCGCATCGAACCGAGCGAACTGCACGAAGCCGGCCTGCTGCGTCTGGACAGCAGTCGCGCCCGTCAGGTGCTCGGCTGGCAACCGCGCTGGTCGTTGCAACAATGCCTGACCCAGACCCTCGACTGGCACCTGGCGTGGCAGAACGGCGACGACATGCGCACTGTGACCCTCGGCCAACTGAACCTGTACCGGGGCGCGCTGTGAGCGAGTTTTCCTTGAAACAGTTACCGCTGGCCGGGCTGTTCAGCGTCCAGCACAAACGCTTCGAAGATCAGCGCGGACACTTCGCCCGGCTGTTCTGCGAGGGCAGCCTGAAAGCGTTCGGCAGCGAATTCCATATCCGCCAGATCAACCATTCCTGCACCCGTGAAAAGGGCAGCGTGCGCGGTCTGCATTACCAGAATGCCAATGCGCCGGAAGCCAAGCTGATCACCTGCCTGCGCGGTGAAGTGTGGGACGTGGCGGTGGACCTGCGCCCGGATTCGGAAACTTTCCTGCACTGGCACGCCGAGCACCTGAAGGCCGGCGACGGTCGCAGCCTGTTGATTCCCGCCGGTTTCGCCCACGGTTTCCAGACCCTTACCGACGATGCCGAGCTGCTTTACCTGCACAGCGCCGATTACGCGCCGGAGCACGAGGGCGGGCTGTCGGTGAATGATCCACGGCTGGCGATTGCCTGGCCGTTGCCTGTCAATAATTTGTCAGCGCGTGATTCCAGCCATCCCGCGCTCGATCAACACTTTGCTGGAGTGCGTCTATGAATTGCCGTGGGTGCGCCGCACCGCTGAGCCTGCCGCTGATCGACCTCGGCACCTCGCCACCGTCCAACGCCTACGTGCATGCCGATCGCCTGGAACAGGCCGAGCAATGGGTGCCGCTGAAGGTCGCCGTGTGCCAGCAATGCTGGCTGGTGCAGACCGAGGATTACACCAGCGCCGACAGCCTGTTCGACGCCGAGTACGCCTACTTCAGTTCGTTCTCCAGCACCTGGCTCGCCCACGCCGAGCGTTATGTGGCGGAGATGGTCGAGCGCTTCGGCCTGACCGCCGACAGCCGGGTGGTGGAAGTTGCCGCCAATGACGGCTACCTGCTGCAATACGTCGCCGGTCGCGGCATCCCGTGTCTGGGCGTCGAGCCGACCCGCAGCACCGCGCAGGCTGCCCGGGAAAAAGGCCTGGAGATTCGTGAACTGTTCTTCGGTCGCGACTCCGCCGCACAGCTGAAAAGCGAAGGCTGGGCCGCCGACCTGATGGCCGCCAACAACGTGCTCGCTCATGTGCCGGACATCAATGACTTCCTCGGCGGTTTCGCCGCGCTGCTCAAGCCGACCGGCGTCGCCACCTTCGAATTCCCGCAACTGCTGACGCTGATGGCGGGCGCACAGTTCGACACGCTGTACCACGAACACTATTCCTACCTGTCCCTGACCGCCGTGCAGACGTTGTGCGAGCGCAACGGCCTGGAAGTGTTCGACGTCAGCCAACTGAGCACCCACGGCGGATCGCTGCGGGTGTTCGTGCAGCGCAAGGACGGCGAACGCCGCGCCGTGCAGCCAGCGGTGCAACAGCAGTTGCAGGCCGAACTCGACGCAGGTGTGAAAACCACCGAGTACTACGCCACGCTGGCGCCGGCCGCCGAACGCATCAAGCATGACCTGCTGCGCTTCCTGTTGCAGGCCAAGGCCGATGGCAAGCGAGTGGTCGGCTACGGCGCCGCCGCCAAGGGCAACACGTTGCTCAACTACGCCGGGGTCAAACCGGATCTGTTGGCCTGGGTCGCCGACGCCAACCCGCACAAACAGGGCAAGTGCCTGCCGGGCAGCCGCATTCCGATCGTGGCGCCCGAGCGCATTGCGCAAGAGCGGCCTGACTACATCCTGGTTCTGCCGTGGAATCTGCTGAGCGAAGTGACGCAGCAGTTGTCGTCGGCCAAAGCATGGGGCGCACGCTTTGTCGTCGCCGTTCCGGAGTTGATCATTCAATGAGCAGAATTCACTACACCAAACCGAGTGTCGGCGAACTCGAAGCGCAATATGCCCTGGACGCCGTGCAGAACGGCTGGGGCGCGCGTTGCTACGAATACCTGACCCGTTTCGAGCACGGTTTCGCCGAGCATCTGGGGACGACCTACGCGATCGCTACTTCCAGTTGCACCGGAGCCCTGCACATGGGCATGGCGGCATTGGGCATCGGTGCCGGCGACGAAGTGATCCTGGCCAACACCAACTGGATTGCCTCGGCGGCACCGATCACCTACCTGGGTGCCACACCGGTGTTTGTCGATGTCCTGGCCGACAGCTGGTGCCTCGATCCGCAGCAGGTCCGCAACGCCATTTCTCCGCAAACCAAAGCCATTCTGGCGGTGCACCTGTACGGCAACCTGTGTGACATGGATGCCTTGCTGGCCATCGGCAAGGAGTTCGGCATTCCGGTGATCGAGGACGCCGCCGAAGCCATCGGTTCGCAGTGGCGTGGCAAGGCTGCTGGTTCGCTGGGGGCCTTCGGTGCGTTTTCGTTCCATGGCACCAAGACCATGACCACCGGCGAGGGCGGTATGTTCGTCACCTCGGACAAGGCCTTGTATGAGCGCGTGCTGACCCTGTCCAACCATGGCCGTGTAGCGGGTTGCACAAAGCAGTTCTGGCCGGAATTCGTCGGTTTCAAATACAAGATGAGCAACCTGCAGGCGGCGGTCGGCTGCGCGCAGGTCGAGCGCATCGAAGAGTTGATCGCGCGCAAACGGGCGATCTTTGCCAACTATGCGCAGGCGCTGGAAGGCGTGCCGGGCGTGTCGCTCAATCCCGAACCGGCTCACGGGCGCAACGGTTACTGGATGCCGACCGTGGTGTTCGATGCCGATACCGGTATCCATCGCGAGCAACTGATCGCGGCGTTCCAGGTCGCCGACATCGATGCCCGAGTATTTTTCTGGCCGCTGTCGACGCTGCCGATGTTCAGCGAGCACAACGTTGACACCCCGGTGTCCTTCGCCCTGCCGGAGCGCGCTTTCAATCTGCCGAGTTATCACGAAATGACTGACGCCGATCAGCAGCGCGTGGTGCAAGTGGTGCTCGACTTGCTGGCCAGCAGGAACGCACCGTGAAGATGTATCTGCTGGGCGCCGCCAACCCGGAAGCGGTGCGCATGCTGCAAGCCGTCAAGCGCAGCACGCCGAACATCGAGTTTGCGTTTCTCGACAACGATCCGCGCAAGCAAGGCACGCTGTTTTACGGCGTGCCGGTGGTCGGCGGTTCGGATCGGGTGGCCGAGCTAAATGGGCCGGATGTGCGCTTCGTCAATCTGATCACCGGCAGTACCCGTTTACGCTACGAAACCACCTGCCAGTTGGTAGAGGCCGGCGCGCAATTGGGTCAGTTCATTCATCCCGGTATCGACCTGAGCATGATTCGCATGGGGCAGGGCAGTTACCTGCAGGAAGGCGTGTTGATGCAGGCCGAAGTCGAACTCGGCGACAACACCAGCATCAGCGCCGGCAGTGTGGTGGGGCATGAAGGAAAGATCGGCCACTCGGTGTTCATGGCACCCGGCGTGTGTATCGCCGGCTGCGTGGAGATCGGTGACGGCACCTTTATCGGTACCAACGCCACGATTCTGCCGCGCCTGCGCATCGGTCGCTGGGTGACCATCGGCGCTGGCGCCGTGGTGACGAAAGATGTCCCGGATTTTTCGGTCGTGGTGGGTAATCCCGCCAGGATCATCAAGAACAACACGGTGCCTTACCCGGACGCCAAGGTGTTCAAGTAAGCCGTTTTCCCGAATTTTTGGAGAGTCGCAATGAATCCACATGAGCAGTTTCGCGAAGAAGTGAAGGCCAACATCGAAGGCCTGCAGAAAGACAAAGCATTGCAAACCGAGTCCCTGGACTGGGTCGGCACCACTGCCAAACACAAATACACCTACAACTTCAGCTGGATGGGCCGGCCGATCATCCAGTTCCCGCAGGACATGGTCGCCATGCAGGAAATCATCTGGAACCTGCGTCCGGACGTGATCGTTGAAACCGGTATCGCCCACGGCGGTTCGCTGGTGTTCTACGCCTCGATCCTGGAGCTGATCGGTCATGGTGAAGTGCTGGGTGTCGACATCGACATTCGTCAGCACAACCGTGAAGCCATCGAAGCGCATCCGATGTTCAAACGCATCAGCATGATCCAGGGTTCGAGCATCGATCAGGCCATCGTCGACCAGGTCCGCGAGCGCGTGCAGGGCAAGAAGGTGCTGGTGGTGCTGGACTCCAACCATACCCACGAGCACGTCCTCGAGGAACTGCGCCTCTATGCACCGCTGGTGTCGGTGGGCAGCTACTGCGTGGTCATGGACACCGTGGTCGAAGACATGCCGGAAGACGCCTTTCCGGATCGTCCATGGGGCAAGGGTGACAACCCGAAAACCGCCGTGTGGGCGTACCTGGAAGAGAACCGCGATTTCGAGATCGACCAGGCCATTCACAGCAAGTTGCTGATCACAGTCGCGCCGGATGGTTATCTGCGCCGCGTACGTTAATCGACAAACAACGCAGAGTTTTCGGCGACTCGCCGCTTGTGGGGAAAATATGCAAGGCAAGAACACTTCTGAACACGGTGTGGCACTCAACGACCAGTTGACCGTTGTGCTGATCTCTCACGAACGCCCGGCGTTTCTGCGCAGGGCCGTGCGTTTCTACAGCACACTGCCGTGCCGGATCCTGGTGCTCGACTCGTCCGCCGAGGCGCTGCCGGGCGTGGCCGGGCAATTCACCAACGTGGATTATCAGCACCTTCCGCAGTTCGGCTATTGGGGCATTCGTGCCAAGCTGGCCTACGGTGTTCAGCAGTTGCAGACGCCCTACATGGTGTTCGCCGCCGACGATGATTTCCTGGTCCACGATGCCTTGCATGAAGCTGTTGCCTTCATGCAGGCCAATCCCGACTACAGCCTTTGCCACGGCTACAGCATGATGTACCTGACGCTGGCCAACGGCGTCAGCTACTACCGGCGTGACAAGAAAGTCTGCGAAGACTACGCGTCCGATCGTGCCCAGGATCGTCTGCTGGATTACATGTCGCAGTACCTCCCGCCGTTTTATGCGGTGCAGCGCACGCAGGTGCTGCGCGACTGGTATGACGCGCTGCCGGAAGACACGATCTTCCAGTGGCAGGAAGTCGGTCACACCTATTACATGCTGGCGCGGGGCAAGGCACGCATTTTGCCGATCCCTTATGTCGTTCGGGAAATCAACTACCAGCACTCCGATCACAACACCGAGATCTTCCACTCGCTGGCTTACACCGACGCCAGGTCGGTGTCCGAGCGCGAAGCCTTCGCCGCATTCCTGGCCGGCCTGCCGACCCAGGTCGAACATCAGGACCCGCAGCAGGGCAAACAGTTTGTCCTGGAGAGTTTCGAGGCCCTGGCCGACAGCCTGCGCACTGGTCGCGCATTGACCGCCGAGCTGATTATCGAGTCAGCCTGGACGGATATCGAAGCCGGTCCGCAGCGTCGTTTCGGGCCGCGTCAGTACGTTGAAATGCCGTTCTACAATCAGGCGTTTTTCGATCAGCTCACCCAGTTCGAGTTTCTCCTGCATGCCATGCCGGCCGGGCGCATTCAGTTGCAAGGGCTGGAAGGCATCTGGGCCCGTCAGGAGAGCCTGATGCTGGCCCGCAACAACGACACCGCGGAAAGCGTGGTGGATCGTCTGTGGCAGGCTCACGACAGCAACGTTTTCAACCGCACCGTGATTAAACGCCTGATCGCTCAATTGCAGTTGCTGGGCGAGGATGAGGACGCCAAAAAACTGAGCGACTGGATCGCTCGACTCGAAGCGGTTTCCCTGGAAGGCAATCAGGCTGCATTCAGCAAGATGCGCACCGGGCGCTTGCTTAAATGGCTCGATGCACGTCAGCCCGACACCGAGCAGGCCCAGGCGATTGCCCGTCACCTGGCGGCGAATGGCGGCGGCCCTCAGTTCGGCATTTTCCTGCTCGATCTGGATAACGACATCGACAAGTTGCAGGTCACCCTGGATAGCTTGCTCGAAGGTCACAGCAAGGCGTTCAAAGTGGTGGTGTTCACCACCGGAGAGCCACTGGCAGCAACCACCGCGCAGAACACCTTGCACTTTGTGCGAGTCACCCAGAGTAACTTCGTCGACAAGTTGAATCTGAGCGTGCGCCAATCGCCTTGCGACTGGCTGCTGCTGGCAGAGGCTGGCGACGAGTTCACGGCGGGCGGTCTGTTGCGCGCCGGCCTGGAACTGATGTCGGCCGGTGAATGCCGTGCCGTGGCCACCGACGAAATCCAGCGCACCGCCGAAGGCGCATTGATCGATGCTTTCCGTCCGGGCTTCAACCTTGACCTGCTGCAAAGCCTGCCGGCACAGATGGCTCGGCATTGGCTGATCCGCCGTGACGTGCTGGTCGAGGCCGGCGGCTACCAGGCCGATTTCAGCAAAGCGCTGGAGTTCGATCTGCTGCTGCGCATCATCGAGCAGGGCGGTCTCAATGGTCTGGCGCACCTTGATGAACCGTTGCTGATTTCCCGGGCAGCGGAACCGGAAGAAAACGCCGACGAGCGTCAGGCCCTGCTGCGGCATCTGGG
Source organism: Pseudomonas sp. R38(2017) (assembly GCF_002112395.1). NCBI lineage: Bacteria > Pseudomonadati > Pseudomonadota > Gammaproteobacteria > Pseudomonadales > Pseudomonadaceae > Pseudomonas > Pseudomonas sp. R38(2017). The sequence goes on from NZ_NEHN01000006.1 coordinate 76,182, forward strand.
CAATCGCGGCTACAAGGCCAAGATTACCTCGACGCAACCTGGCACCTATCAGGTCGACTACCGTCACACCGAGCAGCCGCTGGTATCGGTTATCCTGCCGGCCAGTGATGATCTGCCGGCACTGCAGCGTTGCCTGGAAGGTATTTTGCTCAGAACGCGCTACACCCGTTATGAAGTGTTGATCGCGGCCAATCCGAATCTCTCGGCTGACGTCAATGACTGGCTGGGAACCCTGCGCAACGCCAAGGTCCGCGTGCTGCGCGCCGAGCAGGTCCTGAGCGACGTGGCTCTGTGCAATGCTGCCAGCCAGGAGGCACAGGGCGAGTTCCTGGTGCTGATGGCGGCCGATGGTGAAGTGGTCAACCCGAACTGGATCGAGCAGTTGCTCAATCATGCCCTGCGGCCGGAGGTCGGTATCGTCGGTGCGAAACTGGTCGACCGTGACGGCAAGATCTCCCAGGCGGGTCTGATTCTCGGCTTGAATGGCGGCGTAGGTTCTGCCTTTGTCGGCGAGAAACACGACGCCAACGGTTACATGCATCGCCTGGCGGTGGAGCAGAACTACTCGGCGGTATCGGGCGTCTGCCTGATGGTGCGCAAGGAACTGTTCGATGCGCTGGGTGGCCTGGATGAACAGGCATTCGCCGACGGTTACAGCGATGTCGATTTGTGCCTGAAGGCGGGCCAGGCCGGTTTCCTCACCGTCTGGACGCCGCTGGTCCAGGTGATTCATTCCGGTCATCAGGCGCAGACGCCGCAAGCACTGCAGGCACTGCGTGAGAAATGGTCTGGCGCGTTTGCGGGCGATTCGGCGTACAACGCCAACCTGAGCCTGGTCGGCAAAGGGTTTGTCCTGGATGAAAGCGCTTCGCTGAACTGGGCACAGTTGATCGCCTAGGTCGACAGGGAACGGGACTCAAGACATGTTCAACGGTAAATCGATTTTCATCTCCGGTGGCACCGGCTCGTTCGGGCGCAAGTTCATCGCGCGCCTGCTCGAGCAATACCAGCCCAAGCGCGTGGTGGTGTTCTCTCGGGATGAGCTCAAGCAATACGAAATGCAGCAGACGTTCAACGCGCCGTGCATGCGTTACTTCCTCGGTGACGTGCGCGACGCCGATCGTTTGCGTCAGGCCATGCGCGGCATCGATTACGTGGTGCATGCCGCGGCGTTGAAGCAGGTGCCGGCGGCGGAATACAACCCGACCGAATGCATCCGCACCAACGTCAACGGCGCGGAAAACATCATCGCCGCCGCCATCGACAACGGCGTGAAGAAAGTCGTCGCGCTGTCCACCGACAAGGCCGCGAGCCCGATCAACCTGTACGGCGCCACCAAGTTGCTGTCGGACAAGTTGTTCGTCGCGGCCAACAACATCGCCGGCGAACAGCAGACGCGTTTCGCCGTGGTGCGCTACGGCAACGTCGCCGGTTCGCGCGGCTCGGTGGTGCCGTTTTTCAGCAAACTGATTGCCGATGGCGCGACCGAACTGCCGATCACCGACGAGCGCATGACCCGCTTCTGGATCACCCTCGATCACGGCGTGCAATTTGTGCTCGATAGTTTTGCGCGGATGCACGGCGGCGAAGTGTTCGTGCCGAAGATTCCGTCGATCCGCGTGGTCGATCTGGCGCGCGGCATGGCCGAGCACCTGCCGCACAAGAACGTCGGCATCCGTCCCGGCGAGAAGCTGCACGAACTGATGGTGCCGCTGGACGATGCGCGGATGACCCTGGAGTTCGAAGATCACTACACCATCCAGCCTTCGATCCGCTTCACCAGCGTCGATGTGGATTTCGCCGTCGATAAACTTGGCGAGCGCGGGCGGCCGGTGGGCGAGGACTTTGAGTACCGCTCTGACACCAATCCGCACTTCCTGTCGGTGGGGCAGATCGCCGACCTGCACGCGAAGCTGTCGGTATGATTCCCTACGGTCGGCAAAGCCTCGACCAGACGGACATCGACGCGGTGGTCGAGGTGTTGCAGTCCGACTGGCTCACTCAAGGCCCGACCATCGAGCGCTTCGAACAGGCGATGGCCGAGCGTTGCCAGGCGGATTTCGCGGTCGCGGTGTGCAACGCCACGGCGGCGCTGCACATTGCCTGTCTGGCGGCGGGGCTGGGAGCGGGCGACCGCTTGTGGACCACGCCGAACACCTTTCTCGCGTCGGCCAACTGCGGCCGATACTGCGGCGCCGACGTTGACTTCGTGGACATCGATCCGTTGACCTGGAACCTCGATACCGAGGTGCTGGCCAGCAAACTCGATGCCGCCGAGCGTGACGGCACCTTGCCCAAAGTGCTGGTGGCGGTGGCGTTTTCCGGGCAGAGCTGTGACATGCGGCGAATCGCCGAACTGGCCGAGCGCTACAACTTCACCGTGATCGAAGACGCCTCCCACGCCGTCGGCGCCAGCTATGCCGGGCGTCCGGTGGGTTGTGGTGAATTCGCGGCGATGACGGTGTTCAGCTTCCACCCGGTGAAGATCATCACCAGCGGCGAAGGAGGTATGGTGCTGACTAATCGCCCGGAACTGGCCGAGCGTCTGCAACGCCTGCGCAGCCACGGCATGACCCGCGATCCGCAGCAGATGACCGAGCCCAGCCACGGGCCGTGGTATTACCAGCAGGTCGAGCTGGGCTTCAACTACCGGATCACCGACCTGCAAGCGGCGCTGGGCCTGTCACAGCTGGGCAAACTGGACGACTTCATTGCCCGTCGCCGGGAGCTGGCAGCACGTTACGACCGTTTGCTGGCGTACTTGCCGGTCAGCGTGCCGAGCCTCCAGCCGGACGCCGAATCTGCCTGGCACCTTTACGTGGTGCGCTTGCAGACCGAGCGCGTCAGCCTCAGCCACCGCCAGGTGTTCGAAGGCTTGCGCGCGGCCGGCATCGGCGTGAACCTGCACTACATTCCGGTGCATCTGCAGCCGTACTATCGTGAACTGGGTTTCGCCGAGGGAGATTTTCCCGAAGCCGAGCGTTATTACGCCGAAGCGATCAGCCTGCCGTTGTTTCCGTTGCTGAGCGATAAGCAGCAGGATTACGTGGTCGAGCAATTGCGTCGATTGACTGAATGAGTGCCGCTGCGGCGGTGGATGGAAAACGGCAATGCGTGATCTGAGCGAACAGGAACAATTCTGGCAGGGCGAATTCGGCAATCAGTACGTTGACCGCAATGTCGGGCAACCGCTGGTGGCCGCCAATCTGGCGTTGTTCGCCAAGGCGCTGACGCGAGCCGGGCGGATCGACAGCCTGCTGGAACTGGGCACCAACGCCGGCAACAACTTGCAGGCGCTGCGTCAATTGCTGCCGCGCTGCAAACTGTTCGGTGTCGAAATCAACGCCAGCGCCTGTGCACAGGCCCGGGCGCTGGACATCGCCAACATCTGGCACGGCTCGCTGTTCGACTTTCCCCGGGAGCGCCAATACGACCTGACGCTCAGCAAAGGCGTGCTGATTCATCTGGCCCCGGAGCTGTTGTCGACCGCTTATGCGCAGTTGTACGAGTTGAGCCAGCGCTACATTCTGATCGCCGAATACTACAATCCGTCGCCGGTGGAAGTGTCCTATCGCGGCAACAGCGGCAAGCTGTTCAAGCGTGATTTCGCCGGGGAAATGCTCGATCGCTATCCGGATCTGCAACTGCTGGATTACGGTTTTGGTTATCACCGTGATCCGCAATTCCCGCTGGACGATGTCACTTGGTTCCTGCTGGAAAAACGCCCTTGAGCAACGTCGCAATCATCCCGGCCCGTGGCGGAAGCAAACGCATTCCGCGCAAGAATCTCAAACCGTTCGACGGTGTGCCGATGATTGCCCGTTCGATTCGCACGGCACTGGATTCGGGGGTGTTCGACCAGGTGGTGGTCAGCACCGATGACGAGGAGATTGCCGAGCTGGCACAGGCTCATGGTGCGCAGGTGCCGTTCTTGCGACCGGCGGATCTGGCCGATGACTTCACCGGCACCGCAGCGGTGATCGTGCATGCCTTGCAGCAACTGCCGCACTTTGATTACGCCTGCTGCGTGTACGCCACGGCGCCGTTGTTGCAGGCTCGCTTTCTGCGCCAAGGGCTTGAGTTGCTGGAGCAGCAGCCCGACAAGTCCTTTGCTTTTTCGGTCACCGATTTCGGCTTTCCGGTACAGCGTGCCTTGACCCTCGACGGGCAGGGTGCGCTGACGGCGATGTACCCCGAGTTTCGCAATACCCGTTCGCAGGATCTGCCCGCGGCCTATCAGGATGCCGGCCAGTTCTACTGGGGCCGCAGCGAGGCCTGGTTGCGTGGCGAGATTCTGTATTCGCCGGCCAGCCTGCCGGTGATCCTGCCCCGGCATCTGGTGCAGGACATCGACACCGCTGAAGACTGGAAACGCGCCGAATACCTCTATGCCGCACTCAAGGCCGGCGGGGAACTGCAATGAGAGTGCTGATCCGCGCCGACGCCTCGCCGACCATCGGCAGCGGCCACATCGCCCGTTGCCTGACGCTGGCGCGAGTACTGCGCACGCAAGGCAGTCATGTCGCGTTCGCCTGTCGTCGTTTGCCGGGCCATCGGCTCGATGCGTTGCAGAGTGAAGGTTTCGAGACTTTTGCGTTGCCGGATCGCTACGCCGGTGAAGACCCGGAGCAGGCCATCGAATCGATGCTGCCGTGGCAGGCGGATATCGATGCATTGGCGACGCAGCTGGAAGGGCAGGCCGAATTCGACTGGGTCATCGCCGACCATTACGGCCTCGACCATCACTGGCAGACCGCTGCCCGGCGTTTCGCACCACGGATCGCCGCCGTGGACGATCTGGCGACCCGTCGCTATAGCGTTGAACTGCTGCTCAATCAGAATCTCTCCGGCCTCAGTGAAAACTATCAGCCGCTGCTGCCGGCAGGCTGCCGGACGTTGCTTGGCCCACGCTTTGCCATGCTGCGCGAAGAGTTCAGCGGCCCGCCCATCGAGATCAAACCCGTGACGCGGCGGGTACTGGTGAATTTCGGCGGCTTCGACGCTGCCCGGCAGACCCATCACGCGATGCTGGCGCTGGCGAATTTTTCCGGGCTTGAAGTGGACTTTGTCGCGGGTGCCGACAACCCGGCATGGGCAGAGATGCAGGCACTGGCCGAGACGCGGCCGAACTGGCGTCTGCACAGTTTCGTCAGCGATTTCCATCGCCGCATGACCGAAGCCGACCTGTTCATCGGCGCCGGTGGTGGCACCAGCTGGGAGCGCGCGGCCATGGGTCTGCCGACGATCTGCATTGCCGTGTCGAACAACCAGCAGAACAATGGCGAGGTGATGGCGGCGGCCGGCGCCCATGTGTTCATGGGCGCACGGGAGCGGGTGAGCGTCGAGCAACTGCGTGATGCCATCGGTTTTGTCGTCGACAATTTTTATCTGCGCCAGAGCCTGGCCGAGCGTTCGCGGCAACTGGTCGACGGGCGTGGGGCATTGCGGGTCGCCGCGGCATTGGCGGGGGCAGTGCTCAAGATGCGTGAGGCAACACTGGACGATGCGCAGTTGCTGTTTGATGGGCGCAATGCCGAAGCGGTGCGTCGCTGGTCGCTGGAAAGCGGCGCGATCGAGTGGTCGCAGCATCTGAACTGGTTGAACGCCATTCTGCGCAATCCTCAACGACTGTTGTTGGTCGCCGAGGCCGATGACGGCCCGGTCGGTGTGTTGCGCTACGATCTGCGCGGTTTCGAGGCCGAGGTTTCGCTGTATCTGCTGGAGGGGCGATTCGGTCTCGGCTGGGGCAGGGCGCTGCTGACGAGGGGCGAGGCGTTCGCCACGACGCACTGGCCGCAGATGAACGCGATCAGCGCACAGGTCTTGCCGGCCAATCAGGCCTCATTGAATGTATTTCGTGACGCCGGGTTCACCCAAAGTGCCTGCGCGTTCACCAAGGATTTGAAGGAACACCGTTCATGAACAGTTTCAAGATTGGCGATCGCCTGATCGGTGCCGACGCACCGCCGTTCATCATTGCCGAAATGAGCGGCAACCATAACCAGTCGCTGGACGTCGCCTTGCAGATTGTCGAGGCGGCGGCCAAGGCCGGTGCCCATGCCTTGAAGCTGCAAACCTACACCGCTGAAACCATGACCCTGGATCTGGCGGAAGGCGAATTCTTCATCAAGGATCCGAACAGCCTGTGGGCCGGCACGTCCCTTTACGACCTGTACGATAAGGCCCACACCCCTTGGGAATGGCACGCTCCGATCTTTGCTCGGGCCAAAGAGCTGGGCCTGCTCGCGTTTTCGACGCCGTTCGATGACAGCGCCGTGGACTTTCTCGAAAGCCTCGACGTGCCGGCTTACAAGATCGCCAGTTTCGAAAACACGGATCTGCCGCTGATTCGCCGTGTGGCGGCCACCGGCAAACCGCTGATCATTTCCACCGGCATGGCCAGCATCGCCGAGCTCGACGAAACCGTGCGCGCGGCCCGTGAAGCCGGGTGCAAGGATCTGGTGCTGCTCAAGTGCACCAGCACCTACCCGGCGACACCGCTCAACAGCAATGTGCGCACCATCCCGCATCTGCGTGAGCTGTTCGGCTGTCAGGTGGGGCTATCCGATCATTCGATGGGCGTTGGTGTGTCGGTGGCCGCTGTGGCGCTCGGGGCTACCGTGGTTGAAAAGCACTTCACCCTTGATCGCGCGGCGGGCGGGGTGGACGCAAGTTTCTCGCTGGAGCCCGCGGAAATGGCCAGCCTGGTGGTCGAAACCGAGCGCGCCTGGCAGGCCATGGGCCAGGTGCATTACGGCGTGACCGAGGCTGAGAAAAAGTCTTTGGTTTACCGTCGGTCGCTGTACGTCACGGCCGATATGGCGGCCGGTGAGCCCTTCACGGTGGCCAATCTGCGCGCCATTCGTCCCGGTCTCGGTCTGCCGCCCAAGCACACCGACGCCGTCCTCGGCCGCCGCGCGCGCGCGCCGATCAAACGCGGTACGCCGCTGGACTGGTCGCTGGTCGAATAACCCGATCTGCACCGATTCGGCAAAATAGCGTGACCTGCGAGTCATAACGCGCATCTTCACTGTATTGTATTGACCGGGGAGATGGCGCCTGGCCCGTTATCGGTTCCAGTGATAGCCCTTTGCGCTCCCCGTGGCTGCCCGTTGTGGCGGCCGTTTTCTGTTTGTCGGCGCCCCTCGAATCCTTGCGAGCGGTGGTATTGGGCTGTTTATTATTGGGAAGCCGTAATGATTGGCATAAAAAGCATTGCGAGCTACGTTCCTGTAGCCGGCGTGGACAATTACGCACAAGGTGCAAAATTCGAGAAGGATGAAGAATTCATCCTCGGCAAGATCGGTTCGGCCTTCCTGCCACGTAAAGACGCAGAACAGGAAACTTCCGATCTGTGCGTTGAAGCGGCCAATGCGCTGTTTGCCAGCAACCCTGAACTGAAACGTGAATCCATCGATGCGCTGATCGTTGTGACCCAGAACGGTGACGAAGAAGGCCTGCCGCATACTGCTGCAATCGTGCAGGACAAGCTCGGCCTGCCGACCAACGTCGCAGCGTTCGATATTTCCCTGGGCTGCTCCGGTTACGTCTACGGCATCTACGCGATCAAGGGCTTCATGGAAGCTGCCGGCCTGAAGAACGGCCTGCTGATCACTGCTGACCCGTATTCGAAGATCGTTGACCCGGAAGACCGCAATACCACCATGCTGTTCGGCGACGCCGCCACCGCGACCTGGATGGGTGAAGACCCGGTTTGGGCACTGGGCAAGGCCAAGTTCGGCACCGACGGTTCGGGCGCGCCGCACCTGAAAGTCACCGATGGCGTGTTCTTCATGAACGGTCGTCAGGTGTTCAACTTTGCATTGCTGAAAGTCCCGGCACACTTGCGTGAGTTGCTCGACGACTCCGGTCTCAACGCCGATGACATCGATGCGTTCTGCATTCACCAGGGCAGCGCGGCGATTGTCGATGCCGTGGCGCGGCGCTTCGAAGGCGAGCCGGAGAAGTTCATCAAGGACATGGTCGAGACCGGCAATACCGTGTCGTCGAGCATTCCGCTGCTGCTGGAGAAGCACGCGCTGGATTCCAGCTGGAACCGTGTGGCGCTCAGCGGTTTCGGCGTCGGTCTTTCGTGGGGTTCGGCGATTATCTATCGTCCTTGAATCCGCTGAAAACGACGGATACAAAAATAGCGTTCAAGGGGTAACCTTGAACGCTATTTTTTTGCCTGAAAGGAGCGCGAGGCGCCATGAGCGAGTTTTTCCAAGCCAACGCCAACGTCATTGAGCGACGCTGGCCGGCGCTGTCCGCGCGATTGCTGAACGAAGACAGTTCGGTGATCGAGGCTGGATTGACGCAGGGGCTGGGTTCGACGCTGAACATCAACGGCATTCAGCTCACCAGTCGCCACGACCGCGTCCATGAGGCCCGGATTCAGGCCGCCAGCCTGCCGGCGGACAAGTCGCGACTGCACGTCTATGGCACCGGCCTCGGAGATTTGCCGACCGTGCTGCTGGAGCGTGCCGGGCTTGAGCGCTTGTATGTGCATATCCTCAATGGCGCGCTGTTCGCACTGGTGTTGCAACTGATTGATCAGCAGCAATGGCTGGAAGATCCCCGGGTAGAGCTTCTATACGCCGGTGACCTGCCGGACATCTGCACGCCGTTCTTTGCCTTGCCGGCGGAGATGCTGCTGGCCGACGACTTCAACGCGAAGATTCGTGATCGGCTGGTCAGTGAAGTGCACCTGAGCTTCAATAATCGTGAGTTCGATCCGCAGTCGCCCTTCATTCAACAACGCCTGCAGGACTGCCTGCCGGTGTTGCTCGCTGACGATGACGTGGCGCAATTGTTCGGCACCTGCGTCGGTCGGGAGATCTATGTGATCGGCACCGGGCCGACTCTTGAGCAGCATTTCGAGCGACTGACCGCGATTCGCGAGCGAGACGAGCGCCCCGTGTTTATTTGCGTCGACACCGCTTACCGGCCGCTGCGCGAGCACGGGATCGTGCCCGACTATGTTGTGAGCATCGATCAGCGCATCAGCTTTCGGCATTTGCCCTTTGAAGAGTCCGATGGCATCCCGCTGGTGTATCTGCCGATGAGCGACCCCGAGGTGCTGCGGGCCTGGAGAGGCAAACGCTACGGCGGCTATTCGCTGAGCCCGGTCTATGCGGCATTGCGTGAGCAACACCCGAGGGCGCTGCTGCATGTGGGCGGCAGTGTGATTCATCCGGCGGTGGATCTGGCGGTGAAGATGGGCGCGGCGCGGATCACGCTTTTTGGCGCCGATTTTGCGTTTCCGATGAACAAGACCCACGCCGGCTGGGGTGATGGTGATCTGGGGCCATCGGTGAATCAGGCGCGGCACTGGGTGCGTGACGGCTTCGGTGAGCGGGTCAGTACTCAGCTCAATTTTCGCGGTTATCTGTGTGTGCTTGAGCGTTACATCGCCAGTCAGCCGCAAGTGGAGTTTTTCAACAGTAGCCGCGCAGGTGCGTTGATTGCCGGGACGCGTTTCAATCAGGAGTTCGTGCAATGAGTGCGCTGCAAGGCTGTGTCGACGAATGTCGACGCTGTGCCGGGCTGTTTCGCCTGGGGCGTGATGTTGAAGCGGCGCTGGACATGGTGGATGTGTTCGAAGGTGCACAGCTTCTGCTGGTGTCCGCTCCGCCGGATGTCCAGCAGTCGTGGGCGCAAGTACTCACGCAAATGCTCGAATGTCAGGAGCGCCAGGACTGGCTCGGGCTCGCCGATTTCATGGAGTACGAATTGATCGGGTTGCTGGAAAAATCTGTGGTTTGAAGAAAGCCGACAGCACTGGCCCGCAGGTTTGCGCCGCGGACGGTTTTATGGCGTCATTTTTTCGGGGGTGAAGTGCTGCTAAGTCTTTGTTTTCGCGGGGGTGGCAGGGTGATGGCAAAAATTTTCAAAAAAGCCCTCAAGCAACCTGCAAACCCGACGATAACTATTACGAAGGTTCTCTAGGCCATACCCGGCGGTTGCCAGGGCCGGAAGCCGCAGTACCCAACCAACGAGGAATTCGTCATGGCTTTAACAGTAAACACCAACACCACGTCGTTGAACGTTCAGAAAAACCTGAACCGCGCCTCCGACGCTCTGTCGACTTCGATGCAGCGCCTGTCTTCCGGCCTGAAAATCAACAGCGCTAAAGACGACGCCGCTGGCCTGCAGATCGCTACCCGCATGTCCTCGCAGATCCGTGGTAACACCCAGGCTATCCAGAACGCCAACGACGGTATCTCCGTTGCCCAGACCGCTGAAGGCGCTCTGCAAGCTTCGACCGACATCCTGCAGCGTATGCGTGAACTGGCTGTTAAAGCTCGTAACGGTACCAACGGCACTGCTGACCAGACCGCAACCAACGCTGAATTCGCTCAGATGTCTGACGAAATCACCCGTATCTCGGCTGCTACCAACCTGAACGGCAAAAACCTGCTGGACGGTTCGGCTGGTACTGTAACTCTGCAAGTTGGCGCCAACACTGGCTCCGCCAACCACATCGACCTGGTACTGAGCGGCAAGTTCGACGCCGTCAGCCTGTCGGTAGGTAGCGGTACTGTTGTTCTGACCGGTGCTACTTCGGCTGCCGCCGCTTCGAACATCGACAACGCGATCACCGCGATCGACGCTGCAATTGCGAACATCAACGCCACTCGCGCCGCTCTGGGTGCTTCGCAAAACCGTCTGACCAGCACCATCCAGAACTTGCAGAACATCACCGAGAACACCACTGCTGCACAAGGTCGCGTACAAGATACCGACTTCGCCGCAGAGACTGCTAACCTGACCAAGCAGCAAACCCTGCAACAGGCTTCGACCTCTGTTCTGGCTCAAGCCAACCAACTGCCTTCCGCTGTACTGAAGCTGCTTCAGTAATTTCGGAATGAGTTTGGCGGGGGAGTGCGCTTGCGTGCTCTCTCGCTTTTTCACGTTAAGAGGTGATGAGCATGGACATGAGCGTAAAGCTTAACGTGACTTATCCGGCTCCCAAACCAGCCAATACTGTCACTGACAAGCCGTCGGAAACGAAGCCGCAGGCTGCTGATGCCGTTACTGCCGTGAAAGACAGTCAGGAAACGGATGAAAGCAAATTGAAGTTGGCGGTGCAGGAGATCGAGAAGTTCGTGCAGTCGATCAAGCGCAATCTGGAGTTCTCTATTGATGAGCATTCCGGGAAAGTCATCGTCAAAGTGATTGCAAGCGAGACGGGCGAAGTCGTACGGCAGATCCCCTCCGCAGAAGCGCTGAAGCTGGCAGACAGCCTCGCCAACGCGAGCCACGTGTTGTTCGACGCCAAAGTCTGATAGCTGGCATGAATCGTGTTTGAAGTGCTTTAGACCCCACAAGGGTCAAAAGACTGGCAACAACCCCAAGGGAGATGCACATGGCAAGTCCAATTTTACCGGGTACGGGCCTGGGTTCCGGCCTGGACATCGGTGCGATCGTTACTGCGCTGGTCAACGCGGACAAGTCGCCGAAGCAGACGCAGATCGATAACGCCACCAAAACCAACACGCTGAAGATTTCCGGTATCGGTACGCTGAAGAGCGCGCTGACCGCATTCCAGACAGCGATGACCAACCTGGGCAGCAAGACCAACCCTGCCTTTGCCGGTTACACGGCGACTTCGGGTACGCCGTCCGTGCTGGGTGTCACTGCGGATAACACGGCAGTCTCGGGTACTTACAGTGTTGTTGTGAATCAACTGGCCACCGGCTCGAAAGTTGCCAGTGCATCCTTTGCCGGCGGTGCTGCCAGTGCCATTCCGAGTGGTACCCTGAAAATCAGTCAGAATGGCACTGATTACAATGTCACGATCCCGGCCAACGCCACATTGCAGAGCACCCGGGACGCGATCAACTCGGCGCAGGCCGTCAACGGTATTTCCGCCAACATCGTGACCGACAGCACGGGTGCTTCGCGTCTGGTGATCAGTTCGAGCAAGACAGGCGCCGGCTCTGACATGAAAGTCAGCGGCATTGCCGGTCTGGAAATCGACGGCACCCAGACAATGGGCGCCAACCCGGCCGCCGGGGCTTCCGGCGCGGTCAACGGCCTCGCTCAGGATGCGTCGTTGACGATTGACGGCTTGGCGGTGACCAGCAAGAGCAACACGGTCACCGGCGCCATCAGTGGTCTGACGATGAACCTGACAACGGTCAGCGCCGGCACCCCGCCATCGACACCTGTCACGGTGACTGTCGACGGGAACACCAAGGGTTTGCAGACATCGGTTCAGGCGTTCGTCGATGCCTACAACACCTTGAAAAGCACCATCGACACCTTGTCCAAAGCGACACCGGATGAAGATGGCAAGCTGACCGTTCAGGCGGCATTCACCGGTGACTCCCTGGCGCGTTCGCTGGTTGCCGATATCCGCGGACAGATTACGGCCCCGAGTGCTACCGCTGGCAGCCCTATAGCCTATCTGTCGCAGTTGGGTGTCATGACCGACCGCAATACCGGTAACCTGACGTTCGACACGACTGCATTCAACAAGGCTATGTCCACGCCGGGCATGAGCGGCAAGGTCCAGGAGATGTTCACCGGCACCAACGACACCAATGGTCTGTTGGCGCGCATGAGCAAGGCGGTGGATCCATACCTCAAGGCTTCGGCCGATGGCAAGACCACCACCGGTCTGCTGGATCAGCGCCTGACCATCCTGAACAACAACACACGCAACCTCACTTCTCAGCAACTGGCGCTGGATCTGCGTGTGGCCAACCTGACCAAGACGTTGACTGCCAAGTACAACGCCATGGACTTGCTGGTAGGACAGATGAAGGCCACGGCGAGCAACATTACTTCGTTCTTCAGCTCGCTGAACGCTCAGCAATCTGCGAAGTAACATGCAAGCGCGACAAAAACCCGGCTACGCTTTCGAGCGTGTGCCGGGTTTTTGTCTTATGGTCTAAAGTTTTTCGACTCGCAGGCGATACACTGTTCATACGAGTCATTGTGGCAAATGAGGTAGAACATGAATCCGATGTTAGCCCTTCGGCAATACCAGAAAGTTGGCGCCCACGCTCAGACGTCCGAAGCGAGCCCTCACCGTCTGGTACAAATGCTGATGGAAGGTGGCCTGGCACGTATTGCCCAGGCCAAAGGTGCGATCGAGCGCAAGGACATTCCTGCCAAATGCACGGCAATCAGCAAGGCCATTGGTATCGTCAGCGGCTTGCGTGAAGGTCTGGACCTTGAGAATTCCGCCGATACGCTGGCTGATCTGGACGGGCTGTATATCTACATGATGAAGCGCCTGGCCGAGGCCAACATCAACAGCGATCCGCGTATTCTGGATGAAGTAGCCGGCTTGCTGAGCACGGTAAAAGAAGGCTGGGACGCCATCGCGCCTGTGCCCGCTCCTCAGTTCTAAGGAGATCACCATGAGTCTTGTATTGCAGCGAATCGAAGAAACCCGAGAGGCGTTGGTCGGTGCACTGGCCGAGCGCAACTGGGAGGCCATCGGTCAACTGGATCTCGATTGCCGTTCCTGCATGGAAGATGTCTTGAGTGAGGCTTCGCTGGATGAAGTGGCGCTGCGTGACAATCTCGAGGAGTTGCTGCATGTCTACAAGCAGCTTCTTGAGGTCGCGATGGGTGAGCGTCAGGCGATAGTCGACGAGATGTCGCAGATCACCCAAGCGCAGAACGCGGCAAAGGTTTACCATCTGTTTGGTTAATTAACCCTCAGTTAATCCAGACATGTGCGCCATAAATTTGACTGTGCACGGTTTTTTGACTTAACTAGTGGCTGTTTTCAGATTTCAGGCGTCTACAGGCACGAAGTGTCCTGCAAGCGTCTCGCTTGCCCCTCGTTTCGGGCATTGAGTTGACTAGGGAAGTTGCTATTGCATGTGGCGTGAAACCAAAATTCTGCTGATCGATGACGATAGCGTCCGCCGCCGCGACCTAGCGGTGATTTTAAATTTTCTTGGCGAAGAAAATTTACCCTGCGGAAGCCATGACTGGCAGCAGGCAGTCGGCTCTTTGTCGTCTAGTCGTGAGGTCATTTGCGTACTGATCGGGACGGTCAATGCTCCTGGTGCGCTTTTGGGCCTGTTAAAGACACTCTCAACCTGGGATGAGTTCCTTCCGGTTTTGCTGATGGGCGATAATTCTTCGGTGGACCTGCCCGAAGACCAACGCCGCCGGGTGCTTTCGACTCTCGAAATGCCGCCGAGCTACAGCAAATTGCTGGACTCCCTGCACCGTGCCCAGGTCTATCGCGAAATGTACGACCAGGCACGCGAGCGCGGCCGTCATCGCGAACCCAACCTGTTCCGCAGTCTCGTCGGCACCAGTCGGGCGATCCAGCATGTGCGCCAGATGATGCAGCAGGTGGCCGACACCGACGCCAGCGTACTGATCCTCGGCGAGTCCGGCACCGGCAAGGAAGTGGTCGCGCGCAACCTGCATTACCATTCCAAGCGTCGTGACGCGCCGTTTGTCCCGGTCAACTGCGGGGCGATCCCGGCAGAACTGCTGGAAAGCGAGCTGTTCGGCCACGAGAAGGGCGCTTTCACCGGCGCCATCACCAGCCGTGCCGGCCGCTTCGAGCTGGCCAACGGCGGTACGCTGTTCCTCGATGAAATCGGCGACATGCCGCTGCCGATGCAGGTCAAGCTGCTGCGCGTGCTGCAGGAGCGCACCTTCGAGCGCGTGGGCAGCAACAAGACCCAGAGCGTCGATGTGCGCATCATCGCCGCGACCCACAAGAACCTCGAAAGCATGATCGAGACCGGCACCTTTCGCGAAGATCTCTACTATCGCCTGAACGTGTTCCCGATCGAGATGGCGCCGCTGCGTGAGCGCGTCGAAGACATTCCGCTGCTGATGAACGAACTTATTTCGCGGATGGAGCACGAGAAGCGCGGTTCGATCCGTTTCAACTCCGCCGCCATCATGTCGCTGTGCCGCCACGGCTGGCCGGGCAACGTCCGCGAGCTGGCCAACCTGGTGGAGCGCATGGCGATCATGCACCCGTACGGGGTGATCGGTGTGGTCGAGTTGCCGAAGAAATTCCGCTACGTCGACGATGAAGACGAGCAAATGGTCGACAGCCTGCGCAGCGATCTGGAAGAGCGCGTGGCAATCAACGGCCACACGCCGGACTTCACCGCCAACGCCATGCTGCCACCGGAAGGTCTTGATCTGAAGGACTACCTCGGTGGTCTGGAGCAAAGTCTGATCCAGCAGGCGCTGGATGATGCCAACGGTATCGTGGCCCGTGCTGCTGAGCGCCTGCGCATTCGACGTACCACTCTGGTGGAGAAAATGCGCAAGTACGGCATGAGCCGGCGTGAAGGTGATGAACAGGCGGATGATTGACGCCTGTTTTTCAACTGTTTCATTTATAAGCAGTTTTTTTTAGGCACGGGTATTGCTACGTCCTTCGCAACGTTCCGTTTAACTGACGGTCAGCCAAGCGAGAGAGCACAATGCCCCAAGCCTCCCAGATGTCTTCTGTTCCCGATTCCTCGGGGCAACTGCCGTCCGTAGAGCAGGCCAGTCGGCAGGGTCTTGAGCAGGCGTTTGCGCTGTTCAGCCAGATGTCGAGTCAACTCACCGATTCCTACAGCATGCTTGAAGCGCGGGTCACCGAGCTCAAGGGCGAGTTGGCCGTGGTCAGTGCCCAGCGCATGCAGGAGCTGGCCGAAAAAGAGCGTCTGGCCAACCGTCTGCAAAATCTCCTTGATCTGTTGCCCGGTGGCGTCATCGTCATCGACGGTCATGGCATCGTGTGCGAGGCCAATCCGGCCGCCATCGATCTGCTCGGTTTACCGCTCCAGGGCGAGCTGTGGCGCCATGTCATCGCGCGCTGCTTCGCGCCCCGTGAAGACGATGGTCATGAAATCTCCCTGAGAAACGGTCGACGCCTGTCGATTGCCACCCGCTCGCTGGACGCCGAGCCGGGGCAGTTGGTGCTGCTCAACGACCTGACTGAAACCCGTCACTTGCAGGATCAGCTCGCACGCCACGAGCGGCTGTCGTCGTTGGGGCGCATGGTCGCCTCGCTGGCTCATCAGATTCGTACTCCGCTTTCCGCTGCGCTGCTGTATGCCAGTCATTTGACCGAGCAGGCACTGCCGGTCGCCACCCAGCAGCGGTTTGCCGGACGCCTCAAGGAGCGCCTGCATGAGTTGGAGCATCAGGTGCGCGACATGCTGGTGTTCGCTCGCGGTGAATTGCCGCTGACCGACCGCATCACACCCAATGCCCTGATGCAGTCGTTGCAGGCGGCGGCGCTGACCCATGTGCAGGATCTGCCAATTCGCTGGCAGTGCGACAGCCATGCAGGCGAGTTGCTGTGCAATCGCGACACGCTGGTCGGCGCAATCCTCAATCTGATTGAAAATGCGATTCAGGCCGGTGGCGGTGACGTGCGCCTGAAAGTGCATTGCTACACCCGCGACAACTCCCTGCGCCTATGTGTGAGTGATAACGGCGGCGGTATCGAGCCGGTGGTGCTGGCGCGGCTGGGCGAGCCGTTTTTCACCACCAAGGTCACCGGCACCGGTCTGGGCCTGACCGTGGTCAAGGCCGTGGCCCGTGCTCATCAGGGAGAATTGCAGTTGCGCTCGCGAGTCGGGCGCGGCACGTGCGCGCAGGTGATCCTGCCGATGTTTTCCGCTGTACAGGGAGCTGAGTGAAGGTCATGGGCATCAAGGTTCTGCTGGTCGAGGATGACCGTTCATTGCGCGAGGCGCTGGCCGATACGCTGCTGCTGGCCGGTCACGACTATCACGCCGTGGGTTCTGCCGAGGAGGCGCTGAAGGCCGTGGAGTGCGAGGCGTTCAGCCTGGTGGTCAGCGACGTCAACATGCCGGGTATGGACGGTCACCAGTTGCTCGGCCTGCTGCGCGCGCGCCAACCGCAATTGCCGGTGCTGCTGATGACGGCTCACGGCGCCGTCGAGCGCGCGGTCGATGCCATGCGTCAGGGCGCGGCGGACTATCTGGTCAAGCCATTCGAGCCCAAGGCGCTGCTGGACCTGGTCGCGCGCCATGCCCTGGGCAATCTCGGCACAGCTGATGCGGAGGGGCCGATAGCCGTCGAGCCGGCCAGTGCGCAGTTGCTGGATCTGGCGACGCGGGTCGCCCGCAGCGATTCCACCGTGCTGATTTCCGGCGAGTCCGGCACTGGCAAGGAGGTGCTGGCGCGCTACATCCACCAGCAATCTCATCGCGCGAGTCAGCCGTTCATCGCAATCAACTGCGCGGCGATCCCGGACAACATGCTCGAAGCGACACTGTTTGGTCACGAGAAAGGTTCGTTCACCGGCGCCATCGCGGCGCAGGCCGGCAAGTTCGAGCAGGCCGACGGCGGCACCATTCTGCTCGACGAAATTTCCGAAATGCCCCTGGGGCTGCAAGCCAAATTGCTGCGCGTCCTGCAGGAGCGCGAGGTGGAGCGGGTCGGCGCGCGCAAACCGATCACCCTTGACATCCGCGTGGTCGCGACCACCAACCGCGATCTGGCGGGCGAGGTGGCGGCGGGGCGGTTCCGGGA
This sequence comes from Pseudomonas sp. R38(2017), assembly GCF_002112395.1. Classification (NCBI taxonomy): domain Bacteria; kingdom Pseudomonadati; phylum Pseudomonadota; class Gammaproteobacteria; order Pseudomonadales; family Pseudomonadaceae; genus Pseudomonas; species Pseudomonas sp. R38(2017). Next base: position 93,681 of record NZ_NEHN01000006.1, read on the forward strand.
AGACCTCTACTATCGACTGTCGGTTTTTCCGCTGGCCTGGCGTCCGCTGCGTGAGCGGACCGCCGACATCCTGCCGCTAGCCGAGCGTCTTTTGGCCAAACACGTCAATAAAATGAAGCATGCGATGGCGAAGTTCTCGCCCGAGGCGCAGGCGTGCCTGATCGGTTATCCATGGCCGGGCAATGTGCGCGAGCTGGATAATGCGGTCCAGCGGGCGTTGATTCTGCAGCAGGGCGGCTTGATCCAGCCCCAGGATTTCTGTCTCTCCGGGCCTGCGCTGTTCGCCCCGTTGCCGGTGGCAGTGCCGACTGCACCAGTCATTCGTGAAGTCGACATCGAGGCGGACTCGGCCGGTGCACTGGGCGATGACCTGCGTCGTCGCGAGTTCCAGATGATCATCGACACCCTGCGCACCGAACGCGGTCGACGCAAGGAAGCCGCTGAAAAACTGGGTATCAGCCCGCGTACGTTGCGCTACAAACTGGCGCAAATGCGCGATGCGGGGATGGACGTCGAAGGGTATCTGTTCGCCACGTAAGCGGTGGCACAAACGTTTGAAAACGCATTTCTCGAAGCTGTGCCCGTGAGCTGGCACCGTTGTTGCTAACACCTGAGTACCCGCCGAGTGAGTGTCAAAAAATTGCGGGCCGCCCAAGAGAGTAGACCATGAGCCAAGGTATTGAATTTAATCGGTTGATGATGGACATGAAGGCCATGCAAATGGACGCCATGTCGAAGCCGAAATCGACTGCAGCCGTCCCTGAAGTGGCGGGCAGCAGCTTTTCCGACATGCTCGGTCAGGCCATCAACAAAGTGAACGATACCCAGCAGGCTTCGAGCCAATTGGCCAACGCGTTCGAAATCGGCAAGAGCGGCGTCGATTTGACGGACGTGATGATTTCCTCGCAGAAGGCCAGCGTGTCGTTCCAGGCTCTGACCCAGGTGCGCAACAAACTGGTTCAGGCTTATCAAGACATCATGCAGATGCCGGTTTAAGGACGAGATTGAGTCATGGCAGAAGCAGTCGCCGATAACGTTCCGGCCAAGGCCACCCCGATAGACGGCAAACCGCCGCTGTTCGGTCTGTCCTTCCTGGAAAACCTCTCCGAGATGACCGTGCTGCGTCAGGTTGGCCTGTTGGTCGGCCTGGCCGCGAGCGTGGCGATTGGCTTTGCCGTGGTGCTGTGGTCGCAGCAACCGGACTACCGGCCTCTGTACGGCAGCCTTGCCGGTATGGACGCCAAGCAGGTCATGGACACCCTGGCCTCCGCCGACATTCCCTACACCGTCGAGCCGAACTCCGGCGCCTTGCTGGTCAAGGCCGATGACCTGTCCCGTGCGCGACTCAAACTCGCGGCCGCTGGTGTCACTCCCAGCGACGGCAATATCGGTTTCGAGATTCTCGACAAGGAACAGGGTCTGGGCACCAGCCAGTTCATGGAAGCGACTCGTTATCGTCGTGGCCTCGAAGGCGAACTCGCCCGCACCATTTCCAGCCTGAACAACGTCAAGGGCGCGCGCGTTCACTTGGCGATCCCGAAAAGCTCGGTGTTCGTACGTGACGAACGCAAGCCAAGCGCTTCGGTACTGGTCGAGTTGTACTCCGGTCGTTCGCTGGAGCCGGGCCAGGTCGTCGCCATCATCAATTTGGTGGCCACTTCCGTCCCTGAGCTGAGCAAGTCGCAGATCACCGTCGTCGACCAGAAGGGCAACCTGCTGTCGGATCAGGCGGAAAATTCCGAAATGACCATGGCCGGCAAGCAGTTCGATTACAGCCGCCGCATGGAAAGCATGCTGACCCAGCGTGTGCACAATATTCTGCAACCGGTACTGGGCAACGATCGCTACAAGGCTGAAGTGTCGGCCGATATCGATTTCAGTGCCGTCGAATCTACCGCCGAGCAATTCAACCCGGATCAACCGGCACTGCGCAGCGAGCAGTCGGTCAACGAACAGCGCACTGCCAGCAATGGTCCGCAAGGCGTGCCGGGTGCCCTGAGCAACCAGCCACCTTCGCCTGCCTCGGCACCGCAGACCACCGGTGGTGCCCAGGCTTCTACCGGTATGATTCAGCCCGGCCAGCCACTGGTTGATGCCAACGGTCAGCAGATCATGGACCCAGCCACCGGCCAGCCGATGCTCGCGCCGTACCCGGCGGACAAGCGTCAACAATCCACCAAGAACTTCGAGCTCGACCGTTCCATCAGCCACACCAAACAGCAGCAGGGACGCCTGAATCGCCTGTCGGTGTCGGTGGTCGTGGACGATCAGGTCAAGATCAACCCGGCCAACGGCGAAACCACCCGTGCGCCGTGGAGCGCCGACGAATTGGCGCGCTTCACGCGTCTGGTGCAGGACGCCGTCGGTTTCGACGCCAGCCGTGGCGACAGCGTCAGCGTGATCAACATGCCGTTCTCCGCCGAGCGCGGCGAAGTGATTGCCGACATTCCGTTCTACTCCCAGCCATGGTTCTGGGACATCGTCAAACAAGTGCTGGGTGTGTTGTTCATCCTGGTGCTGGTGTTCGGCGTGCTGCGTCCGGTGCTCAACAACATCACCGGCGGCGGCAAAGGCAAGGAGCTGGCCGGTCTGGGCGGTGACGTGGAACTGGGTGGCATGGGCGGTCTGGACGGTGAACTGTCCAACGATCGCGTCAGCCTCGGCGGCCCGACCAGCATCCTGCTGCCGAGCCCGAGCGAAGGCTATGACGCTCAGTTGAACGCAATCAAGAGTCTGGTGGCAGAAGACCCGGGTCGTGTGGCCCAGGTCGTGAAAGAGTGGATTAACGCAGATGAGTGATAACCGAGCCGCCGTCGCCAAACTGTCCCGGGTCGATAAAGCCGCGATTCTGCTGCTGTCCCTGGGGTCGACCGATGCTGCACAAGTGCTGCGCCACATGGGCCCCAAAGAGGTTCAGCGAGTCGGTGTGGCCATGGCCCAGATGGGCAACGTCCACCGTGAGCAGGTCGAGCAGGTCATGAGCGAGTTCGTCGACATCGTCGGCGACCAGACCAGCCTGGGCGTCGGCTCCGACGATTACGTGCGCAAAATGCTCACCCAGGCCTTGGGTGAAGACAAGGCCAACGGCCTGATCGACCGCATTCTGCTGGGCGGCAACACCAGCGGCCTCGACAGCCTGAAATGGATGGAGCCGCGCGCCGTAGCCGACGTGATCCGTTACGAGCACCCGCAGATCCAGGCGATAGTGGTCGCGTACCTCGATCCGGATCAGGCCGGTGAAGTGCTGGGCAACTTCGACCACAAGGTGCGTCTGGACATCATCCTGCGCGTCTCGTCGCTGAACACCGTGCAGCCGGCGGCACTGAAAGAATTGAACCAGATCCTCGAGAAGCAGTTCTCCGGCAACTCGAACGCCTCGCGCACCACCCTGGGTGGCATCAAGCGGGCGGCGGACATCATGAACTTCCTCGACAGCTCGATCGAAGGCCAGCTCATGGACTCGATCCGCGAAGTCGACGAAGACCTGTCCGGTCAGATCGAAGACCTCATGTTCGTGTTCAACAACCTGGCCGACGTCGACGACCGCGGTATCCAGGCGCTGTTGCGCGAAGTGTCCTCCGATGTGCTGGTACTGGCCCTCAAGGGTTCGGACGAGGGCGTCAAGGAAAAGATCTTCAAGAATATGTCCAAACGTGCTGCCGAACTGCTGCGCGACGACCTCGAGGCCAAAGGCCCGGTGCGCGTCAGCGACGTGGAAACCGCGCAGAAGGAAATCCTCACCATCGCCCGCCGTATGGCCGAAGCCGGAGAAATCGTGCTCGGTGGCAAGGGCGGCGAGGAAATGATCTAACACCATGGGCCAGAATGACGACGATGTGACGGACCTGATCCGTGCCCGGGACGTCCGCGGTTTCGAAACCTGGGCAATCCCAAGCTTCGATCCGCCGGCGCCGGAACCCGAGCCGGAACCAGAGCCCGAACCGCCGGAAATGGAAGAAGTGCCGCTGGACGAAGTCCAGCCACTGACCCTGGAAGAACTCGAAAGCATCCGTCAGGAGGCTTACAACGAGGGCTTCGCCATCGGCGAAAAAGAAGGTTTCCATAGCGCCACCCTCAAAGTGCGCCAGGAAGCCGAAGTTGCCCTGACAGCCAAGATCAACAGCCTTGAGCAGTTGATGGCGAACCTGTTCGAACCCATAGCCGAACAAGATACCCAGATCGAAAAGTCCCTGGTCGACCTCGTGCAGCACATCGCCAAACAGGTGATTCAGCGCGAGCTGGCCATCGACTCGACGCAGATCGAACACGTCATGCGCGACGCCCTCAAGCTGTTGCCGCTGGGCGTGGGCAATGTGCGGCTGTACGTCAATCCGCAGGATTTCGAACAGGTCAAAGCCCTGCGCGAACGTCATGAGGAAACCTGGCGTATCGTCGAGGACGAGTCGCTGCTGCCGGGCGGTTGCCGGGTCGAAACCGAACACAGCCGGATCGATGCGAGCATCGAAACCCGTGTCGGCCAGGTCATGGCCAAGCTGTTCGATCAGTTGCACGAACAGGCCTTGCACCCGGCCGAGCCGGACCTGAGCCTGGATCTGCCGGAAACGCCGAAACCGGCCCCTGTCACCGACGAGCCGCTCGCGGACGCCTCCGATGCGCCTTGAACGCACCAGTTTCGCCAAGCGCCTGAGCACCTACGCCGAGGCCACCGAGATCCCCGGTGCGCCGATCCTCGAAGGGCGGCTGCTGCGTATGGTCGGCCTGACCCTCGAAGCCGAAGGCCTGCGCGCCGCCATGGGCACCCGCTGCATGGTAATCAACGACGACAGCTATCACCCGTCGCAGGTTGAAGCGGAAGTGATGGGTTTCTCCGGCAACAAAGTTTTCCTGATGCCGGTTGGCAGTGTTGCCGGTATTGCGCCGGGCGCCCGTGTGGTGCCGTTGGCCGATACCGGTCGCCTGCCGATGGGCATGAGCATGCTCGGTCGCGTGCTGGATGGCGCCGGACGTGCGCTGGACGGCAAGGGCGGCATGAAAGCCGAAGACTGGGTGCCGATGGACGGCCCGACCATCAACCCGCTCAACCGTGACCCGATCAGCGAACCGCTGGACGTCGGCATTCGTTGCATCAACGGTTTGTTGACGGTCGGTCGCGGTCAGCGTCTGGGCCTGTTCGCCGGTACCGGTGTCGGTAAATCGGTATTGCTCGGCATGATGACCCGCTTCACCGAGGCCGACATCATCGTCGTTGGCCTGATCGGTGAGCGGGGTCGCGAAGTTAAAGAATTCATCGAGCACATCCTCGGTGAAGAAGGCCTCAAGCGTTCGGTGGTGGTTGCATCCCCAGCGGACGATGCGCCACTGATGCGTCTGCGCGCAGCGATGTACTGCACGCGGATCGCCGAGTATTTCCGCGACAAGGGCAAAAACGTTCTGTTGCTGATGGATTCCCTGACCCGTTTTGCCCAGGCCCAGCGGGAAATCGCTTTGGCTATCGGCGAGCCGCCGGCGACCAAGGGTTATCCACCTTCAGTGTTCGCCAAACTGCCGAAACTGGTAGAGCGCGCCGGTAATGCGGAGAAGGGCGGTGGTTCGATCACGGCCTTCTACACCGTGTTGTCCGAGGGCGATGACCAGCAGGACCCGATTGCCGACTCGGCGCGAGGCGTGCTCGACGGGCACATCGTGCTGTCCCGGCGTCTGGCCGAAGAAGGTCATTACCCGGCCATCGATATCGAAGCGTCGATCAGCCGGGTGATGCCGGCGGTGGTCGCGCCGGAGCACATGACCCGTGCGCAGTACTTCAAGCAACTGTGGTCGCGCTATCAACAGAGTCGCGATCTGATCAGCGTCGGCGCGTACGTCGCCGGCGGTGACCGCGAAACGGACCTTGCCATCAATCTGCAGCCGCAACTGGTCAGATATTTGCGTCAGGGCCTGAACGACAGCATCAGCCTGGGTGAAAGCGAGGCGTACCTCGAAACGATTTTCGCCCCTGCGGCCGGCGGGTAACCGGCCATGGCCCTGAGCCGAGCCGCGCGTCTGGCGCCGGTGGTGGAAATGGCCGAAAAAGCCGAGAAAACCGCCGTGCAGCGCCTGGGTTATTTCCAGGGGCAGGTGAAGGTGGCCGAAAGCAAACTCGCCGACCTGCATGCTTTTCGTCTGGATTACTCCGAACAATGGATCGTACGCGGCAGTACGGGCGTGTCTGGGCAATGGCTGCTGGGTTTTCAGGGCTTTCTGGCGCAACTCGATACCGCGGTCGATCAACAGCGGCAAAGTCTGCAATGGCACCAGAACAATCTGGACAAGGCCCGCGATGCGTGGCAGCAGGCGTTTGCTCGGGTCGAGGGGCTGCGAAAACTTGTACAACGCTACCGCGACGAAGCCCAGCGCGCCGAAGACAAGCGCGAGCAGAAGCTGCTGGACGAGTTGTCCCAGCGCCTGCCGCGCCGTGATGCCTACTGACGGGTAGATCTCTGACAGTTTCCGGCGACTTCCTGCCTTGCCCCTTATCCTTGCAAGTGCTAAACCTTGTACAGGTTCGTCAATGACAAGGAAGCCAGTACATGTCAGTCGTTACAGAAGTCTCTCCGGATGGGCAAAAGCTGACGATTTCGATCAAGGGCCGGTTCGATTTCGGTCGCCATCAGGAGTTTCGCGAGTCCTACGAGCGACTCAATAAAAAGCCCGATTCCATCGTGGTGGATCTCAAGGAGGCCACCTATCTCGACAGTTCGGCCCTGGGCATGCTGCTCCTGCTGCGCGACCATGCCGGTGGCGACGACTCGGACGTGCGGGTAGTAAACAGCAATTCGGATGTGCGCAAGATCCTCGCCATCTCCAACTTCGACAAACTGTTCGACATCAGTTGACGGCCATGCAGCCGCAAGAGCCCCTGACGATCCTGATCGCCGAGGACAGCGCCGCTGACCGGCTGCTGTTGTCGACCATCGTGCGACGCCAGGGGCACGAGGTGCTGACGGCTGCCAACGGTGCCGAAGCGGTCGAGGTGTTTGCCAGTCAGCAGCCGCATCTGGTGCTGATGGATGCCATGATGCCGGTCATGGACGGCTTCGAGGCTGCGCGGCAGATCAAGGTGCTGGCGGGTGAGAATCTGGTGCCGATCATCTTCCTCACGTCGCTGACTGAGAGCGAAGCCTTGGCGCGATGCCTGGAGGCTGGCGGCGACGACTTTCTGGCGAAGCCGTACAACCAGGTGATCCTGTCCGCCAAAATCAAGGCGATGGATCGCTTGCGCCGCCTGCAAGCCACGGTGCTGGAGCAGCGCGACCTGATTGCCCGGCACCACGACTACCTGCTCAACGAGCAGCGGGTCGCCAAGGCAGTTTTCGACAAGGTCGCGCATTCCGGTTGCCTGAGTGCGCCGAATATCCGCTACCTGCAATCACCCTATGCGTTGTTCAACGGCGATCTGCTGCTGGCGGCCTACACGCCGGCCGGCGACATGCATGTGTTGCTCGGTGATTTCACCGGGCACGGTCTGCCGGCGGCGGTCGGTGCCATGCCTCTGGCGGAAGTGTTCTACGGCATGACGGCCAAGGGTTACGGGCTGGCCGAAACCCTGCGGGAAATGAACGCCAAGCTCAAGCGCATCCTGCCGGTGGACATGTTCTGCTGCGCGACGCTGCTCTGCCTGAGTTTTCAGCGCCGCAGCGTGGAGATCTGGAACGGCGGCATGCCCGACGGTTATCTGCATCGCATCGCCACGGGCGAGCGGGTGCCGCTTGCCGCGCGGCATCTGCCTTTGGGTGTGCTCAGCCCGCAGGCCTTCGACGATCAAACCGAAGTGCTGCCGATGGCGGTGGGTGATCGGGTGTTCCTGTTGTCGGACGGCGTGATTGACACCTGCGACGCCAATGATCAGTTGTTCGGTGTCGAACGCTTGCAGCGGGTGTTTGCCGGCAATCGCGAGCCGGATCGGTTGTTCGCCGAGATCGAGCAGGCGTTGCAGGATTTTCGCGGCGAAGCCCGGGACGATGTGAGCATGGTCGAGGTCAGCCTGCTGGAAATGGCGCAGGTCAATCCCTCGGCACCGGTGTATTCCGACAGCGGTCAGTCGTGTCCACTGGACTGGTCGGTGAGCTTCGAATTTCGCGGTTCCACCCTGAAACGCTTCAATCCGTTACCCTACCTGCTGCAATTGCTGCTCGAAGTGCATGGCTTGCGCACGCAGAGCGGGGCGTTGTACAGCGTGCTCGCCGAGCTTTACTCCAATGCGCTGGAGCATGGGGTGCTGGGGCTGGATTCCAGTCTCAAGCGCGACGCTTCGGGTTTCGCCCGTTACTATGAGCAACGCAATGCGCGCCTCGATGCCCTGCAGGAGGGTTATGTGCGCGTGCATCTGGAAGTTCGTCCAGAGGGCGAGGGTGGTTGTCTGGTCGTGCGTGTCGAAGACAGTGGCAAAGGCTTTGACGTGGCTCGGGTGATGGAGCGGCCGCTCGACGGTGTCCGCCTGTCGGGGCGCGGCGTCAGTCTGATCCGGCAATTGAGCAGGAATCCAAGCTGGTCGGACGATGGTCGTAGTGCTCGCGTGGAGTTTTTCTGGGAGGCTCTGGCATAATCCGCGCATTCTTGATCAAGGAGTGAACAAGTGACTGATGCCTGTGTAGATCGCGACGTGCTGAGTGCGTTGCAAGAAGTCATGGAGGATGGCTATCCGGAGTTGCTGGATACGTTCCTGGCAGATTCCGAAGCGCGCCTGCGTGAATTGCAAAAAACCGCCGATGCCGAAGCCCTGTCGTCTGTCGCCCACAGTTTCAAAGGCAGTAGCAGCAACATGGGCGCAACCCGCCTGGCCGAGCTCTGCCAGGAGCTGGAGCAGCACGCCAAAGACAAGAGCCCGTCCGAAATTATCAAGCTGGTGGCCGAAATCCACGATGAATTCGCGGATGTGCGCCCCGTCTATGAAGCCGAGCGCCAGCGCTCTCCCGCCCATTGAGTCAACCGTCCGGCGTTTTTATCCGGCGCCGGACGAAACTGGCCCGGCACTTGCAGTCATCTCGTTCAACTGTACCTACGATCCCAGTGCAGCGGAGACCGTGCCATGCCTGCAACCCCTAACATTCTTCTTCAGACTGCCGCCCAGGCCAAGGCGCAAGCCGCCTCTGCCAAACCGTCAGTGGTGGCCGCAGGCCCCGGGGACAAGGCTTCGAGCTTCGCTCAGGTATTTGCCGATCAGGGGCAGAACAAGCCTTCCGCAACGGTCGATAACTCGGTAAAACCCGCACGCGACAAGGTCGCCGACAACAGCGGTAAGAAAGACGCCGGCAAGGATCAGTCTGCCGCTCCGGACGCGACGGTTGCCGATAGCGGCAAAGCCTTGCCCGCCGACAAAACCTCGTCGACTGCAACGGATGATCCGGTGGCCAGCGACGATACCTCCGATACGCCGACCACGCCGGTCGCCGACACCACACCGGTTGTGGATCCGACGCTGGACCCGGCGCTGATGCAGGTCGTGCAGCCGGTTGTCACGCCACCGGTGGTCGCTGTGCCGGTCATTGAGGCACCGGTGAAGCCTGAGACCCAGGCGCCCGCGGTGGCGGCATTGCCGGCTGCTGCCACGGCAGAGCCTGCCGCCGACAGTGATTTCGATCCCGAGGCTGATCCACTCGATTCGTTGCCGGCCGTGCGCATGGCGATGGAGCAGAGCGGTCATATTTCCGCGTCCAGCCAGTCGCAACCCAAGGCGACGCCGGCCCAGACCCAGGCTGACGGTGAGTTGACCTCGGCGCAGACCTTCGCCGCCGGCATGGCCAGCATGCTGGATGTGCAGGCCGACAAGGACAGCACCAGTCAGGGGGGCGAAAAAGCCTTCAGTGGTCTGATCGACGATGGTCTGAAAGACCTGAAATCCGCCACCAGCGATACCCGCGTCGATGATTTCGCCAACCGTCTGGCGGCACTGACTCAGGCGGCCACACCGAAAACCGCCAACGCGGTGCCGGTGAATCAACCGATTGCCATGCATCAGAACGGCTGGACCGAGGAAGTGGTCAACCGCGTCATGTACCTGTCGAGCAACAACCTGAAGGCTGCCGATATCCAGTTGCAACCGGCTGAACTGGGTCGCCTGGATATTCGGGTGAACATGGTGCCGGACCAGCAGACCCAGGTGACCTTCATGAGCGCTCACCCGAGCGTTCGCGAAGCCCTCGACGGTCAGATGCATCGCCTGCGTGACATGTTCACCCAGCAAGGCATGGGGCAGGTCGATGTCAACGTGTCCGACCAGAACCGCGGCTGGCAGGGGCAGGGTCAGGAACAGGCCCAGCAGGGCCAGACGGGGCGCACCAGCGCCGCTGGCGGTCGTCTGGACTCGTCGGAAGAAGAGTTGACGTCTGCGGCCGTGGCTGAAGCGGCTGCCGCCACCACTCACGTGATCGGCTCCAGCGCTGTCGACTACTACGCCTGATTCATCCTCCCTCGAGGGAGCGGCCCTGTCGGCTCCCTCGTCTGTTTTGCCACTGCTCTCCATTTCACTCCGACACTTCTGGCATAACACTTGCTCTTGCCTTGCCGTGCGACTGTGAAAACCCGATTAGTGACGGATTATTGGCATGGCGAAGAGCGAAGCAGCAGCAGTAAAAGACCCCGCAACCAAAGGCAAACTCAAGATGATCATCGCGATCGTGCTCGGATTGCTGCTGGCCATCGGCGCGTCTGTGGGGGCGACGTGGTTCTTCATGCACAGCGCCCAGAGTAAACCTGCGGCTGCCGTGGAAACCGCTCCGGTCGGCAAGCAGCCGGCGATTTTCGAGCCGATGGCGCCGGCCTTCGTGGCCAACTACAACCAGAACGGCCGTCAGCGCTACATGCAGGTGAGCATCACCATGCTGGCGCGCAACCAGGCCGACCTTGAAGCGCTCAAAGTGCACATGCCGGTGATCCGCAACAACCTGGTGATGCTTTTCTCCGGTCAGGACTTCGCCACGCTGGCGACGCCGGTCGGTCAGGAGATGTTGCGCCAGAAGGCCACGGCCAGCGTCCAGGAAGTGGCGCAGAAAGAGCTGGGCAAAGTGGTGATCGAACAGTTGCTTTTCACTAATTTCGTACTGCAGTAGGAACACGACATGGCCGTGCAGGATCTGCTGTCCCAGGATGAAATCGACGCGTTGTTGCATGGCGTCGACGATGGTCTGGTACAGACCGATAACGCTGCCGAACCCGGCAGTGTCAAAAGCTACGACCTGACCAGCCAGGATCGCATCGTCCGTGGACGCATGCCGACTCTGGAAATGATCAACGAGCGTTTTGCCCGCTACACCCGCATCAGTATGTTCAACATGCTGCGCCGCTCGGCGGACGTTGCCGTCGGTGGCGTGCAGGTGATGAAGTTCGGCGAATACGTGCACTCGCTGTACGTACCGACCAGTCTCAACCTGGTCAAGATCAAACCCCTGCGCGGCACCGCGCTGTTCATCCTCGACGCCAAACTGGTGTTCAAGCTGGTGGACAACTTCTTCGGCGGCGACGGCCGTCACGCGAAGATCGAAGGGCGTGAATTCACCCCGACCGAACTGCGCGTGGTGCGCATGGTGCTGGAACAGGCGTTCGTCGATCTGAAGGAAGCCTGGCAGGCGATCATGGAAGTCAATTTCGAGTACATCAACTCGGAAGTGAACCCGGCCATGGCCAACATCGTCGGCCCGAGCGAAGCGATCGTGGTCTCCACGTTCCACATCGAACTCGATGGCGGTGGCGGCGACCTGCACGTGACCATGCCGTACTCGATGATCGAGCCGGTGCGCGAAATGCTCGACGCCGGTTTCCAGTCGGACCTCGACGACCAGGACGAGCGCTGGGTCAACGCCCTGCGCCAGGACGTGCTCGATGTCGATGTGCCGATCGGTGCCACCGTGGCTCGCCGCCAGTTGAAACTGCGCGACATCCTGCACATGCAGCCGGGTGACGTGATCCCGGTCGAGATGCCGGAAGACATGATCATGCGCGCCAACGGCGTGCCGGCCTTCAAGGTCAAGATGGGCTCGCACAAAGGCAACCTCGCGTTGCAGGTGATCGAGCCGATCGAGCGCCGCTGAAGCGGCGCAACACCCCTTACGCCTTTAACTGAATTGTTGCCCGCCGAGGACAAATGATGAACGACGAAATGAACGCCCAGGACGATCAGGCACTGGCCGACGAGTGGGCTGCCGCCCTGGAAGAAACCGGTGAAGCCGGGCAGGCCGACATCGACGCGCTGTTGGCCGCCGACGCTGGCGTTTCGAGCTCCAACCGTCTGCCGATGGAAGAGTTCGGCAGCGTGCCGAAGAACAATGATCCGGTGACCCTCGACGGTCCGAACCTGGACGTGATCCTCGACATCCCGGTGTCGATCTCGATGGAAGTGGGCAGCACTGACATCAACATCCGCAACCTGCTGCAACTCAACCAGGGTTCGGTGATCGAGCTCGATCGACTGGCCGGTGAGCCGCTGGACGTGCTGGTCAACGGCACCCTCATCGCTCACGGCGAAGTGGTTGTGGTCAACGAAAAGTTCGGCATCCGCCTGACCGACGTGATCAGCCCAAGCGAACGCATCAAGAAGCTGCGCTGAGTGAAAAAGGTTCTGGGTTCCTTGCTGGCCGCGGTGCTGGCGCTGCCATTGACTGTCATGGCCGCCGAGCCTGCGGCCGCGACTGCCGCTGCGGCGTCTCCTGCGGCGCCCGCGATTGCTCCGGCGGTCAGCAGCGGCGTCGCCGGGCAATTGACGCAGCTGGTGTTCGGCCTGCTGCTGGTGCTGGGGTTGATCTTCTTCCTCGCCTGGCTGCTGCGCCGGGTGCAGAACGCAGGGCCGGCGGGCAAGGGGCAGGTGATCGAGCTGATCGGTTCCCGCGCGCTCGGTCCGCGTGACCGACTGATGCTGGTTCAGGTCGGCAACGAGCAGATCCTGCTGGGCCTTAGTCCCGGCACCATCACCGCGCTGCACGTACTCAAGGAACCGGTGGACGTCCCGGCCACCTCCGAAAAAGCGACTCCGGAATTTGCCCAGCATCTGTTGAAGATCCTCGGCAAGGATCAGAAGGATACGAAGTAATGGGTGCGTTGCGCATCGTCTTGACCCTGGCCTTGATGTTGGCCACGCCACTGGCGTTCGCCGCTGATCCGTTGTCTATCCCGGCGATCACTCTGGGCACCAATGCCAACGGGGCGCAGGAGTATTCGGTCAGCCTGCAGATCCTGCTGATCATGACGGCGCTAAGCTTCATTCCGGCCGCCGTCATCCTGATGACCAGCTTCACCCGGATCATCATCGTCTTCTCGATCCTGCGTCAGGCCCTCGGCCTGCAACAGACGCCGTCGAACCAGATCCTCACCGGCATGGCGCTGTTCCTGACCCTGTTCATCATGGCGCCGGTGTTCGACCGGGTGAACAACGATGCGCTGCAACCGTATCTGGCGGAGAAACTCACCGCCCAGCAAGCGGTGGAAAAGGCCCAGGTTCCGATCAAGGACTTCATGCTCGCGCAGACCCGCTCCAGCGATCTCGAGCTGTTCATGCGCCTGTCCAAGCGTACCGACATCGCGACGCCGGATCAGGCGCCACTGACCATTCTGGTGCCGGCGTTCGTCACGTCCGAGTTGAAAACCGCGTTCCAGATCGGCTTCATGATCTTCATCCCGTTCCTGATCATCGATCTGGTCGTGGCCAGTGTGCTGATGGCGATGGGTATGATGATGCTCTCGCCGCTGATCATTTCCCTGCCGTTCAAGATCATGCTGTTCGTGCTGGTTGACGGATGGGCGCTGATCATCGGCACCCTGGCCAGCAGTTTCGGAGGTGTTTCGCCATGACCCCAGAAGTAGCGGTCGACATCTTTCGCGAAGCCTTGTGGCTGACCACGATGATGGTCGCGATCCTGGTGGTCCCGAGTCTGCTGGTGGGCCTGCTGGTGTCGATGTTTCAGGCGGCGACGCAGATCAACGAACAGACCCTGAGCTTTCTGCCGCGTCTGCTGGTGATGCTGGTGACCCTGATCGTCGGCGGTCCGTGGATCATCCAGACTTTCATGGAATACATCATCCAGCTGTACAAAAACATTCCGCTGGTCATCGGCTAGGCCATGCAATCGCTGCTTCAGTTGACCGACACCCAGATCAGTACCTGGGTGGCGACGTTCATGCTGCCGTTGTTTCGCATCGGCTCGATGCTGATGGTGATGCCGGTCTTCGGCACCACGCTGGTTCCCAAACGCATTCGGCTGTACCTCGCACTGGCGATCACCGTGGTGATCTCGCCCAACCTGCCGCCCATGCCGGCGGTCAGTCCTCTCGATCTCAGCGGACTACTGATGATTGCCGAGCAGATTCTGGTCGGGGCGGTGCTCGGGTTCTCTCTACAGCTGTTCTTCCAGGCCTTCGTCATTGCGGGGCAGATCGTTGCGATTCAGATGGGCATGGGCTTTGCCTCGATGATCGACCCCACCAACGGTGTGTCGGTGGCGGTGATCGGGCAGTTCTTCACCATGCTGGTGACGTTGCTGTTCCTCGGCATGAACGGTCACCTCGTCGTCTTCGAGGTGCTGACTGAAAGCTTCACCACGCTGCCGGTCGGCGCCGGTCTGATGACCGCGCATTACTGGGAGCTGGCCGGCAAGCTCGGCTGGGTGCTGGGCGCGGCGTTGATGCTGGTGCTGCCGGCGGTCACTGCGCTGCTGGTGGTCAACATTGCGTTCGGCGTGATGACCCGGGCGGCGCCGCAATTGAACATCTTTTCGATCGGTTTTCCGCTGACCCTCGTACTCGGCCTGTTCATTGTCTGGGTCGGGCTGGCGGACATTCTCAATCAGTATCAGCCGCTGGCCGTCGAAGCCTTGCAGCTGCTACGCGAACTGGCACAGGCGCGCTGAGTCATGGCAGAGAGCGAGAGCGGTCAGGATAAAACAGAAGACCCCACGGAGAAGCGCAAGAAGGACTCCCGGGAAAAAGGCGAGATTGCGCGCTCCAAGGAACTCAACACCCTGGCGATCATGCTCGCCGGTTCCGGCGCGCTGCTGGTGTTCGGCGGCATGCTTGCGCAGGACTTGATGGAGCTGATGCGCATGAACTTCACGCTGTCGCGCGAAGTGATCATGGATCAGGGCTCCATGGGCAAGTTCCTGATGAGTTCCGGGCTGTCAGCGCTGCTGGCGATTCAGCCGATCATGATCACCTTGCTGCTGGCTGCGTTTCTCGGGCCGATCGCCCTCGGCGGCTGGTTGTTCGCGGCGGGCTCTCTGGCACCCAAGTTCAGTCGGATGAACCCGTTGTCCGGTATCAAGCGCATGTTCTCCATGAAGTCGGTGGTCGAACTGCTCAAGGCGCTGGCCAAATTCCTGATCATTCTGGCGGTGGCGCTGGTGGTGTTGTCCGGCGATGTCGACGACCTGCTGCGCATCGCCCATGAGCCGCTGGACCGGGCGATCATTCACAGTCTGCAACTGGTCGGTTGGAGTACTTTGTGGATGGCGTGCGGTTTGATCATTATTGCGGCCGTCGACGTCCCGGTGCAGCTCTGGGAGAGCATTAAAAAGCTCAAGATGACCAAGCAGGAAGTGCGCGACGAGCACAAGGACCAGGAAGGTCGGCCGGAGGTCAAGCAGCGCATTCGCCAGGTTCAGCGCGAGATGTCGCAGCGGCGGATGATGGCGGCGATCCCGGATGCCGACGTGGTCATCACCAACCCGACCCACTACGCCGTGGCACTCAAGTACGACTCGGAGAAGGGCGGGGCGCCGGTGCTGCTGGCCAAGGGCAGCGACTTCCTGGCGCTGAAGATTCGCGAAATCGCCGTGGCCAACAACGTCATGCTCCTCGAATCGCCGGCCCTGGCGCGTTCGATCTATTACTCCACGGAGCTGGAAGAAGAAATCCCTGGTGGCCTGTATCTGGCGGTCGCTCAGGTACTGGCTTACGTCTACCAGATTCGCCAGCACCAGGCCGGCAAGGGCAAGCGCCCGGATCCGCTCAGTGATGACTTGCCGATCCCGCCGGATCTGCGGCGCGATTCCTGATTTGCTTCCATTCTCGTTGGGATGCGTGACGCTTCCTGATAGCCCCTCCTTTTTCAATTATCCGTAAGGTTTGAGGCGCTTCTTAAATTTGCAGTCGATTGTTTCCCAGCGCACAAATGCGGTGTCTTTGTTCGACGGGATATTGCTCGTTCGTCATTGGGTTTGTGATAGGCGAACGTGACGACTCCAAATGCAGAACAATTATTTCACAGCCTTCGTAAAACTGGATTTTTGTTGATGATGGTGTATTCAATGTGTTTCCGTGCATTTTTGTACAAAAGACCACGTTCCCCTTTTCGTTGTAAGCCAAAATGGCGCTGTAGATTGAGTTGAAATAAGTATGAGGATGGGTAGGAAGTATCTGGATCTCAGCTGTTTCAAGTTCAAGATCAATATCAATTTTAGTGAAGGGACCGCTCAGGCCATATTGATCCCAGTTGATTTTTTTTTCGGTCAAGATTAATGGGTTGTGATTGAGGTGTGTGCTGTAAAGGTATTTGTATGTTTCCTCCAATTGATTTTTTTCTGGCGTTGAATAGGAGTCGATAGCCTGAAATATTGAATCTTTCCAAGGATCATTTCTGTGCAGTAAAATTTCTGGCTGTAATTTTATTTTTTCGGATTGCCTTTCAATTTCGGTGGCAAGTATTTCTCCTGTAGGGGTGGAGAGTGCTCTGTTATAAAGACCTTGGCGGGTGATCTCAAGGGTTGTGAGTTTGTTTGATGTTTCCAGAACTTTGTCTGCGTGTGGTTGTAAAATATTTCTGGATGGCTCCTCGTGGAATATTTCCAGTGTGTAGGCATAGCCAAACGGGATCTTATTAAGGGAAGGTTTGGAGTCGTCTCCCAATAAAACCTTGTGGAAGACCATATTTTGATATGTGTCTCTTATCGTGATTGTTGCATATATTTTTCCGTGAAAGTATGAGTGTGGGGCGCTGCTGGAAACGCTGATCGTTATATTTTTTTGCTCAGTATCTACATTGATGGAGGCGAATTCTCCATTGAGGCCATTTAATTTAATTATTTGGGAAGCAAGTCGCGATCCCTGTGATATCTGATATTCGAGTTCGATGGGGTTGTTGTTGGTGATGGCAATCAGGTGTGAGGTGCTGATTTGCAAGCCGTCACTGGTGGTTGTTGGAGCGATTAGGGTGTATGGCCCAGCGGGAATGTCTGAGAATGTTATTTGGGGTGAGGTTATTTTTTCAATATAAGTGACGCTGCTGCCGTTTTGTATAAGTAAATCTCGATTTTCTATTCTTGAAAATAGAGTTTGGTCGAGTCTCAATTCAATTTTGCCTACGAGATTTAGAGGTCTTAGAGTATTGCAGTCGACGATTGAGAAGCGGTTTTTCAGCTTAAGTGTTGCTATAGCGTTCGTCAGATGTTCCGCGGGTATCAGTTTGTAAAGGGGGTAGCGAGGGCTCGGGTTCTGATAGTGGCTTGAGCTGTAGCGGAAGTCTTCCATGGGGATTTGCACGAGGCTGAGTAATGGCTGTATATCGATATTGGAAATTCTGGTGCAAAGGTCTCGAATCAGTTCTGTGAAGGGATGGTCTGAAAAATTGAAGTCTGGAGCATTGCTGAGTACTCTGTATTCCTTGTTGAATTTACTTAGGAGGTCAGCATTTGTATCAAATATTAATGTCAATAAAAACAGAATTTCATGTAGTTGCCAAGTGTTGACGGGGTGATTCGATTCGAAGAGCTGTTCGACCTCGTTGTAGAGGTGCTCTGGGTTTCCATTATAGAGCCATCCTGTCTTGAATATGTCCTCACCGAGATATTTTTCTTGATAGTAGTGCGCGTAGATATTGTTCCAGACTTCTCCCAAGTGAATTTTACTGTTCTGCATGAAAAGTCCTTGGTATCCATGCCCGACTTCATGTAACGACCCCCAATTGGTTGCGCGGGTATCCAACCAGAAGGCGAAAACTGAGCCATTTGACTGGGCGGTGTGGTGATGTCCATAGTAAGCGGAGCCACCTCCTGTTTTGTTGGCTTTCATGAAATATCTGTTAATTGAGTTTTTATTTGTCGGGGTGTCCGGAGTGAACGACAGTCCTGCCAATAGGTTGAAAAACTCAAAGAGTTGTTGGTAGTAAGTGCTAATGCTCTTTATGTTGTTTGAGTGATGAAGTTCTTTCAGCAGCGCTTTGTCTGTTGCCGGTATCAGTATGTCTGCATAAACGGTGTTGATAAGAGCAAAGGGTGCTTGTCCTTCATCCCATTGCCTGAAAAAATCCGCTGCGTCCGAATTATCCTTGTAGGTGGGTAGTGGCTGAGGAACAGAGCTGTACTCGATATCGACATCAATGTTTGTGTCGGTTTGGCTGTGAGGTGTACTGATAAAAGGCACTGAGTAGTGTTTAATTGTATGCAGAACTGTCTGACCCGTAAAAGGTAGATACTCTTCAGTTTGCTCGTCGTCATTCAGTAGCTCAAGTTGGAGCCTTTCATCAGTCTTGCTGGAAAGATGCCTGATCTGAATGGTTGTTCCCGGAGCAAGAATGACCCCCAGCGCCTGTTTGTCGTGGTAGATACCTTTGCTCATCCCAGCATTGAGCAGCCATGTGGGTAGGGTGAGGGTATATGCCTTAAATGTTTGCTTTTGTCCGATAGTTGTCATGTTGCTCTCCTTGGGCGAGTTAGACGCTAAGAGGAGAGTAGGTTCATTGCGTATGTTTTTAACCTGTAAAGTTTGACAGTTTTTTATATCATTTTGTGCTTATACCACTGCTATTGACGGCGATCCCGGATGCCGACGTGGTCATCACCAACCCGACCCACTACGCCGTGGCACTCAAGTACGACACCGAGAAGGGGGGGCGCCGATGCTGCTGGCCAAGGGCAGCGACTTCCTGGCGTTGAAGATCCGCGAAATCGCCGTGGCCAACAACGTCATGCTCCTCGAATCGCCGGCCTTGGCGCGTTCGATCTATTACTCCACCGAGCTTGAGGAAGAAATCCCCGGTGGCCTGTGTCTGGCGGTCGCCCAGGTATTGGCCTACGTCTATCAGATTCGCCAGCACCAGGCCGGCAAGGGCAAGCGCCCGGATCCGCTCAGTGATGACTTGCCGATCCCGCCGGATCTGCGGCGCGATTCCTGATTGTGATCAAACAAAAAAACCGCCATCCGGTTGAACCTGATGGCGGTTTTTTTATGCCCGATGATCTGTGGTGCTTGTGAGGCCGCTTTCGCGAGCAAGCTCGCTCCCACAGGTTTGGCGTCGCTCGGGAAATATGAGCACGCCACAAATCACTGTGGGAGCGAGCTTGCTCGCGAAGGCGTCAGCCGCCACGGCACATCTCTCAAGTCTTTACGCGGAAGTCTGCGACGGCGGTATTTCCAGATTATCCAGCACCCGATTCACTGCCAGCTCCCCAAGCATGATCAGTTGCGCAATGCCCACCAGCGTCCTGCGCTGTGAGGCGGGCATGAGGTGGGTGAAGTCATTGACGATGGTTCTGGCTGAAGCCAGGGTTTCGCAGGCATCGGCCAGCAGCTCTTCGTTTTTGAAGTCCGCGGTGACGGCATACATTCTACGGGTCTTGCGCGGTGGCGGCGTGGAGCCGGGCGGGCAGAGATAGTGATCGAGGGCGCGGTCGGCGGCTTCGTGAAGCTTTCTGGAATCGGCGGATTCGTAGGGCGAGGCGGGGTCGTTTTCGGGTGGGTTGGGTGTTGGTTTGATCATGGTGAAGCTCCTTTGGGGTGGAGCCGCCAAATCCAGTCGCTAAACGGGAAGGGTGGCAGCTGTACGCAGGTTAGCGAACCGGTCAAAGGCACCCGGTAGACCACAAGGGTCTCCCGCATACAGCCACCATAACGAAATTGCAGACATACAGATCCGCAACGAAGCCTGGAGCGCTGGTGCACCTTTAATCTGAGCGAGTCGCTAAACCCGATCGCTGATTCCTCAGCGACCGACCCACAATAGAACCCGACCCCAAGGCGCACAAGCCGGCGGATTCTGGCGTAGCTGTAGGCAATGGCGCAAGAATTCGTAGCCTTCAACGCGTATCTGAAGGTGTCTTTTAAACACCCGAGTTTTAAAGACACTGGGTGCCGTCGGTCTGAAAGGTCCCGCGACCTGTTAGTTCTGACAGTAGACGCGTGTTGTTCCCTGGTGCCTCATAAACCCGGAACTAACGCCGCTGCCTCTTCGCACTCTGCGAACGCGGCGGGTGATAACTCATTCAGTGGAGATCCGGGGTAGATCATGACGAGGCGCATTTATCGAAAACTGCCGGGCATGGAGATGGAGTTCGATTCAGGGAAGCTGGAAAGGGACGCAGGAGAGCGGGCCATTTTCTATGAGGTGACGTTCAACCTGAAGCTGGACTTTCTCAACTTTCTGGTCACGGCCAATCAGTTCATTCCGAATTATCTGGATAATCCCATCAATGCGATCCGACCTGAACTGGCCGGGTTTGCGTATCACTACTCCTACAACTACTTCTTTGGCGCCGCCGGTAATATCAGCGATAACCCTTCGTTGTTCGCTCTATTCACCGACCCCGGTCATTACATGAACCAGTGGGCGAGTGATGGCGGGCCCGTAGAGCGACGGTATGGAAAACCCTCATTCACGGTGGCCGGCAACCAATTGCGCATTACGACGCGACAGTATTTTCGACTGGATGCGGGGGCTCCTCCAATCGAAATAACAGATCTGCCGTTCATTCGTTTCGAATGGGCCTTGAACCTGATGGAGGGTCATGTGCAGCCTGTTGGTGTCGCGCCTGTCACCGTTGTAGTGCTGATGTATACGGAGGAAGACGTTGTCGATGTCGATGGTCACAGTGTGTTCAGGGGCACACGCTATCTGGATAATGCAGCCCTTTCCTTCGGTCCGATCACTTCAGCGCACATTCTGGTAGCCAGTTGACTGTCGAGGTTCCACCTCAGTGAAGATTGCTGCATAGGGGGCGGGCGCACGGCGTGCGAGCCGCCCATTTGTGCATTCGCTACCCCCTCTGTTTCACGCCCTGGCAAAAGTTGGAAGGCTTCTTGCAGTAGCCGCCGTGCGCCCGCTCTGGGCGTCAAAAGTTTGCTTTAAAGGAACGGGGAAAACCGGTGGATCGCTCTCAGTTAATCAACAGTGCTCGCTCGAACATTGCCGACCTCAGTCGAGGCAATCTGGGTGTGCCGCTGTTGCTGCTGGTCATGTTGGCGATGATGATGTTGCCGGTCCCGCCGTTCCTGCTCGACGTGTTCTTCACGTTCAACATTGCCCTGTCGATCGTCGTGCTGCTGGTCTGCGTGTACGCTCTGCGGCCGCTGGATTTCGCGGTGTTCCCGACGATCCTGCTGGTGGCGACGCTGTTGCGACTGGCGCTGAACGTGGCGTCGACGCGGGTGGTGATGCTCCACGGTCAGGACGGCCACGCCGCTGCCGGTAAGGTGATCCAGGCCTTCGGTGAGGTGGTGATCGGCGGTAACTACGTGGTCGGTATCGTGGTCTTCGCGATCTTGATGATCATCAACTTCGTCGTGGTAACCAAGGGTGCGGGCCGGATCTCCGAGGTGAGCGCGCGTTTCACCCTCGATGCGATGCCTGGCAAGCAAATGGCGATCGACGCCGACCTCAACGCCGGTCTGATCGACCAGGCGCAGGCCAAGGCCCGTCGTCAGGAAGTGGCCCAGGAGGCAGAGTTCTACGGTTCGATGGACGGTGCCAGTAAATTCGTCCGCGGTGACGCCATCGCCGGCCTGTTGATTCTGTTCATCAACCTGATCGGCGGCATGGCCGTCGGTATCTTCCAGCACAACATGACCTTCGCCGACGCCGGCAAGGTTTACGCCTTGCTGACCATTGGTGACGGTTTAGTGGCGCAATTGCCATCACTGTTGTTATCTACAGCGGCAGCGATCATGGTGACCCGTGCTTCCGGTTCGGAAGACATGGGCAAGCAGATCAATCGCCAGATGTTCGCCTCGCCGAAAGCGCTGGCGGTGGCTGCCGGTCTGATGGCGGTCATGGGCCTGGTGCCGGGGATGCCGCACTTCTCGTTCCTGAGCATGGCCGCCCTGGCTGCCGGTGGCGCTTACCTGTTCTGGAAGAAGCAGAACGTGGCCAAGGTGCAGGCGCTGGAAGAGGTCAAGCGGCAGCAGGAACTGCTGCCGTCGCCGGCTCGGGCCATGGAAACCAAGGAGCTGGGCTGGGACGACGTGACGCCAATCGACATGATCGGCCTGGAAGTTGGCTATCGCCTGATTCCGCTGGTGGATCGCAACCAGGGCGGCCAGTTGCTGGCGCGGATCAAGGGCGTGCGCAAGAAACTCTCGCAGGATCTGGGCTTCCTGATGCCGACCGTGCACATCCGCGACAACCTCGACCTGGCGCCGAGCGCCTATCGCCTGACCCTGATGGGCGTGATCCTGGCCGAGGCCGAGATCTACCCGGATCGCGAACTGGCGATCAACCCGGGGCAGGTCTACGGCACGCTCAACGGCATTACCGCCAAAGATCCGGCTTTCGGCCTGGAGGCGGTGTGGATCGAAGTCAGCCAGCGCTCCCAGGCGCAATCGCTCGGTTACACCGTGGTGGACGCCAGTACCGTGGTCGCCACGCACTTGAACCAGATTCTGTACAAGCACTCCAGTGAGTTGATCGGTCACGAGGAAGTGCAGCAACTCATGCAATTGCTGGCCAAGAGCTCGCCGAAACTGGCTGAAGAGCTGGTGCCGGGTGTGGTCACGTTGTCGCAGCTGCTGAAAGTGTTGCAGGCGCTGCTGGCCGAACACGTGCCGGTGCGCGATATCCGCAGCATTGCCGAAGCCATCGCCAACAACGCCGCGAAGAGTCAAGATACCGCCGCGCTGGTGGCTGCCGTGCGCGTCGGCGTTTCGCGCGCCATCGTCCAAAGCATTGTAGGGACTGAGTCCGAGCTGCCAGTTATCACGCTGGAGCCAAGGTTGGAACAAATATTGCTCAATAGTCTGCAGAAGGCAGGACAAGGCTCGGAAGAGGGCGTTCTGCTGGAGCCAAGCATGGCCGAGAAGCTGCAGCGTTCGCTCATCGAAGCGGCGCAGCGTCAGGAAATGCAAGGTCAGCCGGTGATCCTGTTGGTAGCAGGCCCGGTTCGCGCGATGCTCTCGCGCTTTGGCCGCCTGGCAGTCCCAGGACTGCACGTGCTGGCCTACCAGGAAATTCCGGACAACAAGCAAGTGACCATCGTTGCGACAGTAGGGCCCAACGGCTGAGGTAGTGGTTTATGCAAGTTAAGCGTTTTTTCGCCGCCGATATGCGTCAGGCCATGAAGCTGGTTCGTGATGAGCTGGGCGCTGATGCCGCCATCATTGGCAACCGCCGCATTGCCGGCGGCGTCGAGCTGACGGCGGCGCTGGATTACAAACTGTCGGCTCTGGCGCCACGGGTTCCGAACATGGAACTCGAAGACGAGCTGCGCAAGACCCAGTCGCGCATCGTTACCGCCCAGGCCGAGCTGAGCATGCGTGGTGAGGCCGACGGCAACACCAATCGCCAGTTGTTCTCCGGTTTGCCATTGACCGCCGGCCTGCCGCTGACGGCGGCCGAGCCTCTGACAGAACCGACGTACGCCGCACCGGCCCGTCCAGCCCCGGCACCTGCGCCGGCTGCCGCTGGCGTCGATCCGCGTGCGCTGGATTCGATGCGTTTCGAACTCAACAGCCTGCGCGAACTGATGGAAGTGCAGCTCGGCACCCTGGCCTGGAATCAGCTGCAAGGCAGCCGTCCGGCCCAGGCCAATCTGTATCGTCGTCTGCAGCGCATCGGTCTGTCCGGTCCGTTGTCCCGCGACCTGCTGGCGCTGACCAGCGATATCGAAGAGCCTCGTCAGGCCTGGCGCATGTTGCTCGCGCACCTGGCGCGGATGATTGCCACGCCGGAAGTCGAGCCGCTGGAAGAGGGCGGAGTGATTGCCATGGTCGGCCCGGCCGGCATGGGCAAGACCACCACCCTGGCCAAGCTGGCTGCCCGTTATGTGCTCAAGTACGGCGCGCAGAACATTGCGCTGGTGAGCATGGACAGCTTCCGCATCGGCGCTCAGGAACAGCTGAAAACCCTGGGCCGGATCCTCAATGTGTCGGTGACCCACGTCGACCCGGGCCAGTCCCTGGTGCAGGCGCTGGATCCACTGCTGCGCAAACGCGTGGTGCTGATCGATACCGCCGGCCTGCAGGCCAGCGATCCGGCACTGCGCATGCAGCTGGAAAGTCTGGCCGGTCGTGGCATTCGGTCGAAAAATTATCTGGTGCTGGCAACCACCAGCCAGAAACAGGTTCTAACCGCCGCTTATCACAGTTACAAGCGTTGCGGGCTCGCCGGGTGCATCCTGACTAAACTGGATGAGACGGCCAGCCTTGGCGAAGTGCTGAGTCTGGCGATCAGTCATGAACTGCCGGTCGCCTACCTGACCGATGGCCCCCGGATTCCGGATGATCTGCATCTGCCGCGCCGTCATCAATTGGTCAGCCGCGCCGTCAGCGTGCAAATGCAGGAAGAACCCAGCGAAGAAGCCATGGCTGACATGTTCGCTGATATCTACCACAGCCCGACCAAGCAGGTTGGCTGAGGTAATGAACAGTTTTTGTACCTACATCGATGGTCTGCCACGCATTGTTCCGGTTGTGAACGCGCAGCCAGTAATGTGGCCTCCGTCTATGCAAGACAAGGTAAAGAAATAACATGGGCAGCATGCATCCCGTACAGGTGATCGCGGTGACCGGCGGCAAAGGTGGCGTCGGCAAGACTAACGTGTCAGTGAACTTGTCCCTGGCGCTGGCAGAGCTTGGCCGTCGGGTCATGCTGCTGGACGCCGACCTGGGTCTGGCGAACGTCGACGTTCTGCTGGGCCTCACGCCCAAACGTACCCTGGCCGATGTGATCGAGGGCCGCTGCGAGCTGCGCGACGTGCTGTTGCAAGGTCCCGGCGGGATCCGCATCGTGCCGGCCGCTTCTGGCACCCAGAGCATGGTTCATCTGAGTCCGGCCCAGCATGCCGGCCTGATCCAGGCGTTCAGCGATATCGGCGACAATCTCGATGTGTTGGTGATCGACACCGCTGCGGGTATCGGTGACTCGGTAGTCAGTTTTGTTCGCGCTGCGCAAGAAGTGTTGCTGGTGGTCTGCGACGAGCCGACCTCGATTACCGACGCCTACGCGCTGATCAAACTGCTGAACCGCGATTACGGCATGAACCGCTTCCGCGTCCTGGCCAACATGGCCCAGAGCCCGCAGGAAGGTCGCAATCTGTTCGCCAAGTTGACCAAGGTCACGGATCGCTTCCTTGACGTCGCCCTACAATACGTCGGCGCGGTGCCTTACGACGAAAGCGTGCGCAAGGCGGTGCAGAAGCAGCGTGCGGTCTATGAAGCTTTCCCGCGTTCCAAGTGCGCACTGGCGTTCAAGGCGATCGCACAGAAGGTCGACACCTGGCCGCTGCCCGCCAACCCGCGCGGCCACCTCGAATTTTTCGTCGAGCGCCTCGTGCAGCAAACGGCAGGACCTGTGCTATGACCGCCAGCGGTATGAATTTCTACAAGAAGTCGGCACGTGACGCGCAGTACGAGCTGATCGAGCGTTACGCGCCACTGGTCAAACGCATTGCTTACCACTTGCTGGCGCGATTGCCTGCCAGTGTGCAGGTCGAAGACCTGATCCAGGCCGGGATGATCGGCCTGCTCGAAGTCTCGACCAAATACGACGCCAGCAAAGGCGCCAGTTTCGAAACGTACGCGGGCATCCGGATCCGCGGCGCCATGCTCGATGAAGTACGCAAGGGGGACTGGGCACCACGCTCGGTTCACCGTAACACCCGTATGGTCAGCGACGCGATTCGCTCGATTGAAGCTAAAACCGGCCGTGACGCTAAAGATCACGAGGTTGCGGCCGAACTCCAATTGAGTCTCGACGATTACTACGGGATTTTGAATGACACCCTGGGCAGCCGACTGTTCAGTTTCGACGACCTGTTGCAGGACGGCGAACACGAAGGGCTGCACGAGGATGGCGCCAGTGCTCATCTTGAGCCGTCGCGCGATCTGGAAGATGAGCGCTTCCAGGCTGCGTTGGCGGACGCGATTGCCAATTTGCCGGAGCGTGAGCGACTGGTGTTGGCGCTGTACTACGACGAAGAGCTGAACCTCAAGGAAATCGGTGAAGTCCTTGGCGTCAGTGAATCGCGGGTCAGCCAGTTACATAGCCAGTGCGCGGCCCGCTTGCGGGGGCGTTTGGGGGAGTGGCGAGCGCGCTGAAGGCAGTGTGGGGACGCTGCGAACGAGGCTGGTGCGGTGGTGAACGGCACCGGTCTTGCTCTGTTGTGCTCCAGACAGTCATCGAGTGTTTTGCCGGATTGATTGAAATGGCGCGTCCAGGTGCTGGGCGCGTTTAAGACTGCTTGGAGGTCGAATTGAACAAAGACATGAAAATCCTCATCGTTGATGACTTCTCAACGATGCGGCGGATCATCAAGAACCTGTTGCGTGACCTCGGGTTCACCAACACCGTTGAAGCCGACGATGGCACCACTGCCATTCCGGTACTCAACAGCGGCAGCATCGACTTTCTGGTGACCGACTGGAACATGCCTGGCATGACCGGTATCGACTTGCTGCGTCACGTGCGCGCCGATGAAAAACTCAAGCACCTGCCAGTGCTGATGGTGACTGCTGAAGCCAAGCGCGAGCAGATCATCGAAGCGGCCCAGGCCGGTGTTAACGGCTACGTGGTCAAACCTTTCACGGCTCAGGCGCTGAAAGAAAAAATCGAGAAGATTTTCGAACGCATCGGCTGATGACGCGCGGGGGAGCTATGGAGCATAAAGAATCTTCACAGGGCGACTTCGAGTCGACGCTGAAAAAACACGCGGTCGAACTGGTCGAAAGCCTTGAAAAAGGCAGGTTCGGCGACGCTGTGCAACTGATCCATGAGCTCAATCAGACCCGTGACCGTGGCCTGTACCAGGAAGTCGG
Organism: Pseudomonas sp. R38(2017); assembly: GCF_002112395.1. Classification (NCBI taxonomy): domain Bacteria; kingdom Pseudomonadati; phylum Pseudomonadota; class Gammaproteobacteria; order Pseudomonadales; family Pseudomonadaceae; genus Pseudomonas; species Pseudomonas sp. R38(2017). The sequence continues at coordinate 120,615 of NZ_NEHN01000006.1, forward strand.
CAAGCTCACGCGCGAACTGCACAGTGCAATCGTCAACTTCCAGATCGACCCGCACATGCCGCAGGCCGAGGAAGTGTCGCAGATCACTGATGCGACCGAGCGCCTGAGCTATGTGGTCAAGCTGACCGAAGCGGCGGCCAACCGCACCATGGACCTGGTGGAAAGCGCCACGCCGGTGGTCAATGGTCTGGCTGACGAAGCCCAGGCATTGAGTGCCGACTGGGGACGCTTCATGCGTCGTGAAGTCGGGGCTGAGGAGTTCCGCGAGCTGGCGCGTCGGGTCGACGGTTTTCTGACACGCAGCAGCACCGACAACCGCGCAGTGTCGAGCAACCTCAACGACATTCTGCTGGCCCAGGATTACCAGGACCTCACAGGTCAAGTGATCAAGCGCGTGACCCAGTTGGTCACCGAAGTCGAAAGCAATCTGCTCAAACTCGTGCTCATGGCCAGCCAGGTGGACCGCTTTGCGGGCATCGAACATGACCGTGCTGCAATGCTCGCTGAAAAAGATCCACAAAAACATCTCTCGCAGGGTGAAGGTCCGCAGATTCATGCCGATAAACGAGAAGACGTTGTGTCCGGTCAGGACGATGTGGACGATTTGTTATCCAGCCTTGGATTTTAGTTTTCTGGGTTTTTAGACCTGTAGGAGCACCCCATTAATGAGCTTCGGCGCCGATGAAGAGATCCTTCAGGATTTCCTGGTTGAGGCCGGCGAGATTCTTGAGCAACTGTCCGAACAACTGGTCGAGCTGGAAAGCCGCCCGGATGACGCAGATCTGCTCAACGCAATTTTTCGCGGTTTCCACACTGTAAAAGGGGGCGCCGGCTTCCTTCAGCTCAATGAGCTGGTGGAGTGCTGTCACATCGCCGAAAACGTGTTCGACATCCTGCGCAAGGGTGAGCGTCGTGTAGATGCAGAACTGATGGACGTGGTGCTCGAAGCGCTGGACGCGGTGAACAGCATGTTCAGCGAAGTCCGCGATCGCAGCCCGATCACCGCTGCAACCCCGGAACTGCTGGCCGCCCTGGCGCGTCTGGCCGAACCGCAATCGGCGGATGAAGCCCCGGCTTCGCCCGTGGCCGAGATGATCGAAGAGCTGGTCGTTGAAAACGAAACCGGCGACTCCGGCGACATCACCGATAACGAATTTGAACAGTTGCTGGACTCGCTGAACGCCGTCAAGGCCGAAGCCGAAGCCCCCGCGCCTGCCTCCAGCGAAGCGGCCAGCGATGAAATCACCGATGCCGAATTCGAGTCGCTGCTCGACCAGTTGCACGGCAAGGGCCAGTTCGCGGCCGACGCCGTGGCACCGGCGGCCGCTGCGCCTGCGATTCCGGCGGCGGGCGACAGCTCGGACATTACCGACGACGAATTCGAAGCCTTGCTCGATCAGTTGCACGGCAAGGGCAACTTTGCCGTCGATGCGCTGGAGTCGGCCATTGCTTCCGTCCCTGCGAATGCAAGTGCTGCCCCGGCAGCGGCGGCGGCCGGTAGTGATCTGATCACCGACCACGAGTTTGAATCGCTGCTCGACGATCTGCATGGCAAAGGCAAGTTCACTGACGTCAACACCGGAGCCGTCGTGACTGCCGGCAATGCCTCGGCTGTTGCGACGCCGGCTGCGAAGACACCAGCCGCTGCAGCAAAACCTGCTGCAAAAGCGCCTGAGCCTAAAGCCGAACCGGCCAAACCGGCTGCCGCTGCTGCACCGGCTCCGGCCCGTGCACCGGCGACGCCACCACCGGAAAAACCGGCGAGTGAAGCCGAGACCACCGTGCGTGTGGACACCGCGCGTCTCGACGAAATCATGAACATGGTCGGCGAGCTGGTACTGGTGCGTAACCGTCTGGTGCGCCTGGGCCTGAACAGCGGCGACGAGTCGATGCAGAAGGCCGTGTCGAACCTCGACGTGGTCACCGCCGACTTGCAGACCGCTGTCATGAAGACCCGGATGCAGCCGATCAAGAAAGTCTTCGGCCGCTTCCCGCGACTGGTTCGCGACCTCGCGCGTCAGCTCAAGAAAGAAATCAACCTGGAACTGGTGGGTGAAGAGACCGACCTCGACAAGAACCTCGTCGAGGCACTGGCCGACCCGCTGGTCCACTTGGTGCGCAACGCGGTCGACCACGGCATCGAGTCGCCGGAAGAACGCGAAGCCTCGGGCAAGGCCCGTGGCGGCAAGGTGATCCTGGCTGCTGAACAGGAAGGCGACCACATCCTGCTGTCGATCTCCGACGACGGCAAAGGCATGGACCCGAACGTCCTGCGCGCCATCGCCGTGAAACGCGGTGTGATGGACAAGGATGCCGCCGACCGCCTGAGCGACACCGAATGCTACAACCTGATCTTCGCCCCGGGCTTCTCGACCAAGACCGAGATCTCCGACGTGTCCGGCCGCGGTGTCGGCATGGACGTGGTGAAGACCAAGATTTCCCAGCTCAACGGTTCGATCAACATCTACTCGACCAAGGGCGCCGGCTCGAAAATCGTCATCAAGGTGCCGCTGACGCTGGCGATCATGCCGACCCTGATGGTGATGCTCGGCAACCAGGCGTTCGCGTTCCCGCTGGTGAACGTCAACGAAATCTTCCACCTCGACCTGTCGACCACCAACGTGGTGGATGGCCAGGAAGTGGTGATCGTGCGGGACAAGGCGCTGCCATTGTTCTACCTCAAGCGCTGGCTGGTCAGCTCCGCCGCTCACGAAGAGCAGCGCGAAGGCCATGTGGTGATCCTTTCGGTGGGCACCCAGCGGATCGGCTTCGTCGTCGATCAACTGGTCGGCCAGGAAGAAGTGGTCATCAAGCCATTGGGCAAAATGCTGCAGGGAACCCCGGGCATGTCCGGCGCCACCATTACCGGTGACGGCCGCATTGCGCTGATTCTCGATGTTCCAAGCATGCTCAAGCGTTACGCCGCGCGGCGTATTTGAATCCGGGGCAGCGGGGCGACAACGTCCCGCTGCACCTAATGGAGTGTTTATGGCAGTCAAAGTCCTGGTGGTGGACGATTCGGGTTTTTTCCGCCGCCGCGTCTCGGAAATTCTTTCAGCGGATCCGAGCATCCAGGTTGTCGGTACGGCAACCAACGGTAAAGAGGCGATCGATCAGGCCCTGGCCCTCAAGCCGGACGTGATCACCATGGACTACGAGATGCCGATGATGGACGGCATCACGGCCGTGCGGCACATCATGCAGCGCTGCCCGACCCCTGTGTTGATGTTCTCCTCGCTGACTCATGAAGGTGCCCGGGTAACTCTGGATGCGCTGGATGCTGGCGCGGTGGATTTCCTGCCGAAGAATTTCGAAGACATCTCCCGTAATCCGGAGAAGGTCAAGCAACTGCTGTGCGAGAAGGTTCACAGCATCTCGCGCAGTAACCGTCGTTTCAGTGCCTACAGTGCCCCGGCGCCTGCCGCTGCACCTGCACCTGCGCCGACTCCGGCAGCAGCGCCGTCGAGTTTTGGCAGCCACAGTGCTCCGGCTCGTCCGGCACCTGCGCCTGCACCGGCTCGCGTTCCGGCTGCCAGTGCTTCGTCGCCTGCTCCGAAACGCAAGGCCTACAAGCTGGTGGCGATCGGCACCTCGACCGGTGGCCCGGTTGCGCTGCAGCGGGTTCTGACCCAGTTGCCGGCCAACTTCCCGGCGCCGATCGTGCTGATCCAGCATATGCCGGCAGCCTTCACCAAGGCCTTCGCCGAGCGTCTGGACAAGCTGTGCCGCATCAGTGTCAAGGAGGCCGAGGATGGCGACATCCTGCGTCCGGGTCTGGCGCTGCTGGCACCGGGTGGCAAGCAGATGATGATCGACGGCCGTGGCGCAGTGAAAATCCTGCCGGGCGATGAGCGTCTGAACTACAAGCCTTGCGTGGACATCACCTTCGGTTCTGCGGCGAAATCCTACAGCGACAAAGTTCTGGCGGTCGTGTTGACCGGCATGGGCGCCGACGGTCGCGAAGGCGCGCGTCTGCTCAAACAGGGCGGCAGCACCGTCTGGGCCCAGGATGAAGCCAGTTGCGTGATCTACGGCATGCCGATGGCGATCGTCAAGGCTGACCTCGCGGATGCGGTGTACGGTCTGGACGATATCGGCAAGCACATCGTCGAGGCGTGTATCTGATGGATGTTCTAAGCCTTATCGGGATCATCATGGCGTTTGTCGCCATCATCGGCGGCAATTTCCTTGAAGGCGGTCACCTCGGCGCACTGGCCAACGGCCCGGCGGCGCTGATCGTGCTCGGCGGGACCATCGGTGCCGCCTTGCTGCAATCGCCGATGAGCGCGTTCAAGCGTGCCATGCAGATTCTGGCCTGGATCTTTTTCCCGCCGCGTGTGGATCTGGCCGGCGGCATCGACCGCGTCGTTAACTGGAGCCTCACCGCACGCAAGGAAGGCCTGCTGGGCCTGGAAGGCGTGGCGGATGCCGAACCCGACGCCTACTCGCGCAAGGGCCTGCAACTGCTGGTCGACGGCGCCGAGCCGGAAGCGATCCGCAGCATTCTCGAAGTGGATTTCTACACCCAGGAAGCCCGCGACATCGAAGCCGCCAAGGTTTTTGAAAGCATGGGCGGCTACGCGCCGACCATCGGTATCATCGGTGCGGTGATGGGCCTGATCCACGTGATGGGCAACCTGGCCGATCCGTCGCAACTGGGCAACGGCATCGCCGTGGCATTCGTCGCCACCATCTACGGTGTGGCCAGCGCCAACCTGGTGTTGCTGCCGGTCGCCGCCAAGCTCAAGTCAATTGCGTTGCGGCAGTCGCGTTATCGCGAAATGTTGTTGGAAGGTATTTTGTCGATCGCTGAAGGTGAAAACCCACGCTCCATCGAGTTGAAGCTTCAGGGCTTCATGGATTAAGGGACTAACCTCATGGCACGTCGTCGCCAGCATGAAGAGCACGTAAACCATGAACGTTGGCTGGTTTCCTACGCCGACTTCATCACCTTGCTCTTTGCCTTTTTCGTGGTGATGTACTCCATCTCGTCGATCAACGAAGGCAAGTACAAGGTCATCTCCGAAGCGTTGATCGGAGTCTTCACCGACTCCGACCGCTCGCTCAAGCCGATCCCGATCGGTGAAGAACGCCCGAAGACCGTGACCCCGGCCAAGCCGCTGGTCAAGGACAGTGAGCAGGTCGATGCCGGCATCGCCGGGGCCAGCGATCCGCTGAAAAGCATCGCCGACGATATCAGCGCCGCGTTCGGCGACCTGATCGCGAGCAACCAGATGACCGTGCGCGGCAACGAGCTGTGGGTCGAGATCGAACTCAACTCCAGCCTGTTGTTCGGCAGCGGTGATGCGATGCCGAGCGACATCGCGTTCAACATCATCGACAAGGTTGCGGCGATCCTCAAACCGTTTGACAACCCGATCCACGTCGAAGGCTTCACCGACGACCAGCCGATCCGCACCGCGCAGTACCCGACCAACTGGGAACTGTCTTCGGCGCGTTCGGCGAGCATCGTGCGCATGCTGGCGATGCAGGGCGTCAACCCTGGCCGAATGGCCTCGGTGGGTTACGGCGAATTCCAGCCGGTGGCCAACAACGCCACTGCCGAAGGCCGGGCGAAGAACCGTCGCGTGGTGCTGGTGGTGTCGCGCAATCTTGATGTGCGCCGCAGCCTGACCGGCACCGGGACCGCCAATGCAACACCGGACGCTGCGTTGAAGCGTGCTGGCACACAAACTGCACCGACCCCGGTCAAGACGCCGGGACGCGAGAGTGCCGTCAATTCTCCGTCGCCCGCATTAATACGCTGAGCCATGTCTCGGCCGAGCATCTCGGCCGGGAGGAACAATCCGAATGAGAGTCTGGGCAGTCGCCAATCAAAAGGGTGGTGTTGGTAAAACCACTTCTTCCATCGCTTTAGCCGGTTTGCTGGCAGAGGCGGGCAAACGCGTGGTCGTGGTCGATCTCGACCCGCACGGCTCGATGACCAGCTATTTCGGTTACGACCCCGACAGCCTGGAACACAGCAACTACGACCTGTTCCTGCACAAGGGCAGTGTGCCGCAGGGCCTGCCGGGCCAGTTGCTGCTGTCCACCAGCGACGAGCGCATTTCCCTGTTGCCGTCCAGCACCGCGCTGGCCACCCTCGAGCGTCAGTCGCCGGGGCAGAGTGGCCTGGGCCTGGTGATCGCCAAGAGTCTGGCGCAGCTGTGGCAGGACTTCGATTACGCGATCATCGACAGCCCGCCGTTGCTCGGTGTGCTGATGGTCAACGCCCTCGCCGCGAGCCAGCAACTGGTGATTCCGGTGCAGACCGAACACCTGGCCGTCAAAGGCCTGGAGCGCATGGTCAACACCCTGGCGATGATCAACCGTTCGCGCAAACAGGCGCTGCCGTTCAGCATTGTGCCGACCCTGTTCGACCGCCGCACCCAGGCGTCGATGGGCACCTTGCGCGTGCTGCGCGACAAATTCCCCGACGAGATCTGGCAGGGTTACATCCCGGTCGATACCCGTCTGCGCGACGCCAGCCGTGCCGGTGTCACGCCTTCGCAGTTCGACGGCAAGAGCCGTGGTGTGTTGGCTTACCGCGCGCTGCTCAAGCATCTGCTGGCGCAACAACTCGTTCCGCAGGTGGCCTGAGCATGAATCGGCCGATCAAGCTGACATCGAAGCCGCAACTGGCGCTGCAGTCCTATCTGGACGGCTTGCTGCAGGAGGTGACGGACGAGGTCGAGCAGGAAATCGCAACGCCGGTCGAGGTGGTCGAGAGCGCCGCGGCGCTCGATGAATTCCAGGCCGCCGTGCTTGAAGAGCAGGCCCGCGATGCGCAGCAAGCCGCCCGGCCGGTCACCCCGGTTGCAGCGCCTGCAGCTGTGATGGCGAAGGCACCTGCGACGTTGATCAAAGAGCCTGAGTCGGTGCGCGTGGTCTCGACGCTGGCACCGCTGCTGCAAACACAATTTCTGCAAACGCCTCCGGTTCCGGCGGCGCCCGAGCCCGAGCCTGAGGCGCCTGTTCCAGCCCCGGTCGAGCCGACCCTGGTTGCGCCGCTGGTGGAGGTGCATCTGCCACCGAGCAATACACCGCCACCGGTAGAAACCGACGGTCGTCCTGCCTGGGCGTCGGAAGCGTTCGAATGCTTGCTGTTCGACGTGGCCGGGTTGACCCTGGCGGTGCCACTGGTGTGCCTCGGCTCGATCTATTCGCTGGCCGGCCATGAGCTGACGCCGCTGTTCGGTCAGCCGGAATGGTTCCTCGGCATCCTGCCGAGCCAGGCCGGCAACCTGAAGGTGCTGGACACCGCACGCTGGGTCATGCCGGATCGCTATCGCGATGACTTCCGTCAGGGCCTGCAATACGTGATTTCGGTACAAGGTTACGAGTGGGGGCTGGCGGTGCATCAGGTCAGCCGCTCGTTGCGCCTGGATCCGAATGAAATCAAATGGAGAAGTCACCGGGGTCAGCGGCCATGGCTCGCGGGCACGGTGATTGAACACATGTGCGCCTTGCTCGATGTCTCCGCACTGGCCGAGCTGATCGCCAGCGGTGGGGCAAAGCACATGTCCGGCAGTAAGCCGAACCACAAACCGACATAACACTTACATAACAGACAGCACCGGCATACGCATGGCGGCGCACAGAACACACACCGCCAGGCGCGGTTTTTCGAGGGGCTAGGGTATGAACGACAAGGCTACTGCGGCAAAGGGTTCCGAAGATCCGATCCTGCAATGGGTGACCTTCAAGCTGGACAACGAAACCTATGGCATCAACGTGATGCGCGTTCAGGAAGTCCTGCGCTACACCGAGATCGCTCCGGTTCCGGGTGCACCAAGCTATGTGCTGGGCATCATCAACCTGCGCGGCAACGTGGTGACCGTGATCGACACCCGTCAGCGCTTCGGCCTGATGAGCGGCGAGATCAGCGACAACACCCGTATCGTCATCATCGAAGCCGACAAACAAGTAGTTGGCATCATGGTCGACAGCGTGGCTGAAGTGGTTTACCTGCGTCAGTCGGAAATCGAAACCGCACCGAACGTCGGTAACGAAGAGTCGGCCAAGTTCATCCAGGGCGTGTGCAACAAGAACAACGAGTTGCTCATCCTGGTCGAGCTGGACAAGATGATGAGCGAAGAAGAATGGTCGGAACTGGAGAATATCTGATTGATTCTCGAGGTAGCGGTCATTGTCCTGTTCCTGTTCTGGGCAGGCACGCTGGCGATGTTTCTGGCGTACATCAAGGCGCAGCGCGTGATCGCTGCGCAACAGGCCCAGGGCGATGCGCTGCGTGACCAGCGCATCAAGGACCTGGCCAAGCGCGTCGACGATTACCAGAACGGCAACGTGCGCATGGGCGAAGCCCTGCACGAGCTGCGCGCGGTCGTCAGTCCGATCCCTGACAAGATCACCCAGCTCGAACAGCGCGATCCTTCCAGCCTGTCATTCGCTCAAGCGGCGAAACTGGTCGGGATGGGCGCAAGCGTTGATGAGTTGACTCAGTCCTGCGGGTTGACCCAGGCTGAGGCGGAGTTGATGCGCAAGCTGCATAGAAGCAGCTGAGCGTTTCGAGCTTCGAGCGGCAAGTGGCATCAAAAAATCGCAGTCGATGATTGCGATTTTTTTTGCCTTCAGTAATCGTCGCCGCGGTCGGTGATGTCCTTCTCGACCATCGGTGCCTCCGGGTCATGTCCTTGCGGGAACTTGCCCTTGAGGTTCCAGGCAAACGCGATGATCTCGGCAATCGTCAGGTACAGCTCCTGCGGGATGCTATCGCCCAGTTCCATGCGCGCCAGCAACTTCACCAGCTCGGCGTTTTCGTAGATCGGCACTTCACAGTCGCGGGCAATCCGCAGGATTTCCTCGGCCAGTTCATCGTCGCCCTTGGCGGTGAGGGTCGGAGCGTGGCTGCCGTCGTACTTGAGGGCGATGGCCTGGCGTGGAGCGGTGGAATCGTTCATGCGGTTTCGTCGACCCAGCGGTGTTCGAGACGGGTTTGGATGCCTTGCGGCGGAGTACCGAGGTGGCAGTCGAGATCGCCGACGTTGAGCCCGCGATCCAGCAAGCGCTGACGCAATGCGGCGAGATTGGATTCGATCAGGTCGGCAGTGTATGGCCGTTCGGCCCATAGCTGGCTCGACAGGCTGCCGCTGATGAGTTGCGCCTGAATCTGCATCGGTCCCAGCGGTTCCATGTCGAACGCCAGATCGACGCGCCACAGTTGCTGTTTGGTTTCGCGTTCGCTGTCACGGCGGTCGTTCTGTCTTTCTTCTTGTGGCGCTTCTTCGCGCTGGAACTTGACCTGCAACGGCACGATATCCTGCATGTTGCGCATCGGGATTTCCAGTTGCCAGGTGCTGAGCAGGCGCCCGTCGTCGGTCACGCCGGTCTGTTCCAGGCTCGACAGTTGATGGCTTTGCAGGCGTGAAACAGCTGCAGCGGCGAGGCGCAGCAAGTGTTCCAGATCGCCTTCACCTTCCAGGCTTTGCAGCAGCCGGTCCGGCAGCGGAAAACTGCCCGGCACCGGTTTGGCGCTGACCTGGCCGAGCATGCCGAGGGCGTTGCGCACGAAGCTCGGCATCGCCTGGGCCAGGGTGTTGGCGGCAATGATGGCGTTGAGATTGGTATTGCCGGGCAGGCCGGGGGTGAGTTGCGCGATCAGCTTGAGCAGATCGCCTTTCATATCCGGATTCAGCGTCGGGTTTTGCCCGGCCAGCAATTTGGCTTCGAGAAACGCGCCGCTGTTGAGCAGCGCCTGGGCCAGGCCTTTGGGGGTGGTCAGTTGCCCGACGTCCGGCAGGTTGGCCAGCAGCCGGTCCACGGCAGCGCGCAGATCACTGGAGGTCTGATCGTCGGCGGGCGGCAGGCTCTGGAGCATTTTCAGCAAGCCATCCAGCGAACCCTGGCGACTTTGCTGGCTGACCAGTTGCTGACTGACCGCCAGTTGTTCCTGACGACTGCTCAACGGCAAGAATTTCAGGGTCTGGGAATCCTGTACCAGCGCTGACAGCAGGGTGCCAATGCGTAATGGCTGCGGGCTGTCGAGGCTCAGGGTGCTGCCACTCAACACGGTGTTGAGCAGGCTGACCGTCGAGCGGAACACCGTCGGTTGCCCCGGCACCTGCGGCAACGCCTGATTCGTCAGCACCTTGCCTTGCAGCAGCGTACCGACCGGCAATTGCGCGGTATCGATGCGGGTGAGGGTGGCGACAGCCGTGGCGATGGCCTGTTGCACGGTAACCGCCAGATTGCCCGCCGACGGCTGGGTGACGGCCAGATTGGTGCCTTGCGGCAGCGGCAGGGGACTGGTCGCCTGCACCGTGGTCTGACGGCCGCCGTCGAGGGTGACCTTGAGCAGCACCTGAAAGGCCTGGTCCGCCGGTTTCAGCGCCAACACCTCGGCCTTGGCGCTCTGGCCGGCGGCAATCAGCCCGTCCATCGGCGTCAACAGCTTGAGCAGCTCACCGACCTGCGGGCGAGCGGTCGCCGGGGTGGTGGGCGGGAGCGGGAGGATGTTCATTTCGCCTGTCATACGCGGACACAACCTGAGGAAAATGCACTCGGGAGAGCAGGGGACGCCATGTATAATGCCGCCCGTCCTTCCGTTCGTTCAAAAAACATAGCAATTGTTTGACCCAGCTCTCTGGATTGAGCCGTCATTGCATTTATGCTGCAACTCTTTAACGGCCGCCCCAGAGCCGACTTGAACCGTATAAGGCCCGTGAACCCTTGACCAGCCCTGTCCTGCAAACCGTCGGCCTCGCCTGTGAGCGCGATCTCAGACTGCTCTTCGAGAATCTCGAATTGAGACTGGCCAGTGGCGATATGGTGCAGATCAGCGGTCCCAACGGCAGCGGCAAGACCAGTCTCTTGCGCCTGCTGGCCGGCCTGATGCAACCGACCGACGGTCAGGTGCTGCTCAACGGTCAACCCCTGGCCGAGCAACGCAGCGAACTGGCGCGCAACCTGCTGTGGATCGGTCATGCCGCCGGGATCAAGGACCTGCTGACCCCGGAAGAAAACCTCGCCTGGCTCTGCGCCCTGCATCAACCCGCCGGACGCGACGCGATCTGGCAGGCGTTGGCGGCGGTTGGATTGCGCGGTTTCGAGGATGTTCCCTGCCACAGCCTGTCCGCCGGTCAGCAGCGCCGCGTGGCGCTGGCGCGGTTGTATCTGGACAGCCCGCCACTGTGGATCCTCGATGAGCCGTTCACCGCGCTGGACAAACAAGGCGTGGCGCAACTCGAAGAACACCTGGCCAATCACTGCGAACGCGGCGGTCTGGTGGTGTTGACTACGCACCATACGCTGAGCCGGATGCCGGCCGGTTATCGCGACATCGATCTGGGGAAGTGGGCAGTATGAGTGTGTTCGGCCTGCTGGTTGCCCGTGAATCCCGACTGCTGTTCCGCCGCCCGGCGGAGCTGGCCAATCCGCTGATTTTCTTCGCCATCGTCATCGCGCTGTTCCCGCTGGCCGTCGGACCGGAAACTCAAGTATTGCAAAACTTGTCCCCGGGGTTAGTCTGGGTGGCGGCGCTTTTGTCGGTCCTGCTCTCGCTGGACGGGCTTTTCCGCAGTGATTTCGAAGACGGATCCCTTGAACAGTGGGTCCTTTCGCCGCACCCCCTGCCACTTCTGGTGTTGGCCAAGGTGCTGGCACACTGGCTTTTTTCCGGGCTGGCACTGGTTTTGCTCTCGCCGTTACTGGCGTTGATGCTTGGGTTGCCGGCTGCGTGTCTGCCGGTATTGCTGCTTTCGTTGTTGCTGGGTACACCAGTGCTGAGCTTGCTCGGCGCGGTGGGTGCGGCGCTGACGGTCGGTCTGAAACGCGGCGGCCTGTTGCTCGCGCTGTTGATTCTACCGTTGTACATCCCGGTGTTGATCCTCGGCAGTGGCGCCTTGCAGGCAGCGTTGCAGGGCATGCCGGCGATCGGTTATCTGTTGTGGCTTGGCAGCCTGACCGCCCTGGCGATAACCCTGACACCTTTTGCAATAGCTGCTGGCCTGAAGATCAGCGTCGGCGAATAATGAGGTCTGGTTAAAATTTAACCAGCAAAGACCCTGAGACTGCTCACACCGATGAGCGGCACCCGTGATGGAAACAGTATGAACTGGACCTGGTTTCACAAGCTCGGCTCGCCCAAGTGGTTCTACGGCATCAGCAGCAAGTTCCTGCCGTGGCTGAGCATTGCAGCGTTGCTGCTGATCGCTGTCGGCGTCGTCTGGGGCCTGGCCTTCGCGCCGCCGGACTATCAGCAAGGCAACAGCTTTCGCATCATCTACATCCACGTACCCGCCGCGATGCTCGCCCAGTCGATCTACGTGATGTTGGCGGTGTGCGGCGTGGTCGGGTTGGTGTGGAAGATGAAACTGGCCGACGTCGCCCTGCAATGCGCCGCACCGATCGGTGCCTGGATGACCGCCGTGGCGCTGGTCACCGGGGCGATCTGGGGCAAGCCGACCTGGGGTTCGTGGTGGGTCTGGGACGCGCGGCTGACCTCGATGTTGATTCTGCTGTTCCTGTACTTCGGCGTGATCGCCCTGGGCAACGCCATCAGCAACCGCGACAGCGCCGCGAAGGCCTGCGCGGTGCTGGCCATCGTCGGCGTGATCAACATCCCGATCATCAAATACTCGGTGGAGTGGTGGAACACCCTGCACCAGGGCGCGACCTTTACCCTGACCGAAAAACCGGCGATGCCCGCCGAAATGTGGCTGCCGCTGCTGCTGACGGTGCTTGGTTTCTACTGTTTCTTCGGCGCCGTGCTGTTGCTGCGCATGCGTCTTGAAGTGCTCAAGCGCGAAGCCCGCGCCAGTTGGGTCAAAGAAGAAGTGCAGAACAGCCTGGAGGCCGCTCGATGAGTTTCGCGTCATTCGGCGACTTCCTCGCCATGGGCCATCACGGCCTGTACGTCTGGTCGGCCTACGGCATCTGTCTGGCGGTACTGATCCTCAACGTGGCGGCGCCGATCGCGGCCCGCAAGCGTTATCTGCAACAAGAGGCGCGTCGTCTGCGCCGGGAGAACGGCAAGTGAATCCGCTGCGCAAAAAGCGTCTGATCATCATTCTGGCGATTCTGGTCGGGGTCGGCGCTGCCGTCGGCCTGGCCCTGAGCGCCCTGCAGCAGAACATCAATCTGTTTTACACCCCGACCCAGATCGCCAACGGCGAAGCGCCGCAGGACACCCGCATCCGCGCTGGCGGCATGGTCGAGAAAGGTTCGCTGCAACGCTCCCCGGATTCCCTGGACGTCAAATTCGTGGTCACCGACTTCAACAAGTCCGTGACCATCACCTATCGCGGCATCCTGCCGGACCTGTTCCGCGAAGGGCAGGGCATCGTCGCACTGGGCAAGCTCAACGCCGATGGCGTCGTGGTCGCCGATGAAGTGCTGGCCAAGCACGACGAAAAATACATGCCGCCGGAAGTGACCAAGGCCCTGAAGGACAGCGGTCAATCCGCGCCGACCCAAGCGAAGGAGGGTTGATCGATGACGTCCACCATTTTCATTCCCGAGCTTGGCCATCTGGCCATGATCCTGGCGCTGTGTTTCGCGCTGGTGCAGGCCGTGGTGCCGTTGCTCGGTGCCTGGCGCGGCGACCGTCTGTGGATGGGCCTCGCCCAACCGGCGGCGTGGGGGCAGTTCGCATTTTTGCTGTTTGCCTTCGGCGTTCTGACCTACGCGTTCATGACCGACGACTTCTCCGTGGCCTACGTCGCGATGAACTCCAACAGCGCGCTGCCTTGGTACTACAAATTCAGCGCCGTGTGGGGCGCCCACGAAGGTTCGCTGCTGCTGTGGGCGTTGATCCTTGGTGGCTGGACTTTTGCGGTCTCGGTGTTCTCCCGGCAGTTGCCGCAAGTCATGCTTGCTCGCGTGCTGGCGGTGATGGGCATGATCAGCACGGGTTTCCTGTTGTTCCTGATCCTGACGTCAAACCCGTTTTCGCGGATCCTGCCGCAGATCCCGGCCGACGGTCGTGATCTCAATCCGTTGCTGCAAGACATCGGCCTGATCGTGCATCCGCCGATGCTGTACATGGGTTATGTCGGTTTCTCCGTGGCCTTCGCGTTCGCCATCGCTGCACTGCTCGGTGGTCGTCTCGATGCCGCGTGGGCGCGCTGGTCACGTCCGTGGACCATCGTTGCCTGGGCTTTCCTCGGCATCGGCATCACCCTCGGTTCGTGGTGGGCTTACTACGAACTCGGCTGGGGCGGCTGGTGGTTCTGGGACCCGGTGGAAAACGCCTCCTTCATGCCTTGGCTGGTGGGCACGGCGCTGATTCACTCGCTGGCGGTCACCGAGAAACGTGGCGTGTTCAAGAGCTGGACGGTGTTGCTGGCGATTGCCGCATTCTCCTTGAGTCTGCTCGGGACGTTCCTCGTACGCTCCGGTGTACTGACGTCGGTGCACGCGTTTGCTTCGGATCCCGAGCGTGGTGTGTTCATTCTGATCTTCCTGCTGTTCGTGGTCGGCGGTTCGCTGACCCTGTTTGCGCTGCGTGCACCTGTGGTCAAGAGCCAGGTCGGTTTTAACCTGTGGTCGCGGGAAACGCTGCTGCTGGGCAACAACCTGGTACTGGTGGTGGCCGCGTCGATGATCCTGCTCGGCACGCTGTATCCGCTGATTCTTGATGCGATCAGCGGCGCCAAACTGTCGGTCGGCCCGCCGTACTTCAACGCGCTGTTCATTCCGTTGATGGCGCTGTTGATGGTGGTGATGGCGGTCGGTGTGATCGTGCGCTGGAAAGACACGCCGGTGAAATGGCTGGCCAACATGCTGACCCCGGTGCTGCTGGGCAGTGTTGCACTGGCAGTCGTTGCCGGTGTCGCCTACGGCGATTTCAACTGGGCTGTGATTGCAACCTTCCTGCTCGCAGCCTGGGTGTTGCTGGCCGGTGTGCGTGACATCTTCGACAAGACCCGGCACAAAGGCCTGATCAAAGGCCTGCCGACCCTGACTCGTAGCTACTGGGGCATGCAACTGGCCCACATCGGTATCGCTGTGTGCGCCCTGGGCGTGGTGTTGTCGAGTCAGAACAGTGCCGAGCGCGACCTGCGTCTGGCGCCGGGCGAGTCGATGGAACTGGCCGGTTACCAGTTCGTGTTCGAAGGCGCCAAGCATTTTGAAGGCCCGAACTTCACCTCTGACAAAGGCACCATCCGGGTGATCCGCGATGGCCGCGAAATCAGCGTGCTACACCCGGAAAAACGCCTGTACACGGTGCAGAGCTCGATGATGACCGAAGCCGGGATCGACGCCGGTTTCACCCGCGACCTTTACGTTGCTTTGGGTGAACCACTGGGCGACGGCGCCTGGGCAGTGCGGGTGCACGTCAAACCGTTTGTGCGCTGGATCTGGTTCGGCGGTCTGCTGACCGGTCTGGGCGGAATGCTGGCAGCGCTGGACCGGCGTTACCGGGTCAAGGTCAAAGCCAAGGTGCGTGAAGCGCTGGGCATGGAAGGAGCCGCTGCATGAGACGTTGGTTGATGCTGGTGCCGTTGGCGATTTTCCTGCTGGTGGCCGTATTCCTTTATCGCGGTCTGTACCTGGATCCGGCGGAGCTACCGTCGGCGATGATCAACAAACCGTTCCCGGAGTTTTCCCTGCCGGCCGTGCAGGGCGACAAGACCCTGACCAAGGCTGACATTCTCGGCAAACCGGCACTGGTCAACGTCTGGGGCACCTGGTGCATTTCCTGCCGGGTCGAGCACCCGGTGCTGAACAAACTCGCCGAGCGTGGCGTGGTGATCTACGGCATCAACTACAAGGACACCAACGCCGATGCGTTGAAGTGGCTGGCCGAGTTCCACAATCCGTATCAACTGGACATCCGCGACGACGAAGGCTCCCTGGGCCTGAACCTCGGTGTCTACGGCGCGCCGGAAACCTTCTTCATCGACGCCAAGGGCATCATCCGCGACAAGTACGTCGGCGTGATTGACGAGCAGGTCTGGCGGGAAAAACTGGCGGCCAAGTATCAGGCGCTGGTCGACGAGGCCAAGCCATGAAGCGTTTTTTAGCCGCCATGGTGTTGGGCTTGAGTCTGGCCGGTGTAGCTCACGCCGCCATCGACACCTACGAGTTCGCCAAAGAAGGTGATCGCGAGCGTTTCCGCGAGCTGACCAAGGAACTGCGCTGCCCCAAATGCCAGAACCAGGACATAGCCGACTCCAACGCGCCGATTGCCGCCGACCTGCGCAAAGAGATTTTCCGCATGCTCGGCGAGGGTAAGGACAATCAGCAGATCATTGACTTCATGGTCGATCGCTACGGTGATTTCGTCCGCTACAAACCGGCGTTGAATGCCAAGACTGCGCTGCTGTGGTTTGGCCCGGCGGGATTGCTGCTCGGCGGTTTTGTCGTCATCGCCGTGATCGTCCGCCGCCGTCGCGGGCAACGCGCCGAGACTCCGCAATCGCTGTCCCCTGAAGAGCGTCAGCGCCTCGACCAACTGTTGGATAAAAACCAAGAATGATTGATTTCTGGCTTGCCGCAGGGCTGTTGCTTTTGGTCGCCCTGAGTTTTCTGCTGATCCCCGTTCTGCGTGAGCGTCGCGCCCAGCGTGAAGAGGATCGGACTGCCCTGAACGTCGCGCTGTATCAGGAGCGTGTCGCCGAGTTGCAATCGCAGCAGGCCGAAGGCGTTCTCGACGCTGCGCAAATGGACAGCGGCCGTGCCGAAGCGGCGCGGGAACTGCTGGCCGACACCGAAGGTGCGGCGCCGGCGCGGGTTTCGCGTTTGGGCAAGCCACTGCCATTGCTGGCAGCCGTGCTGGTGCCGGTGTTGGGCCTCGGTCTCTATATGCATTTCGGTGCCGCCGACAAAGTCGAACTGACCCGGGAATTCGCCCAGGCACCGCAGTCGATGGAAGAGATGACCCAACGTCTGGAACGCGCCGTAGCCGCGCAACCGGATTCCGCCGAAGGCCTGTACTTCCTCGGTCGTACTTACATGGCTCAGGATCGTCCGGCGGACGCGGCGAAGATGTTCGAACGCGCCGCCAACCTGGCCGGTCGTCAGCCGGAACTGCTCGGCCAGTGGGCGCAGGCGCAGTACTTCGCCGATGGCAAGAAGTGGTCGGACAAGATTCAGGCCCTGACTGACGAAGCACTGAAGGCTGATCCGAAAGAAGTCACCAGCCTCGGCCTGTTGGGGATCGCCGCGTTCGAAGGCGAGCGCTATCAGCAAGCCATCGATTATTGGAACCGTCTGCTGGAGCAACTGCCAGCGAATGACAAATCCCGCGAAGCCCTGCAGGGCGGCATCGCCCGCGCTACTGAAAAACTTGAGGCCAGCGGCGGTAAGGTCGCCCAGGCTCCGGCGGCGAAAACCGCGCTGCTCAAGGTCAGCGTCGATCTGGCCAGCGAGCTCAAGGGCAAGGTGCAACCGGGTGACAGTGTGTTCATCTTCGCCCGTGCAGTATCTGGCCCTCCAGCACCGCTGGCGGCCAAGCGTCTGACCGTCGCCGACCTGCCGGTGACCGTCGAGCTGGGCGATGCCGATGCAATGATGCCGCAGTTGAAACTGTCGAACTTTCCTGAAGTCCAACTGGTTGCGCGCGTCTCCCGTGCCGGTCAGCCAACCGCCGGTGAGTGGGTAGGTCGCAGCGGGCCTCTGGCCAGCAGCACCACCGCGCCACAAAAACTCACCATCGACAGCCCGGACAAATAGCCGGAACCAACAGGAAAGCACTGCCATGAACGCCATCGCCCGAATCACAGTCCTCACACTGGCCCTGGGCTTGAGCGCATGTGCGGTGCAACGACCCGAGTCGACCACAAGGCTCCCGCCGATACCGCCGTCACAACCCAGCCCGACACCGTCCACCAGTCCGACGCCGGGCAAACCGGGCATTCCGGCCAAACCCTCGAAATCCGCCCCCCGCACCTCGGCAAGCTTCGCCCCGCCACCGGGAGGCAACAGCCACTGGGATCAGAAACTGGGCGTGTACGTACTGGATGACCAGCCCAACACCTTCTACCGCCAGCGCACCTACTACCGCTGGAACAACGGCTGGAGCCGCTCGATCAGCCCGAACGGACCGTGGGAAGAAACCAACATCCACGGCGTGCCGGCGGGACTGGGCAAGCAGTTCGGGGAGTAATGAAAAACGGCGATCTTTGGATCGCCGTTTTGCTGTCTGGTTTTTTACAGCGCTCGCACCAACAACCCCTGCACATACTCAACAAACGCCCGCGCCTTGGCGCTGGCCATCCTGCCCGTCGGAAACACCGCCCACAGCTCCTGCTTCGGCAAAACCCAATCGCTCAGGACAGCCTTAACAACGCCACTGGCCAGTTCCGGTGCGAACATCCACTCCGAGCCCAGCCCCAGACCTTGATGGGCCAGCACCGCCTCACGCAACCCTTCGGCGGCGCTGACGCGCAGGCGGCCATTGACGGCCACAGACTGTTCTTCGCCATCCTTGTTGAAATGCCAGGTCGCACCACCGCCACGGTTGTAGATAACGGCGTGGTGTCGGGTCAGATCGGCAGGGCCGGTGGGTTCACCGTGGCTGGCGAAGTAGGCCGGCGTGCCCAGCACAACGCGACGGCATTCGGCAATCTTGCGCACGGTCAGGCCGGAGTCGCTGAGCGGGCCCAGGCGCAGGGCGACGTCGATCCCTTCTTCCACAAGGTTGATGTTCTGGTCGTCGAGCAGCAGATCGACATTGAGTTGTGGGTGCTGATCGAGGAACGGCCCCAGGTGTGGAACCACATGCATCCGGCCGAAGGTGACGGCGGTGCTGATGCGCAGGTTGCCACTCAGGCCGCTGGCGGTGCCGCGAGCGGCGTTGTCGGCCTCGTCGGCTTCTTCGAGCGCACGCCTGGCCCGCTCGAAAAAGGCCAGCCCGGCCTCGGTCGGCGTCAGGCCTCGGGTCGAACGCAACAGCAAGCGTACGCCGAGGCGGGTTTCGAGTTGGGCGATGGTTTTCGACACGGCCGGCTGACCGATATTCAGCCGCCGGGCGGCGGCGGAAAACGAGCCGGTTTCCACGACGTAGACAAAGGTTTCCATGGCGGCGAGGCGGTCCATCGGCGGTCCCGTGCAAGTGTTGTTGAGGGGGATTACGACTGTGATGAGTCCATCACAGTCGTTACGGATCTTATGCCGTCACAAGCGCCGACTTTTGCGAAACACTCAAAAACCGCACCAGCGCCAGCAGCGGAAACGCACTGCCAACAATCACGATCCACAGCCAGCCGCCATGCTCGTACACCGCACTGGCCACCGACGAACCGAAGGCGCCACCGACGAAGATGCTGGTCATGTACAGCGCATTGAGGCGACCGCGGCTTTTGGCGTCGAGGGAGTAGACCGCGCGCTGGCCGAGCACCATGTTCATCTGCACACAGAAGTCGAGCACCACGCCGGTCACGGCCAGGCCGATCACGCTGTAGGCCGGGTGAATGAAGGCCGGCAGGAAACTCAGGCTGGCGAACAGCATGGCCAGCAGAGAGGCGACGCGGGTGTGGCCGGCGTCGGCCAGGCGTCCGCTGATCGGGGCGGCAATCGCACCGATGGCGCCGACCAGGGCAAAGATCGCGATTTCACTCTGGGACAGGCCATGGTTGCGCGCCAGTTCCAGCGGCACGGCGGTCCAGAACAAGCTGAAGGTGGCGAACATGCAGGCCTGGTAGAACGCCCGCTGACGCAGCACCGGTTGCTGGCGCAGCAGCGTCCACAGCGAGCCGATCAACTGGCCGTAGGAAGCGCTGTGATCCGGCTGGCGCTTGGGCACGGTCAGTGCCAGCACGATGCTGATTGCCGCCATCAACGCCGCCGCGATCATGAACATTGCCCGCCAGCCGAAATGGTCGGCAACGACGCTCGACACCGGACGCGCCAGCAGAATGCCCAGTAACAAACCGCCCATGATTCCGCCGACCACACGGCCACGGGATTCCTCCGGCGCCAGATGCGCCGCCAGCGGAATCAGGATCTGCACCGACACTGAGCTGAAGCCCACCAGCAGCGAAATCATCAGGAACACATTGGGCTGATCGGTAAACGCCGCCCCCAGCAGACTGGCAATCGCCACCACGGTGGTGATGATCATCAGACGGCGGTTTTCCAGCAGGTCCGCCAGCGGCACCAGGAAGAACAGCCCCAGTGCGTAACCGATCTGGGTCAGCGACACGATGAAGCTGGCCATGGTGTCGGTCAGGCCGATGTCCGGCGCGATCAGGCCGATGATCGGCTGGGCGTAGTAGATGTTGGCAACGATGGCGCCGCAGCAGAAAGCGAACAGCAGCACCATGCCTCGGGTCATTGCGTGAGTTGTGGCGGTCATAGGGTTTCTCGATCCAGCGAAAAGGAATGCGGTGAGACTAAGGGACGAACCGGGTCGGCGGTAGAAGCCTTGGATCGATATCAGTTATTCCGTTGCGGAATAGATTCCAGCCGGTGAGGTGTCATCCATCGGCGAACCTTGCGTCCGACCGGGGAGGGGTGATGATACATTCACTTACATCTTGTTCGATAGCGTGCTTATGTTGTCATTGGATTTCCACCTGAAAACAACCGGAGGATTGCGATGTTTCGTCAGCTGTTTCGCCACACCATGACTCTTGCATTGATCGGCGTGCTTGGCGCCGGCAGCGTCTACGCCGGTGAGGCCCCGGGGATGCGCATTGGTGTGCGCGGCGAAATCACCGGGGTCAGCCCCGACTCGCTCAAGGTTCACGTCAACAGCGGTGAAAACGTGGTGGTCCGGTTGACCCCGGACACCAAGGTCCGCGCCGTCACCCTGGCCAATATCGAAGACATCAAGCCCGGCAGCTACATCGGCTCGGCAGCCATTCCTCAGGAGGATGGCACGCTCAAAGCGCTGGAGGTGCATGTATTCCCTCCGGAGTTGGCTGGCAGCGGCGATGGCCACCGGCCGTTCGACCTGACCAAGGACAGCAGCATGACCAATGGCAGCGTCGGCGATCTGGTGGTGAGCAACGGCCGGGTGCTGACCGTCAACTACAAGGGCGGCCAGCAGAAGATCCTGGTGCCGGAGGATGTGCCAATCGTCAACCTGACGCCGGGCGATCGCAACCTGCTCAAGGTTGGCGTGAGGATCGTCACTTTCGTGACCCAGAGTGCGGACGGAACGCTGACTGCGCAATCGATCTCGGCCGGCAAGGATGGCGTGAAACCGCCCATGTGAACGCATACAAAAAAGGCGACCTCTTCAGGTCGCCTTTTTCATTTCAGCTCACGTCTTACTTGTTGGTGTAGATCTGGTCGAAGATCCCGCCATCGTTGAAGTGGGTCTTCTGCACGGTGCGCCAATCGCCGAAGGTTTTCTCGACCGACAGGAAGTCGACTTTCGGGAAGCGGTCGGTGTACTTGGCCAGTACCGCCGGGTCACGTGGGCGCAGGTAGTTGGCGGCCGCGATTTCCTGGCCCTCCGGCGACCACAGGTACTTCAGGTATTCTTCGGCCGCCGCGCGGGAGCCTTTCTTCTCGACGACTTTGTCGACCACCGATACAGGCGGCTCGGCTTCGGCGGAGACGCTTGGGTAGATGACTTCGAACTGGTCGCGGCCGAACTCGCGGGCGATCATTTCGGCTTCGTTCTCGAAGGTCACCAGCACGTCGCCGATCTGGTTGGTCATGAACGTGGTCGTCGCGGCGCGGCCACCGGTGTCCAGCACTGGCGCTTGCTTGAACAACTTGCCGACGAAGTCTTTGGCCTTGTTCTCGTCACCGCCGTTTTTCAGCACGTAGCCCCAGGCGGACAGATAGGTATAGCGGCCGTTGCCCGAGGTTTTCGGGTTTGGCACGATCACCTGCACGCCGTCCTTGAGCAGGTCCGGCCAGTCTTTCAGGGCTTTCGGGTTGCCCTTGCGCACGATAAACACGGTCGCGGAGGTGAATGGTGCGCTGTTGTTCGGCAGACGGGTGACCCAGTTTTCCGGGACCAGTTTGCCGTTGTCGGCCAGGGCGTTGATGTCGGTCGCCATGTTCATGGTAATGACGTCAGCCGGCAGGCCGTCGATCACCGAGCGCGCCTGTTTGCTGGAGCCGCCGAAAGACATCTGCACGGTGATGTCCTCTTTGTGTTCGGCTTGCCAGTGTTTCTGGAACGCAGCGTTGTAGTCCTTGTAGAAATCGCGCATCACGTCGTAGGAAACGTTAAGCAGAGTCGGTGCGGCCTGAGCCACGCTGCCGAAGGCGAGACCCGCGGCGAGAAGTGAGGCGCCAAAGAGTTTTTTCACTGCGCATTCCTTGTTCTGTAGGGGTGTTTTTTTACAAAGATGAGGCCATTTGCCAGCGACTATAGCGGGGCGCGCATAGTCGCTTAAAGATTAAAAAGAACTTTGCTTATTCCATTTTCTTGAACAGCGCATTGCCACAACGGGAGCAAAACGACGCGTCGTGTTCGTGGCTGTTTTTCTTGCACACCGGGCAGTCGTGCTGCAACTGACCGCCGCGCATCGCCGTGGCCAGTTCGGCGGTGAAAATCCCGGTGGGCACGGCGATGATCGAATAACCGGTGATCATCACCAGCGACGAAATCACCTGGCCCAGAATGGTCCTCGGCACGATGTCGCCATAGCCCACGGTGGTCAGGGTCACGATAGCCCAATAGATGCCTTTGGGAATACTGGTGAAGCCGTGCTCCGGGCCTTCGACTACGTACATCAAGGTGCCGAACACCGTGACCAGGGTGCAGACGCTGAGGAGAAACACGAGGATTTTCTGCTTGCTGCCGCGCAAGGCATCGAGCAGGTAATGCGCCTGTTTCAAGTACGGCCCGAGCTTGAGTACCCGGAAGATACGCAGCATCCGGATCACCCGGATGATCAGCAGGTATTGGGCATCGCTGTAATACAACGCGAGGATGCCCGGCACGATCGCCAGCAGGTCAACCAGCCCATAGAAACTGAAGGCGTAGCGCAACGGCTTGGGCGAGCAATACAGGCGCAGCAGGTACTCGCCGAGGAAGATGACCGTGAAGCCCCATTCGATGTACGCCAGCACATTGGCGTAGTTCTGGTGAACTTCATCGATGCTGTCGAGGATCACGGTCACCAGACTGGCGAAGATGATCAGCAGCAAAGTCTTGTCGAAACGGCGGCCAGCCACCGTATCGGTCTGGAAAATGATCACGTACAGGCGATCACGCCACGTGTTGTTACCGTTCATGCACATCGCCTTGGCCGTCAATCAGCGCAGCCTAGGTTGATTCTCCCCGTTAGTGCAAGGCGCGGCGTTGATCTCCGCTTGGCGCATCAGGCGAATGCCGGTGCGCAGCAGCCAGCAGGCGAGAATGAACGGTGCCGTGAGGGTCGCAAGACCGATGGCACTGAACAGAGGCGTCAGCAGCAGCGCCAGACCAATGCCGAACAGCGGCAGCCACGGTTGCTGGCGCTGGGCGCTGAAGGCGAGGGCGGCGAGCACGGCGTTGTAGCCACCCAGCCCCAGCAGCGCTATCTGGCTTTCGTGGTGCAACAGGCTGGAACCGAGGCCAATCGCCGATGCCAATAGCGCCCAGGCAAACGCCCGGCGATCAGCGATCAGCAACCCGGCGGCGATCAATCCACCGGCCAACGGATGGTCGAGGAACATCACCTGACCGAATCCTTTCAGGGCGGCAGCGAGCAGGTTCAGGGTGTTCAGCTCAAGCGCCGGCACCGGTGTCGAAGGCTCGGCGAAACACAGGAACACCCAGCTCAACAATACGAACGGCGCAGTGTAGGCGGGCAGGTACTCGGTGAGGCGTGCGCGTTTGAGCCACTGCTGCGTGATCATCGCGCTCAGGCCACCGGCCGCCAGAATCAGCGGTGGCAGCATCGGCGACCAGGGGAAATACAGGCTCAACAACAGGCCGACCAGCACGCCGTTGTAGCTGAACAGTCCGGCCTGGCGGTCAGCCTTGGCGTAGTTGCGCCGTTGCGCAGTGAGCAAACCGGCGACCGCGCCGAGCAGCGCGCCGGCGAACAGCACCGGCGCGGTGAATAAAATGGCCAAAAGGCACAGCAGGCCACACAGCGGATGACGCTGGAGGAAGATTTGACTGAAACCGTTGAGCAAAGCCTCGGCCCAGTCGGGGCAGTGGGTGTTGAAATGGTTGGCAGGCATGTCTGGAGAATCTGGGCAGTTGGAAAATCAAAAGGTCTTGCTTGAAGCTGTGGCGAGGGAGCTCATGCCCGGCGAATGTGGTGTCTCTTGTGGAAACCGTCATGCCGAGCGACGGGAGCACGCTCCCTCGCCACACAGGTGTTGCTTAAATCAATGTTTCGATCCGCAGCGAATTAGTCGATCCCGGCTGGCCAAACGGCACACCCGCGGTGATCAGCAACGTATCGCCACGCTCGGCCATTCCTTGAGCCTGAGCGATTTCCAGCGCGGTCGAGCACACTTCATCCACCTGACGCAGGCGATCATTGACCACCGAATGAATGCCCCACGCCACGCTCAGCCGGCGGGCGGTCTGCAGGTTCGGCGTCAGGTTGAGGATCGGCGCTTTCGGCCGCTCCCGCGCCGCACGCAAACTCGATGCGCCGGACTCGCTGTAGTTGACCAGCACCGCCACCGGCAGCACGTTGCTGATGCGGCGAATCGCACAGCTGATCGCATCGGACACGGTCGCTTCGGCTTTCGGCCGGCTGACGTCGAGTTGGGTCTGGTAATCCGGACCGTTCTCCACCTGGCGAATGATCTTGCTCATCATCTGCACGGCTTCCAGCGGGTATTCGCCGGACGCGGTTTCTGCCGACAGCATCACCGCATCGGCGCCTTCGGCCACGGCGTTGGCGACGTCGGTGACTTCAGCGCGGGTCGGCGCCGGGGAGAAACGCATCGACTCGAGCATCTGCGTCGCCACCACCACCGGTTTGCCGAGCTGACGGCAGGTGGTGATGATGTTTTTCTGGATCTGCGGCACGCTTTCGGCCGGCACTTCCACGCCGAGGTCACCACGAGCCACCATGATCGCGTCGCTCAGTTCGGCGATCTCGCGCAGTTGCTCGACGGCCGACGGCTTCTCGATTTTCGCCATCAGGAACGCCTTGTCGCCGATCAGCTCGCGGGCCTCGATGATGTCTTGCGGACGCTGCACGAACGACAGCGCCACCCAGTCCACACCCAGCTCCAGGCCGAAGCTCAGGTCGCGGCGATCCTTGGTGGTCAGCGGGCTCAGATCGAGTACCGCTTGCGGCACGTTCACGCCTTTGCGGTCCGACAGCTCGCCGCCGTTGAGCACGGTGGTGTCGATCGCATCGCTGTATTTGGTAACGACCCGCAGCCGCAGTTTGCCGTCATCGAGCAGCAGGTCCATCCCGGCTTCCAGCGCCGCGATGATCTCCGGATGCGGCAGATTCACCCGGCGTTCGTCGCCCGGTGTCGCGTCCAGATCGAGGCGGAAGGCCTGACCGCGATGCAACTGAACCTTGCCGTCAGCGAACTTGCCGACCCGCAGTTTCGGCCCTTGCAGGTCCATCAGGATGCCGAGCGGATAGTTGAGCTGGCGCTCGACTTCGCGGATCCACTGATAGCGCTTGGCGTGGTCGGCGTGATCGCCGTGGCTGAAGTTGAGGCGGAAGATATTGACTCCGGCCTCGACCAGCTCGCGGATGTCTTCGATGCCGTCGACGGCAGGCCCGAGGGTGGCGAGGATTTTGACCTTTTTGTCAGGCGTCATGATTTGGAACTCTCGAGGATCAGAATGGCGCGGAAGTCGTTGACGTTGGTGCGGGTCGGCTCGGTGACGATCAGCGCATCGAGCGCCGCGAAGTAGCCGTAGCCGTTGTTGTTATCCAGCTCGTCGCTGGCGCTCAGCCCAAGGGCGGCGGCGCGGGCGTAGCTGTCCGGGGTCATGATCGCGCCGGCGTTGTCTTCCGAGCCGTCGATGCCGTCGGTGTCACCGGCCAGCGCATAGACGCCGGGCTGGCCCTTGAGGCTGTCGGTGAGGCTGAGGAGGAATTCGGCGTTGCGTCCGCCACGGCCATTGCCGCGCACGGTCACGGTGGTTTCGCCGCCGGAGAGAATCACGCACGGTGCCGCCAGTGGCTGGCCGTGATGAATGATCTGGCGCGCGATACCGGCGTGGACTTTCGCCACTTCCCGGGATTCGCCTTCCAGGTCGCCGAGGATCAGCGTGCTGAAACCGGCCTGACGGCATTTCACTGCCGCCGCATCCAGCGATTGCTGAGGGCGGGCGATCAGCTGGAAGTGACTGCGGGCCAGGCTCGGATCGCCGGGTTTGACGGTTTCCGATTCCGGGCTTTGCAGCCAGGTACGCACGGAAGCCGGGATCTCGATACCGTAGCGCTTGATGATCGCCAGTGCTTCGGCGCTGGTGCTCGGGTCGGCCACGGTCGGGCCGGAGGCGATGACCGTGGCGAGGTCGCCCGGTACATCGGAAATCGCGTAGGTATAAACAGTCGCCGGCCAGCAAGCCTTGCCCAGGCGTCCGCCCTTGATCGCCGAGAGGTGCTTGCGCACGCAGTTCATCTCGCCGATGGTCGCGCCGGATTTGAGCAGGGCTTTGTTGATCGACTGTTTGTCGGCCAGGGTGATGCCTTCGGCCGGCAGCGCCAGCAGGGCAGAGCCGCCGCCGGACAACAGGAAGATCACGCGGTCGTCTTCGGTCAGGTTGCTGACCAGTTCCAGCACGCGTTTGGCCACGGCCAGACCGGCAGCGTCCGGGACCGGATGCGCGGCTTCGACCACTTCGATTTTTTCGCACGGGGCGCCGTGACCGTAGCGGGTCACCACAAGGCCCGAGACTTCGCCTTCCCAGCAGCGCTCGACCACTTGCGCCATGGCAGCGGCAGCCTTGCCGGCGCCGATGACGATCACGCGACCTGTGCGGTCGGCTGGCAGATGGGCTTCGAGGACCTGGTACGGATGGGCCGCGTCGATGGCTGTGGCAAACAGCTCGCGCAGCAGTTGTTGCGGATCGACCGACATGGCGGGCTCCCGGAATTCTTGTTATTGGAAGGGCAACTCGGTCCAGTGTGGAAGCAGGGCTGCTTCCACACCGGGGGCGGGGCAGGGCTTACTTCTTGTCGCGAATCGAGAAGTTGGCCATGTGTTCCAGGCCCTTGATCAGCGCCGAGTGGTCCCAGTTGCTGCCGCCGATGGCCGCGCAGGTGCTGAACACCTGCTGGGCGTTGGCGGTGTTCGGCAGGTTGATGTTCAGCTCCTTGGCGCCTTGCAGGGCCAGGTTCAGGTCCTTCTGGTGCAGGCTGATGCGGAAGCCCGGATCGAAGGTGCCCTTGATCATGCGCTCGCCGTGCACTTCGAGGATCTTCGAGGAGGCGAAACCGCCCATCAGTGCTTCACGCACCTTGGCCGGATCGGCACCGTTTTTCGAAGCGAACAGCAGGGCTTCGGCGACGGCCTGAATGTTCAGGGCAACGATGATCTGGTTCGCCACCTTGGCGGTCTGACCGTCGCCATTGCCGCCGACCAGGGTGATGTTCTTGCCCATGGCCTGGAACAGCGGCAGTGCGCGTTCGAAGGCATCGGCGTCGCCGCCGACCATGATGCTCAGGGTCGCAGCCTTGGCACCGACTTCACCACCGGACACTGGAGCGTCGAGGTATTGCGCGCCTTTTTCGTTGATCTTCGCGGCGAAAGCCTTGGTGGCGGTTGGCGAGATCGAGCTCATGTCGATCACGACCTTGCCTTTGCCAATGCCGGCAGCGACGCCGTCGGTGCGGAACAGCACGTCGTCGACCTGCGGGGTATCCGGCACCATGACGATGATGAATTCAGCTTCCTGGGCCACTTCTTTCGGGTTGGCCAGGGCGACGGCGCCAGCGGCGACCAGATCGGCAGGAGCGGCGTCGTGGTGTGCCGACAGGAACAGGCTGTGACCGGCTTTCTGCAGGTTCGAAGCCATTGGGTGGCCCATGATGCCGGTGCCGATAAATCCGATTTTAGCCATGAGAAATTCCTCTTGTTTTTGTCTTGCTCAAGCAAATAGGGGGTCAGATCGCGTTGTGGGTCTTCAGCCAGCCGAGGCCCGCTTCAGTGGTGGTCAGCGGTTTGTACTCGCAGCCGACCCAGCCCTGATAACCGATGCGATCCAGGTGTTCGAACAGGAAGCGATAGTTGATCTCGCCAGTGCCCGGCTCGTTGCGGCCCGGGTTGTCGGCCAACTGCACATGGTTGATCTCGCCCAGGTGCGATTGCAGGGTGCGGGCCAGATCGCCTTCCATGATTTGCATGTGATAGATGTCGTATTGCAGGAACAGATTGGCGCTGCCGACCTGCTCGCGAATCGACAGGGCCTGCGCCGTGTTGTTCAGGTAGAAGCCCGGAATGTCGCGGGTGTTGATCGCTTCCATCACCAGTTTGATACCGACGGCTTGCAGCTTGTCGGCGGCGTACTTGAGGTTGGCGACGAAGGTCTTTTCAACGGTGGCATCGTCCACGCCCTGCGGACGGATACCGGCCAGGCAGTTGACCTGGGTGTTGCCCAGCACCTGTGCGTAGGCGATGGCCAGATCGACCCCGGCGCGGAACTCTTCGACCCGGTCCGGCAGGCACGCGATACCGCGCTCGCCCTTGGCCCAGTCACCCGCTGGCAGGTTGAACAGCACTTGGGTCAGACCGTTGGCGTCGAGTTTGGCCTTGATTTCGGCAGAGCTGAAATCGTACGGGAACAGGTACTCGACACCGCTGAAGCCCGCCTTGGCGGCGGCGTCGAAACGGGCAAGGAAATCCTGTTCGGTGAACAGCATGGACAGGTTGGCTGCGAAACGCGGCATGGTGGTCTCCCGTTAGAGTGATCGTTCCCGCGCCCGGCGCGGGAACGAACGGCAAGCAGTTTTAATCGAGCAGCGAAATCGCGGTAGGCGCATCGTTGCCGACCAGCGCCAGGTCTTCGAATTCGTTGACGGCGTTGATCTCGGTACCCATGGAGATGTTGGTCACACGCTCCAGAATGATCTCGACGATCACCGGCACCTTGAACTCTTCGATCAGCTCTTCGGCCTTGCGCAGGGCAGGGGCGATGTCAGCCGGTTCGAACACACGCAGGGCCTTGCAGCCCAGGCCTTCGGCGACTGCGACGTGGTCGACACCGTAACCGTTGAGTTCCGGCGCGTTCAGGTTATCGAAGGACAGCTGCACGCAGTAGTCCATTTCGAACCCGCGCTGTGCCTGACGGATCAGACCCAGGTACGAGTTGTTCACCACAACGTGGATGTACGGCAGATTGAACTGGGCGCCGACCGCCAGTTCTTCGATCATGAACTGGAAGTCATAGTCCCCCGACAGGGCCACGACTTTACGGTTCGGATCGGCCTTCACCACGCCCAGCGCTGCTGGAATGGTCCAGCCCAACGGGCCTGCCTGGCCGCAGTTGATCCAGTGACGCGGCTTGTAGACGTGCAGGAACTGCGCGCCGGCAATCTGCGACAGACCGATGGTGCTGACGTAGCAGGTGTCCTTGCCGAACACCTGGTTCATTTCTTCGTAAACGCGCTGCGGCTTGACCGGCACGTTGTCGAAGTGGGTCTTGCGTTGCAGGCTGGCCTTGCGCTGCTGGCAATCCTGCAGCCAGGCGCTGCGGTTTTTCAGCTTGCCGGCGGCTTGCCATTCACGGGCGACTTCGATGAACACGGTCAGCGCGGCAGCAGCGTCGGAAACGATGCCCAGGTCCGGGGTGAACACGCGGCCGATCTGGGTGCCTTCGATGTCGACGTGAATGAACTTGCGACCTTCGGTGTACACGTCGACCGAACCGGTGTGACGGTTGGCCCAACGGTTACCGATGCCCAGTACCACGTCGGATTTCAGCATCGTGGCGTTGCCGTAACGGTGCGAAGTCTGCAGACCGACCATGCCGACCATCAGCGGGTGATCGTCTGGAATGGTGCCCCAGCCCATCAGGGTCGGAATCACCGGAATGCCGGTCAGCTCGGCGAATTCCACCAGCAGATCGCTGGCATCGGCGTTGATGATGCCGCCACCGGCTACCAGCAATGGACGCTCGGCCTGATCAAGCAAGGCCAGCGCTTTCTCAACCTGTACGCGGGTCGCGCTCGGTTTGGCCAGCGGCAGTGGCTGGTAGGCGTCGATGTCGAATTCGATTTCAGCCATCTGCACGTCGAACGGCAGGTCGATCAGCACCGGGCCAGGACGGCCGGAGCGCATTTCATAGAAAGCTTTCTGGAACGCGTAAGGCACCTGGCCCGGCTCCAGAACGGTGGTCGCCCACTTGGTCACTGGCTTGACGATGCTGGTGATGTCGACGGCCTGGAAGTCTTCCTTGTGCATACGGGCGCGAGGGGCTTGCCCTGTGATGCAGAGGATCGGGATCGAGTCCGCGGAGGCGCTGTACAGACCGGTGACCATGTCGGTACCGGCCGGGCCGGAAGTACCGATGCACACGCCGATGTTGCCGGCCTTGGTGCGGGTGTAGCCCTCGGCCATGTGCGAGGCGCCTTCAACGTGGCGAGCGAGGACGTGATCGATGCCACCGACTTTCTTCAGGGCGGAATACAGCGGGT
The DNA here is from genome assembly GCF_002112395.1 of Pseudomonas sp. R38(2017). NCBI lineage: Bacteria > Pseudomonadati > Pseudomonadota > Gammaproteobacteria > Pseudomonadales > Pseudomonadaceae > Pseudomonas > Pseudomonas sp. R38(2017). The sequence continues at coordinate 151,046 of NZ_NEHN01000006.1, forward strand.
TGATCGCAGCACCCGGAATGCCAAAAGCGGTATCGACCCCTTCACGGCGCATCACCAGAACGGCGGCTTCGATTGCTCTCATTTTGCTCATGGTTTTGTGCCTCTTTACGTTTTGTAATTGTATACAAGTGGCTTTGCGCAGAGTGTATTCACGGCGGACGGCGCAGGTCAATCCATTTTCTCAAGCGGCTGTTTCATTCGTCGGAAGCCGTTTCTGCTGTGGCTTTTCGTCGCATGAGGCGCTTTTCGAGAATTATTGTATACAAAAAAATAATTCATTGTGTTCTATTTGTTGCATCGGGCTGCGACGCAAGCGCGCAGCAAAAAAACGCAGCCCAACGGCTTTCCCAATAACAAAATGAGGACGGCACCATGAGCGCTTTAACCTTGAAAGTCGCAGTCAACCTGGTCAACGAAGCCATCAGCGCAGGGCGGGCGATCTCCGCTGCGCCGCTGACCATTGCAGTACTGGATACCGGCGGCCATCTGGTCACCTTGCAACGAGAAGACGGCGCCAGCCTGCTGCGCCCGAACATCGCCATCGGCAAAGCCTGGGGCGCCATCGCCCTGGGCAAGGGCTCACGACTGCTGGCGCTGGACGCGCAACAACGCCCGGCGTTCATCGCCGCGCTCAACAGCATGGGGCAGGGCAGCGTCGTGCCAGCACCGGGTGGTGTGCTGATTCGTGATCAGGCGGGGAACGTGCTGGGAGCGATCGGCATCAGCGGCGATCTGTCGGATGTCGATGAGCAAGTGGCGATCAAGGCTGTGGAAGCTTTGGATCTGCGGGCGGATGCGGGGGTGGCGGCCTGACGGGAACTGAATCACCCAGTTTGGTATTGAGGTGATGACGAATCGGGGGGGCGTCGATAGACTGCCGCCCCGTTTTTGTATCAAGGAAGATCAGCGTGAAGACGCTACTTGGCTTTTCTCTGGCCACGGCCATGACCCTCATTACTCCCTTTCTGCACGCTGCCGAACCGCTGGACGCCGAAGACATTGCATTCCAGGCGCTGAGCCCGGTGGTTACCGCGTTGATCAATGCCGACGATGTTTCTGAATTGATGGCGCGGGCCGAGAAGCTCGAAGACACCGATACCTTGCAGGCCATTGCGGTTTATCTGGCAGCCACTCGCGAAGATCCCAAGCAAATGCTCGCGCCTTATCAGGTCGCCGCGCTGTTTGCCCGCCGTGGCGATGACAAACTGGCCTTGCGCTTCCTGCAAGAGGCTGATGATCGTGGCATGTGGTTCGGCCCTTTGCTGGCCGGCGACGAGGACTTTTCCGATCTGCGCGAGACCGCCACCTACAAAACCGTATTGGCCAATGCGCAGCAGCGCTACAAGACAATCGCTCCCGGCAAGGTCGGCGCCATTTCAGTGCTCAATCCGTCGGCGGATATTCCCGCGCCCAAGGCGTGCCGACCGGTGGTGGTCTGGTTGCACGGCTACGGTATCAACGGCGAGCTCGACGAGAGCTACCAGCCACTCGCTGATACCGGGGCCATTATCCTTGGCATCAACGGTACAGAGATGATCAATGCGGTCGACAGCTTCCGCTGGATCGGCCCGGGCTTCGAGGGTACCCATAAAGCGGTGCAGAACGGCTTGAACCAATTGGCGGCGCAGCAATGCATCGATCGCAAGCACGTCTACCTGATGGGCTTCTCTCAAGGTTCACAACACGCGGGCGCCTTGCTGGCGCAACATCCGGATGACTACGCCGGTGCTCTGTTGCTCTCACCTGGCGGCCGGCAGCCGACTCCGACAGTGAGCAAGGCGCACGGCAAAAGAGTGTTTGTGATCAACGGCAAGATGGAAGGCGCGGGCAATCAGCAGATGGCCACTGACTTGCGCAAGCTGTTCAGTGACGGCAACGAAGTCAAATCCCGTACCCATGAAGGCGGGCATTCCTTCCCGGACTACTGGAGCACCTCCTTGCCGCAAGCGCTGCGCTGGTTGATGGGTAGCGACGCCTGAAACAAAAAAATCGCAGGTCTGGCCACGTCTTCAGGATGCTTTGGCCAGGCCTGCGATTTTTTTTGCGTGAGTTTCGCGCTGTCAGTCCGGCTCGCAGCCCTTGAGCACCAACCGGATGATGGTTTGCGCCGCCGCTTCATAGTCGGCTTCGTCGAGCTTTTCCTTACCGGTCACGGCGGAGATCTGCCAGTCGAAGTCGGCGTAGGTCTGGGTCGCGGCCCAGATGCTGAACATCAGGTGGTTGGGGTCGATCGGGGCGATCTGGCCGCGGTCGATCCAGCTCTGGATGCAGTCGATGTTGTGCTTGGCCTGGCTGTTCAGTTGCTCGACCAGGTCGGCGCTCAGGTGCGGGGCGCCATGCATGATTTCGCTGGCGAACACCTTCGAGGCAAACGGCAGGTCGCGGGAGATGCGGATCTTCGAGCGGATGTAGCCGCTCAGCACTTCGCTCGGTACGCCATCCGGGTTGAACGGGGTCGAGGCGTGCAGGATCGGTACGATGATGCTTTCCAGAACCTCGCGGTAGAGGTTTTCCTTGGACTTGAAGTAGTAGTAGACGTTGGGCTTGGGCAATCCCGCCTTGGCGGCGATGTCGCTGGTTTTGGTCGCAGCGAAGCCCTTGTCGGCAAACTCTTCACTGGCGGCACGCAGGATCAGTTCTTTGTTACGCTCGCGGATTGTGCTCATAAACCCGGTGGTTCCTTGCCTGTACTGGCGGTTGCGCATGGTAGCACCGGCCTCGCGCACCGCTCAACAATGCCCCGTGTGGCCTGCAGTCGCGGTATGCTGCGCGGCATTATTCACATAAGGAAACAAGATTCATGGCAGGAAGCAGTTTGCTGGTGGTGATCGACGATATCGCCACCGTTCTGGATGATGTGGCGTTGATGAGCAAAATGGCCGCCAAGAAGACCGCCGGGGTACTCGGCGATGACCTGGCGCTTAATGCCCAGCAAGTTTCAGGCGTACGCGCCGAACGGGAAATTCCTGTGGTATGGGCGGTGGCCAAGGGCTCGTTCGTCAACAAGTTGATCCTGGTGCCGTCGGCGCTGGCGATCAGTGCCTTCGTGCCGTGGCTGGTGACGCCGCTGTTGATGGTCGGCGGCGCCTACCTGTGCTTCGAGGGTTTCGAGAAACTCGCCCATCCGCTGTTGCACGGCAAAGATGAAGTTCAGGCCGAGCATACGCAGTTGACCGAAGCGGTGGCCGATCCTGCGACCGATCTGGTGGCCTACGAGAAGGACAAGATCAAAGGCGCGATCCGCACCGACTTCATCCTCTCGGCAGAAATCATCGCCATCACCCTCGGCACCGTGGCCGAGGCTTCGCTGACCCAGCAAGTGATCGTGATGTCGGGCATTGCCATCGTCATGACCGTGGGCGTTTATGGACTGGTGGCCGGTATCGTCAAACTCGATGACCTCGGCCTGTGGCTGACGCAGAAGCCCGGCGCTGCGGCGAAACGCATCGGCAACGCGATCCTGCGCGCCGCTCCGTACATGATGAAAGGCCTGTCGGTGATCGGCACGGCGGCGATGTTTCTGGTCGGCGGCGGCATCCTGACTCACGGCATACCGGTGGTGCATCACTGGATCGAGAGCGTTGCCGCAGCGGCGGGCAGCGCCGGGTTTGCAGTGCCTGTGTTGCTCAATGGGGTGGCAGGGGTTGTGGCGGGGGCGGTGGTGCTGGCTGTTGTGTCGGTCGTCGGCAAAGTCTGGAAAGCGCTGAAGGGCTGATTTACGGCTCAATGAAAAAGGCCATTCGATTCCCATCGAATGGCCTTTTTTGTGGCTGCCGTTTTTATTCGGCGATCTGCAGTTTGCGCGATTCGGTGTATACGTAGCGCACCTTCTCGTACTCGAACGGCGAGTTCATCTGGCCGTAGCGGAAGCGGGTCTGATAACGCTTGTCGACTGCCCGCAGCGCCCAGATTTCCGGGTGGTTTTCGCTGACTTTCGACACGTTCAGGTAGTTGATCGCCGATTCGGCGGTGTAGTCCACGGCCAGGCCGGCGGTGTCGCGGATGTTCGACGGGCCGAGGATCGGCAGCACGAAGTAGGCGCCGCCCGGCACACCATAGAAGCCCAGGGTCTGGCCGAAGTCTTCGCTCTGGCGTGGCAGGCCCATGGCAGTGGCCGGGTCCCACAGGCCGGCGATGCCGATGGTGGTGTTGAGCAGCAGGCGCGCAGTGGTTTCCATCGAGCGCTTGCCCTTGAACTGCAGCAGGCTGTTGACCAGATTCGGCACGTCGCCGAGGTTGTTGAAGAAGTTGCTCACACCGGAGCGCACGAAGCCGGGCGTGACATAGCGATAGCCATCGACCACCGGCAGGAACACCCATTGGTCGAAGCGGTAGTTGAAGTGGTAGACCCGGCGGTTCCACGACTCCAACGGGTCATACACGTTCAGTGCGTTGAGGGTCGAACGCTCGAATTCGCGCTGGTCCAGCCCCGGGTTGAATTTGAGTTTGGACAGTGGCTCCTTGAAGCCGTCACTGTCGACCACCACCGGTGCGTTGGCTTTGCTGTTGTCGGCCTGGGCCACGCCTGCACAGAGTAACGCTGCAAACAGCAGGAGATATTTAGCCACGGAAGAACTCCAGCATGGCGTCGCTGTTGACGCGGTAGTTAAGGTTGCCGCAATGGCCGCCCAGTGGATAAACCGTCAGGCGATCGCCGAAGGTTTTGCGCAGGAAGCCGAGGTCGCCCGGGCCGAGGATCACGTCGTCGGCGTTGTGCATCACGGCGATTTTCGGGCTGTCGTGCAGGTAGTCCTTGAGGGCGTACAGGCTGACCTGATCGATCAGTTGCAACAGGCTGCCGCCGTCGGTGCGGGCGCGCCACATCGGGATCACCTGTTCGGTCAGGTAGCAGTCGAAGTCGCATTGCAGCGCACGCTTGAGGAACGGCGTGAGGCTGGTGCCTTCGGTGATCGGGAATTTCGGCGGGGTGATCAGGCCGCGACGGTTGATCAGGTCCGAGGTGAAGGCGATGTCCGCCGCCGAGAAACGGAACGAGGTGCCGATCAGCATCGCCATCTGCTCGTTGCTCAGGTGCTGTTTGGACTGCTGGAAGTCATAGAGCAGTGCATCGTTGAGGTCGATGTAGCCTTTCTGCTGGAAGTAGCGGGTCAGCTTGGCCAGCACCAGTTCATAGAACGTGGTGCTGTTGTTGATGCCCTTGACCTCGGTCTGCACCAGCTTGTCGAGGTTGGTGATCGAGGTGTAGAGGTTGACCGGCGGGTTCAGCAGCAGGACTTTCTTGAAGTTGAAACTGCGGCGGGTTTCGTCCAGGTGGGCGACGAACGCTGCGTCCAGCGCACCGAGGCTGTAGCCGCTCAGGTAATAGTCGGTGACCGGCACTTTCGGGTTCTGCGCACGCACGGCCTGCATTACCCGGTACATGTCTTCGGCGTCTTCCTTGGTCACGCCGGGGGTGGCGAAACGCGAGGCGGCGCTCATGAAGTCGAAACTGGTCGGGGAGGACAGCTGCACTACGTGGTAGCCGGCTTTGTAGTAGAGCTTTTTCAGGTATTCGTTGAGGCTGCTGTCATAACGCGCGCCGGTGCCGGCGATCAGGAAGATCAGCGGGGCTGCCTTGTCCTGGGTGGCGATGCGATAGGTAAGTTTTTTCACTGCCCAGAAGTTGTCCGGCAGGATGAACTCGCGTTCCGGGCGCAGGGTGACGCTGCGGTCGGTCTGATTGATGTCGTCGTCCGACGGCAACTCCGGACGCAGGTCCGGTGGCGTGGTGGCGATGGTCGCTTCGAACGGGTTGGTCAGGGGGTAGCCATAACTGGCGGCGTCGATATCCACCGCCAGCGCGGACGCACTCAGAATAAGGCCGCCAAACAGGGCGGCGAAGCGCAAGGATCGGAGCATGAGTGAATCCCTTAAAGGAAGGTGCCGAATGAGGTTCGCAGGCTATGACCACTGGGTTTGCGCCAAAGTGCCATGCATCGGCACCAATCAGACGGAATTCGGGGTAATAGTAGCCGGACGATACACTTTGCGCGGATCGAATGACTAGTTAAGAGTTGTTAGTTCTTGCACACGGCTGGCAGGCGATTAAGCTGGCCGCCGATTTCATCGTTTGGAGTGTTCCATGTCCCGCCGCTTGCCCGTGATTTTGCTGCTCGTTCTTTTGCCGTTATGGCTGGCCGCCAGTTATGGCGCGCGTTATGGCTTCATGGAGGACGCGCAGTGGGTGGGCATCTGCGTTGACGAGGCGAGCCGTTGGGAATGCTCGGTGCGCTCGAACCTGGGCCTGATGATTCATTTCCAGATGCTCGGCTGGGCGGCGGTCGCAGCTGCGGTGATCGGTTTTGTCGTGCCGGGACGGGCAGGGTGGTGGCTGGCGGTGCTGGCGCTGGTGTTCGGGTTTCCGGCGCTGGCGTTGTACAACACCACGCTGGCGGTGTTTGCGGTGGTGATTGCAGGGCTGCGATTGGTTCGGGAGTCCCGCGTCGTCAACTGACTGGTCGTGCTGCATCGCGGGCTCGCCCGCGATGCTTTCAGAGACTGAAGGTCAGACTTTGAGAACCCGCAGGCAGCGCCACAATGCGGCCACCATCAACCCGCTGACCAGCGCCCAGCCCCAGGCCTGCTGGTTCTGCAAGCCTTCACGGAACAACTGCGGCGCGATGCATGCCCCGATGATGAAGGTCAGCAGGGCAATCTCCCGGTGGGCCACCGGCACCGGACGGCACAGGTAAACCAGCGCCGGCAGAATGAACGCCGCACTCGCGAAGCTGCGATAGCGCGGATCGAACACCATCTCCAGCACCATTACCGCAGCTGCAAAACCGGCCGCCGCAACCAGCCAGCCGGCGTGTCGTTCGAAGGCATTGAAGGCGCGCGCACGCCAACCGCTGCGGGCGCTCAAGGCGAGTGCGGCATGGGCCAGCACCAGCAGATTCAGCACCGTCAGCAGACCGACCCACACCCATTCGCTGGCGAAGCGCGTGGTCAGCCATGCGAGGTTGGCCCAGGCACCGATCGAGCAAGCGGCGAGGGCGCCGAGCAATGGCAGTGCCAGTGCTGAGTCCGTGGTGCGAACCCGGCCGCCAAGCACCAACGTGCCGACAAAGATCAGACCGCCGAGTGCCAGCCAGCGCGACCAGTCAGGCACGTTCGACACCGGTCCGGCCAGCACGCCTTTGTCCTGGCGATCCGCATCGAACAGCCCCCAGTAACCGCCGACCGCACCTTCGCTGCCGCGCTTCCACGGCTGGTCGAAAGCTTCGATCAGGTTGTAATGCCAGCCCTGCTGTTCGGCGAGGGTGACAAAACCACGAATGAACCTGGCTTCGTTGACCCGGCTCGGCAATGCGGTCTCCCGCTGACGGCCTTCGCTCGGCCAGCCGGTTTCGCCAATCATCACGTCTTTGGGGGCAAACTTGTTGCCGAACACCTGACGCACATCGGCCACGTGTTGCAGGGCGGCGTCGATGTTCGAAGGATCATCTTCCCAGTACGGCAGCAAGTGAATGGTCAGGAAATCCACCGCCGGTGCGACTTCCGGGTGCTTGAGCCAGAACTCCCAGACATCGGCGTAGGTCACGGGTTGCTTGATGTGGTTCTTGACCTTGTTGATCAGCTTCGCCAGTTGCGCGCCGGTGACTTCCTTGCGCAGCAAGGCTTCGTTGCCGACGATCACCGCGCTGACCACATCCGGGTTGGCGTTGGCCGAGGCGATCAGCAGATCGACTTCTTTCTCGGTGTCGACCGGGTTGCTGTTGACCCAGGCGCCGATCATCAGCTTCAAACCATGCTTGCGCGCCAGATCCGGCAGGGCTTCGAGGCCGGTCATGGAATAGGTGCGGATGCATTCGAAGCGGGTGGCGAGCAGGGCGAGGTCGGCGTCCATGCGCTCCGGGCGCAGTTTGAACGGTACGTCGAACGGCGACTGATCCTTGTCGAACGGGGTGTAGGAGGCGCACTGCAACTTGTGGGTCGGAGTGGCGACGTCCGGCAGGATCACCGGTTTGCCGAGGCCGTACCAGAAGCCACAAAGCGCAAACAGGCCGAGCAGGCAGGCGAACAGATAAGGAAGAAAAGGGAAGCGGGAGGATGCGGACATGGTCAGGCCGAGTGGCTGCAAAGCGACGCATGTTACCTGCATTTATAGAGGGGTTGGTGGCCCGCATGCGTTTGACATGCAAAGTTCGGGCGGATTGTCTGGCGCCAATTATCCGGTTGCAGTTAATGGCTTTCTGATGTCGTTTCTCGTTGTATCAAGGTCGCTGACAGAGCAGGTCGCTGTGTGCGTCAGGTTGATGATCGGACTCGTCAGTACTCCGCTGATGTTCGAACGAGTTTGCGGTCAGGCGTGATGGGGGCGCTGTGCACCATAACAATACGTTGACGATGCCCGGCATCCGTCGGGCGCAGCATTTCGGGGAAGTAACGATGAAGATGCGACGACTTTTAGGCGCAGGTGCCGCTCTGGTGCTTGCGATGAGCTCCACTTTCGCCAGCGCTGAAAAACAGACCCTGAACATCGGTTACGTTGACGGCTGGTCCGACAGCGTCGCGACCACCCATGTGGCGGCCGAGGTGATTAAACAAAAACTTGGCTACGACGTGAAACTCCAGGCTGTCGCCACCGGGATCATGTGGCAGGGCGTTGCCACCGGCAAACTCGACGCCATGCTGTCGGCCTGGCTGCCGGTGACTCACGGCGAATACTGGGCGAAGAACAAGGATCTGGTCGTCGATTACGGCCCGAACTTCAAGGACGCGAAAATCGGCCTGATCGTGCCCGAGTACGTCAAAGCCAAATCCATCGAAGACCTGAAAACCGACGACAGCTTCAAGAATCGCATCGTCGGCATCGACGCCGGCTCAGGCGTGATGCTCAAGACCGACCAGGCGATCAAGGATTACGGCTTGACCGGTTACACCCTCAAGGCCAGTTCCGGCGCCGGCATGATCGCCGAGCTGACCCGCGCCGAGAAAAAGAACGAATCCATTGCCGTGACCGGTTGGGTGCCGCACTGGATGTTCGCCAAGTGGAAACTGCGCTTCCTCGACGACCCGAAAGGTGTGTATGGCGCGGCTGAAACCGTGAACAGCATCGGCAGCAAGGAGCTGGAGGCCAAGGCGCCGGAAGTGGCGAAGTTCCTGAAGAACTTCCAGTGGGCCTCCAAAGACGAAATCGGTCAGGTCATGCTGGCGATTCAGGACGGTGCCAAACCTGAAGCCGCCGCAAAGGACTGGGTCGCCAAACACCCGGACCGCGTGGCTGAATGGACCAAGTAATATAAGTCGAAGCGTCTAGTCTGCGCTTCCCAGGGCCGCCCGGCATCACCGCCGGGCGGCCTTTTTTATGTCGCTTCTTTTTATAAGGGATGTTGGTCGTTTTCGAGCGGTCTGGAAATTGGCAAAAACGCCATGGCGTTCTACTACTAAGGTCGTCTGGAAGCCGGCTCGCAGCCGCATACAGTGGATACGTTCCAAAAATAAAAATCTGTGCTGCGAGGATAAAAACAATGAACGACAGCATTTACCTCTCTATTCAGAACAGCCCGCGCTTCAAGGAGCTGGTGAAAAAAAGGGAAAGGTTCGCCTGGATACTCTCGGCGATCATGCTAGGGCTCTACTCCGGTTTCATTCTGCTGATCGCGTACGGGCCGCAACTGCTCGGGACCAAGATCAGTGCCGGTTCATCGATCACCTGGGGCATCCCCATCGGTGTCGGGCTGATTGTCTCGGCCTTCATCCTGACCGGTATCTACGTGCGCCGCGCCAATGGCGAGTTCGACGACCTGAACAATGCGATTCTCAAGGAGGCTCAGCAATGATCCGGCGTCTACTGGCTCTTTTGAGCATCGCAGCGTTCGCTCCAGCCGCCTGGGCTGCTGACGCCCTGACTGGCGAAGTCCACAAACAACCGCTCAACGTTTCCGCGATCGTCATGTTCGTGGTGTTCGTCGGCGCGACTCTGTGCATCACTTACTGGGCGTCCAAACGCAACAAGTCGGCTGCCGACTACTATGCGGCGGGCGGCAAGATCACCGGTTTCCAGAACGGTCTGGCAATCGCCGGTGACTACATGTCGGCGGCATCCTTCCTGGGGATTTCCGCGCTGGTGTTCACCTCCGGCTACGACGGCCTGATCTACTCGATCGGCTTCCTGGTGGGCTGGCCGATCATTCTGTTCCTGATCGCCGAGCGTCTGCGTAACCTGGGTAAATACACCTTTGCCGACGTGGCGTCCTACCGCCTCGGGCAGACCCAGATCCGCACACTGTCTGCCTGCGGTTCGCTGGTGGTGGTGGCGTTCTACCTGATCGCGCAAATGGTCGGTGCCGGCAAGCTGATCCAGCTGCTGTTCGGTCTCGACTACCACGTTGCGGTGATTCTGGTCGGTATCCTGATGTGCCTGTACGTGCTGTTCGGCGGCATGCTGGCGACCACCTGGGTGCAGATCATCAAGGCGGTGCTGTTGCTGTCCGGTGCCTCGTTCATGGCGCTGATGGTGATGAAGCATGTCAACTTCGACTTCAACACCCTGTTCTCCGAGGCCATCAAGGTTCACGCCAAGGGTGAAGCGATCATGAGCCCGGGCGGTCTGGTAAAAGACCCGATCTCGGCATTCTCCCTGGGGCTGGCACTGATGTTCGGTACCGCCGGCCTGCCGCACATCCTGATGCGCTTCTTCACCGTGAGCGACGCGAAAGAAGCCCGTAAGAGCGTGCTGTATGCGACCGGTTTCATCGGCTACTTCTACATCCTGACCTTCATCATCGGCTTCGGCGCGATCCTGCTGGTCAGCACCAACCCGGCCTTTAAAGATGCGGCGGGCGCACTGCTCGGCGGCAACAACATGGCGGCGGTACACCTGGCGAACGCCGTGGGCGGCAGCGTGTTCCTCGGCTTCATCTCGGCGGTGGCGTTCGCGACCATCCTGGCGGTAGTGGCCGGCCTGACCCTGGCGGGTGCTTCGGCGGTGTCTCACGACCTGTACGCCAGCGTGATCAAGAAGGGCAAGGCCAACGAGAAGGATGAAATCCGCGTTTCGAAGATCACCACCGTCGCGCTGGGCGTCTTGGCTATCGGCCTGGGCATCCTGTTCGAAAGCCAGAACATTGCGTTCATGGTTGGCCTGGCGTTCTCCATTGCGGCGAGCTGCAACTTCCCGGTGCTGCTGCTTTCGATGTACTGGAAGAAGCTGACCACTCGCGGTGCGATGGTTGGTGGCTGGCTGGGGCTGGTGAGTGCGGTGGGGCTGATGATTCTTGGTCCGACCATCTGGGTCCAGATCCTGCACAACGAGAAGGCGATCTTCCCTTACGAGTATCCTGCGCTGTTTTCGATGATCATTGCGTTCATCGGCATCTGGTTCTTCTCGGTCACCGACAAGTCGGCGGCGGCTGAGAACGAGCGTGCGCTGTTCTTTCCGCAGTTTGTGCGTTCGCAGACTGGGTTGGGGGCTAGTGGGGCGGTTTCGCACTGAGGCTTCTAGGTTGAATATGTAGGTTGAGTTGGATGGAAATGCCCTGGTCGAGAGATTGGGGCATTTTTTTGTGGGCGGTTATCGGACTTTCTTTGGGTGGTTTTGGTTTGTGTGTATATCCGTTGCTGCGGTAACGGCTTCTTAGGGTTTCGCCCTTACGGCGAGTCACCTTTTCCAAACGCCGAAAAGGTAACCCAAAAGGCTTTACCCTGACGTACGGCCCTCGCTGTGGCTCGGGTTCCTTCGCTCCGGGATCGATCCGGGGGCATCGCCTACGGTTTGCTTCGCTGCACCTCCTCTCGATGCATGCGGCTGCGCCGCACGGTCGCTGCGCTCCCACCCCCGGATCAATCCCTCCACTCAGCCTGCCGACGGGCCCTGCGATCAAAAGCGGTACTCGAGCTAACGCTCATCGTTTTGAGTGGGGGGGGCGGGGCGTGTTTGGCTTTTGCGGCGGGGTTGGCTGAGAGGGCTAGGGAGAGGGGCTCTTGATCTGGCTTTTGCTCTGGCTCTGGATCTGCTTTTGATCTCCAGCCCCTTCGGCAGGCCGAGCGGAGGTGTCCATCAGGGGGTAGGCGCGCAGCGCCGTGCGGCGAAGCCGCATACATCGAGAGGAGGTGCAGCGAAGCAAACCGTAGGCGATGCCCCCTGATGGACACCGTAGCGAGGGAACACTGAGCCTAAGCGAAGTGCCGTACGCCGGGGCAAAAGCCTTTTGGTTCCTTTTTGGCGTTTGAAAAAGGGACTCGCTGTAAGAGCGAAACCGCCAGCGGCAGCACCCGAAGCAATGGATATACACCCAATCAACAAAAAACAGTCGGTCCAAAGGCCGCTGAGATGAAACAAACAAAAAACGGCCCCCATTCTCATGGAGGCCGTTTCCGATACTGCTTAAGACGCTATCGCAAGACAGCTCTTATTTGCGGTCTTCCAGCTTGGTGATATCCCGCGACTCATAACCAGTGTACAGCTGACGTGGACGGCCAATCTTGTACGGGCTGGAGAGCATTTCCTTCCAGTGCGAAATCCAGCCGACAGTACGTGCCAAGGCGAAGATCACAGTGAACATGCTGGTAGGAATGCCGATCGCCTTGAGGATGATCCCCGAGTAGAAGTCGACGTTCGGGTACAGCGAGCGCTCGATGAAGTACGGGTCGGTCAGGGCGATCTCTTCCAGGCGCATGGCCAGTTCGAGTTGCGGATCGTTCTGGATGCCCAGTTCTTTCAATACTTCGTCGCAGGTCTGCTTCATGACAGTCGCGCGAGGGTCGCGGTTCTTGTAGACGCGGTGACCGAAGCCCATCAGCTTGAACGGGTCGTTCTTGTCCTTGGCCTTGGCGATGAACTTGTCGATGTTCGAGACATCGCCGATTTCATCGAGCATGGTCAGCACGGCTTCGTTCGCACCGCCGTGGGCAGGGCCCCAGAGTGCGGCGATACCGGCGGCGATACAGGCGAACGGGTTCGCACCCGAGGAGCCCGCCAGACGCACGGTGGAGGTCGAAGCGTTCTGCTCGTGGTCGGCGTGGAGGATGAAGATCCGGTCCATGGCCTTGGCGAGTACCGGGCTGATCGGTTTGATCTCGCACGGGGTGTTGAACATCATGTGCAGGAAGTTTTCCGCGTACGACAGATCGTTGCGCGGGTACATCATGGGTTGGCCCATGGAGTACTTGTAAACCATCGCGGCCAGGGTCGGCATCTTGGCAACCAGGCGGATCGCGGAGATTTCACGATGCTGCGGGTTATTGATGTCGAGGGAGTCGTGGTAGAAGGCCGAGAGGGCGCCGACTACACCACACATGACGGCCATCGGGTGGGCGTCACGGCGGAAGCCGTTGAAGAAGGTTTTCAGCTGCTCGTGAACCATGGTGTGGTTCTTCACGGTGCCGACGAACTGAGCCTTCTGTTCTGCGGTAGGCAGTTCGCCGTTCAGCAACAGGTAGCAGGTTTCCAGGTAGTCCGACTTTTCAGCCAGCTGTTCGATCGGGTAGCCGCGGTGCAGCAGGATGCCGTTGTCGCCATCGATATAGGTGATCTTCGATTCGCAGGAAGCGGTCGACATGAAACCGGGGTCGAAAGTGAAGCGGCCCGTGGCCGTGAGGCCCCGAACATCGATTACATCGGGACCAACGGTGCCGGTTAAAATGGGCAGCTCGACGGGGGCTGCGCCCTCGATGATCAACTGCGCTTTTTTGTCAGCCATGTGGCCTCCTATTTATGCTTGAAATCATCAGACAGACCCCCCACGCAGGGCCCGCACCACTATAGTGAGATAAATTCGAATGTCAATTTGCCTAAAGTCTTGCTCCAGAAGGCTTTAACCGCACTTTTTCCTCGAAATTGCCTGCCATTTACGCCTTTTATACAACTTGTGCAATCAGCTATTGGAGGTAGGCGATTGCGTTGTCATTAGTAGCCTAACTGTCTATACTCGGCGACCGACCGCCAAGGGCTTTTGGGCTTGCTTTCATTGGGGGTCGCATCCCTGGGTGGTGGTTACCTGACCAGTGCACTCCCCAACAACTTTGCCCTGATTGTTAGGGGCTCTTCAGTGTGAAAAAAAAGCCGTGAAAAGCCAACGACCTGTAAACCTAGACCTAAGGACCATCAAACTCCCCATCACCGGCGTTACGTCGTTTCTTCACCGTGTTTCCGGCATCATCCTCTTCCTGGGCCTCGGCATCATGCTTTATGCATTGGGCAAATCCCTGGGTTCCGAGGAAGGTTATGTCGAGGTGAAGGCATGCTTGACCAGCCCGCTGGCCAAGTTCGTAGCATGGGGCCTCCTGTCCGCTCTGCTGTATCACCTGGTTGCCGGTGTGCGCCACTTGATCATGGACATGGGCATCGGTGAGACGCTGGAAGGCGGCCGCCTGGGCTCGAAACTGATCATCGCCGTTTCCGTGGTGCTGATCGTTCTGGCAGGAGTTTGGATATGGTAACCAGCGTTACAAACCTTTCGCGTTCGGGCCTCTATGACTGGATGGCACAGCGTGTGTCTGCGGTCGTTCTCGCGGCTTATTTCATTTTCCTGATCGGCTACCTCGCCGCTCACCCGGGCATCGGCTATGAACAATGGCATGGCCTGTTCGCCCACAACGGAATGCGTATCTTCAGTCTGCTGGCACTGGTTGCCCTGGGCGCTCACGCCTGGGTCGGCATGTGGACCATCGCGACCGACTACCTGACGCCGATGGCGCTGGGCAAGTCCGCGACTGCAGTACGTTTCCTTTTCCAGGCAGTATGCGGCGTCGCGATGTTCGCTTACTTCGTCTGGGGTGTGCAGATTCTCTGGGGTATCTGATTCATGGCTAACATTCCAACGATTTCTTTCGACGCCATCATCATTGGTGGCGGCGGTGCCGGCATGCGCGCTGCGCTGCAGCTGGCACAGGGCGGTCACAAGACTGCCGTGATCACCAAGGTCTTCCCGACCCGTTCGCACACTGTATCCGCCCAAGGCGGCATCACCTGCGCCATCGCGTCGGCCGACCCGAACGATGACTGGCGCTGGCACATGTACGATACCGTCAAGGGCTCCGACTACATCGGTGACCAGGACGCTATCGAATACATGTGTCAGGAAGGCCCGGCTGCCGTTTTCGAGCTGGATCACATGGGTCTGCCGTTTTCGCGTACCGAAACCGGTCGTATCTATCAGCGTCCGTTCGGCGGTCAGTCGAAGGATTACGGTAAAGGCGGGCAGGCTGCCCGTACCTGCGCCGCTTCCGACCGTACCGGTCACGCGCTGCTGCACACCCTTTATCAGGGCAACCTGAAAGCCGGTACTACGTTCCTGAACGAGTACTACGCTGTCGATCTGGTCAAGAACGACGCAGGCGACTTCGTCGGTGTGATCGCAATCTGTATCGAAACCGGTGAAACCACCTACATCCGCGCCAAGGCCACCGTGCTGGCGACCGGCGGTGCAGGCCGTATCTACGCATCCACCACCAACGCCCTGATCAACACTGGTGACGGCGTCGGCATGGCTCTGCGTGCTGGCGTGCCGGTACAAGACATTGAAATGTGGCAGTTCCACCCGACCGGCATCGCCGGCGCCGGTGTACTGGTTACCGAAGGTTGCCGTGGTGAAGGTGGTTACCTGATCAACAAGCACGGCGAGCGTTTCATGGAGCGTTATGCTCCGAACGCAAAAGACCTTGCCGGTCGTGACGTGGTTGCCCGCTCGATGGTTAAAGAAATCATCGCCGGCAACGGTTGCGGTCCGAATGGCGACCACGTAATGCTCAAACTCGACCACCTGGGCGAGGAAGTGCTGCACAGCCGTCTGCCAGGCATCTGCGAACTGTCGAAGACTTTCGCGCACGTTGACCCGGTGGTTGCTCCGGTTCCGGTTGTTCCGACCTGCCACTACATGATGGGCGGCGTTGCCACCAACATTCACGGCCAGGCAATCACCCAGAACGCCGAAGGCGTGGACCAGATCATTCCTGGTCTGTTCGCCGTAGGTGAAGTGGCTTGCGTATCGGTTCACGGCGCCAACCGTCTGGGCGGCAACTCGCTGCTCGACCTGGTGGTCTTCGGTCGCGCTGCCGGCCTGCACCTCGAGAAAGCTCTGACTGACGGCATCGAATACGATGACGCCACCGAAGCCAACATCGAAGCTGCCCTGGCACGCCTGAGCGCACTGAACAACCGTACCGACGGCGAAGACGTCGCTACCCTGCGTCGCGAGCTGCAAAGCTGCATGCAGAACTACTTCGGTGTATTCCGTACCGGCGAATACATGCAGAAGGGTATTGCCCAGCTGGCCGATCTGCGCAAGCGCATCGCCAACGTGAAGATCAACGATAAGTCGCAGGCGTTCAACACTGCACGTATCGAAGCGCTGGAACTGCAAAACCTGCTGGAAGTGGCTGAAGCTACCGCCATTGCTGCCGAAGTACGTAAAGAGTCCCGCGGCGCTCACGCCCGTGAAGACTTCGAAGACCGTGACGACGAAAACTGGCTGTGCCACACCCTGTACTTCCCGGGTGAGAAACGTGTCGCCAAGCGTGCCGTGAACTTCTCGCCGAAGACTGTTCCGACTTTCGAACCAAAAGTCCGGACTTATTAAGGGTGACCGCCATGTTGAAAGTCAGTGTTTATCGTTACAACCCTGATCAGGACGCTGCGCCGTTCATGCAGGAATTCCAGGTCGATACCGGTGGTAAGGACCTGATGGTGCTGGACGTGCTGGCCCTGATCAAAGAGCAGGACGAAGGTTTCTCCTATCGTCGCTCCTGCCGTGAAGGTGTCTGCGGCTCCGACGGCATGAACATCAACGGCAAGAACGGCCTGGCGTGCATCACGCCGCTGTCCGCTGTCGTCAAAGGTAACAAGCTGGTCATCCGTCCTCTGCCAGGTTTGCCGGTTATCCGTGACCTGGTCGTCGATATGAGCATCTTCTACAAGCAATACGAGAAGGTTAAGCCATTCCTGCAGAACGACACGCCGGCTCCAGCCATCGAGCGTCTGCAGTCCCCTGAAGAGCGTGAAAAACTCGATGGTCTGTACGAGTGCATCCTGTGCGCCTGCTGCTCGACCTCTTGCCCGTCCTTCTGGTGGAACCCGGACAAATTCCTGGGTCCAGCTGCACTGCTGCAAGCGTACCGCTTCCTGGCAGACAGCCGTGACACCAAGACATCCGAGCGTCTGGCGTCCCTCGATGACCCGTTCAGCGTCTTCCGCTGCCGGGGCATCATGAACTGCGTCAACGTATGTCCGAAAGGCCTGAACCCGACTAAGGCCATCGGTCACATCCGTAACATGCTGCTTTCGAGCGGCGTGTGATTCAGAAGCTGTAACTGCCGCTGTAAAAAGCGGCAGCGCTGTACCCGTAGAGGGCTTAGGCGCGGGCTTCAACCCGCGCCATGGCTATAACCAGAGCAGCAGCCATAAGCTGCGGCTCTTATTTTGAAGAAATGAGACAAGCAGGGGCATCCGGGCTGGTACCCGGACTATCAGTGTGATCCTAAGTGGCTTGTTTTGGTCGCTGCATTCGGACTTCTGCAAGTTTGCTCGGTGTCGACACCGATGGTGTTCCCCTAACCGAGGGTGACCAAGCATGCAAGAAAGCGTGATGCAGCGCATGTGGAACAGCGCCTACCTTTCAGGTGGAAACGCTGCCTATGTGGAAGAGCTTTATGAGCTCTACCTGCACGACCCTAACGCTGTGCCAGAAGAGTGGCGCACCTACTTTCAGAAGCTGCCCGCCGACGGCGGCTCTGCCACCGATGTTTCGCACTCCACAATTCGCGATCATTTCGTGCTGCTGGCAAAGAACCAGCGCCGCGCCCAACCGGTTTCCGCCGGCAGCGTGAGCAGTGAGCACGAGAAGAAGCAAGTTGAAGTGCTGCGATTGATCCAGGCCTACCGTATGCGTGGCCACCAGGCAGCCCAGCTTGACCCGCTGGGACTGTGGCAGCGTCCTGCACCTGCAGACCTGTCGATCAATCATTACGGCTTGACCAATGCCGATCTTGATACGACCTTCCGTGCCGGCGACCTGTTCATCGGCAAAGAGGAAGCGAGCCTACGCGAAATTCACGAAGCGTTGCAGCAGACATATTGCCGCACCATCGGCGCTGAATTTACGCACATCACCGATTCCGAGCAGCGCCAGTGGTTCCAGCAGCGTCTGGAAAGCGTACGTGGCCGTCCGGAATACTCCGCCGACATCAAGAGCCATCTGCTCGAGCGCGTGA
Organism: Pseudomonas sp. R38(2017); assembly: GCF_002112395.1. NCBI lineage: Bacteria > Pseudomonadati > Pseudomonadota > Gammaproteobacteria > Pseudomonadales > Pseudomonadaceae > Pseudomonas > Pseudomonas sp. R38(2017). The sequence goes on from NZ_NEHN01000006.1 coordinate 169,196, forward strand.
CTGCCGGTGAAGGCCTGGAAAAATACCTGGGTACCAAATACCCGGGCACCAAGCGTTTCGGTCTGGAAGGCGGCGAAAGCCTGATTCCGATGCTCGATGAACTGATCCAGCGTTCCGGTTCCTACGGTACCAAGGAAGTCGTCATCGGCATGGCCCACCGTGGCCGTCTGAACGTGCTGGTCAACACCTTCGGCAAGAACCCGCGCGAGCTGTTCGACGAGTTCGAAGGCAAGAAGAAGGTCGAGCTGGGTTCCGGTGACGTTAAATACCACCAGGGCTTCTCGTCCAACGTGATGACCGCCGGCGGTGAAGTTCACCTGGCCATGGCGTTCAACCCGTCCCACCTGGAAATCGTTTCCCCGGTGGTTGAAGGTTCGGTGCGTGCCCGCCAGGACCGTCGCAACGACGCGACCGGCGAGAAGGTGCTGCCGATCTCCATCCACGGTGACGCGGCATTCGCCGGTCAAGGCGTGGTGATGGAAACCTTCCAGATGTCGCAGACCCGCGGTTTCAAGACCGGCGGTACCGTGCACATCGTGATCAACAACCAGGTCGGTTTCACCATCAGCAACCCGCTGGACTCGCGTTCCACCGAGTACGCCACCGACGTTGCGAAGATGATCCAGGCGCCGATCCTCCATGTGAATGGCGATGATCCGGAAGCCGTATTGTTCGTGACCCAGCTGGCCATCGACTACCGCATGCAGTTCAAGCGTGACGTAGTGATCGACCTGGTCTGCTACCGTCGTCGCGGCCACAACGAGGCCGACGAGCCAAGCGGCACCCAGCCTCTGATGTATCAGCAGATCACCAAGCAGCGCACCACCCGTGAGCTGTACGCTGATCGTCTGACCCAGGCCGGTGTGCTGGACGCAGAGCGTGTTCAGGCGAAAGTCGACGAATACCGCAACGCGCTGGACAACGGTCTGCACGTAGTGAAATCGCTGGTCAAAGAGCCGAACAAAGAGCTGTTCGTGGACTGGCGTCCGTATCTGGGCCACGCCTGGACTGCGCGTCACGACACTCGCTTCGATCTGAAGACCCTGCAGGAACTGTCCGCCAAGCTGCTGGAAATTCCAGAAGGCTTCGTGGTTCAGCGCCAGGTCGCGAAGATCTACGAAGACCGTCAGAAGATGCAAGCCGGCGGCCTGCCGATCAACTGGGGTTACGCTGAAACCATGGCGTACGCGACCCTGGCATTCGAAGGTCACCCGATCCGCATGACCGGTCAGGACATCGGCCGCGGTACGTTCTCGCACCGTCACGCTGTTCTGCACAACCAGAAAGATGCCGGCACCTATATTCCGCTGAAACACCTGTACGAAGGTCAGCCACGCTTCGACCTGTACGACTCGTTCCTGTCGGAAGAAGCGGTACTGGCGTTTGAATACGGTTACTCGACCACCACGCCGAACGCGCTGGTGATCTGGGAAGCCCAGTTCGGCGACTTCGCCAACGGTGCACAGGTTGTTATCGACCAGTTCATCACCAGCGGCGAGCACAAGTGGGGCCGTCTCTGCGGTCTGACCATGCTGCTGCCGCACGGCTACGAAGGCCAGGGCCCTGAGCACAGCTCGGCGCGTCTTGAGCGTTACCTGCAGCTGTGCGCCGAGCACAACATTCAGGTGTGCATGCCGACCACGCCGGCCCAGATCTACCACTTGCTGCGCCGTCAGGTGATCCGCCCGCTGCGCAAGCCGCTGGTAGTGCTGACTCCAAAGTCGCTGCTGCGTCACAAACTGGCAATCTCGACGCTGGAAGATCTGGCCGAAGGTTCGTTCCAGACCGTTATCCCGGAAATCGATGCACTGGACCCGAAAAAGGTCGAGCGCGTGGTTCTGTGCAGCGGCAAGGTCTACTACGACCTGCTGGAAAAACGCCGTGCCGAAGGCCGCGAAGATATCGCCATCGTGCGTATCGAGCAGCTGTACCCATTCCCTGAGGACGACTTGAAAGAAGTCCTGGCTCCTTACACCAACGCCAAAGCGGCTGTCTGGTGCCAGGAAGAGCCGATGAACCAGGGCGCCTGGTACTGCAGCCAGCACCACCTGCGTCGCAGCATCAGCAACCTCAACAAATCTCTCGTACTCGAGTACGCGGGCCGTGAGGCTTCTGCTGCACCTGCATGTGGTTACGCATCGATGCACGCCGAGCAGCAGGAAAAACTGCTGCAAGACGCGTTTACCGTTTAACGCCTTCGCGCACCTGAAACCGAATTTAAGGAACCACAGACAATGGCTATCGAGATCAAAGCCCCCACTTTCCCGGAATCGGTTGCCGATGGCACCGTTGCCACCTGGCACAAACAACCGGGCGACGCCGTCAAGCGTGACGAGCTGATCGTCGACATCGAAACCGACAAAGTCGTACTGGAAGTGCTGGCTACCGCCGACGGCGTGCTGGGCGCGATCGTCAAGGGCGAGGGCGACACCGTCCTGTCCGACGAAGTCCTGGGCTCCATCGTTGAAGGCGGCGCTGCTGCCGCTGCTCCGGCTGCCGCTGCTGCTCCGGCCGCTGCTGCCGCTGCCCCGGCTGCTGCCGGCGCTGACGAAGATGCGATCGCTGCTCCGGCTGCTCGCAAGCTGGCCGAAGAAAACGGCATCAACCTGGCTTCCGTAAAGGGCACTGGCAAAGACGGCCGTGTGACCAAGGAAGACGTGGTTGCTGCTGTTGAAGCCAAGAAAGCCGCTCCGGCTGCTGCGCCGAAGGCCGCTGCTCCGGCCGCTGCCGCTCCTGTGTTCGCTGCTGGCGACCGCGTCGAGAAGCGCGTTCCGATGACCCGCGTTCGTGCCACCGTTGCCAAGCGTCTGGTTGAAGCCCAGTCGAACATGGCGATGCTGACCACTTTCAACGAAGTCGACATGACCGAAGTCATGGCCCTGCGTTCGAAGTACAAGGATCTGTTCGAGAAGTCCCACAACGGCGTACGCCTGGGCTTCATGTCGTTCTTCGTGAAGGCTGCCACCGAAGCGCTGAAACGCTTCCCGGCGGTCAACGCTTCGATCGACGGCAACGACATCGTTTACCACGGTTATGCCGACATCGGCGTTGCTGTTTCCAGCGACCGTGGCCTGGTAGTTCCGGTTCTGCGTAACGCCGAACACATGAGCCTGGCTGAAATCGAAGGCGGCATCGCCACCTTCGGCAAGAAAGCCCGTGACGGCAAACTGTCGATGGACGAAATGACCGGTGGTACCTTCACCATCACCAACGGTGGTACCTTCGGTTCGATGATGTCGACCCCGATCGTCAACCCGCCGCAGGCAGCGATTCTGGGCATGCACAACATCATCCAGCGTCCGATGGCCATCAACGGTCAGGTCGTTATCCGTCCGATGATGTACCTGGCACTGTCCTACGATCACCGTTTGATCGATGGCAAAGAAGCTGTGACTTTCCTGGTGACCATCAAGAACCTGCTGGAAGATCCGGCTCGTCTGTTGCTGGATATCTGATAGAAGCGGCCATGAGCTGCAGGTTTCAGGCTGCCGGAAACGGCAGTCTGGCTTGCAGCTTGCGGCTTGAAGCTTTTCGCTAAAGAGGATTTTTTGAATGTCGCAGAAATTTGACGTAGTAGTGATCGGTGCGGGCCCTGGCGGCTACGTGGCAGCTATCAAGGCCGCGCAACTCGGCCTGAGCACTGCCTGCATCGAGAAGTACACCGATGCTGAAGGCAAGCAAGCCCTGGGCGGCACCTGCCTGAACGTAGGCTGCATTCCTTCCAAGGCGCTGCTGGACAGCTCCTGGAAATACAAGGAAGCGAAAGAGAGCTTCAACGTCCACGGTATCTCGACCGGCGAAGTCAAAATGGACGTCGCTGCGATGGTTGGCCGCAAGGCTGGCATCGTCAAGAACCTGACCGGTGGCGTTGCCACCTTGTTCAAGGCCAACGGCGTTACTTCGATCCAGGGCCACGGCAAACTGCTGGCCGGCAAGAAAGTCGAAGTCACCAAGCCGGACGGCTCGGTTGAAGTCATCGAAGCTGAAAACGTCATCCTGGCTCCGGGTTCGCGTCCGATCGACATTCCACCGGCTCCGGTTGATCAGAAAGTCATCGTCGATTCGACTGGCGCTCTGGAATTCCAATCCGTACCTAAGCGTCTGGGCGTGATCGGCGCTGGCGTGATCGGTCTGGAACTGGGTTCGGTATGGTCGCGTCTGGGTGCAGAAGTGACTGTCCTGGAAGCTCTGGACACCTTCCTGATGGCAGCGGACACCGCTGTTTCCAAGGAAGCGCTGAAAACCCTGACCAAACAAGGTCTGGACATCAAGCTGGGCGCTCGCGTAACCGGTTCGAAAGTGAACGGCGACGAAGTCGTTGTGAACTACACCGATGCCAACGGCGAACAGACCATCACCTTCGACAAGCTGATCGTAGCCGTTGGTCGCCGTCCGGTGACCACTGATCTGCTGGCTGCCGACAGCGGCGTGACCCTGGACGAGCGCGGTTTCGTGCACGTTGACGATCACTGCGCTACCACCGTACCGGGCGTCTTCGCCATCGGTGACGTGGTTCGCGGCATGATGCTGGCTCACAAGGCCTCGGAAGAGGGCATCATGGTTGTCGAGCGCATCAAGGGCCACAAGGCTCAGATGAACTATGACCTGATCCCTTCGGTTATTTATACTCACCCGGAAATCGCATGGGTTGGTAAAACCGAGCAGGCCTTGAAAGCTGAAGGCGTTGAAGTTAACGTCGGCACCTTCCCGTTCGCAGCATCCGGCCGTGCCATGGCCGCCAACGATACCGGTGGTTTCGTCAAGGTCATCGCCGATGCCAAGACTGACCGCGTATTGGGCGTGCACGTGATTGGCCCGAGCGCTGCAGAACTGGTTCAGCAGGGCGCGATCGGTATGGAATTCGGCACCAGCGCTGAAGACTTGGGCATGATGGTTTTCTCCCATCCGACCCTGTCTGAAGCCTTGCACGAAGCCGCTCTGGCAGTGAATGGCGGCGCCATCCACATTGCCAACCGCAAGAAGCGTTAAGACACAATAAGAAACCACGGCGGTTCGGCCCGTCGTGAGCCTTGCGTGCAAGACTCACCGCGGAATGTCCGCTGGACGCAGCCTTGCGTAGCTGCACCGGGTATCCGGAAAGGCTACGCAAGCAGCAGTCACAGGTGGCGCGGCACTCATCAAGAGCGCAGCGCCGAATGCGCAGTACCTAACGAAGACGGTAAAAAGCATGAATCTTCACGAGTATCAGGGTAAGCAGCTGTTCGCTGAATACGGCCTGCCAGTTTCCACTGGTTATGCAGTAGACACCCCGGAAGCAGCAGCAGAAGCTTGCGACAAAATCGGCGGCAACGAGTGGGTTGTCAAAGCCCAGGTCCACGCCGGTGGTCGCGGTAAAGCGGGCGGCGTAAAGCTGGTTCGCAGCAAAGAAGACGCCAAAGCCTTCGCACAGCAGTGGCTGGGCAAGCGTCTGGTGACTTACCAGACTGATGCCAATGGCCAGCCAGTCACCAAAATCCTGGTTGAATCGTGCACTGATATCGCTAAAGAGCTGTACCTGGGCGCTGTCGTTGACCGTTCGAGCCGTCGCATCGTGTTCATGGCTTCCACCGAAGGTGGCGTGGACATCGAGAAAATCGCTCACGACACTCCAGAAAAAATTCTGAAAGCCACTATCGATCCACTGGTTGGCGCTCAGCCATTCCAGGGTCGCGAGCTGGCATTCCAGCTGGGTCTGGAAGGCAAGCAGGTTGCCCAGTTCGCCAAGATCTTCGTAGGTCTGGCCAAGCTGTTCAAGGATCACGACCTGGCTCTGCTGGAAGTGAACCCGCTGGTGATCAAGGCTGACGGCGATCTGCACTGCCTGGACGCCAAGATCAACATCGACGCCAACGCAATGTACCGTCAGCCTAAGCTGAAGACTTTCCACGATCCGTCGCAAGACGATCCGCGCGAAGCGCACGCTGCCAAGTTCGAACTGAACTATGTAGCGCTGGAAGGCAACATCGGCTGCATGGTGAACGGTGCCGGCCTGGCCATGGGTACCATGGACATCGTCAACCTGCACGGCGGCAAGCCAGCCAACTTCCTCGACGTAGGTGGCGGTGCTACCAAAGAACGCGTTACCGAAGCATTCAAAATCATTCTGTCCGACACCAATGTCGCTGCAGTACTGGTTAACATCTTCGGCGGCATCGTTCGTTGCGACATGATTGCCGAAGGCATCATCGGTGCAGTGAAAGAAGTCGGCGTGAAAATCCCGGTTGTTGTTCGTCTTGAAGGCAACAACGCTGAACTGGGCGCTAAAGTACTGGCAGAGAGCGGTTTGAACATCATCGCTGCTACCAGCCTGACCGACGCTGCTCAACAAGTCGTTAAAGCTGCGGAGGGCAAGTAATGAGCGTCCTGATCAATAAAGACACCAAAGTTATCTGCCAGGGTATTACCGGTTCGCAAGGTAGCTTCCACACCCAGCAAGCCATCGAATACGGCACCAAGATGGTTGGCGGCGTAACTCCGGGCAAAGGCGGCACCGAGCACCTGGGTCTGCCAGTGTTCAACACCGTGAAAGACGCCGTAGCTGCCACTGGCGCCACCGCCAGCGTGATCTACGTTCCGGCTCCTTTCTGCAAGGACTCGATCCTGGAAGCAGCTTTCGGCGGCATCAAGCTGATCGTCTGCATCACCGAAGGCATTCCTACTCTGGACATGCTGGACGCTAAAGTTAAGTGCGACGAACTGGGTGTAATCCTGATCGGCCCTAACTGCCCAGGCGTAATCACCCCAGGCGAATGCAAGATCGGCATCATGCCAGGTCACATTCACTTGCCAGGCAAGGTCGGTATCGTTTCCCGTTCCGGCACCCTGACCTACGAAGCTGTCAAGCAGACTACTGACGCCGGTTTCGGTCAGTCGACTTGCGTCGGCATCGGTGGTGACCCGATCCCGGGTTCGAACTTCATCGACATCCTGAAACTGTTCCAGGAAGACCCGAAGACCGAAGCGATCGTGATGATCGGCGAGATCGGCGGTTCGGCTGAAGAAGAAGCGGCTGCCTACATCAAGGCTCACGTGACCAAGCCGGTTGTTTCCTACATCGCAGGTGTGACTGCTCCTCCGGGCAAGCGCATGGGCCATGCTGGCGCAATCATCTCCGGCGGCAAAGGCACTGCAGACGAGAAATTTGCTGCTCTGCAAGACGCAGGCGTGAAAACCGTGCGTTCGCTGGCAGACATCGGCAAGGCCCTGGCCGAGCTGACTGGTTGGACTGTCAAGTAAGCCTCGCGCTTAGCTGACGCTTTACCAAACAAAGGCCACCTTCGGGTGGCCTTTGTCGTTTCTGATGTTCGGTTTGACGATGGCGATTTATAGGCACCTGCCCAATTACATGCGAAAACGCGACACAGACACGTCGCGTATCGGATAGTTCGCCCTCAAACAGTGCGTTTGTCAGACAAATTCGTTAGGCTAGCAGCCATTTTTGCGTCTGCCGCCCACAAGGCATGCAACGCGCTAAACGGGTCAGTCCCATACGGATTGACAGCATTTCCCTAACCCCACAGGGAAATCCCCCTCTAAATTCCGATTCAGTAGTGTGGTATTTCCTTAATGAAAGTTTTGAAAGGTCAGGACATCCTGGCACTTGGCTTTATGACATTCGCCCTGTTCGTCGGGGCCGGCAACATCATCTTCCCGCCTATCGTCGGTTTGCAGTCCGGCCCCAACGTCTGGATGGCGGCGCTGGGCTTCCTGATCACGGCGGTCGGTCTGCCGGTGATCACCGTAGTCGCGCTGGCCAAGGTCGGCGGAGCGATGGATTCTCTGAGCAGCCCGATCGGCAAGATTGCCGGTGGCGTGCTGGCTGCGGCTTGCTATCTTGCGGTCGGCCCATTGTTCGCAACGCCGCGTACCGCGACTGTGTCGTTCGAAGTAGGCCTGGCACCGCTGACTGGCGAAAGCCCGCTGGCGCTGTTCCTCTACAGCTCGGTGTACTTCCTGCTGGTGTTCTTCATCTCGCTCTATCCGGGTCGTTTGCTGGATACCGTAGGACGCTTCCTCGCGCCGCTGAAGATCATCGCCCTGGCGGTACTCGGCATTGCTGCGTTTGCGCTGCCGGCGGGTGATATCGGTGTGGCTACTCCGGAATACGTCGCGGCACCGTTCTCTCAGGGCTTCATCAATGGTTACCTGACCATGGATACCTTGGGCGCTCTGGTGTTCGGCATCGTCATCGTCAACGCGATCCGCTCCCGTGGCGTCGAGTCGCCTGCGCTGATCACCCGTTACGCGATCATCGCCGGACTGATTGCCGGCGTCGGTCTGGCGCTGGTGTATGTCAGCCTGTTCCGTCTGGGTTCCGGCAGCCATGAAGTGGCCGCTGGCGCTACCAACGGCGCGGCGGTGCTGCACGCTTACGTGCAGCATACCTTCGGTTCGCTGGGCAGCGGTTTCCTTGCGGTGCTGATCTCCCTGGCGTGTCTCGTAACTGCGGTTGGCCTGACCTGCGCTTGTGCCGAGTACTTCAGCCGCGTGTTGCCACTGTCCTACAAGACGCTGGTGATCATCCTGGCTGCGTTCTCGCTGCTGGTGTCCAACCTGGGCCTGACCAAGCTGATCGCGTTCTCGATCCCGGTACTGACCGCGATCTACCCGCCATGCATCGTGCTGGTGGCCCTGAGTTTCTGCGCTGGGTTCTGGCATGAGCAGAGCCGCATCATGGGCCCGGTGATGCTGGTGTCGTTCGTATTTGGCACCATCGATGCGTTGAAAGGTGCTGGTCTGGCGGACTGGATGCCATCGCAACTGGCCCACCTGCCGCTGAGCGAGCAGGGTCTGGCGTGGCTGGTGCCGTCGGTCATGACCCTGGTGGTCGCCGTGGTTTGCGATCGCCTGCTGGGCAAGCGCGCCGAAGCCCTGGCATAAGATTGCCCGGCCGCCACAAGCGGCTTCCGAGCGATTAAACAGAAATGCCCCGTATCAATCGATACGGGGCATTTTTTATGGGCGTGAGGCAGTGTCTTTTTCTCTGAGCTAACGTCGAAGGGTTGCCGAAATCTTCATCACAGGGAATTGCATGTCATTCATCCAAGCCAATCAGATCCACTTGTTTGCCGCGCTCTGGTTCGTCATCTGCTGGGGCGGTTACACCCGTTATGCCACCTGGAAGGGCCGCGACACGGCGTGCCTGGCCAGCGTGTTGCACCTGTACCGCGAAGACTGGATGCGCCGCATGTTGCTGCGTGACAACCGCATCGCCGACACCAGCGTGATCGGCAACCTTGAGCGCAACGCCTCGTTCTTCGCTTCCAGCACGCTGATCATCCTGGCGGGCATTCTCACCGTGCTCGGCGCATCGGAACGTGCGGTGTCGTTGCTGGCGGATATTCCGATGGTGCAGCAGGCTTCCCAGGGCATGTCGGAAATCAAGTTGCTGTGCCTGGCGCTGGTGTTCGTCTACGCCTTCTTCACGTTCAGCTGGTGCATGCGCCAGTACAACTTCGCGGCGATCCTGATCGGCTCGGCGCCGATGATCGGCGAGCGACACGTGTCCGAGCAGGAGCGCAAGGCGTTCGCTTCGCGGGCGGCGCGGGTGATTTCAATGGCAGCCAACCAGTTCAACTTCGGTCTGCGTTCCTATTACTTCGGCATCAGCATGCTGGCATGGTTCGTCAGCCCGTGGCTGTTCATGCTGATGAGCGCGGGCGTGGTGCTGGTGTTGTATCGCCGCGAGTTTCATTCCGACGTACTTGATGTAATGGTCTATACCCCTACAGAGGCGCCATTGCCCGAAACGATCAAAGAGGCCGCTTGATGAGTATTCCGTTCTGGTGTGTGTTTATCAGTGCGTTGTTGATCTACGTGGCACGTATACCGGTGGGCAAGGCCATGAAAGAGCAGGGTGGTTACAACAACCACTTGCCGCGTCAGCAACAGGCGCAACTCACCGGCTACGGCGCCCGGGCACTGGCGGCACATCAGAACAGCATTGAAGCGTTCATCCTGTTTGCCGTTGGTGTGCTGATGGCGCATACCACGCAAACGGCGGGGTGGTTGATCGATACATTGGCGATCATCTTTGTGATCGCACGGGTTCTCTATCTGTGGTTCTACCTGGCCGATATTCCCAAGCTGCGCAGTCTGGTCTGGCTGGTCGGATTACTATGTTCATTGTTGCTGATGATTAGTCCGACTTTTAGAACCGCAATGCTCTAACAAGGCATTACCAAAAAATGACAGGCAAAAAAAACCCGCACTTGGCGGGTTTTCTTTTTTACCATCGAGAAGCGGCTTATTGCTTCTTGGCAGCTTCGTCTGCAGCGGCTGCGTTCGATTCGGCCTGATCTTTGGCGGCTTCGGCGTTTTCTTTCGCCGCGTCGTTCACTTTATCCTGAGCTTCATTCATTTTCTGCTGAGCTTGTTCAGCATGTTGGTTGGCATCTTGAGCTTTGTCCTCGGATTTTTTATCGCAGGCTGCGAGACCGAGGGAAGCGGTCAACATCAAGGCAATAGCTAAAGTCTTACGCATGGGGTGTTTCTCCTTATGGAAAATAACTACTGGCCTTAAGAGCGCAGCCCCAAGGGTTAAGTTCCTCATTTCTCTCAGATATATAAGTTTGTTTTGCAATGGAACTTTTGCTGTTCTTTCCACTACCGGGAACAATGACTGACAAGAGTAATGATCAAATGGCCGAAAACCCTGTTTTTGAGCGCGCGACCCGCTTTCTCTCGGCCCTGCGCCACTGCCAGGTACTGGGATTGAAAGTGCACAGCGCCAGCAGCGAAGGCCTGACGGTGGTCTTGCCGTACAGCGCACAAATCGTTGGCAACCCGCTGACCGGCGTGGTCCACGGCGGGGCGATCACGTCGCTGATGGACACCGCCTGCGGCATGGCTACCTTGTGCGTGCTGCCGGAATTCGAAGTCTGCCCGACCCTGGATTTACGCATCGACTATATGCACGCCGCCGAACCGCACAAAGATGTCTACGGTTTCGCCCAGTGCTACCGGGTCACCACCGACGTGATCTTCGCCCGGGGCTTCGCCTATCAGGACGATCCCGAGCACCCCATTGCCCATGTCGTCGGAACGTTCATGCGCATGGGCAAGGGACTCAAAGGTACCAAAGGCTTTGGTGGCGCGATCAAGGGAGAAAACCCATGAGCGATGATTTCAAGCAGCAACTGCAAGAAGCCCACGAGAAGGGTGACTACGCTCCGCTGCTGGCGTTGATTCCCTATGCCGGACTGATCGGCGTCGAGTGCGCTCGGGTCGGGGATGACCTGCTGTTCAAGCTGCCGGCGAACAAGGACAACATTGGTAACCCTTTATTGCCCGCGATTCACGGTGGAGTCATTGCCGGGTTCATGGAGTTGTCCGCTGCCCTGCATCTGTTGATTTTCACCGGTGCGCCCGGTGTGCCGAAGATCATCGACTTTTCCCTCGATTACCTGCGGGCCGGGCAGTTTCGCGATACCTGGGCACGTTGTCAGGTCTGCCGTCAGGGGCGGCGGGTTGCCAATGTCGCGGTCACGGCCTGGCAAAGCACCGAGAGCGAGCCGATTGCCACCGCCCGCGCCCACTTCAAAATCGACGAGCCCTTGAAATCCTGAACACCGCCCCCAACTCAGTGAACAACCCGCCGCAGGCCATTTGGGTCGCGGCCAATGCCATCTGATTGGAGTTTGATGACCATGAGTGTGGAAACTCAAAAGGAAACCCTGGGCTTCCAGACCGAGGTGAAGCAACTGCTGCACCTCATGATCCATTCGCTGTATTCCAACAAGGAAATCTTCCTTCGCGAATTGATCTCGAACGCCTCCGACGCCGTCGACAAATTGCGCTTCGAAGCCCTGGCCAAGCCTGAGTTGCTCGAAGATGGCGCTGAACTGAAAATCCGTGTGAGCTTCGACAAGGACGCCAAGACCGTCACCCTCGAAGACAACGGTATCGGCATGAACCGTGACGATGTGATCACCCACCTGGGGACCATCGCCAAATCCGGCACCGCCGATTTCATGAAAAACCTGTCCGGCGATCAGAAGAAGGATTCGCACCTGATCGGTCAGTTCGGTGTCGGTTTCTATTCTGCGTTCATCGTTGCCGACAAAGTTGACGTGTACAGCCGTCGAGCCGGCACCGCTGCCAGCGAAGGCGTGCACTGGTCGTCGAAAGGCGAGGGCGAATTCGAAGTCGCCACCATCGACAAACCAGAACGTGGCACCCGCATCGTCCTGCATCTGAAAAAAGGTGAAGACGAATTCGCCGATGGCTGGCGTCTGCGCAACATCATCAAGAAATACTCCGACCACATCGCGCTGCCGATCGAGCTGCCGAAAGAAGTGGCCGCTGCCGAAGGCGAAGAGAAACCTGAAGTTGAATGGGAAACCGTCAACCGCGCCAGCGCCCTGTGGACCCGTCCTCGCACCGAAGTGAAGGATGAGGAATACCAGGAGTTCTACAAACACATCGCCCACGACTTCGAAAATCCGCTGTCGTGGAGCCACAACAAGGTCGAAGGCAAGCTTGAGTACAGCTCGCTGCTGTACGTACCGGCCCGTGCCCCGTTCGACCTGTACCAGCGTGAAGCGCCGAAAGGCCTGAAGCTGTACGTGCAACGCGTGTTCGTGATGGATCAGGCCGAATCGTTCCTGCCGCTGTACCTGCGCTTCATCAAGGGCGTCGTTGATTCCAACGACCTGTCACTGAACGTGTCGCGGGAAATCCTGCAGAAAGACCCGATCATCGACTCGATGAAGTCGGCGCTGACCAAACGCGTGCTGGACATGCTGGAAAAACTGGCGAAGAACGAGCCTGAACAATACAAGGGCTTCTGGAAAAACTTCGGTCAGGTCATGAAAGAAGGCCCGGCAGAAGATTTCGCCAACAAGGAAAAAATTGCCGGTCTGCTGCGTTTCGCATCGACCACCGAAGGCGACGGCGAGCAGATCGTCGGTCTGGCCGACTATCTGGCTCGTGCCAAGGAAGGTCAGGACAAGATCTACTACCTCACCGGCGAAACCTACGCGCAGGTCAAGAACAGCCCGCACCTGGAAGTCTTCCGCAAGAAAGGCATCGAAGTGCTGCTGCTGACCGACCGTATCGACGAGTGGCTGATGAGCTACCTGAGCGAATTCGACGGCAAGAGCTTTGTCGACGTCGCCCGTGGTGACCTGGATCTGGGCAACCTGGACTCGGAAGAGGACAAGAAGGCCGCAGAAGAAGTCGCCAAGTCGAAGGAAGGTCTGGTCGAGCGTCTGAAAACCGCGCTGGGCGAGTCCGTTGCCGAAGTCCGCGTTTCCCATCGCCTGACCGATTCGCCAGCCATCCTGGCCATCGGCGAGCAGGACCTGGGTCTGCAAATGCGTCAGATCCTCGAGGCCAGCGGGCAGAAGGTGCCGGATTCGAAGCCGATCTTCGAATTCAACCCGACTCACCCGTTGATCGCAAAGCTCGACAATGAGACCAGCGAAGAGCGTTTTGGCGACCTGTCGCACATCCTCTTCGACCAGGCCGCCCTGGCGGCGGGTGACAGCTTGAAGGACCCGGCCGCTTACGTGAGCCGTCTGAACAAGCTGCTGGTTGAGCTGTCGGCTTGATCGAACTGTAGAAAAACCCGCTTCGGCGGGTTTTTTCATTCTGGTATTCAACCCATCAGGAGTCAGAAATGAGCCAAGTCACTGTACGTTCCGTGGTCTATCAGATCGATGGCCAGCCTTATGAAGGCCGATTGGCGTTCGACGCCGAGCACAAAGGCGCGCGTCCGGGTCTGTTGATGGCACCGAACTGGATGGGCGTCAGCGCTGGCGCGGAAGAGATCGCCAAAACCGTGGCGGCCAAGGGTTATGTCGTTCTGATCGCCGACGTGTACGGGCAAGCCGTGCGTCCGCAGAATGGCGATCAGGCTGGCGCGGCGATGATGCCGCTGAAGAATGACCGTGCGCTGCTGCGCAAGCGTATGCAGGCAGCCTTCGAACAGTTGCAGAAGCAAGGCGAAGCCGCAATCGATACCTCGAAACTGGCGGTGTTCGGTTTCTGCTTCGGCGGTTGCTGTGCACTGGATCTGGCCCGTACCGGTGCAGCGGTCAAGGCTGCCGTGTCGTTCCACGGCACGCTTGATTCGCCGAACCCGGCGGATGCGAAGAACATCAAGGGCTCGGTGCTGGTGTTGCACGGTGCTTCCGATCCGCTGGTACCGAAAGAGCAACTGCCGGCATTTGAAGACGAGATGAATGCGGCTGGCGTGGACTGGCAGTTGCTGAGCTACGGCGGCGCAGTGCACTCGTTCACCGATCCGCACGCCAATGTGCCGGGCAAAATGATGTACGACGCGAAGACCGCTGCGCGGGCGTTCAAGTCGATGCATGACTTGCTGGAAGAAGTGTTCAAGGGCTGATTCGGTTGAAAGCACTCCCACGCCTGGCGTGGGAGTGTTCGTTTACAGCGGTGTCGGCTCGCTACGGGATTTCGGCAATTCGATCCGCTCGACTTCCCCCGGCACTGTCGGCCAATCCCCGGCCGCCCATTTGCGCCGGGCCTCATCGATAGCCGCCGGATCGCTCGCGACGAAATTCCAGTTGATCCGCCGTGGCCCGTCCAGTGGCGCGCCGCCGAACACCACGGCATGACTGTCGCTCTCGGCGAACAGACTCATCTCTTCCCCGGCTGGCAACACCACCAGCGCATGGGGTTCGACTGTTTCGTCATTCAATTGCACATCACCACTCAACACATACAGCGCCCGTTCTTCATGTTCGGTCGGGATCAGCAGGGTGGTCGCGGTTTGCATCTTCAATTCTGCATACAGCGTCGGAGAAAGTACCGGCACCGGCGATTCCAGGCAAAAGCCTGACCCGGCAATCATGCGGATCTGCACGCCGAGGTTATCGCTGACCGGCAATGTCGACGCCGGGTGATGGCTGTAATGCCCGGGACCTTGTTCGTGATCCTTGGGCGAGGCGAGCCAGATCTGCAGCCCGTGCATCTTGAAGCTTTGTTCCCACAGCGGTTCGGGCGTGCGCTCGACATGGGCAATCGCGCTGCCCGCCGTCATCCAGCTGACATCGCCAGCGCTGACGACTTGATCGGAGCCGAGGCTGTCCTTGTGCTGGATCTGCCCCTCAAACAGATAGGTCAGGGTCGACAGGCCGATGTGCGGATGCTGTCGGATGTTCATCCCTTTGCCAGCGGGATAAACCGTTTCAAGCATGTGGTCGAAAAACACGAAGGGTCCGACACTGCGGCATTTGGCTGACGGCAGCGGGCGCAGAATCGGCTGGCCTTCGACATCTTCGGCGCGCGGGCGGATGATCAGGGGGTGGGTGTCCATGGTCCATTCCAGGCTGAGCGGGTGATGCGTGGAGCATAACCCGCCGGTGTCGTGATGGTGATTACTGGCTGTCGAAGCCTTGTGGGGCGTGGGTTTCGATGGTGACTTCGCTGGTGGTCATCAGTTTGTGAATCGGGCAGCGATCGGCGACGCGCAGCAGCTCTTCACGCTGGGCATCGGTGAGCACGCCTTTAAGTGTCAGGGTCACGTGCAGGGCGTATTTGCCTTTCTGTTCCTGGCTGTTGTCGCGTTTGACTTCGACACCGACACCAGTGAGCGGGATGTCTTTTTTCTTTGCATACAGCTTCAACGTCAGGGCCTTGCACGCTCCGAGGGCGGCGTCGAAATAATCGTGGGGTTCAGGCGCGGAGCCTTCGCCGCCGGCAGTCGTCGGGACGTCGGTAAACAGTTCGTGCTCATCGATCTGTACGGTGTGACGGAAACCTTCGGCGGAGATGGTATTGACGGTGACGGTCATGTGAACCTCGCAAGCAGTAGGAAAAGTCATTCGATCAAATAAGACCTTGCAGGTATAGAGCATTCCCGCAGGGGCGCGTTCCACTTTCTTGCAGGTGCGCGGCAGGGCGACAGGTTATGCCGTTGAGTCGAAGATTACTTGTGTCGGTGTTTCACCTTCGGGGTTGTTTCAGGGTTTTCCAATAATTTCCCGTTGATCTTGCAGCGAACGGCGTTCAAGTCCAGCCAATCGGCGCTGAATCGTTAATGCCGACGGTTCGAAGTATTAAGGCCTTTTGATATCACGTTTTGGTCTTACGCAAATTTTCGCCGGGCCGATACCTTCTAAAGCAGCCAGCTGCAGGGTTGATGCAGCGCTTTTGGAAGGAACCAGAGCAATGAGTATCCGTAGTCTCAATATTGCCCCCCGTGCGGGATTGGGCTTCGGCCTGTTGGCGCTGATGGTGTTCGGCCTTGGCGCATTTGCCCTGCTGCAGATGTCGAACATGCGGGCCCAGTCCGATGAGGTCGACAACAACTGGCTGCCCAGCGTGATGGCAGTCGGTGAAATGAGTCAGGACATGCTGCGCCTGCGCGCCCTGACCATGCGCCTGTTGCTAAATCGCGATCCTCAGGCGCTCGATCAGAATGTCGCCAAGCTCAACGAGTTGCGCGGTGTGTTGAGCGAAGCCCAGCAGCGTTACGACGTTTTGATCGTGTTGCCCGAAGAGCGGGCGCTGTTCGACCGCTTCAAGGTGGCCGAACACAAGTATCTTGAGCTTCAGGCCCAGGTGATGATGTTGTCGGCCCAGAACCGGGTGGAAGAGGCGGCGAGCATTCTCAATGCGCAGATGAGTCCGTTGGCCGATGATATTGCGGTCACGCTTAAAGAGCTGGTTGAGTTGAACAAACACAACGCCAACCTCGCCACCGAGGCCGCGCGATTGATGTTCATCAATTCGCGGGTCTGGGTCGGGGTGATGATCGGCATCACTGCGCTGATCACCATTGGTCTGGCGCTGCTGCTCACCCGCAGCATCGTGGTGCCGCTCTCGCAATCGCTGGGGGTTGCCGAAGTAGTGGCCGGCGGCGATCTGACTGGCGATATCAGCATCATCGGCAAGGATGAGCCGGCGCGGTTGCTGCATGCGCTCAAAAGCATGCAGCACAGCCTGCGCGACACCATCCGGCAGATCTCGGAATCTTCCAGCCAACTGGCTTCGGCCTCGGAAGAGCTGAGCTGCGTCACCGAAGATGCGACGCGCGGGTTGCATCAGCAGAGCCTGGAAATCGAGCAGGCCGCCACGGCGGTCAATCAGATGACCGCTGCCGTTGAAGAGGTTGCCAGCAACGCCGTGGCGACTTCCGAGGCATCACGGGAATCGGACCGCATCGCCCAGCATGGCCGTGAGCAAGTGCAGCAAACCGTGTCGTCCATCGAGCTGCTGGCGGATGACGTTACCGCCAACGCCACGCAAGTGGAGGATCTGGCGCAGAAGGTCTACAGCATCAGCAAAGTGCTGGAGGTGATCCGGTCGATTGCCGAGCAGACCAATCTGCTGGCACTGAATGCGGCGATCGAGGCCGCCCGTGCCGGTGATGCCGGGCGTGGTTTCGCGGTGGTGGCCGATGAGGTGCGGGCTCTGGCCCATCGCACCCAGCAATCGACTCAGGAAATCGAACAGATGATCGGCGGCATCCAGCAGGGTACGGATTCGGCGGTCAGTTCGATGCAACAGAGCAATGTCCGCGCGCGCTCGACGCTGGATCTGGCGAAAGCTGCCGGGGTGGCGTTGGAGGAAATCGCTTCGGCGTTCACCTTGATCAACGAGCGCAACCTGGTGATTGCCAGTGCGTCGGAGGAACAGGCTGCGGTGGCGCGGGAAGTGGATCGTAATCTGATGAACATCCGCGATCTGGCGATGCAGACCTCGGCCGGGGCCAATCAGACCAGCGCCGCGAGCCAGGAGTTGTCGCGGCTGGCGGTGGATCTGAACAATATGGTGGCCAAATTCTCGGTTTGATCACTGAATGACAGGCGAAAAAAAGCCCCGCATGTGCGGGGCTTTTCGCTGAATCAGCTGCCTTTGACAGCTTTGCCGTTGACCGTGCCGTCCAAGAGCATGATGTTGTACTCCTTGCCGTCGGTTTCTACCTGTTGCAGGCGGACAAGCAGATAATCCCAGTCCTTGGCGAACCACATCACGGTAGTGCGCTTGCTTTGTGTCGGATCACGCACGCGCTCGACCTTGATCGCGTCGATCCTGCCGGCCTTGGTCTCGACTTTCTCGGTACCCAGGACGCGGAAGTCATAGGTATCGACATCGCCGCCATCGACCACCTGATAGCTCATGGTCTTTTTGCCGGAGGCGACATCATGCTGCAGCGCCAGTTGGTAGGTGGACTTGTCGACCATGCCACGGTTCAGCGGGACTTTGACCGCGTCGCCACGGTCGGTGCCGGTGACCAGTTTGTTGTTCCAGTCGAAGTCCAGATCAGCCTTTTTCGCCTTGCCCAGGCCGCCACGTTCGAAGTGGTAGGACTGTGGAAGCAGGGTGTCCTTGTCCAGGGTCAGGGTGCTTTCCTCGGACAGGCTGGCGATCATCATCGAAGCCTTGAAACTGAGCTTCCAGACGCCGTTGGCTTCCTTGGTCAGGCTGCGTTCGGCGGTACCGCTCATGGGCAACTGTTTCCAGTCGGCGGTGTAGCTGGCGGAGAACGGTTGAAGGTCTGCCGCCTGGGCGAAAGGCAGGGCGAGCAGAGCGCAAGCGAAGAGCAGGGCGCGACGCATAAAATCTCCTAGTTTCGAATCAAGTGACCGCTGGCCCCGAGTAACTGGCCATCCAGTAAAGCACCTTGCTCGCCGAGGGTCAGCCGTCCTTCGGCAAACCAGCGTACGGCCATCGGGTAGATCAGGTGTTCCTGAACGTGAACCCGTTGCGCCAGACTCTGCGGCGAATCGTGCAACTCTACCGGTATTACTGCCTGTACGACCAGTGGTCCGCCATCGAGTTCCTCGGTGACGAAGTGCACGGAGCAGCCGTGTTCGGCGTCGCCGGCCTCCAGCGCGCGCTGATGAGTGTGTAACCCTTTGTATTTGGGTAGCAGCGACGGATGGATGTTGAGCAGGCGACCCTGGTAATGACGGACGAAGTCAGCGCTGAGAATGCGCATGAAGCCGGCCAGTACCACGAGTTTCGGATTGAATTCGTCGATCAGTTCGATCAGGGCGGTATCGAAGGCCTCACGACCTTCGAAACCCTTGTGATCCAGCGAGCGGGTGGCGATACCCGCGTCACTGGCGCGTTGCAGGCCGTAGGCGTCGGCGCGGTTGGAAATCACCGCAGCGATGCGGACCGGGCTGTCGCCGGTCCGCGTGCTGTCGATCAGGGCCTGCAAGTTACTGCCGGTGCCGGACAACAGCACCACGACATCACAGGTATTAGGCATTAGTGAGCCTTGAGGTTTTTCAGCTCGACCTGGGCAGCGCCTTCGGCGGCGACACCGATCTGGCCGATGACCCAAGGCTGTTCGCCGGCATCACGCAGGGTGTTCAGGGCAGTTTCAACGTGCTCCTGAGCCACGCAGATCACCATGCCTACGCCGCAGTTCAGCACGCGGTGCATCTCGGTCTCGTCAACGTTGCCTTTCTCTTGCAGCCAGTCGAAGACGGCCGGGCGAGTCCAGCTGGCCACGTCAACCACTGCTTGAGCGCCTTTTGGCAGGACGCGAGGGATGTTGTCCAGCAGGCCACCACCAGTGATGTGGGCCATGGCTTTGACAGCGCCGGTGTCCTTGATCAGCTTGAGCAGCGGCTTCACGTAGATGCGGGTCGGGGCCATCAGCAGTTCGGTCAGCGGTTTGCCGTCGAGCTGCACGGTTTCGATGTCGGCGCCGGACACTTCGATGATCTTGCGGATCAGCGAGTAGCCGTTGGAGTGCGGGCCGGACGATGGCAGGGCGATCAGGGCGTCACCGGTTGCGACTTTCGAACCGTCGATGATTTCGGCTTTTTCCACGACGCCGACGCAGAAGCCGGCGAGGTCGTAGTCTTCGCCTTCGTACATGCCAGGCATTTCAGCGGTTTCGCCGCCGACCAGCGAGCAGCCAGCCAGTTCGCAGCCTGCACCGATACCGGTAACCACGGTGGCGGCAACGTCAACGTTCAGCTTGCCGGTGGCGTAGTAGTCGAGGAAGAACAGCGGCTCGGCGCCGCACACCACCAGATCGTTGACGCACATGGCGACCAGATCCTGGCCAATGCTGTCGTGCTTGTTCAGGTTCAGCGCCAGGCGCAGCTTGGTGCCGACGCCGTCGGTGCCGGAAACCAGCACGGGCTGCTTGTAGCCGGCCGGGATTTCGCAGAGGGCGCCGAAACCGCCCAAGCCGCCCATGACTTCCGGGCGCGCAGTGCGCTTGGCGACGCTCTTGATGCGTTCGACCAATGCTTCACCGGCGTCGATGTCTACACCGGCGTCCTTGTAGCTCAGGGAGGGTTGCTTGCTCATGATCCAGGCCTTTAGGGGAGGGGATTCAGGGGTAACGACCGAGTCCAGCGGGAACGCCGAAAGCGACAGAGGCGATTGCCTCACGCGAAATCGATGTGCCCGGCTGTTGCCGGTCTGCGAAGGCGCGCGATTTTATCAGGCTTGAGGGGCAGCGGCCATCCTCACGCCGACGGGCAGGAGCATATCGGCCGAAATTTTTTGCAAATGAAGCTGTGGGTGACATCACGGGTGCCTGTATAAGGAACCGTCTATCGTTAGGGCTGTGCAAAAACTTATCGCCAGCGTGTGAATGTTTTGCAACAGCCAGTGGTCACAGGCTTGCTCAATCCGGTTCACGCGGCCTGTTCCAGCCGCTCTTGTCGACGGGAATTCTCCATGCGTTTGTGTAAATTGTTGTTTGTGGGCTGCTTGTCTCTGTTCAGCCTGGTGAGCCAGGCCGAAAACGTCAAAGGTCTTTATCAGGTGCGCGAACCGGCCAGCGGCCAGTCGCCGGAAGAGCGTGATCGTGCCACGCAAGCGGCGCTGGATACGCTGGTGCTGCGTCTTACGGGCGATCCGAAGGCGCCACAGAATCCCGGGCTGGCGCCTATTCGCAAGGATCCGCAACAGATCATCAGCCAGTTTGGTTTCGATGCCGGGCCGCCGGAGGTATTGAAGGTCGACTTCGATCCGGCTACCACCGAACAGGCGTTGCGCCGTGCCGGGTTGTCGCTGTGGGGCGCGAGCCGGCCGTCGATTCTGAGCTGGTGGCTGAACGATTCCACCGAAGGCTCGAGCCTGGTGGGCGACGGTCAGGCCAGTGCGGCGCCATTGCGACGTGCCGCCCAACACCGAGGGTTGCCGTTGCGCCTGCCGCTGGCGGATCTGAGTGAGCAACTGGTCGCGACCGCACCGACGCTCGAAGGCACCGATCCGGCGCCGCTCCATGCGGCGTCTGAACGCTACAACGCTGACGCCTTGCTCGCCGTGCATGCCCGTGAGGAGGGTGGCCAGTGGCAAGCCAAATGGCATTTGTGGCTGGGCGATCAAAAGGAAGCGGGAAGTGTCCAGGGGGCTGATCAGGCCGCCGTCGCCGACGCCGTGATGCTGGCGGTCGCCGAGCGCCTGGCGCCTCGTTTTGTCGCCAAGCCGGGCGCTTCGGGTCAGCAGACTCTGGAAGTGCAAGGCATGAATCTGGAGCATTACGCGACGTTGCTGCGGATGCTCGAACCCTTTGGTGTGCGGCTGCAGAGTGTCGATGCCGATCGCATTGTGTATCGGGTCAACGGCAGTGCCGATCAATTGCGGGCGCAGTTGTCGCTGGCGAAATTGCAGGAAATGCCGGCCGAGGTGCCGGCTCCAGTGGCTTCCCAACCCGCAGTGCCAGGTGGCGCGCCTGTCGTTGCGCCGGCACCGACACCTGCGGCGCCGTCGTTGCGGTTTCGCTGGTAGGTTTTTCTTTCATATATAGAAGCAATGGAGTGTTACATGGCCGATACGCGGCGTTGGTTCTGGCTCGGTGGGGTGCTCCTGCTTTGCGCGTTTGTCTGGTTGCTGCATCCGATCCTCACGCCGTTTCTGGTGGCGCTGTTGCTCGCTTATCTGTTCGACCCTTTGGTGGATCGTCTCGAGCGGCTCGGCTTGTCCCGCACCTGGGGCGTGATTGCGGTATTCGCCTTGTTCACCCTGATCTTCACCACGTTGCTGCTGGTGCTGGTGCCGATGCTCGCCAAGCAGTTGCTGCGACTGTATGAGCTGGCACCGCAGATGCTCGACTGGCTGCAGCACACGGCACTGCCATGGGCGCAGTCGAAGCTGGGGCTGTCGGAGGGGTTCTGGAAATTCGACAAGGTCAAGGCGGCGATCACCGAACACATGGGCCAGACCACTGACATCGTTGGCGTGGTGCTGAGTCAAGCCACGGCTTCCAGCCTGGCGCTGATCGGCTGGTTGGCGAATCTGGTGCTGATCCCGGTGGTGAGTTTCTACTTGCTGCGCGACTGGGACGTGATGATGGCCAAGATCCGCAGCCTGTTGCCACGCGACCGCGAAGAGCGCGTGGTGGCGTTGGCCGGTGAATGTCACGAGGTGCTCGGCGCTTTCGTGCGCGGGCAATTGCTGGTGATGCTGGCGCTGGGCGTGATCTATGCGGCAGGGCTGATGATTGTCGGTCTGGAACTGGGCCTGTTGATCGGCCTGATCGCTGGTCTGGCGGCCATCGTGCCTTATATGGGGTTTGTGATCGGTATCGGTGCGGCGCTGATTGCGGGGCTATTCCAGTTCGGCGGCGATCTGTACCCGATGATCGGGATCGTGGCGGTATTCATGGTGGGGCAGGCGCTCGAGGGGATGGTGCTGACGCCATTGCTGGTCGGTGATCGAATCGGCCTGCATCCGGTGGCGGTGATCTTTGCGATCCTGGCCGGCGGCGAGCTGTTCGGTTTCACCGGTGTGTTGCTGGCGTTACCGGTAGCGGCGGTGATCATGGTGTTGGTGCGTCACGTCCATGATTTGTACAAGGACTCCGACATTTATAGCGGAGTGGATGATCCGAAGCTGTAAGAAGACGAAGGGCCGCCCGGTGGATTGCCGGGTGGCCCGTCTCATGCAGGCAATACTGGCGCCCATGCGCCAAAGAAACTGTCATAAAACCAGTGTGTTAACGCAAACCTTTGATTTTGCTTGGGGTCTGTCGCATTGTGCGCTCCGCTTCACGGGTATAAACTTCGCACACTTTACACAGAGGCCACTAACGGTTCCTTGGGAACTGTTCAGTCAGCATGAAACCGATTCAGCTGCCCCTAGGTGTGCGTCTGCGTGACGACGCCACCTTCATCAACTACTACCCAGGCGCCAATGCCGCTGCACTCGGCTATGTCGAGCGTCTATGCGAAGCCGACGCCGGATGGACCGAAAGCCTCATCTATCTGTGGGGCAAGCACGGGGTAGGGCGTACGCATCTGTTGCAGGCCGCGTGCCTGCGTTTCGAGCAGATGGGCGAACCGGCGGTGTACCTGCCGCTGGCCGAGTTGATGGATCGCGGCATCGAAATTCTCGACAACCTCGAACAGTACGAACTGGTCTGCCTGGACGACTTGCAGGTGATTGCCGGCAAGCCCGACTGGGAAGAGGCGATGTTTCATCTGTTCAACCGTCTGCGCGACAGCGGTCGCCGCTTGTTGATCGCCGCTTCAACCTCGCCACGTGAATTGCCAGTAAAACTGGCGGATCTGAAATCGCGCCTGACCCTGGCGCTGATTTTCCAGATGCGTCCTCTCTCCGATGAAGACAAATTGCGTGCCCTGCAATTGCGTGCATCCCGTCGCGGTCTGCATCTGACCGATGAAGTCGGGCATTTTATTTTGACTCGCGGGACCCGCAGCATGAGCGCGCTTTTTGACCTGCTCGAGCAGCTCGATCAGGCCTCTTTGCAGGCTCAGCGCAAGCTGACCATTCCCTTCCTGAAAGAAACCCTGGGCTGGTAAAACCGGGGCCTTCAGCGGGTTTCGGCATATTTCAGGCGCCAGAAAATCCGCTTTCCTGCGCACTGCGCGGGCCGCGTCTCGATTCAAATAGGCTTAAGCGCTTAGATGTAAACGAGAAACCGGGAAGTCACAAAAAGATCGATTGAATTTGCAAATGAGGCTGATAGCGGGCATAGTCTCGGCTTCTTTACAACTATCAGCCACGGTCGTGCCCATGCTAAAGCGCTTCGCACCCCTCGTGCCTCTCGCACTCGTCACCCTGTTGTTCGGTTGCGCTGCTCATTCACCTGTTCAAGAGCAGCAACAACAGGCTAAAAATTCTGCCACCGCCCAGTCTTCCGTTATTTACCAGGAAGAGCTGGACACCGAAAAGGAACTGGCCGCTTTCAACGGCAAGAAGCCTTACCAGCTTCCGGTTCTGGCCGACAGCATTCTTGAACGCGGCATGTCCCTGATCGGTACCCGTTATCGTTTTGGCGGTACCTCTGAAGCCGGGTTCGATTGCAGCGGTTTCATCGGCTATCTCTTCCGCGAAGAAGCCGGCATGAACCTGCCGCGCTCCACCCGCGAAATGATCAACGTAGATGCTCCGCTGGTATCGCGCAGCAACCTTGAGCCGGGCGATCTGCTGTTCTTCGCCACCAATGGTCGTCGCGGTCGTGTAAGCCACGCCGGGATCTACCTGGGCGACAACCAGTTCATTCACTCCAGCAGTCGTCGCAGTGGCGGTGTCCGCATCGACAGCTTGGGTGACAGCTACTGGAGCAAGACCTTCATCGAAGCCAAACGCGCTTTGGCGAACGCTCCAACCGTGGTTACCGCTCGCAAGTAATCACTCCTTTGTCGCCACGCTCGTGGCGACAAGCGGTCCTTCAGGGGCAATAGGCTTAAACTTTACAAGGTGAAGTTAAAGTCTTACTTGAAGTTTGCCGCGTAGCCGCTAGAATCCTGATCTATATTGATGGCAAACCGCCTGCGTCCCAACGCAGGCGGTTTTGTTTTCTGTCGAATCGGCAGTAAAAGCCGCAGCCAGATCAGGATGTTCTGCTTATGACGATGACGGCCCGCCTTGCCCTGATGTTTTTCGCAGCGCTGCTCAGCGCATGCGCCAGCCGCACTCCGCCGCCAGCCCCTGTGGTTCGCGCGCCGATTGTGTTCGGATCCTCCCAGGCTTTTTCTCCCGCCGCCGAAGATGTGCTGTTCCGCGCGCTCGGGCTTGTGGGTACGCCTTATCGCTGGGGCGGCAACACGCCGGACTCGGGCTTCGATTGCAGCGGCCTGATCGGTTTTGTCTACCGCGATGCGGCCGGCATCAGCTTGCCGCGTTCCACGCGCGAGTTGATCGTCATGCAGGCGCCGAATGTCGGCAAGGAAGGGCTGCAAACCGGCGACCTGATCTTCTTCGCCACCAATGGCGGCTCTCAGGTCAGTCATGCGGGAATTTATGTCGGGGAAGGGCGCTTCGTTCACGCCCCGGCCACCGGCGGTACGGTGAAGCTGGACAGCCTTTCGAAAGCGTATTGGCAGAAGGCTTATCTGAGTGCCAAGCGCGTTCTACAGCCGGAACATCTGGCGCATAACCCGTAAAGCTGCGAATCAATAAAAAACCGTGGGGACATATTGGCTCCCACGGTTTTTTTGTTTCAGGGTTTGGGCTATTTGGCCGCCGTCACCCGCCACACCTTGTTTCCCACATCGTCCGCGACCAGCAATCCACCTTGCTGATCAATCACCACGCCAACCGGGCGACCCAGGGCGTTCTCGTCCTTGTCGAGGAAGCCGGTCAGTACATCCACCGGTGTGCCGCTCGGCTTACCGGCGCTGAACGGCACGAAGATCACCTTGTAGCCACTGTGTGGCTTGCGGTTCCACGAGCCGTGCTGGCCGATGAATGCGCCCTCCTTGAATTGGGCCGGCAGTGTGGCGCCCTCGGCGAAGGTCAGGCCCAGTGAAGCGGTGTGCGGCCCAACGGCGTAATCCGGAGCGATGGCCTTGGCCACCAGATCCAGGTTTTGTGGCTCGGCGCGGACATCGACATGCTGGCCGTAATAGCTGAACGGCCAGCCATAGAAGCCGCCATCCTTGACCGAGGTGATGTAGTCCGGCACCAGATCGCTGCCGATCTCGTCCCGCTCGTTTACCGCCGTCCATAGCGCGCCGCTTTTCGGCTCCCAGGCCAGGCCGTTGGGGTTGCGGATGCCCGAAGCGAAGATTCGGTGATTGCCGGTCGCCCGGTCCACTTCCCAGATCGCTGCGCGACCTTCTTCCTGATCCAGGCCGTTTTCGCCGACGTTGCTGTTCGAGCCGACCGTGACGTACAGCTTGCTGCCGTCCTTGCTGGCGATGACGTTCTTGGTCCAGTGATGGTTGAGCGGGCCGCCCGGCAGATCCACGACCTTGATCGGCTGGCTCTTGATTTCGGTCGCGCCGGGCTCGTAGTTGAAGCGCAACAGGCGATCGGTGTCGGCCACGTACAGATCGTTGCCGACCAGAGTCATGCCGAACGGCGAGTTAAGGTTCTGCAGGAACACCGTGCGGGTCTCGGCCACGCCATCATGATCGGCATCACGCAGCAGGGTGATGCGGTTCGGGCTCGGTACGCCGGCACCGGCGCGGCCCATGACTTTTTTCATCACCCAGCCGCGTATGCCTTTGCCATCGTCCGGTTTCGGCGGTGCATTGGTTTCCGCCACCAGCACATCGCCGTTGGGCAGCACGTAGAGCCAGCGCGGGTGATCGAGATTCTCGGCAAACGCCGCTACCTGAGTGCCTGCCGCTGGCGTCGGTTTCGCGCCGGCCGGCCAGCCGATCGCCGGGGCGATGTTCACAGTCGGGATCAGGGTCTTGTTCGGTTCGGGCAGTTTGGGGGACGGGCCGGTGCCGTCCGAGACTTGCAGGCTGGAGGATTCACCACAGGCGGTGAGCCCTCCGGCGAGTGCGATGACGAAAACGAGGTGGGGCTTGCGCATTACTGATCTTCCCTATGAATGCATTCTTAGTCATAGAGAAGCGCACAAGCCCGATGGTTCAACCCTCAGCCGCGGGCTTCCTTGAAAAGCACGGCAATGCCGGGGTGATAGTTGCCGGCTTCGCTGCGCAATTTGCGGTAGGCGTAGGGAAAGTACCAGGCGACGGCGCAGGTGTGTTCCTTTTGCAGGTCGTCGACCATGTCCTGCAACTCTTCCGGGCTGGCGCTGTGCTGGGCTTTCTGTGGGGCGACGAACAGGCAGCCGAGTTTGAGATCGCTGGCGTAGCTGATGCGCTTGGCGTCGCTGGTGATATCGGCCAGGGCCTGAGTCAGATTCAGGCTGTTGACGCGCGGCCAGCGCTGGGTCGCCTGAATGTAGGCGCGATCTTCGGCGCCGGCCAGGAACAGGTCGGCGCGGGCATTGCGTTCGCCTTCCTCGTTCTGCTTGCGGGTGGCGGTGTCACGCAGGGTCACCAATTCGGCCATCCAGGCGGCGGCTGACAGCAGGCCGAGGTTGGCTTTTTCGTCATGCCAGTAAGGCGTGTCATTGTCGCCGCGCACGGCGTTGTAGCGGTCGATACAGTCAAACCAGCGTTCCAGCACCGGGCGCAGGAATTCCAGCCGCGGATTGCTGATGATCATGCCTTGCATGGTGCTCTCCCTTGTTATTGTGATGTGCTCTCTGCAGTCAAAAAGCATGGCTCTTTGATATCACTGCTGACAGTGTGGCACAAGATTGGCGTCAGATAATTGATCGACGGCAGTTATTCGCTTTCAGGGAGCCTCTTCATTTGACGCTCCACCCCCAACCCTCTAACCTTCGCGGCTTGTTTCAGGTGCTCTGTGACCGCTGTCGACAGAGTGAAACAGGGAAGCCGGTGAGGAGGGTCTTCACGCGAAGAGCCATCACGATCCCGGCGCTGCCCCCGCAACGGTAAATGAGTGAAAGCTGCGTCGGATGCCACTGCTCAAAGCGGGAAGGCGCGCAGCCTGGTGCAAGCCGCTCATGAGCCCGGAGACCGGCCTGATCCATCCAGCGGCGTCACGGTGGGCGATGCCAGGCTTGTTGCCGTCTATTCTTGTGCCTGCCCGCCGTTATCCAGCCTCAACGGAGAGCTCCCCCATGACTGATTCCCCTGAACGCGACGAGCGCCACCTGGCGCGCATGCAGCGCAAAAAAGCCGTGATCGACGAGCGCATCGCCAACTCGCCCGACGAATGCGGCCTGGTGCTGGTGCTCACCGGCAACGGCAAAGGCAAAAGCAGCTCGGCGTTCGGCATGCTCGCCCGCGCCATGGGCCACGGCATGCAGTGCGGCGTGGTGCAGTTCATCAAGGGACGCAACAGCACGGGTGAAGAGCTGTTCTTCCGCCGCTTCCCCGAGCAGGTTCGTTTTCATGTGATGGGCGAAGGCTTTACCTGGGAAACCCAGGATCGCCAGCGCGACATCGCCGCCGCCGAAGCGGCATGGGAAGTCTCCCGCGAGCTGCTGCGTGATCCGTCAATCGGTCTGGTGGTGCTCGATGAACTGAACATAGCCCTCAAGCACGGTTACCTCGACCTCGATCAGGTGCTCAGCGATCTGCAGGCCCGTCCGCCGATGCAGCACGTGATCGTCACCGGTCGCGCCGCCAAGCCGGAAATGATCGAGATGGGCGACACCGTCACCGAAATGGGCATGATCAAGCACGCCTTCCAGGCCGGTATCAAAGCGCAGAAAGGCGT
This sequence comes from Pseudomonas sp. R38(2017), assembly GCF_002112395.1. Taxonomy (NCBI): domain Bacteria; kingdom Pseudomonadati; phylum Pseudomonadota; class Gammaproteobacteria; order Pseudomonadales; family Pseudomonadaceae; genus Pseudomonas; species Pseudomonas sp. R38(2017). Next base: position 197,600 of record NZ_NEHN01000006.1, read on the forward strand.
CGAACTTTGAATCAACCACGTCACTGCCCGGCGGTACTGATCGCCGCGCCGGCCTCCGGCCAGGGCAAGACCACCGTCACCGCCGCGTTGGCGCGTCTGCACCGCAATCAGGGGCGCAAGGTTCGCGTGTTCAAGTGCGGCCCGGACTTTCTTGACCCGATGATCCTCGAGCGCGCCAGCGGTGCGCCGGTCTATCAATTGGACATGTGGATGGTCGGCGAGCAGGAAAGTCGTCGTCTGCTGTGGGAAGCCGCCGCTGAAGCGGATCTGATCCTGATCGAAGGCGTGATGGGCTTGTTCGATGGCACGCCGTCGAGCGCCGATCTGGCGCGGCATTTTGGCGTGCCGGTACTCGGCGTGATCGACGGCACGGCCATGGCCCAGACCTTCGGCGCCTTGGCGCTGGGCCTGGCGCGCTATCAGCCGGACTTGCCGTTCGCCGGCGTGCTGGCCAACCGCGTTGGCACAGTGCGTCACGCGCAGTTGCTCGAAGGCAGTCTGACTGAAGGCCTACGCTGGTATGGCGCGTTGTCCCGGGAAACCGGGATCGAACTGCCAAGTCGCCACCTCGGTCTGGTGCAGGCCAGCGAACTCAATGACCTCGACGTGCGCCTCGACGCCGCCGCCGAAGCGCTGGCTGGCACTTGCGAGGTAGCGCTGCCACCGGCCGTGGAATTCGCCGCGCCTGAAATCGGCAGGACCGAAAGGCTGCTCGAAGGCGTGCGAATCGCCGTCGCCCGCGATGAAGCTTTCGCCTTTACCTACGGCGCCAGTCTCGATTTGTTGCGGGCGATGGGCGCGGAGCTGAGTTTCTTCTCGCCGATCCGCGATACGCAATTGCCTGGCGCTGACAGTTTGTACTTGCCCGGCGGTTATCCAGAATTGCATCACGTTGCCTTGTCGCAGAACACCGACATGCTCCGTGCGATCCGCGCGCATCACGCCGCCGGAAAACCGTTACTCGCCGAATGTGGCGGCATGCTCTATCTGCTGGATTCGTTGACCGATGTCGAAGGCACCCGCGCTGACTTGGTCGGCCTGCTGAGTGGCGATGCCGTGATGCAGAAACGTCTGGCCGCGCTGGCCTTGCAAGAGGTCGACATGCCGGAAGGCCAGTTGCGCGGCCACACTTATCACCATTCCCTTACCACCACCGAACTGGCACCCATCGCCCGTGGCCACAGCCCCAATGGCGGGCGCGGCGCAGAAGCGGTGTATCGGGAAGGTCGGATGACCGCTTCGTACGTGCATTTTTACTTCCCGTCGAATCCGTCGGCGATTGCCGCACTGTTGGTGCCATGACCGACAACGCCTTCACTGACGCCGAGCGCGAAGCGGTCTACCGCGCCATCGCCGAACGCCGCGACATGCGCCACTTCAGCGGTGGCACGCTCGAGCCGGAACTGTTGCGCCGATTGCTTGAGGCTGCACATCAGGCACCGAGCGTCGGCCTGATGCAGCCGTGGCGCTTCATCCGTATCAGCGACCGCGCCTTGCGTGGCCAGATCCAGAACCTTGTTGAAGAAGAACGCGTGCGCACCGCCGAAGCCCTCGGCGAGCGCAGCGACGAGTTCATGAAGCTCAAGGTCGAAGGCATCAACGACTGCGCGGAAGTGTTGGTCGCGGCGTTGATGGACGATCGCGAACGATACATTTTCGGCCGTCGCACGCTGCCGGAAATGGACATGGCCTCATTGTCCTGCGCGATCCAGAACCTGTGGCTGGCCGCGCGCGCCGAAGGCCTGGGCATGGGCTGGGTGTCGCTGTTCGAGCCGCAGGCACTGGCCGATCTGCTGAGACTGCCGGCCGGGGCCAAGCCGCTGGCGGTGCTTTGTCTGGGGCCGGTCAAGGAATTCTATCCGGCGCCGATGCTGGTACTCGAAGGGTGGGCGCAGGCGCGTCCGCTCAACGAGCTGCTGTATGAAAATTTCTGGGGAGTGAGTCAATGAGTGTGGCGTTGCTGAGTGTCGCCGCAATTGCGCTGGACGCGCTGCTGGGTGAACCGAAACGCTGGCATCCGCTGGTGGCGTTCGGCAATTTTGCCGGGCGCATCGAGCAACGTTTCAATACCGGAGGGCGCGGCTGGCGCAGCCATGGTGTCACCGCGTGGGTGATCGCGGTGTTGCCGCTGACCCTGCTGGCCACCGCGTTTTCCTGGGCGCCGTATGTGGGCTGGATCGTCGAGATTCTTGCGCTGTATTGCGCCCTCGGCATGCGCAGCCTGGGTGAGCACGTCGAGCCGGTCGCCAAGGCCCTGCGCAGCGATGATCTGGAGGAGGCGCGCAAGCGAGTGGGTTACCTGGTCAGCCGCCAGACCAGTGAACTGGACAGTACCGCCGTCGCCCGCGCTGCCACCGAATCGGTGCTGGAGAACGGCAGCGATGCGGTGTTCGCCGCGATCTTCTGGTTTGTCGTGGCTGGTGCGCCGGGCGTGGTGCTCTATCGCCTGAGCAACACCCTCGACGCGATGTGGGGTTACCGCAACGAACGTTTCGAGCGTTTCGGCTGGGCCGCGGCAAAGATCGACGACGTCCTCAACTACATTCCTGCACGTTTGGTGGCGTTGACCTACGCGCTGCTGGGCAAGACCCGACTCGCGCTGAAATGCTGGCGCACCCAGGCACCGAAATGGGACAGCCCGAACGCAGGCCCGGTGATGGCCGCCGGCGCAGGTGCCTTGGGCGTCCAGTTGGGCGGGCCGGCGATATACCACGGTGAGCTGCACGAGCGTCCGCAACTGGGCGAGGGCATGCCAGCCGACGCCGATTCCATCGATCGCGGCTGGCAATTGGTCCAGCGCGGGGTATGGTTATGGCTGCTGATTCTCTGCGTGGGGGCTGAATTCTATGCTTGAGCACGGTGGCCGGCTGCGCAGGGCGGCGCTCGAATACGGTATCGCGGAAGAAGACTGGCTCGACCTGTCCACCGGCCTCGCGCCGTGGCCGTTCCCGGTCCCGGACATCCCGCTGCGGGCGTGGGCGCGCTTGCCGGAAACCGATGACGGCCTGGAGCAGGCAGCGTGCGACTACTACGGCGCCGCGCAAGTGCTGCCGGTAGCCGGTTCGCAGATGGCCATTCAGTTGCTGCCGCGACTGCGCCGGGCCGGCAAGGTCGGTGTGCTGTCGCCGTGTTATGCCGAGCATGCCGAGGCCTGGCGGCGCAGTGGTTACATCGTCCGCGAAGTGCTGGAGCAGGAAGTCGATTTCTTCCTCGACAGCCTCGACGTGCTGGTGGTGGTCAACCCGAACAATCCCTCTGGCCTGAACCTGACTCCGGCGAAGTTGCTCGACTGGCACGCACGGCTGGCCCAGCGCGGCGGCTGGCTGGTGGTCGATGAAGCGTTCATGGACAACACCCCGCAATTGAGCCTGGCGCCGCATGCCCATCAGGTCGGACTGATCGTGTTGCGTTCGTTCGGCAAGTTTTTCGGTCTGGCCGGTGTGCGGCTCGGGTTCGTACTGGCCGAGCGCAAGTTGCTCCGTTTACTGGCCGAGCAGGTGGGGCCCTGGGCTGTCAGCGGGCCGACCCGCGTGCTGGGGCAGGCCTGCCTGCAAGACACCGAAGGCCACACTCGTCAGCGAATCCGCAGTGATGAAGCCAGCGAGCGTCTGGCTGCGTTGCTCGAACGCTACGGCTTCAAGCCTCAGGGTGGCTGTGCGCTGTTCCAGTGGCTGATCACCGAGCATGCTCACGCACTTCACGAATTCATGGCTCGTCGCGGCATCCTCCTGCGTCTCTTCACGCACAACAGCAGCCTGCGTTTCGGTCTGCCGGCCAATGCGGCCGATGAGGCGCGTCTTGAGCAGGCCCTGCAAGCGTTCGCCGTGCACCGCTCTATGGAAAAGACACCCGCATGACCACTTTAATGGTGCAAGGCACCACCTCCGATGCCGGCAAAAGTACGCTGGTAACAGCGCTGTGCCGCTGGGCGACCCGTCAGGGTCTTGCCGTGGTGCCATTCAAACCGCAGAACATGGCGCTTAACAGTGCGGTGACTGCCGACGGCGGCGAGATCGGCCGGGCGCAAGCGGTGCAGGCGCAGGCCTCGCATCTTGAACCGCACACCGACATGAACCCGGTACTGCTCAAGCCCAACAGCGACACCGGCGCCCAGGTCATCATCCACGGGCGTGCGGTCACCAGCATGAACGCCGTTGCCTATCACGACTACAAAGCCATCGCCATGCAGGCGGTTCTCGCTTCCCATGAGCGCTTGAGTGCCGCGTATCCGCTGGTGATGGTCGAAGGCGCGGGCTCGCCGGCGGAGATCAACCTGCGCGCCGGTGACATCGCCAACATGGGCTTCGCCGAAGCGGTGGACTGCCCGGTGCTGTTGATCGCCGACATCAATCGTGGCGGCGTGTTTGCCCATCTTGTGGGCACGCTGGAACTGCTGTCACCGAGCGAGCAGGCACGGGTGAAGGGCTTTATCATCAACCGTTTTCGTGGCGACATCGCCTTGCTGCAACCGGGCCTCGACTGGCTGGAGCAGCGCACCGGCAAACCCGTCGTGGGTGTGTTGCCGTACGTGATGGATCTGCATCTGGAGGCCGAGGACGGTATCGACCAGCGTCAGACTGACAAGGCCGAGCAAGTCTTGAAAGTGGTGGTGCCGGTACTGCCACGCATCAGCAACCACACCGATTTCGATCCGTTGCGTCTACATCCGCAGGTGGATCTGCAATTCATCGGCCCGGGGCAGGCGATTCCGCCGGCCGACCTGATCATCCTGCCGGGCTCGAAAAGCGTCCGTAGCGATTTGGCGTATCTGCGCGCCAATGGCTGGGAGTTCGCCATCAACCGCCATCTGCGTTACGGCGGCAAGCTACTGGGAATCTGCGGTGGTCTGCAAATGCTCGGCGAGCAGGTCCATGATCCGCTAGGCCTTGAAGGCGCGCCGGGTTCCAGCGCCGGTCTGGGCCTGCTGGCGTTCGAAACGCAGCTCGAAGCCGAGAAGCAGTTGCGCAATGTGCGGGGGCGTCTGGCGCTGGAAGATGCCGAGGTCAGCGGTTATGAAATTCATGCCGGTGTGACGACCGGGGCTGCGCTGGAAAACGCCGCTGTGCATCTGGCCGACGGTCGCTGCGATGGTGCACAAAGTCTCGATGGGCAGATATTCGGCACCTACCTGCACGGCCTGTTCGAATCGCCGGCGGCCAGTGCGGCGCTGTTGCGCTGGGCCGGTTTGAACGATGTGCAGGAGGTGGATTACCACGGCTTGCGCGAACGCGACATCGAGCGGTTGGCGGATCTGGTGGAGAAGCACCTGGATACCGGGCTGTTACGTGAACTCTGTGGAATGTCCCCATGCTCCAGTTGATCCTCGGCGGTGCCCGCTCCGGCAAAAGTCGCCTGGCCGAAAAACTCGCCGCTGACGGCGCGCTGGCGGTGACGTACATCGCCACCAGTCAGCCGCTGGACGGCGAAATGAATGAGCGTGTCGCCCATCATCGCGCCCGCCGTCCCGCTGAATGGGCGTTGATTGAAGAGCCGCTGGAACTGGCCCGTGTGCTGCGCGAAACCGCCAGCGCCCAGCGTTGCCTGTTGGTGGATTGCCTGACGCTGTGGCTGACCAATCTGCTGATGCTCGATGACGCCGAACGTCTCGCCGCCGAACGCGAAGCGTTGCTGGAATGCCTGGCTTCGCTGCCGGGTGAAATCATTTTTGTCAGCAACGAGACCGGAATGGGTGTCGTGCCGCTGGGCGAATTGACTCGCCGCTACGTCGATGAAGCCGGTTGGCTGCATCAAGCTCTGGCCGAGCGTTGTCAGCGAGTCGTCCTGACGGTCGCCGGCCTGCCCCTGACTCTGAAAGGACCTGCGTTATGACCCAAACCTGGTGGCTGAACCCGTGCAAACCGGTGGATACGGACGCCGTTGAAAACGCGGCGGCGCGTCAGCAGCAATTGACCAAACCTGCCGGCTCCCTTGGGCAGCTCGAATCGGTAGCGGTGCAACTGGCCGGATTGCAGGGCCGGATCAAGCCGACACTCGATCAGGTCTGGATCACGATTTTTGCTGGTGACCACGGCGTTGTCGCCGAAGGCGTTTCGGCTTTTCCGCAGGAAGTTACCGGGCAGATGCTGCTGAACTTCGTCAGCGGCGGCGCGGCGATCAGTGTGCTGGCGCGGCAACTCGGTGCGCAGCTTGAAGTGGTAGATCTGGGCACTGTGAACCCGTCGTTGAACCTGCCGGGTGTGCGTCACCTGAACATAGGCCCGGGCACGGCGAATTTCGCCAAGGGGCCGGCGATGACTTCGGCTCAAGGTGAACTTGCCTTGCAGGGCGGTCGCGACAGCGTGCTGCGCGCGAAGGCGGCGGGTGCGCAATTGTTCATCGGCGGTGAAATGGGTATCGGCAACACCACGGCTGCCAGTGCGCTGGCCTGTGCGCTGCTCGATTGCCCGGTAGCCCATCTGACCGGCCCCGGTACGGGGTTGAATGCCGAAGGCGTCAGCCACAAGGCGCAGGTGATCGAGCGGGCGCTGGCGCTGCATGCGGCACAACGCGGTGATGCGTTGCAGACCCTGTTCAATCTCGGCGGCTTCGAGATTGCAGCGTTGGTTGGCGCGTATCTGGCGTGCGCTCAGGAAGGTGTGGCGGTGCTGGTGGACGGTTTCATCTGCACGGTCGCGGCGTTGGTGGCCGTGCGTCTGAATCCGGCCTGCCGTGAATGGCTGCTGTTCGGGCATCGCGGCGCGGAGCCGGGCCATCGCCATGTGCTGGAAACCCTGGGCGCCGAACCGCTTCTTGAACTGGGCCTGCGCCTGGGCGAGGGCAGTGGCGCTGCGCTGGCGGTGCCGTTGCTGCGTCTGGCCTGCGACCTGCACGGGCAGATGGCGACCTTCGCCGAAGCGGCGGTGGCGGACCGCCCCGCATGATCTTGCGTCTGGACCTGCTGCGCCACGGTGAAACCGAACTCGGCGGCGGCCTGCGCGGCAGTCTCGACGATGCACTGACCGAAAAGGGCTGGGCGCAGATGCGCGAGGCTGTGATCGGGCAGGGGCCGTGGGATCGGCTGGTCAGTTCGCCGTTGCAGCGTTGCGCGCGATTCGCTGATGAGTTGGGCGCGCAGCGGGATCTGTCGGTGTCTCTGGACAAGGATCTGCAAGAGCTGCATTTCGGTGCCTGGGAAGGACAGAGCGCGGCGGCGTTGATGGAAACCGATGCCGAAGCGCTTGGGCTGTTCTGGGCTGATCCCTATGCGTTTACTCCGCCGCAGGGTGAGGCGGTCAGCGATTTTTCAGCGCGGGTGCTGGCGGCGGTCATGCGCTTGCACGCGGCACATGCGGGGGAACGGGTGTTGCTGGTCAGTCATGGTGGCGTCATGCGTCTGTTGCTGGCGCGGGCTCGTGGTTTGCCCCGTGAACAACTGCTGAATGTCGAAGTCGCTCACGGCGCGCTGTTTTCGCTGATCGTCAAGGCCGATGGTTCGCTCAAGGAAGTGTGCTGACATGCTGCCCCTGTGGATCGCCCTGCAATTTCTCAGCAGCCTGCCGATTCGTCTGCCGGGCATGCCGGCGCCTGAACAGCTTGGACGTTCGCTGCTGTTTTATCCGCTGGTGGGCTTGTTGTTCGGCGTGATTCTCTGGGCGCTGAACATCGCTTTGGCCGGCGCGCCATTGCTGTTGCATGCAGCGTTGTTGCTGACAGTGTGGGTGCTGTTAAGCGGCGCGCTGCACCTTGATGGCCTGGCTGACAGCGCCGATGCCTGGCTCGGTGGTTTCGGTGATCGTGAGCGCACACTGACGATCATGAAAGACCCGCGCAGCGGGCCTATAGCAGTGGTGACGCTGGTGTTGGTGTTACTGCTCAAGTTCGCCGCGTTGCTAGCGTTGATCGAGCAAAAACAAGGCTTGGTGTTGATCATCGTGCCGTTGCTTGGCCGGGCAGCGCTGCTCGGACTGTTCCTTACCACAACCTATGTACGGGCCGGCGGGTTGGGGCAGGCGCTGGCCGATCATCTACCGCGCAAGACGGGTTGGCAGGTGCTGGTGGTGAGTGCGGCGGTGTGCGTGCTGATCGCCGGGTTCAACGCTGTTGTGGCACTGCTGCTGTCGGTCGTGGTGTTCATCTGGCTGCGGCATTTGATGGTGCGGCGACTGGGCGGAACCACGGGCGATACGGCGGGCGGACTGCTGGAATTGTTGGAGACGGCAGTGCTGGTCGGGCTGGCCTTGTTTTGATCTGTAACTTGATTTAACGGACTCGCGGGTATATACACGCATCATGCTTCCTTCTCAGTGTTTGTGCACCAACCTGCGTCGTGCCGCGCGTGGCGTCAGCAGGCATTACGACGGCGCTCTCGACGGCTTCGGGATCAACGTCGCCCAGTATTCTTTGCTGTGCAATCTGCAGCGCCTGGATCAACCGAGCATTTCCGAACTGGCCGAGGCCATGGGGCTGGATCGCAGCACTCTCGGGCGTAATCTGCGGGTGCTGGAAGGCGAAGGGCTGGTGGCGCTGGCGGAGGGCGAAGACATGCGCAACCGCATCGTCCGGCTCACCGAAACCGGCGCACAACGCCTGGAAGCAGCCTTGCCGGCCTGGGAAGCGGCGCAACAGCGGTTGATCGACCGACTGGGTGCCGAGAAGCGTGAAACCTTGCTGCGGCTGTTGGATGAACTGGCCTGAGGGCCGGTTTTTTCCGAATCTAAGCGGGTATATACCCGCGACTGGAGAATAACAATGAGTTCAATGTGGCGAACGTGCGGTTGGGTGTTGCTGGGGAGTGCGCTGATTCTGGCGTTGTCATTGGGCGTGCGGCACGGTTTCGGGCTTTTCCTGTCACCAATGAGCGCCCAGTTCGGTTGGGGCCGTGAGGTATTCGCCTTCGCCATTGCCTTGCAGAACCTGATCTGGGGCCTGGCGCAACCGTTCACTGGCGCACTGGCTGACCGTTTTGGTGCAGCGAAAGTGGTGCTGATCGGCGGTGTGCTTTACGCTTTGGGCCTGGTGTTCATGGGGCTGTCGGAAACGGCGTTGGGCCTGTCCCTGAGTGCCGGTTTGCTGATCGGCATCGGGCTGTCCGGCACTTCTTTCTCGGTGATTCTCGGCGTGGTCGGTCGTGCCGTTCCGCCGGAAAAACGCAGTATGGGCATGGGTATCGCCAGCGCCGCTGGTTCTTTCGGCCAATTTGCGATGCTGCCGGGCACCCTCGGACTGATTGGCTGGCTGGGCTGGTCGGCGGCATTGCTGGTGCTGGGTCTGCTGGTGGCGCTGATCGTGCCGCTGGTGAGCATGCTCAAGGACAAGCCGCTGCCGGTGCTCGGCCATGAGCAAACGCTGTCTGAAGCCCTGCGCGAAGCCTGCTCGCACTCCGGGTTCTGGCTGCTGGCGTTTGGTTTCTTCGTCTGTGGTTTCCAGGTGGTGTTCATCGGTGTGCACCTGCCGGCCTATCTGGTCGACCAGCATCTGCCGGCCACCGTCGGCACTACCGTGCTGGCGTTGATCGGGCTGTTCAACATCTTCGGCACCTACACCGCCGGCTGGCTCGGCGGACGCATGTCCAAGCCGCGTTTGCTGACCGGGCTGTACCTGCTGCGGGCGGTGGTGATCGTGCTGTTCCTGTGGCTGCCGGTGACGACGACTACGGCGTATCTGTTCGGTATGGCGATGGGTTTCCTGTGGCTGTCGACGGTGCCGTTGACCAACGGTACGGTGGCAACCTTGTTTGGCGTGCGAAACCTGTCCATGCTCGGCGGGATCGTGTTCCTGTTCCACCAGCTCGGCTCATTCCTCGGCGGCTGGCTGGGTGGGGTGGTGTATGACCGGACCGGGAGTTATGACTTGATCTGGCAAGTGGCGATTCTCTTGAGCCTGTTGGCGGCCGCGCTGAACTGGCCGGTGCGCGAGCGTCCGGTCGAGCGTCTGCAGGCCCGTACGAGCGCGGCATGAAGCGAATCTGGCCACGAATCGCCATCACCGCACTCGGCGCTGTCTTGCTGGCGCTGGTGTGGTGGGGCTGGCATCAGGGCGGCCTGGCGCTGATGCAGTTGGGCATGGGCGCTTGCCTGTAGGCTTTGAGGGCGAGTAACGTCGGGTTCTGACGACTGCTCAAGGATGCCCGACATGCTCAAGCGCTGGTGTGCTGTTCCCGCGTTGCTGATGGCGTTGACCGGACTGGCCCAGGCCGCGGACTGTCCGGAACTGCTGCAAGGCTCGTTACCCAAGTTGCGGGCCAAGGAATCCATCGACCTGTGCCAGCGCTACGCCGACAAACCCCTGGTGGTGATCAACACCGCCAGCTTCTGTGGTTTCGCCCCGCAGTTCGAAGGTCTCGAAGCGCTCAATCAGCGCTACAAGGCGCAAGGGCTGGAGATGCTTGGTGTGCCGTCCAATGACTTCAAGCAAGAGTCCAAGGACAGCGCCGAGACCGCCAAGGTCTGCTATGCCAACTACGGCGTGACGTTCACCATGACCGAACCGCAGAAGGTCCGCGGTGACGGAGCCACCCACCTGTTCCAGGTACTGGCCGCGCAAAGCAGCGCGCCGAAGTGGAATTTCTACAAATACGTGGTCGACCGCCAAGGCAAGGTGATCGCCAATTTCTCCAGCCTGACCAAGCCTGACGATCCGGAGTTTTTGGCTGCGATTGAAAAAGCCATCGCGTCGAAGCCTCTGAAACCCTGATCGACGCCCACTAAAAAGCCCCGCCTCTGTCGAGAGAGCGGGGCTTTTTAGTGGGCGAGGGGTTAGCCTCGCCGCGTGGCATCAGAAGCGGTAGGTTGCGCCAACACCGAAACCGTTTGCCGAGTTTTCATACTTGGAATTGTAGGTCTGACCGCGATCGTTCTCGTTGCGGATGCTGACTTTTTCTTCCTGCAGGTACGAGTAAGCAACGTCGATGGTCAGGTCTTCGGTCGGGCTCCAGCCGGCACCGATGCTGAAGATCGTACGGTCGCCGGTAGGGATGCGTGGCGAACGGTCGACGTTGTTGGTCGGCGCCTGGTCGAAAGTCAGACCGGTACGCAGTACCCATTCCTTGTTCAGCTGGTAGGACGTACCGATGGCGTAAGCCCAGGTGTCATGCCAGTTCTGCTCTTCAGTGATCTCGCCGAACTGGCCAGCCAGCAAAGGCTGTACACCGGAGTTCTTGACGGTGATCTTTTCCAGCTGGCTCCAGCGGGTCCAGGTGGTACCGGCGTAGACGTTCCAGCGGTCGTTGATCGTCTGAGTGACCGAGAAGTCCACGGATTCAGGCGTGGTGATCTTCAGCGAAGCGTCGTATTTCTGGTTCGCACCCAGGCCGATCGCGCCCAGCACACCGTAGTTGACCTTGGTGTTGCCTTCGAGCTTGTAGTCGACTTTCGAGTGGTAGGTCAGACCCAGGCGAGTGGTGTCGGTAGCCTGTACCAGAACGCCGATGTTGTAGCCCAGTGCGGTGTCGTCACCCTTGATCTTGACCTTGCCGTCCGGCGCAGCCTGAGTGATCGACAGGTTGGATTCCAGCGAGCCGTCGATGCGGTTGATGGTCGGACCGAAACCGATCGACACCACGTCGTTGAATTTGTAGCTGACAGTCGGCTGGAAGGTAATGACCTTGACTTCGGACTTGCTGCCGAAGTAGCGGCCGGCAAAGCCGTTTTCATAGTCGGTGATGAGGCCGAAGGGTACGTACACACCCAGGCCGAATGCCCAATGCTCGTCGATCGGCTTGACGTAGTAGCCCATAGGTACGGAGGTGAAGGGCACCATGTCGCCTTTGTTGCTGCCGCCGTTAGGGCTGGAGCTGGCGTCGCTGATATCGGTTTTGGCATCGAGGAATGCAACACCACCGGTCACTTGTTCGCGCGTGATGCGCGACATGCCGGCAGGGTTGCCATAAACAGTGCTTGCGTCGTCGGCAGAAGAAGATCGCCCGGCGTACCCAGTTCCCATCCCGCTGATGCTGTGTTCGTTGATGGCAAAGCCAGCTGCGAAAATCTGCGTGGATGCCAAGGAAACGGCGAGGCTAAGGGTGGTTTTGAGCATTACTTTTTTCATTATTAGAACTCCTGGTGATCACCGGGGCGAAAATTACCAACATTTTCGTCCCAGCGCTATAGTCCGTATGGCTTGAGTTAGAGCGGTTTTGTAGGACAATCAGACCAGATTCGCGACCCGTTGGACGATCTTGCGAAACTGGTAAGTCAGCACGCGACTTGATTCAGTGGTGAAACACAGGTCTGCCATGCACAGGTGAAATCACGCAGCCGACCCTGGGGCTGAAAGGTCTGACGCCAGATGCGCGCCATTCCCAGCAGATCGTCAGGGTCGGGGAGGGTGGGGTTTTGTTCTTCCACCAGCAGCCAGGCGATGGCTGTGGCATAACGCAGATTGACGGTCAGTTCGAGGTGCGGGCCGCTGAGAAAGGCATGCTGGCTGGCAAGGCCGCGAACCAGGCTGGCGCGCTCCGGATCGAGCGCCAGATAATGATCCCAGAGCGCCTGGTGGCGATGCTCGGCAATCCGGTACAGGCCGTGGCCACGGCGGTCATGCAAGGCGGAACCAAGGGCGGACTGGCTGGCGGCGATGCCCAGCAGCAGGGATTCGGCGGTGGCGCAGTGACGTCCCAGATAAATCAGCGTGGGACGGATCACATAGCGGCACAGTTCGCTGGCAGCGATACCCATAAAACCCTCGGATCTTGTTATTGGGCGGCGAGACCTGAAGGGGAGCTTGGCAGCTGTGAATCGACTCAGGCCCGCCGGAAGCGGATCACGCCGCTTGAGTTGAAGTGTAGTGTCATATTCGCGACGTAAAGGCCTGTTTTTAAAATATTTCCGGCGGGCAGTTATAACCGTTATATCGGTTGGTGCTTAACCGCGGAGGGTAAAAAGAGAAACATCGGGCAATAAAAAGCCCCGCGTTTCAGGCGGGGCTTTTGCTTTTGCAGCCATTTCGGCCTCTCAGGCGATCAATGCCTGACGGGTGCGATCAATCACGGCCTGCAGCGGTTCGGCGCTGGAGTACTGATCAGGGTACAGACGCTCGCTGTGGCGGGCGATCCCGTGTTCATTGACCACGGTGAAGCTGAAACAGCCTTTGCGAGCGGCCATGATCAGGCAGTTCATTGGAGCAAAAGCGTTGGTTAGGGTGCGAATGGCATCCTGAGTCTGGATTTGAGTAGACATAGTTATTAGGTGTTCCTACAAATGACACGGATAAGAACCGTGCAACGTTAAAACGTTCCAGTAACGCCGACCACCATTGGTCGAACGAAGAACCCGACTGGAACAAAGCAGCCAGTTTGAAGCGCTGATAAGTTGGCGCGCTTGGGCTGGCAGGTAGGTACTTAGGAGGGCAGGCAACACATCGAGGGCAAAGGTTCTGGGCCCGGGGTGAAGATCCTGATCAATTTGCAGGTTGGTTCGGTCAGAGTAAGTGCTCTTCGCAACACCCTTTGCATTCGATTCAAAGGCTGTGTCGTCGCAAGATTTACCTGGAAACCATCGAGGGGTCGGTCCCGCTTTGTCGGAGGAGGCTTCTTTGGAAGAAGGCTGACCGTGGGGTTTGTTCGACCGGAATTGACTTTCAGCTTGGTACTAACGCCGCGGATACTAACGGAACACTTCGAGGAAGGCAAACCTGATTTTTAAAAAGGACCAACAGATTGTCCCTCAAGCCCCGGCCCAGCACTGATTTGGCTCACATTCCGACCGCTGGTCGTCGCAAAGGGCAAGCCGAACCAGCGCAGCGCAAGGGCTTATCCCCAGCCCGGCTGCCAAAACGACCCGAAAAAGCGCACCGATATAACCGAGTAACAGGTACTTGTGCACATTAGTTGCGCGGACGGTAACCACGCTGTCACATCGATCCTGACCCCGGTGGCTGCCTGTAACGAAAGTTTAAGTCAATGAAAAACATCGCTTTTTTTTACTGGTGAAAAAATCGTCAGTTTGACTGCGGGCCCCATTCCACAAGGCTTTGCGGCGTGTGGAGGGCGGTTGTCCACTGAGTTATCCACAGCTTCTGTGGATTGTCCCGAGCGCTTGCTCTAGCACGGGCGTGCCGGGTTTTTTTCGACTTTACCTGTGCGAAAAAAAGAGTAGAGTGGCGCGCCCTCCGATCTGTCCCACAGTGCTTTATGAAGTTTCGCTCAGCTCCAGATTCTGTTACCTCTCTACCCCCTCGTGTTACCGCTCCCAAGCGATTTTCCGTGCGCGTGGCCGAATGGCTGCTCGACAGCCCGCGCCTGGGCGACAGCCAGAATGCCAAACACCTCGCCGGCCGCCTGCTCAAGCAACCGGCCCGGGAAGGCGTGGTCGCGGCTCAAAGCCGCCTTGGCCAGTTGATGTGCCGGGAGTGCGGCAACGCCCGGGATCGCCGTATCGGCCAGGACCTGCTGCGTCAGGCCGCCCGCGCGGGTGATCGACGTGCGCAACAGGAACTCGGCCTGATCGAAGACTGAGCTGTCCAAGACCTGATGCCTTGGTTAACCTTCAGGTTTTATCGGATCGGCGGGAATCACTATGGCGATGGACTTGACCAGCATCTTGCTCGGCTTGGCAGGCGCGGCGTTACCGCTGCTGGCGCTGGCCTGGCAACTGCAGCGCCGGGCCAGTCATGGCGAGTCCGAAGTTGCGTTGCTCGAAGAGCGCCTGGCCATGGCGCAGATGGCCCAGGACGGCCTCAATGCCCAGCTCGAAGCCTGTCGTGACGAAATCGCCGATCTCGGCCAGGCCAATGCTTCTAAACAAGCCGATCTCGCGGCCGTGCGCCGGGAAGTCGAACTGTTGCAGATCGAACGCGACGATGCCCGTGACGCCGCCCACGCCTGGAACCTCGAACGCGCCAGCAAGGAAGCCGAATTGCGGCGTCTGGACGCTCAGGCCGCTTCACTGAATGCCGAATTGCGTGAGCAGCAGGAAAGCCATCAACAGCGTCTCGATGACCTGCAAGGATCCCGAGACGAGTTGCGCGCCCAGTTCGCCGAACTGGCTGGCAAGATCTTCGATGAAAGAGAACAGCGTTTCGCCGAAACCAGCCAGCTACGCCTCGGTCAGTTGCTTGATCCGCTGAAAGAACGCATCCAGTCCTTCGAAAAACGGGTCGAGGAAAGCTATCAGGCCGAAGCCCGCGAGCGCTTCTCGCTGGCCAAGGAACTGGAGCGCCTGCAGCAACTGAACCTGCGTCTGAGCGATGAAGCAACCAACCTGACCCGCGCCCTGAAAGGCCAGAAAACCCAGGGCAACTGGGGCGAACTGATCCTCGAACGAGTCCTCGAACATGCCGGTCTGGAGAAGGGCCGCGAGTACCAGACCCAAGTCAACCTCAAGGGCCCGGACGGCGAGCGCTTCCAGCCGGACGTGATCATTTACCTGCCGGGCGACAAGCAGGTGGTGGTCGACTCCAAGGTCAGCCTCACGGCGTATCAGCAATACGTGGCGGCCGACGACGATGCCATCGGCCAGATCGCCATGAAACAGCATGTGCTGTCGCTGCGCAGTCACGTCAAAGGCTTGGCCGGTAAGGACTACAAGCGACTGGAAGGCCTGCACAGCCTCGATTTCGTCTTGCTGTTCGTGCCGATCGAAGCGGCGTTTTCCGCGGCGTTGCAAGCCGAGCCGACGTTGTTCCAGGAAGCTTTCGATCGCAACATCGTGATCGTCAGCCCGACCACGCTGCTCGCCACACTGCGCGTCATCGACAGCCTGTGGAAGCAAGAGCGCCAGAGCCAGAACGCCCGGGAAATCGCCGAGCGTGCCGGATGGCTGTACGACAAGTTCGTGTTGTTCATTCAGGATCTGGACGAGGTCGGCAATCGTCTGCAGCAACTGGACAAAGCCTACAGTGCAGCGCGAAACAAACTGACAGAAGGGCGCGGCAACCTTGTCAGCCGCAGCGAGCAGCTCAAACTGCTCGGCGCGCGAGCCAGCAAGAGCCTGCCCTCAGACCTGCTGGAGCGCGCGATGACTGACGCCGACGGCTTGGTTGAGTTGCCCGAATAAGCCGCTCTTCTAGAGCGGCAAATAGCGACTCAACAAGGCCCGCAAGGCCGCCGGTTTCACCGGTTTGGCCAGATAATCCAGCCCCGCCGCGTGCACCTGCGCCACGGTTTCTGGATGCCCGTCGGCGCTGATCACCACCCCCGGCACCGGCTCGCCCAGGCGAGTGCGCAACCAGGCCATCAGATCAGTGCCGGTCTCGCCGTGATCAAGATGGAAGTCCACCAGCGCCAGTTGCGGCCGCACGCCATCGTTGAGCAGCGCCGCGCACTCCTCGCGGTTGCGCGCCGTCCACACCTGGCAACCCCAACGCGTGAGCAGGCTGTTCATGCCGATCAGAATGCTGTCTTCGTTGTCGATGCACAGCACCTGCGCGCCGCTGTGCAGCTTGCCGTTGAGTTCGACCGCCGCGCTCGGCTGTGCAGTCTGCGTCCGCGCCAGCGGCACCCGCACACTGAACACACTGCCGTGCCCCGGCCATGAACGCACGCTCAAGGTATGCCCGAGCACCCGGCACAAGCCGTCGGCAATCGCCAGACCCAGGCCCAGGCCTTTCTCGGCGCGGGTCTGGTGGCTGTCGAGGCGTTTGAACTCTTCGAAAATCACTTGCTGCTTGTCTTCCGGAATCCCCGGCCCGCGATCCCATACTTCCAGGCAGATTTCACCCTGTCGCCGGCGCACTCCCAGCAAGACCGGGCCTTTTGCATAGCGGAAGGCATTGGTCAGGAAGTTCTGCAGGATCCGTCGCAGCAACTTGATGTCGCTGTCGATGCGCAGGTGACTGCCGCGCACCCGGAAGTTCAAACCCTGTTCCTGTGCCAGAACCTTGAATTCGGCACCGAGGGTGTCGAACAGCTCATTGACCGCGAACGGCTTGCGATCCGGGTTGATCTTGCCGTTTTCCAGGCGGGAAATGTCCAGCAGGTCGCTGATCAGGTCTTCAGCTGAACGCAACGAGCTGTCGAGATGCTGCACCAGTTTCTGTGCCTCGCCGCTCAAGCCATCGTCCTGATGGGAGAGGGCGGCGGAGAACAGCCGTGCGGCGTTCAAGGGTTGCATCAAGTCGTGACTGACCGCCGCGAGGAAGCGGGTTTTCGACTGGTTGGCCGCCTCGGCATTGCCCTTGGCTTCGGTCAGCGCGACGTTGAGTTGCGACAGTTCTTGCGTCCGTTCGCTGACCCGTTGCTCCAGGCCTTCGTTGGCCTCGGTCAATGCCTGTTCAGCCTCGCGGAATGCGGTGATGTCAGTGAAGCTCATGACGAAACCGCCGCCGGGCATCGGGTTGCCGATCAGCTCGATCACCCGGCCGTTGGGGAACAGCCGCTCGGAGGTATGGGCGCGGCCCTGACGCATCCAGTGCAGGCGCCGGGCGACGTGGACCTCTGCTTCGCCGGGGCCACACAAGCCGCGTTCGGCGTTGTAGCGAATGATGTCGGCGATCGGCCGACCAACGCTGATCAAGCCGTCCGGGTAGTTGAACAGCTCCAGATAACGCCGGTTCCAGGCCACCAGTTTCAGCGACTGGTCTACCACGCTGATGCCCTGTGTGATGTTCTCGATGGCGCCTTGCAGCAGCGCACGGTTGAACTGCAATACTTCCGAGGCTTCGTCGGCGATCCGGACGACGTCCTCCAACTGCATTTCCCGACCTTCGATGGCGGCTTTTACTACAGCTCGCGTCGAAGAAGCACCGAGGACACCGGCCAGCAATCGTTCGGTGTGGGCGATCCATTCGCCGTCGGCGTTCTGGTTCGGGTTGAAGCCTTTGCCTTGGCGATAGGCGAAGCGGATAAAGCTCTGGCGCGCACGCTCTTCACCGACAAACCGTGCCGCCAGCTGCAGCAGATCGTCAATCTGCACCGCCAGCATCGAACGTGCGCTGGGGCGGGCGCTGATTTCCTGGCCGATAAAACGTCCGGCCTGCCAGTGTTCCGACACCCGGGTGCGCGACAGTACCGAGACCCAGGCGAACAGGGTGAAGTTGCCCGCCAGCGACAGCACCACGCCTTGGGTCAGCGGGGTGATCGGCAGATTCAGCGGGTTGCTGTGCAGCCAGGCAAGTCCCGGGAACGTCTCCAGCGGCACACCGAGGCTGCGAGCCGCAATCGGCAGGATCAAAGTGTAGAACCACAGGAACGTGCCGGCGGCGAGACCGGCGAACACGCCACGGCGGTTGGCCTGTTTCCAGTACAGCGCACCGAGCATTGCCGGTGCCAGTTGAGTCACGGCGGCGAAAGCGATCTGGCCGATGGTCGCCAGGCTCGCGGTAGAACCGAGCAAGCGGTAGCTGACGTAAGCCAGCAACAGAATGACCACGATGCTGACCCGGCGTACCGAGAGCATCCACTGGCGGAACACTTCGAACGGCCGCTCGGCATTGTTGCGCCGTAGCAGCCACGGCAACAGCATGTCGTTGGACACCATGGTCGACAGCGCCACACTCGCCACGATCACCATACCGGTGGCCGCCGACGCGCCGCCAATGAATGCCAGCATCGCCAGCGCCGGGTGGGCCTGGGCCAGCGGCAGGCTGATGACGAAAGAATCCGGGAGAACGGAGCTGGGCAACATCATCTGACCGGCCAGCGCGATCGGGACTACGAACAGCGCGGCCAAGGCCAGATAGGTCGGAAACACCCACTTGGCCAGGCGCAGATCCTGCGGGTCGATGTTTTCCACCACGGTGACGTGGAACTGACGGGGCAGGCAGATGATCGCCATCATCGCTACGCCGGTCTGCACGACCATCGACGGCCAGTTGATGGTTTCTTTCCAGTATTCCTCAAGACGCGGGGCGAGCATTGCCTGATTGAACAGGTCGTCGAAGCCGTCATACAGGCCATAGGTGACGAAGGCGCCGACGGCGAGGAAGGCGAACAGCTTCACCAGCGACTCGAACGCAATCGCCAGCACCATGCCCCGGTGGTGCTCGGTGGCGTCGAGGTTGCGCGTGCCGAAAACGATGGTGAACAAGGCCAGCACCAGTGACACGATCAGCGCCGTGTCCTGGGCGCGGGTGCCCATGGCGTCGGCGCCAGCGCCGATCAGCAGGTTCACGCCGAGGACGATGCCCTTGAGTTGCAAGGCTATATAAGGCAGAACGCCGACCAGACAGATCAGTGCAACCACCACCGCCAGCGATTGGGATTTGCCGTAACGGGCGGCGATGAAGTCAGCAATGGAGGTGATGTTCTCCTGCTTGCTGATCATCACCATTTTTTGCAGGACCCACGGCGCGCCCAGCAACAGCAGGATCGGCCCCAGGTAGATCGGCAGGAATGACCATAGCTGTTCGGCCGCTTGCCCGACTGCGCCGAAGAATGTCCAGCTGGTGCAGTAGACCGCCAGCGACAGGCTGTACACCCAGGCACGCATCCGCGGCGGCAATGGCGCGCTGCGACGGTCGCCGTAGAAGGCGATGGCGAACATGATGGCCATATAGGCCAGGGCGACGGCGGCGATCAGCCCGGTGGACAACGACATGGAGCACTCCCGACAAAATACGACCGGACTCGCGCCCGGCCAGACAGTCTCGCATGTGCGCGGCGGTTAGTCAGTGTCGACCAAGGTCGTGGCGTGGCGGTGTGTCGCAGGCGCAGAACCGGGCGGTTCTGCGCTGTCAGTCCTGACGCAGCGCGATGTCTATCAGCCGGTGCAGTTCTTCGACTTCCAGCGGTGCCACGGCAAACAGGATGCGGAACACCGTTGGCGAAACCACCAGGTTGATCAGGTGATCCACGCTCGGTGGTGACTCGTCCGGGAAGCGGTCGACGATGGTCTGCAACTGATCGGCAATGATCGCGATGCAGAATCCCGGTGTGGCACTGGCCTGCACATCGCGCATGACATTGCGCCCCGGTTCGGAGCTCATTTCGTCCAGATACTGCTCGGCCCAGGCGCGGATATCGCCGCGCAGGCTGCCGGTTTCCAAGGGATCGCTTTCAGGGCGCAAGCGGGCGAGGGCGACGTCGGCGAGCAGCGCCGACAGATCACCCCAGCGCCGATAAATGGTCGAGGGCGTGACCCCGGCCCGTGCGGCAATTTGCGGGACAGTCACGGTGGAGCGCTCCTGCTCTTCGAGGAGGGCGCGCACGGCGCCGTGAATCGATTCCTGTACCCGGGCGCTTCGGCCGCCGGGCCGGCTACTTTCTTTAATAGGCATGTGCCAGACCTTAACACAAAGAATTTGCTTTAAGCGCAAGTCGGGAGCACACTCCGCAAAAGCAAAAAAATAGCTTTTAAGGAGTGTATCCATGACCCGCCTTGCTTCCAACCGTTCCAGCCTGTGGTTTCTGGCGATCACCTTACTCAGTTTTCTCGCCGCTTCCACCGCGCCGACGCCGTTGTATCACCTGTACCAGGATCACCTGCATTTCTCGGCAGCGGTGCTGACTCTGATTTTCGGCGTTTACGCGCTGAGTCTGCTGACCGCGCTGCTGACGGTCGGTTCGCTGTCGGATCATCTGGGCCGCAAACCGGTGATCTTCACCGCCGTTGTCCTGAACGCCGTGGCGATGCTGCTGTTTATCTACGCCGACAGCGTGAGCTGGTTGATCGGCGCGCGGGTGTTGCAGGGTTTTGCTACCGGCATGGCCACTGCCGTGTTGAGCGCGACGCTGCTGGACACCGATCGCCAGCAAGGGCCGCTGATCAACAGTGTGGCGCCGCTGCTCGGCATGGCGCTCGGTGCGATGGGCTGCGGTTTGCTGGCGGAATTCGCGCCCGCGCCACTGCAACTGACCTATTGGCTGCTGCTCGTGCTGTTTGTGTTGCAAGGCGTTTATGTCTGGCGCCTGCCGGAAAGTGTCTCGCCGCAGGCCGGAGCGTGGGCGTCGCTGCGGCCGACCCTGCATGTGCCGGTTCAGGCGCGTTCCACACTGTGGCGCGTGTTGCCGTTGAACACCGCGACCTGGGCGCTCGGCGGTTTCTATGCCTCGCTCGCTCCGTCGCTGGTACGCACGGCGACCGGTTCGACTTCGAATCTGATCGGCGGCGCGACCGTGGCAGCGTTGACCGTGACCGGTGCGCTGATGATTTTCACACTGCGTAATCGTCCAGCCTCCCGGGCGCTGCAACTTGGCGCAAGCCTGTTGCCGGCCGGCATCGTGTTGATGCTGCTGGGCGTGCACAGCGCCAGTCTGTCGTTGTTCTTCTTCGGCACGCTGGTCGCCGGGTGTGGATTTGGCTCCGGCTTTCTCGGTGCGGTGCGCAGTCTGGTGCCGCTGGCGTTGCCCCATGAACGGGCTGGATTGATGTCGGCATTCTATGTACTGAGTTACCTGGCGTTCTGCCTGCCGGCGTTGCTGGCCGGGCACTTCACTCACAGCCTTGGCTTGCTTGCGACCACCGATGTGTATGGCGCGGTACTGATCGTGTTGGCGGTCTGCGCGCTGTTGATGAGTTTCCGTGCGCAAGCGGCCAAGACCTGCAGCGCGCCATAAGCCTGTGGATTCGGTTAGCCTTGGCCAGCCCATTCTTCTCACGGATCGACTCATGAAGATTATCCGCAGTAAGTCCTTCACCGCCGAGCGTGCCTGGGACGCGCTCGACATCGCGAACATGAACGGCATCACCACGCGCCTGCACTGGACCGATCAGCCTTATAAATGGCATGTCAACGACGGTGAGGAAGTGTTCGTGGTGCTCGACGGGCAGGTGCTCATGCACTATCGCGAAGAAGGCGAGGAAAAGCAGGTGCAGCTCGATGTCGGTGATATCTTCTACGCGTCCGTCGGCACGGAGCATGTTGCTCATCCGCAAGGTGCTGCGCGGATTCTGGTGATTGAAACCGAAGGCAGCGTCTGACTGCATATCTACAAAACAGATAACAGTTAGAGAAATTACCCGTTATATAGATATTCGATTCAGTTCTACCATGGACTCAACCTCACCTGAGGACAGGAGTTCATGATGATTTGCCCCAACAGTGTCAAACCCGGCATCAAGCCTTTCAGCCAGCTTCAGCATCCGCGTGAAGTGATCCGTCAATTCACACCGAACTGGTTCGCCGCGACCATGGGTACCGGTGTGCTGGCGTTGGCGTTGGCGCAATTGCCCGTCGCCATCCCGGGACTGCACACCGTGGCCGAAGGGCTGTGGATGTTCAACATTCTGTTGTTCGTGCTGTTTACCGCGGCCTACGCCGCGCGCTGGATTCTGTTCTTCGACGAAGCGCGGCGGATCTTCGGCCACTCTACGGTTTCGATGTTCTTCGGCACCATTCCCATGGGGCTGGCAACCATCATCAACGGCTTTCTGCTGTTCGGTCTGCCGCGCTGGGGCGAGGGTGTCATTCATCTGGCTGAAGTGCTGTGGTGGCTGGACGTGGCGATGTCGCTGGCCTGCGGTGTGCTGATTCCCTACATGATGTTTACCCGTCAGGAACACAGCATCGATCAGATGACCGCCGTCTGGCTGTTGCCGGTGGTGGCGGCGGAAGTGGCGGCGGCCAGCGGTGGACTGCTCGCGCCGCATCTGGCTGACGCGCACTCGCAACTGGTGGTGCTGACGACCAGCTACGTGCTCTGGGCGTTTTCCCTGCCGGTGGCGTTCAGCATTCTGACCATCCTGTTGTTGCGCATGGCCCTGCACAAACTGCCCCACGAAAACATGGCGGCTTCGAGCTGGCTCGCTCTGGGGCCGATCGGCACCGGTGCCTTGGGCATGTTGTTGCTGGGCGGTGATGCGCCAGCGATCTTCGCGGCCAATGGTCTGCCGGGCATCGGTGAAATCGCGTCGGGCCTGGGCTTGATAGCGGGGATCACGCTCTGGGGCTTTGGCTTGTGGTGGATGTTGATGGCGCTGTTGATCACCGTGCGCTACCTGCGCGACGGCATCCCGTTCAACCTTGGCTGGTGGGGATTTACCTTCCCGTTGGGCGTGTATTCGCTGGCGACCCTGAAACTGGGCAGCACGTTGAACCTGACATTCTTCAGCTTGGCCGGTTGTGTGCTGGTGACGTTGCTGGCGGTGATGTGGCTGATCGTCGGCAAGCGCACACTGCAAGGCGCATGGCGCGGCGAGCTGTTTGTTTCACCGTGCATTGCAGGTTTGAAGAAATAACCTGAAAAGTTTAGGTAAGGTGTGGCCTGGATCGTGGATCGACACTCCAATAAACGTATCCAGGCCACTCGTTACCCAACATCAGGGACACACGGAAGATGAGTCACCCCTCACAGTTCAACCTGCTGCGTACCCGGCGCTTCCTGCCGTTCTTCATCACCCAGTCGCTGGGCGCGTTCAACGACAACGTGTTCAAGCAATCGCTGATCCTCGCCATTCTCTATCGGCTGACCATCGAAGGTGACCGCTCGATCTGGGTCAACCTGTGTGCGCTACTGTTTATTCTGCCGTTCTTCCTGTTTTCGGCGCTGGCCGGGCAGTTCGGGGAAAAGTTCGCCAAGGATGCGCTGATCCGTCTGATCAAGCTGGCAGAAATCGCCATCATGGCCGTGGGATCCGTCGGTTTCCTGTTCGATCACCTGTCGTTGATGCTGGTGGCACTGTTCGCCATGGGCACGCACTCGGCGCTGTTCGGGCCGGTGAAGTACTCGATCCTGCCGCAGGCCTTGCACGAGGATGAACTGGTCGGTGGTAATGGACTGGTGGAAATGGGCACGTTCCTGGCGATCCTGGCCGGCACCATCGGCGCCGGGGTCATCATGTCCTCGTCGCACTATGCGCCGCTGGTATCCGGTGCGATTGTCGGCATCGCGGTTCTGGGTTACCTCGCCAGTCGCGGCATTCCCCGGGCGGCGGCCGCCTCACCGGAAATGCGCTTGAACTGGAACATCTTCAGCCAGTCCTGGGCCACGCTGAAACTCGGGCTGGGGCAGACGCCAGCGGTGTCGCGTTCGATTGTCGGCAACTCGTGGTTCTGGTTCGTCGGGGCGATTTATCTGACGCAGATCCCGGCTTATGCGAAGGAGTGGATGCACGGCGATGAAACCGTGGTCACCCTCATTCTCACGGTGTTTTCGGTCGGCATCGCCGTGGGTTCGATGCTTTGCGAGAAGCTTTCCGGGCGCAAGGTCGAGATCGGTCTGGTACCGTTCGGCTCGTTCGGTCTGACGGTTTTCGGGCTATTGCTATGGTGGCACTCCGGCGGAATTCCGGAGAGTGCCGTTGGCCATAGCTGGACTGAGGTGCTGGGCTTCGGACACGCCTGGGCTGTACTGGTCGACATCCTCGGCCTCGGCATCTTTGGCGGTTTCTACATTGTGCCGCTGTATGCGTTGATCCAGTCGCGCACCGCCGAGAACGAGCGGGCGCGGGTTATCGCCGCCAACAACATTCTCAACGCGCTGTTCATGGTGATTTCGGCCATCGTCTCCATCGTGTTGCTGAGCGTGGTCAAACTGTCGATTCCACAGCTGTTCCTGGCGGTGTCGCTGCTGAACATCGGCGTCAACGCCTACATCTTCAAGATCGTCCCCGAGTTCAGCATGCGTTTCATGATCTGGCTGCTCAGCCATTCCATGTACCGTGTCGAGCATCGCAACCTTGAAGCGATTCCCGATGAGGGCGCGGCGTTGCTGGTGTGCAACCACGTATCGTTCGTCGATGCCTTGCTGATTGGTGGCGCGGTGCGTCGGCCGATTCGCTTTGTCATGTACTACAAGATCTACAACCTGCCGGTGCTGAACTTTATCTTCCGCACGGCGGGGACCATTCCTATCGCCGGACGCCAGGAAGACATCCAGATCTACGAAAAGGCCTTCACCCGGATTGCCCAGTATCTGAAGGACGGTGAACTGGTGTGCATCTTCCCGGAAGGCAAGTTGACCGCTGACGGTGAGATCAACGAGTTCAAGAGCGGGCTGACGCGGATTCTCGAAGAGACGCCGGTGCCGGTTATTCCGCTGGCGTTGCAGGGGTTGTGGGGGAGTTTCTTCAGTCGCGATCCGAATAAAGGGTTGTTTCACCGCTTGTGGTCGCGAGTGACGTTGGTGGCGGGTTCGCCGGTGGCAGTTGAGGCGGCGCAGCCTGCCGAATTGCAGGCGCTGGTAGGGGAGTTGCGCGGGACTGTCAGGTAGTTGTTTAGAAAGCCGCCATCCCTGACGGATGGCGGCAACGGCTCAGGCGCTGACCTTGAGCCCGATCAATCCGGTGATGATCAGTGCAACGCTGGCCAGCCGAATCAACGCCATCGACTCGCCAAACAGAATGATCCCGGCAATCACCGTGCCCACGGCACCGACGCCAGTCCAGATCGCATAAGCCGTACCCAGCGGCAGTTCCTTCATCGCCAGCCCCAGCAAACCAAGGCTGACTGCCATGGCGGCGACGGTAAGAACGGTGGGCAGCGGACGGCTGAAGCCATCGGTGTATTTGAGACCGACGGCCCAGCCGACTTCGAACAGGCCGGCGAAAAACAGAATGATCCAGGACATGAAAGACCTCCATCGATTGACGGGGCCGTCCCCAGATTGAAAACTCGATTGAGCCGCAGGGTCGTCCCTGCGTGGCGCACATAGTACCTAAAAATGTGCGCCGGGGATCAATGGGGATGAGTCAGTCGGCGGCCTGCTGAGCAAGAGCCTCACGATCTTCCTTTTCACTCATGCGGCGGAAGTACGTCGAAAGCAGCGCCCCGGAAATGTTGTGCCACACACTGAACAACGCGCTCGGCACCGCCGCCAGCGGCGAGAAGTGCGCACTGGCCAGCGCGGCACCCAACCCCGAGTTCTGCATGCCGACTTCCAGCGCCAAAGACTTGCGCTGAGGCAGCGGCAGGCCGAACAGGCGCCCGGTGAAGTAACCCAGCAGATAACCGAAGCTGTTGTGCAGCATCACAACCGCCATGATCAGCAGGCCGGATTCGGCGATTTTCGCCTGACTGGCGGCCACCACGGCGGCGACGATGATCACGATGCTGACCACCGACACCAGAGGCAACACTTCCACTGCGTGGCGAACCTTGTCCCCCAGCACACGTTGCGCCACCACGCCGAGGACGATCGGCAGTAGCACCACTTGCAGGATCGACCAGAACAGTTCCATGAACGAAACCGGTAACCACGCCGAGGCCAGCAGCCAGATCAACGCCGGCGTCAGCAGTGGGGCGAGGAGGGTGGTGACGGCGGCGATGGCCACCGACAGCGCCAGGTCGCCACGGGCCAGCCAGGTCATGACGTTCGATGAGGTGCCGCTCGGGCAGCAGCCGACCAGAATCACCCCGACGGCAATTTCCGGCGGCAGATGAAAGATCTGGCACAGCAACCACGCCATCCCCGGCATGATCACGAAATGCGCGACCACACCCAGGGCCACACGCCACGGATGGCGGGCGACGGCGGCGAAGTCGTCGAGTTTGAGTGTCAGGCCCATGCCGAACATCACCAGCCCGAGCAGCGGTACGATCGCGCCTTTGAGGCCGAGGAACCAGGCGGGTTGCAGGAACGCGACCACGGCGAAAATCAGAACCCAGTAAGCGAAGGTGTTGCCGACAAAACGACTCAGTGCAGCCAGTGCGCGCATGGCCTGTTCCTTATTATGTGAAAACGCCACCGAAGCGGTGGCGTTTGAAGATAACTCAAAGACTGCGCAGAGGCTTAGATCCCCTGCGGCGTCTCTTCACCGCCCAGTGCTTCAACCAGCGCCGGCAGGAAGTCGCCGAACGTCAGCATCATCAGGGTGAAGCTGGCGTCCAGTTGGCCGAGGGCTTCGTCGCCGCCGTCCTGTTCTGCCTGATCCTGCAACAGATCTTCGAACTTCAGGCGCTTGACGGTCATTTTGTCGTCGAGCATGAAGGACAGCTTGTCCTGCCAGGCCAGCGACAGTTGAGTCACCACTTTGCCCGTGCTCAGGTGCAGCTGGATTTCTTCGCTGGTCAGGTCCTGACGCTTGCAGCGGACGATACCGCCATCTTCATGGGTGTCGCGCAGTTCGCACTCGTCCAGGACGAAGAAGTCCGCGGCGGCTTGCTGGGTGGTGACCCATTCGGTCATCACTGCGGTCGGCGCGGTCTTCACGGTCAGCGGACGAACCGGCAGGGTACCGATCACTTCACGCAGGGTGGAAAGCAGGTCTTCGGCGCGTTTCGGGCTGGCCGAGTTGACCAGGATCAGGCCCTGTTTCGGCGCGATGGCGGCGAAGGTCGACGAGCGGCGGATGAAGGCGCGCGGCAGGAAGGCCTGGATGATTTCATCCTTGATCTGGTCGCGTTCCTTCTTATAGACCTTGCGCATCTGCTCGGCTTCGATCTCTTCGACCTTTTCCTTGACCGCATCGCGCACGACGCTGCCCGGCAGAATGCGTTCTTCTTTGCGGGCGGAGATCAGCAGGAAATCACCGCTGACGTGCACCAGTGGTGCATCTTCGCCTTTGCCGAACGGCGCGACGAAACCGTAGGTGGTCAACTCCTGGCTTGCACATGGACGCGCCAGTTTGGTGGCCAGTGCAGTTTCCAGCGCCTCGGCATCGACAGGCAGGTCTTGGGTCAGGCGATAGATAAGCAGGTTCTTGAACCACATGGGGTGAGTCTCTCCTTTATACAAAGGGGGGCATTATTGTCTTCGCCGCCCCATAGGCCAACCCTTCTCTAAGCCTTTGGAAGGCCTGAGAAAATTATTTAAAAAAGTGCTTGCCAGAGGTTTGGTCGCTCCGTAGAATGCGCGCCACACCGAAGCGAAGGGTGATTAGCTCAGCTGGGAGAGCGTCTGCCTTACAAGCAGAATGTCGGCGGTTCGATCCCGTCATCACCCACCATTCGTTTCAAGTGTTTAGCGCAGCGGTAGTTCAGTCGGTTAGAATACCGGCCTGTCACGCCGGGGGTCGCGGGTTCGAGTCCCGTCCGCTGCGCCATATTCGGTAACCTGGAACACTGAACGCCAGGTCACCACGGAAAAACCCGCCAAGGCGGGTTTTTTTCTGCCTCGAGTTGTACATGCGGAATGTGTCGTTTCACCGGTTTTCGGATTTATTTGAAAAAAAACTTCAATTAAATCAACACTTTACGAAAACTTGTGGCATAATGCGTCCCGTAACGAAGCGAAGGGTGATTAGCTCAGCTGGGAGAGCGTCTGCCTTACAAGCAGAATGTCGGCGGTTCGATCCCGTCATCACCCACCATTCGTTTCAAGCGTTTCGCGCAGCGGTAGTTCAGTCGGTTAGAATACCGGCCTGTCACGCCGGGGGTCGCGGGTTCGAGTCCCGTCCGCTGCGCCATATTCGGTAACCTGGAACACTGAACGCCAGGTCACCACAGAAAGCCCGCCTAGTGCGGGCTTTTTGCTGTCTGGCGATTGGCGTTTGGCTCGTCCGGGCATGAAAAAAGCGACCTGCGGGTCGCTTTTTTTATTTCTGCGGTTTGTTACTGGCTGGCGTTGCGGCTGTGCCGGTAGTCGCTCACCGCTTCATACACTGCTTTGCGCAGGCGATTGATCCCGCCAATCGGGCGGTGGGCCTCG
This sequence comes from Pseudomonas sp. R38(2017), assembly GCF_002112395.1. Classification (NCBI taxonomy): domain Bacteria; kingdom Pseudomonadati; phylum Pseudomonadota; class Gammaproteobacteria; order Pseudomonadales; family Pseudomonadaceae; genus Pseudomonas; species Pseudomonas sp. R38(2017). The sequence goes on from NZ_NEHN01000006.1 coordinate 225,939, forward strand.
ATGCCGAACCACGGATTGAACGACAGGTCGTCGCATTGCAGATTTAGCGCCGGGGTGTCGAAGTCCTGCGGGGGCAGGGTGATTTTGGCTACGGTCTGAAATGGACTGTCCTGTTCGCGCCATTCGATGCTGGTGTCTTCGATCGGCATGTATTTGTTCGCGTCCTGGCGTTGTATCTGCAACACAAAACACGCGGGTACCCGGTCCGTGGACAGTTGCTGATTCAGCGCATTGCGCAAGAAATTCGGCAGATCCTGATTTTGCTTCGGCAGCGTGTACGCCGGGCAGTTGTCCGGATCCGGCATCACCCGAAACTTCGCATTGGCCTCACCAAATTTGTAGGGCGAAACCGAAAAGTAGGTCGTACGTGTCGGACTCTCCGGCGGTGGCGACAGGGTTGCCAGTGCAATGAACAGATGCCTGATCTGCCAGCCACGCGGGTCCCAGCCCGGAAAGAAAGCCATGACCTTCTTGCCGTCAGCCTGCGCCGCCACATTCTGACGATATTCAGCGACATCGCTGACGAAGAAATTCGGATGGCTGAACATCACGAAATCCTGTTCGTGCAGTCCCTGACGGTCACCCAGCAACTGTTTGCCCGGTACACCGTGCAATTTGATTGCCATGCCACGGGCATCACGGATGCTGTCGAACTGCGGATAGGCGTTGCCGTTGGACAGGCGCATCGTCGCTTTCCACAGCCTGCCCGGTTCGCTGAAAACGCCCTGGCGCAGTTCCTGAGCCAGATCCGGCAACACCTGCACGTCGGCCTTCACGCAGCCATGGGCCTTGGCATGGGCATCGCGCAGGTAGCGGGTGCTTTCGCGGTGCTGATCGACGATACGCACGGCGGTCTGGATCACGTCCTGTGTCATGGCGGCTTCGCCGTCCGGAATCTGCTCCAGCGCCGACACCGGGCCACGGTGCTGCCAGGCGAACCACGCGGTCGTCAGGGCCCAGCTGACCAGGCCGATCACCAGCAGAATCAGCAGGGTTTTGCCCAGTAACCGTCCCAGCCAAAGCCAGAAACGCGCCAGCATCGAAGGTCTTTTGAAAGAATTGAAGATCATGGCAGTTGCGCCTCCAGCGGGCCGCCCAGCACTTTCAGGTATTCGAGCAGCGCCCAACGTTCTTCAGGCTGCAGCAGTCGGCCGATGACGCCATTGCCGCGCTCGCCGGCGCGGAATTCGTGGCCGCTGTTGTGGTTGCCGGTGATGCGGGTGTCGAACAGGAAACCGTTGGTGAAGGCTTCGGTGCGGTAGCCCAGATGGCGCGGGTCGTATTCGAAGGTGCCTTTATAGAAGGTGGTGGCGCGCTCGTCCTGAGGCGACAGCAACTGATAAAGGCTCGGCACCGAGCCGTTGTGCAGGAACGGGGCCGTGGCCCATACGCCGGCAAGCGGACGCGCCTTGTAGGCGACTTTTTCGCGAACGCCGATCGGCAGACCGAAGCCATCGAGCTGTGGTTTTTCGGCGGCGGTGACGCCCGCTTCACGGTATGCACGGTTTTCCACGAAGGCGGTGACGTAAGCCAGTCCCTTGGCCACTGACAGTTGGCTGAGATCCAGCGGCTCCTTGGGTGTGGGATGCAACTTAACGTCCATTTGTTCAAGCTCTGCCGGGTTCCATTGCAGCGCTGTCAGGTCGAAGCGGTGATTGGCAATGTTGTTGGCAGCATTCGGGTCGGTGCCGATGACGTCCACCGGGAGCATGTGCAGGTGCTGCACCCAGCGCTCGCTTTCCTGGGTCTGGCGCGGTACGTGGCATCCGGCGCAATTCTCGGCGAACAGGGCTCGCCCCTTGGCTGCCAAGGGTTTGTCGACCACGCCCAGGACTTCTTCAGGCCATGCCGGCGGTCGCAGTTTTTGCAGGGTTTCTTCGATCTTGTGCAGATCACGTACGCGTACGCTGGAGGCATAGCGGTCATCACCCTGCAACGGCTGGCCGTTGGCGTCGAAGAAGTTCAGGGTGGCGCCGACACCCAGCGCCTCGCCGATATTGCGTGCCATCGGTTGCTGCGCCGAACCGTTCCACTGTACCCAGTCGAAGGTCCACATATCCCACAGCTGCGGGTAATCCACCGGGGCGTTGGCCACGCGGTAGTTGCTCGCGGAGATCGCATCGCCGAAGGTCGCGTTGGCGATACGCCCGAACGCATCGGTGCGGCCGGGACCTTCTTCGGTGGGGTAGAGGCCGCGATGGGTGTCGTTCCACGCCACTTTGATAAAGGTGTTCAACGAGTCTTTGAAGTCTTTGCGCAGTTGGTCGTGGCGCGCGTCGTAATCCTCGCCGAGAACTGTGCGGGCAAACCGTTCGAATTTCCAAGGGTTGTAGTAAGTGGAGGTGAGACTGGCGACCAATGCCTGTCCGAAACTGCCGCCGCGCAATGTAGGAACGCTGGAAGGCAACACATGCTGAGCCGAGCCACCGTCGATGCGTATTGCCTGGCCATTGAAGTGCAGTTCACCGGTGTGGCAGGCCGCGCAAGTGATGTCGAGATATTGCTCGGCGCTGTCGGGATTCTGGTGCCGGGCGAAACCCACCGGCAGATTGCCCGGGTTGTCCGGCGTGGCTTTCTGCTGCGGATCGATCAGAAAGCCGAAGCGCGCGAGGTATTCCGGGGAGGCAAAGCGTTGCTGCGAGAATGGCAGTTCGAGCGCCTGAAACCATTCGTAACGCAGGCCTTTGACCTGCGTCCCCTGCGGGGTGAAGTAGTAGGTCTGGCGCTCTTGCTCAGTCCATTGGTTCAGGTAATGCACCTGTTTTGCGGGCGCGGGGAAGGGCAATCTGGGATTGGCGACATAGTAAAGAACCACTGCCAGAACCAGCCCCAGCAGCACCACGATCAGCGTCAACACACGGTATAAGAGGCGCAAGATAAACATCCTTGTCGAGTTGTTGCGCTGTTATGCCTGAGCCAAGCCGTGTGCGGCAAGTGGCCATTACGCCAAGTGTTGTGGGAAGCGGCATCAATCGCTGTCGGCGAAAGATGACAGAAGCTTCATCGTGCCTTTCGCCAAATGCTTTTTAATCCCTGAACTTATCGGAAGATTCCTGCTCTCATGCCGGTAGCCATTGGTCGTGGCGGCCTGATAAGCTCGCGGCTTTACTCGATTGCCCTTTCGGCGCATGAACAAGGAAATAGCATGAAACAGCATCGGTTGGCGGCGGCGGTTGCCCTGGTTAGCCTGGTCCTCGCGGGTTGTGATTCGCAGACCAGCGTAGAGCTGAAAACCCCGGCGCAAAAAGCTTCCTACGGTATCGGCCTGAACATGGGCAAGAGCCTTGCTCAGGAAGGCATGGATGATCTGGACTCCAAAGCGGTAGCCCAGGGCATCGAAGATGCCGTCGGCAAGAAAGAACAGAAGCTGAAAGATGAAGAACTGGTCGAAGCTTTCGCCGCGCTTCAGAAGCGTGCCGAAGAGCGTATGGCCAAAATGAGCGAAGAGTCGGCAGCTGCCGGCAAGAAATTCCTCGAAGAAAACGGCAAGAAACCAGGCGTGACCACCACCGCGTCCGGTCTGCAGTACGAAGTGGTCAAGAAAGCCGACGGCCCACAGCCTAAACCTACCGACGTAGTGACCGTTCACTATACTGGCAAGCTGACCAACGGCACCGTATTCGACAGCTCCGTCGAGCGCGGCAGCCCGATCGATCTGCCGGTCAGCGGTGTGATCCCGGGTTGGGTCGAAGGCCTGCAACTGATGCACGTTGGCGAGAAGTACAAGCTGTACATCCCTAGCGATCTGGCTTACGGCGCCCAATCGCCAAGCCCGGCGATCCCGGCCAACTCGGTTCTGGTCTTCGACCTGGAACTGCTGGGCATCAAGGATCCAGCCAAAGAAGACGCTGCTGCTACCAAGTAACAGGCATCGGCACCGGCTTCAACAACAACGCCTCGCCTATGCGGGGCGTTGTTGCATCCGGGCCACGGCCAGCGTAAACAGACCGAACCGATACGCGTCATGACAGTCCTAGACCTTGAGGCCGCCCGCGCTAGACGTCCTGAGCCGCCAAGTCAATGAAATATTGGGGTTTTTTATGTGAGTAAAAAACGCCCGATCTGAGCGCAGCCCTTATGAACCGGGGCTCTCAGCGTGGAAATGCAGCTCTGTTCACAAGGTTATCCACAATTTGTGTGGATAACATTTCAACGGGAGAAATAGATGAAAGCTCCATGGAATTTCGCCCGGTTCCTGCCTTTGGCCGGACGACTCCTGGCCCGTGGCCGCTTGCCGACGCTGTTGTTTGCCGTGGCCAGCAAAGGCGCCGCCCAAGGCAATCGTCTCGGCAAGCTGAAGGATGATCTGCGATTGCTCCAGGCGCTGTGCCTGGCGTACTGGCGTGGCGAGTATCGCGCGATCAGTCCAAAGGCAATGATTTCGGTCGTTGCGGGCCTGATGTACTTCCTCAGTCCGGTGGATGCGATCCCGGATTTCATTCCCGTTTTTGGCATGCTCGATGACATCGCCGTCCTTGCCTGGGTGATGAAAACCCTCGACGACGAACTCAACGCATTCCGCTTGTGGCGTCAGCGACAATCGCCAGAAAAGCTCAGGGTTGTCGAGCGCCTGCCCGATACCCCCGAGCAACTTCAGCTTCAGGGCCCGAAAAAGTCCTGAATTGCGACAGCCTCTTATTCAGATAGATACCCCCCACGACCTTGGCCGCTGTTAGGATTACACTTCTAGGGAAAAGTGCCGACTCGCTAAGTGTTGTTGTCCTACGGGGTAGTCATGGATATTCAGATAATTGCACGCGATGGCGAGCCCGAGTATGCGGTTCTGCCATGGGCTCAGTATCAGGCTCTACTGAAAGCAGCAGGCATCAATGAAGCACCGTCGCAACCGGCTCCAGCGCCGCTTGCGGCCACACCGGACCCGATTCTTCCAGGTCTGGATCAGTTACGCAGTTTGCGCGAAGGGAAGGGCATCGCCATCGAGGCGCTCGCCCGCACGGTAGGCATCAGCCCGTCTTACCTGGCCATGATCGAAAGCGGTGAGCGTCTGCCCGACGCTGCGATTCGCCGCAGCCTGGCCTGGGAGTTGACGGTGCCAGGGTGGAGGGAACAATCGTGAGCGTACGCATCAGTCGTCAACATTGGGACGGATTGCTGGGGGAGCTGGACCAGGCGCGCAGGCAGCGCCATCTTCTGACCTATCGAGCCTTGCTCGAGCGTCTGCAACTGCCCACGCCGGCAATGCAGACATTGACCGCTGCACTGGAGCATCTCGCTGCGCTGGACGCAAAAGCCGAACAACCGTTGCGCAGTTCGCTGGTGATCAGCCAGGGCGCCAGTCGCCTGCCACGCACCGGTTTCTTTGAATGTGTCGAGCGACTGGGGCGCTTTTCCGGGCCGTCCGATGGTGTTGCCGCCGCCTCTTGGCATGCCTCTGAAGTGGTCCGGGTCTTTGAGTACGAGTACCCGGAATCGGCGGAGGCCTGAGTGTTTTTACGACTCAAGGCGCGGGCAAGTTACTGGCTGGCCCGTAGGCTGTTTCACTGGTCGTGGTTTGTCCGTCAGCCCCGAGGCTGGCGCTGGCTCGAAGGGCAGTTTGCGCGTATGGCCAACTTGGGCGATGTCGGCGCGCAAAGCTTTTACGGGCACATCCTGACGTTTCGCGGGGTGGGCCTGGGCGCGCGTGAAGAAGGTGTGCGACTGCTGAGACTGGCGGCTTTGGCCGGTGATGGCAAAGCGGCTTATCAGGTCGGTGTCATCAGTCTGGCTGGTACGCCCAGTAAAGCGCCCGATCCTTCCGAAGCGGCTCGCTGGTGGACCATGGCGGCCAAGGCTGGACATCCGTTGGCCGAGCTCAAGTTGAAAGAGCTGGCCGGCCGGGATTCTTCTCGGTAAACAAATCATCTGTTCCGTGAACGGGGCGTGAGGGAAACCTCCCGCCCCGTTTCTGCGTCTGCAATTCTATAAAAACAGTTACAGACTTCTCCTACAGCCTCTGCCTACTCGCCTGACTTCTTTTCTGATTGATCCCCCGCAAAGTCCCTCGCCTGATTTTTGCGCGAGGGAACGCACATGTTTGACCCGGTTTTTCGTTTCGCCATGCGCATGGGAATGCGCTGATGGATGCCGTCGTCCGCATCGAGCAAGAACTCGACAGCTTTCCCCGTACCCTTGATCTCTATCGCAAACAGCTGAAGCACTGGCTCAGTCGCTCGGCAGACAGTGTCAGCCATGCGGCTGATTTGCCGTCACTGATGGGGATGGAGCGGATCATCCGTTTCGGCGAACACAGCACGGCGGTCGCCATTGACGACAAGCGTTTCTCTTCGGCCGTCGTGCAATGCACGAAAACCGGGCCGATGGAGATCGAGAGCAAGTTCGAGTCGGTGTACGACATTCCATTGGGCGGCATCGCTGTCGATGTGGTGGCGGTGGATAGCGGCGAGGTCAAGTCCGTCACACTCGATGCTCAGGGCAAGGGCGTGTTCACCGGTCAGGCGGGCAAGTTCTACCGGGTGGTGGTGCACAGTGAGGCCAGCGAGCAGCAGGTCGATGCGCTTTTCGAATCCTACGATGGCCTGACTCAGCAACTGGATAGTTGGCTGCGCAGCGAGTGGCAGGGCTTCAAGCCGCAATGGTCGCAGTCGGTGGCCACAGCAGCCGGCAACGGCATGCTGGCGGGGAGCTGGGCGGCGATCGAGGGAGTGTGGGATAGCATCGGACTGTTGTCGGAAATTCTCCAGGATCCCGGAAAGTTCGCCGAGCGGTTGGGCAGTGGCGCCACGCAGCTGATCGCGCTGGCGGAAACAGCGCCGGAAATGATGGAGAAGCTTCAGTTACTGGTCAGTGACGAAGCGGCGCTGTGTTTGTTGCTGCGGACTGCCAGCCTCTGGCTGGAGATGCTGCCACCCAGTGAAGTTGCCGGGAAAACCGCCGAGGCGGTATCGATGGTGGTGGTGCAGCTGCTGATCGATGTGTTGATCGGCGTTGTGTTGACCTTCGTTGGCGCCGGTGCGGGGATCGCGTATCTGACCTTGCGTCTGGCGGAACGTGGCGCTCAGTTGCTGTCGGCGGTGACGCGCCTGGTGAAGGCGATGTTCGGCATCGTCAGCACCTTCATCGGCTATGTGAACCAGTACAAATCCGTCGCCGCACGGGGCATCGCCGCCGGGGTGAAAAAGGGCCGCATGCAATTGCGCTGGGATGCCCGGCGTAATGCTTCCCTGAAAAAGGATGAGCGACACGACGACACGCCGGATCAGGCGAAAAATCCCAACGGCGACAGTGTCGATTGTGCGCCGCTGACCTGCACCAACGGTTGCCCCGTGTCGATGGTCACCGGCGAAGAGTTGCTGACGCTGACTGACGGCGTGCTCGACGGGCTGTTGCCGTTCGAGTTCAGCCGCTTGTATCGCACCAGTGCCGCCGAGATCGATGTCGGGTTGGGGTTTGGCTGGAGCCATTCGCTGGCGCATCGGCTGGAGGTTGATGGCGACGGTGTGGTCTGGGTTGACCATGAGAACCGGCGCACGCGGTTTCCGTTGCCGAGTGTCGAGCGGCCGGCGATTCACAATAGTCTGTCGCGGGCGGCGATCTTTCTCGGGGATGAGCCGGAGGAGTTGATTGTTGCGCTGGCGGGTGAGGCGGCGCGGTTTTATCACTTTCGGGTTGGGCGTCTGACGGCTGTCAGCGATGCCTATGGCAACCGGCTGCGTATTACGCGGGATCGTCTGGATCGCGTTGAGCGCCTCGACAGCGGGGCCGGGCGTTCGCTGCTGTTGCGCTACGAGCGGGCACATCTGATCGCGGTCGATTATCAGGTTTTTCGGGAGTCTGCCTGGCGTACCGAACAGACGCTGGCCAGCTACCGCTTTGATGCCCGCCATCGGTTGATCGAGGTGACCAACGCCGTCGGCGAGAGCGAGCGTTACGACTACGACGATCAGCACGTCATTCTGCAACGGCAGTTAACGGGTGGCGCGAGCTTCTTCTGGGAGTGGGAGCGCTCCGGCAAGGCGGCGCGGTGCGTGCGGCACTGGGCGTCGTTTTCGCAGATGGATACGCGTTACGTCTGGGATGACGCCGGCAGCGTGACGGTGCAGTACGTCGACGGTCGCGAAGAGGTTTACGTCCACGACGACACCGCGCGGCGGGTGCGTCAGGTTGCCGCCGATGGTGGCGAACAGCTCAAGGCCTACGACACGCAGGGCCGACTGGTCGCCGAGCAGGATGCGCTGGGGGCGATAACCGAGTACCGCTACGACGATGCCGGACGGTTAGTTGCGCTGATTCCGCCGGACGATGCGCCGACGTCCTACGAGTACCGCAATGGCTTCTTGCACAGCCGCTCACGTGGCGATGCGGTGTGGACGTACCGGCGCAATGCGCAGGGTGACGTTACCGAGGCGGTCGATCCCGACGGCCATGTCACCCATTACCACTACGACCCGCAGGGACGGTTGCTGTCAATCCGTTATCCGGACAGTGGTCGGCATGTGTTCGTGTGGAACGACCTTGGGCAACTGGTCGAGGAAAGTCTGCCAGACGGTGGGATTCGGAAGTTTTCCTACGATGCCTTGGGGCGGCGGATTACTGTGCAGGACGAACATGGCGCGATCACCCGTCATGTGTGGGACGCCGTCGGCCGGCTGATCCAGACCACTTCGCCAAATGGCGCCACCCGCGCCTGGTCCTACAGCGCCTATGGCCAGATCACCGCCGAACGTGATGAACAGGGGCGGATCACCCGCTACGAGTATGACGACGACCTGCATCTGGTCAGCCGGCGGATCAATCCTGATGGCACGCGGCTGCAGTATCGCTACGACCATGCGCAGCTGCTGCTGACGGAGATCGAGAACGAGTCCGGCGAAAAGTACCGGCTGGACTACACGCCCACCGGATTGATCCGACAGGAAACCGGTTTTGACGGGCGACGCACCGCGTACGCCTACGACCGCAACGGCCACCTGCTGGAGAAGACCGAGTACGGCGATGACGGCTCGACGCTGGTCACCGCTTACCAACGTGATGCTGCCGGACGCCTGCTGCGCAAGACCCTGCCGGACGGAGTCGAGGTCAGCTATCGCTATGACCGTTTGGGCCGCTTGGTCGGCGTGGATGACGGCCAGAATCACCCGCTGGCCTTCGAATACGACCTGCAGGACCGACTGGTGCGCGAGCATCAGGGCTGGGGCACCTTACGTTACACCTACGATGCTTGCGGCCAGCTCAGCCGGATGCGTCTGCCGGACAACAGCAAGCTCGACTACCACTACGCCAAGGGCGGCACGCTGACCGCGATCGACCTCAACGGCGCCTTGCTCACCCGTCACGTCTACCAGAACGGTCGCGAACAGCAGCGCCAGCAAGGCCTGTTGCTCAGCGAATATGCCTACGACGAACAGGGCCGCTTGTTGTCCCACGCCGTAGGCCATCAACGCAGTGCGCTGTACCGCCGCGACTTTGCCTACAGCGCCAACGGCAACCTCGAACACATCGCCGACACCCGCCACGGCCAGCGCAGCTACCAGTACGACGCCCTCGACCGGCTGATCCGCGTGCGTCACACCCGTGACGATGTGCCGGAAAACTTTGCCCACGACCCGGCCGGCAACCTGTTGCTGCAGGATCGGCCCGGCCCGACCAGCATCAAAGGCAACCGCCTGCTGATGCAGGGCGACCGCCATTATGACTACGACGCCTTCGGCAACCTGATCCGCGAACGCCGCGGCCGCGGCCAACAACTGGTCACCGAATACCGCTACGACAGCCAGCACCGCCTGATCGGCCTCACCCGTCCCGACGGCAAAACCACGAGCTACCAATACGACGCCTTCGGCCGCCGCATCCGCAAAACCGTCGATGGCCAGACCACCGAGTTCTTCTGGCAAGGCGACCATCTGATCGCCGAAAGCAGTCCGACCCAACACCGCAGCTTCATCTACGAACCCGGCACCTTCCGCCCGCTGGCGATGCTGGACGGCCAAGGCCCGAAACGCGCCTGCCCGTTCTACTACCAACTCGACCACCTCGGCACCCCGCAAGAACTGACCGACTACAGCGGCGACATCGTCTGGTCAGCCAAATACAGCGCCTACGGCAAGGTCACCTCGCTGGAGCTGGCGACCGAGGACTACCTCGACCAGCCGCTGCGCTTTCAGGGGCAGTATTTCGACGCGGAAAGCGGACTGCATTACAACCGGCACCGGTATTACGACCCGGACGTGGGACGGTACCTGACGCCGGATCCGGTGAAGTTGGCGGGTGGGGTGAACCAGTACCGGTACGTGCCGAATCCGACGGGGTGGGTGGATCCGTTGGGGTTGACGTCCAACTGTCCGCCACCGAAAAAACCGTGTCGACCAGTGAAACATGGGACAACTGGCTCGGTCGTTAATGAAGGGGAGCCACCACTACCGAAGATGACCGCGCAAGAACGACGGGCGCGGATTGATGAATTGGCGGAGGAGAATGCTTATCGGCGTTTATATGAAATGGAAGATGCAGATAATGGAGAGCATTTTTTGGAAAAGCATGGTGCTCAAACTACATCGGGATCTCAACTTGAAAGGTTGAATTCAGGCAGGAATCCCACCACGGGTGAAATAGAGAGATACATTGGTGGTAGTAAAGATGGGGAACCAAAAATTCCGTCTGCAGCAACACACTTTTTGAGTCATAGGGATCAGTTGAATGCTATCTATAGAGCGCAATTGATTTTTAAGTATACGAACTTGCAAGTTTCCAAGAGGCCTATTGATATGGGTAAGATTGTTGGTGAAGGGTATAAGAAAGGAAGTCTTGAATATGGTAGGCAATCTAAGGCTGTGGTGATTCTTACGCCGCAGCAGCGTGTTAGGACAGCTTATACGGATTTTGACCAATGAATAGGTTATATAAAATTGTAGATATTAAAAATTTGCTTTTTGTTTTTGATATAGAGAATACGACGGATGATGCTAGAGAGAGATTGATAGTTTCGAAAGATGTGAATAATCGATTAGAGCTTGCCGAGCTGTTTGACGATTTGTTGCGTGTTGAGTTTTTTGAATACACAACAAGTGAGCAGGATTTGTTAATCGAGACTGTTAGATACTTCTTAAATGAAGGCGATGATTTTGAGCGGGTTTTTGGAAGGATGACAACCTACTTTGATGATGAGGTCGAAGACAGGAAGCAGTTTATGACCGTGCTTTTAGAATGTCTTTCAAGATATCGTCGTGATGGTTGATGAGCAAGAATGAGGGCTGTTTTTTTGTGACCCATAAAACCCGTTTCTAGGCTTTCTGTCCGAGGTGAAATGATGTTGAAAGACCCATATTTGAGTGAAGAGTTTGAACCGGACTTGATGTGGTTTATAGGCGTTTTCGACGTTTATGATCGTGAGGGAACTCGAGGTGCGGAACTCGATGTATACAATCCTAATGATTCTGCTGATAGAGAGCTTCTTATCAGGAAGTATTGTCTTAATCTGTCATACCTTTCCTGTAGGCATAAGCTAGTTCTAGTTGAAGGTTTGGAATTGCTGCTCTTGGAGCAAGATTATGACTTTCAAGAACTATTCGAGATCGACGAGTGCGAAGCCGCAAGTTGGCCGCGGGGAGAATGGTACTCTCTAGAAGATCCGCGTGGCTTCTTCCAAGATCTTTATAAGCTTGCGAAGGAAGCTTGGGGGGAAGACCTTGCGAAAGCCGCTGGTGAGGATCGGTCCACATGGTAATTATCGAGCTTTTACATCAGCGATGACCTGAAACAAACGCCTCGTGAAAAGGTTGCGCGCTTATGCTGTCGATAACATGCACGCTATACCCCGGAACATTCTTCGCATGATGCTTCGCCTGCGAAGCCATCTCTGCCAACTGACTCGCATCCAGTTGCGCACAAGCTTCAGGGTGCAGATGGACGACCCCAATGGACAATGAAAGCAACGGAAACTCCTGACGAATACCCTGGCGATTCGGCGCAACAAAACACCCAGCCTCAAGGTGTTCAGGGCGGTAGAAGCGTCGGCATTGGCTCTGGAAATCATCAAGCAATTGGTTGAGCCGTTTGCGCCAGTCCTCCGGGCCGAGCACCAACAGAAAATCATCCCCACCAATATGCCCGACGAAATCACGGGACGGGTCTACACGTTCGTTCAGGCACTGCGCCAGACACAACAACACTTCATCCCCCCGACCATACCCATAGATATCGTTAAAGGGCTTGAAGCTATCGATATCGACATAGCAAATAACCGATTCCCGCCCTTGTTGCAGCAACCTTGTCAGGCATTGCTGGATCGGTACGTTGCCGGGTAGTAGAGTCAGTGGGTTGGCATACCGGGCCTGCTGAATTTTCAGCTCGGTGATCAATTTGAGCACATCGATCACCCGCCCCAGTCCTAGGTAGCTGCCGTTGAGTGTAATGATGAAGTCTTCTTCGATGCGCTGCCGGGCGCGGCTGGTGATCAGGCGGCTGACCTGTTGCAGCGACTGGCTCATTTCCACGGCGAGGAAGTCGTCGTTCATCAGACGGCTGATCGGTTTGCGGGCGAAGAGGTCTGTGGCGAACGGCTTGAGCAGCGCGTCGGACAACGAGTGGCGGTGGACAATGCCGCAGGGCTGGCCTTGTTCGTCGAGCACCGCCAGCGAGTTGAGGTTGGCCTGGCGGCGGAAGGCTTCGAGTACGGTGGCGGTCGGTGTGTCGCGATTCACGGCTGGTTGGTCGTTGAGCAAGGCGCTGAGATCGCTGCCTTCGTCATTCAGCGCCACGGCGCTGCTGTCGTGTTTGGGTAGCAGAACGCGGGCATCGCGCGGAGGGTGTTCCTGAGGGCGTCCAAGCAGGTAGCCCTGCACCAGATCGACACCCATTTCGGTCAGCACCGCCAGTTCTCCCGGCAATTCAATGCCCTCGGCAATCACTTGCGCCCGGGAGGCCTTGGCGATTTGCAGGATCGATCCGACGAACTCGCGTTTCAACGCATCCTGGTGAATGCCGTCGATAAAGTGTCGGTCGATCTTCACGTAATCCGGCCGCAGCTCCGACCATAGACGCAGGCTTGAATAACCCGCGCCCAGATCATCGAGGGCAATCGAAAACCCCATCGCCCGATAGTGATGCAGTGCTGTTTGCAGCAACTGGAAATCATCGATCGGCGTCTGTTCGGTGAGTTCGATCACCACCTGGCTTGGCGGAATACCGAAATCCTGCAGCAGTTGCAGGGTTCGCCCCGGCTGGTGCGCCGCTTCGAGCAGGGATTCGGGAGAAACGTTGAGAAACAGCTTGCCCGGCAGTTGTTGTTCATTGAAACGGCGGCAAGCGCTTTGGCGGCAGGCGATTTCCAGTTCGCTCAAACGCCCGGCCTGGCGGGCAACGGCGAACAGGGCGATGGGGGAGTGCAGCGGGCTGTTGGACGGGCCGCGAGTCAGGGCTTCATAACCGAGGATGCGTCGTTCAGAGAGGCAAATGATCGGCTGGAACAGGCTGTGCAAACCGCTTTGAGTCAGGATCGAGCTCAAGGCACTCAGCTGTTCGGTCGTGGTCATGGCAATCTCTGGCGATAAAAAAGGACTGGGAGCGTTCTCGATGAAGAGAACCGCTCCCAGTCCTTTATTGCACGACAGAATGATGACTGTTTGATGACGATCCGGGGATCGTCACCATTAAATTGCCATCACCTTACTTCTTGGCCACCTGATTGCTCAGCTTCAGGTAATCCAGCAGCACGCGCCCGGTCTCGCTCAGGTAGGCGTCGTCTTCCGGTTTGACCTTGTCCGGCTCGGCTGCCGCGAGGGCATCGTCGTCTTCTTTCTTCAGTTCTTTGAGCGGTTCTTCGCCTTTGGCCTTGCGACGGATGTTTTCCATCGCCAGTTGCTTGGCGTCGATGTCGGCGTGCTGGGCACGACGGTCGGCTTCATTGAGGCTGACGGTTTTTTCTTCCAGCAGCTTCTGCGCCAGGGCCAGCTTGTCGCGGATGAACACGAACTCCGCGTCCTTCGCCGAGCGGGCATCATGCTCGGACTTGAGCTGGGCCAGGTACGGCTTGAACGGGTCGACCGCCGGTTTGATCGCCGCGCGGATGGTGTCCCACGGCATGGCTTCCGGCAGGGCGCTCTCGCCGATTTCCTTGGTGTCGATGATCGACGGGTAGTCGATGTCCGGCAGTACGCCCTGATGCTGGGTGCTCTGCCCGGAAACCCGGTAGAACTTGGCCAGGGTCAGTTTCAGTTCGCCATGGTTCAGCGGCTGAATGGTCTGCACGGTGCCTTTGCCGAAGGTCTGGCCGCCGATGATCAGCGCGCGGTGGTAGTCCTGCATGGCACCGGCGAAGATCTCCGAAGCCGAGGCGGACAGGCGGTTGACCAGCAGTGCCATCGGGCCTTTGTAGAACGCGCCCGGGTTTTCATCTTCAAGCACATCGACCCGGCCATCGGCGTTACGCACGAGCACGGTAGGGCCCTTGTCGATGAACAGGCTGGTCAGCTCGGTGGCTTCCTGCAGGGAACCGCCGCCGTTGTTGCGCAGGTCGATGACCACGCCGTCGACTTTCTCTTTCTGCAGTTCGGTCAGCAGTTTCTTGACGTCGCGAGTGGTGCTCTTGTAATCCGGATCACCGGCACGGAACGCCTTGAAGTCCAGGTAGAAGGCCGGAATCTCGATCACGCCGAGCTTGTAGTCCTTGCCGTCCTGTTTGAGGCTCAGGATGGATTTCTTCACGGCCTGGTCTTCGAGCTTCACCGCTTCACGGGTGATCGGCACGATCTTGCTGGTCTGGTCATTCGGCGCATTGCTGGCCGGGATGACTTCCAGACGCACCACGGTGCCTTTCGGACCTCGGATCAGCTTGACCACTTCGTCCAGGCGCCAGCCGACCACGTCGACCATCTCTTTGTTGCCCTGGGCAACGCCGATGATCTTGTCGGCCGGGGCGACCTGCTTGGTCTTGTCGGCAGGACCTGCCGGCACCAGACGCACGACCTTCACTTGATCGTTGTCGCTCTGCAACACGGCGCCGATGCCCTCGAGGGACAGGCTCATGTTGATGTCGAAGTTTTCCGCGTTATCCGGCGACAGATAGTTGGTGTGCGGGTCGTAAGACATGGCGAAGGTGTTGATGTACGCCTGGAAGATGTCTTCGGCACGGGTCTGGTCCAGGCGCGCCAACTGGTTCTTGTAGCGCTTGGTCAGGGTTTCCTGGATCTGCTTCGGCTCTTTGCCGGCGATCTTCTGCCGCAGCACTTCGTCCTTGACGCGTTTGCGCCACAGGTCATCGAGTTCTGCGGTGGATTTGAGCCACGGGGCGTCCTTGCGATCGATCAGCAAGGTTTCCTTCGTGGTGAAGTCCATCTTGTCGACGCCTTTGTTCAACTCGGCAATGGCGAAGTCCAGGCGCGCTTTCACGCGATCCAGATAGCGCTTGTAGATGGTGAAGCCGGCGTTGAGGTCGCCGCTCTTGAGGAAGTCGTCGAACTGGAACTTCCACTTGTCGAATTCGGTAATGTCGCTGGCCATGAAGTAGCTGCGCGACGGATCCAGCAGCTTGATATAGCTGTCGTAGATGATCGCCGAGCGCGCATCGTCGAGCGGCGGCTTGCTGTAGTGATGACGTTTGAGCAACTCGACGACGTTCAGACTGGCGATCACTTCATCGCGATCAGGCTGCAACTTGTCCCAGCTGTTGGCTGCGAATGTGGTGCCCGACACCGGCAAGAGGCCGATACCGATGAAAAGAGCGAGGGCGGTGCTGGGGAGCAAATGCTTCATGCTGATTCGACGCGGGGACAATTGATAACGCATATTAGGCCGTCTTTGAAGTCGCCGGTACCTCTACGCTCTGTACGATAACTGCTGTTCAGCGTTCGTTCAGACCCCAGGGCCGGTCGCATAATGCAAAAAGCCCGGCGCTTCAGCTTCGGGCTCAGTCCAGACTCACTATGGAGGCACTGTGAAGGCATTGCAAGGCGTTGAAGGTCAAGTGGCATGGGTTGATGAGCCGAGTCCTACGTGTGATGTAGGACAAGTTCGCATCCGGGTGGCGGCAGCCGGCCTCAATCGCGCGGACTTATTACAGAAGGCGGGCCTTTATCCACCGCCGCCGGGTGCCAGTCAGGTGCTCGGTCTTGAGTGTTCCGGGGTGATCAGCGAAGTCGGCGCCGGATCGTCCTGGCAGGTTGGTGATCGGGTCTGCGCCTTGCTGGCCGGGGGCGGGATGGCCGAAGAAGTGGTCGTCGACGGACGGCATGTGCTGCCGGTTCCGGAAGGCGTGACGCTGATCGAAGCGGCAGCGTTGCCTGAGGTGTACGCGACCGTCTGGCTGAATATTTTCCAACTCGCTGCGCTCAAACCGGGTGAGAAAGTTCTGCTGCATGCCGGGGCCAGTGGCATCGGTTCAGCTGCCATTCAACTGTGCAAGGCGTTTGGCAATCCTTGCTGGGTCAGCGTCGGGTCGGGCGAGCGTTTGGCCTACTGTGAAGCGCTGGGCGCCCAGGGCGGTGTGGTGCGCACTGACGATCTGGAAAGCCTGCGGGATTTCGGGCCGTTCAATGTGATTCTGGATCCGGTCGGCGGTAATTACTCGGCGCTTAATCTGAAGTTGATGGCTCAGGATGGACGCTGGGTGCTGATCGGCCTGATGGGCGGCCGCGAGGCAAAACTGGATCTGGCCCAAGTATTGGCCAAGCGCGTGCAACTGCTGGGCTCGACCCTGCGCAGCCGCGACGATCAGTTCAAGGCCGATCTGTTCAGCGATCTGAGCCAGCATGTGTGGCCGCTGTTTTCCGAAGGGCGCCTGAAGCCGCAACTGGCCAGGACCTTTGCGATCAAGGATGCCGAAGCGGCGTTCGCCGAGCTGGCGAGCAACACGGTCGCCGGGAAGTTGGTACTGGTGATCGACGACAGCCTGAGCTGATCACTAAAGCTTGTGGGAGCAAGTGTGCTCCCACAAGCCAATCGCTTACTTCCAGAGATGGATCGGCCAGCCAGCTTTCTCGGCCTGCTCGCGCAACATCGGATCCGGATTGACCACATGCGGGTAATCCACTTTCAGCAGCAGCGGCAGGTCATTGCGTGAGTCGGAATAGAAACTCGCGCCCTCAAGGTTTTCCTCTTCGGCATCCAGCCATTCCAGCAGACGAGTGATCTTGCCTTCGCGGTAGGTCAGGGTGCCCACGGTTAGGCCGCTGTACACGCCACTGGCCACTTCCAGTTCGATGCCCAGAACTTCGTCGATACCCAGTCGCTCGGCAATCGGTTTGACCAGGTGCGTACCCGAGGCCGAGATCACCAGAATCCGGTCACCGGCCTTGCGGTGAGCGGCGATGGTTTTGGTCGCATCACTGAAGATGATCGGCTCGATGAAGTCTTCAACCCAGGGGCCGACCAGATACTGCACCTCTTCCGGGGTGCGACCGATCAGCGGTTCGAGGCTGAAGTCCATGTAGTCTTCCATGCGCAACTTGCCGTGGCTGTAGGCGTCCATGAGCTCGTTGTTCTTGCGCATGAACGACTCGGGATCGACCCAGCCCAAGCGCCCCATCTGCTCGCTCCAGAGGGTGGCGCAGTCGCCGTGGATCAGGGTTTCGTCCAGATCAAAAATTGCCAGGGCCATCAGTGCAGTTCTCTCTTCAACGTCAGCAAAGTCATCAGGCTACCTCACACAGGGCCGTCGGATCGATGGAAAGCGCCAGGCGCTGACCGTCGGGATGCAGATCCGCCGCCGAACGGTTGAGCACATCCACCACCAGTTCCACGCCCCGGGCCTCGATGCGGTAGCGGATCACGTTGCCCAGCAGGCTGTGGCTACGAATCTGTGCATCGAGTTCGCCGTTCAGGCTCAGTTCGATGGCCTCCGGGCGAATGGCGATGCGGTGGCTGATCGGTCGCTGCAACAGCTTCGAAGCACTCTCGGCATCCAGCAGGTTGTAGTTGCCGATGAAACCCGCGGCGAACACATCGACCGGTGCGGTGTAGAGGGTTTCGGCGTCGCCGCTTTGTACGATCTTTCCCTGATTCATCAGGAAAATCCGGTCAGACATGGTCAGGGCTTCTTCCTGATCGTGGGTGACGAAAATCGTGGTCAGGCCGAGCTCGCGCTGGATCTGACGGATCTGTTCGCGCAGGTGTTTGCGAATCCGTGCATCGAGGGCCGACAGCGGTTCATCCAGCAACAACAGACGCGGACGGGTGACCAAAGAGCGGGCGAGGGCGACACGCTGGCACTGACCGCCGGAGAGCTGATGCGGATAACGACTGGCGAAGTCGTTGAGCTCAACCAGTTTTAACGCCTCGGTGACACGCTTGTGGCTGTCGTCCGGATTGACCTTCTGCATGCGCAGACCAAAGGCGACGTTCTGCTCCACGGTCATGTTGGGAAACAGCGCATAGCTCTGGAACACCATGCCGATCCCGCGTTTCTGCGGGGTGAGCGGCACGATGTCGACGCCATCGAGCAGGATTTTGCCGCCATCCACTGGCGTCAGGCCGGCGATGCAGCGCAGCAGGGTGGATTTGCCGCAACCGGACGGGCCGAGCAGGGTGACAAATTCACCCTTCTGGATCTCGCAGTTGATGTCGCTGAACACCGTGGTGCCCGCATAGTTTTTCTGAAGATGTTGGACGCTGACATAGCTCATTCGCTTTTGTCCTTGTTCAAGATGTTGGCGACCCAGGTCAGGACCAGCACGAAAAAGAAGTAGGAGATCACCAGCGCACTGGTGAAGTGGCCGCTGCTGTTGCGCATGTTGTTGAGGTAGACCTGCAGGGTTTCGTAGCGGGTGCCGACCAGGATGTTGGCGAACACGAACTCACCGAACAGGAACGAGAACGACAGCAGCAACGCGACCATCAGGCCTTTGCGCAGATTCGGCAGGACTACCAGAAAAGCTGCCTGAAAAGTGCTGGCGCCGAGCAGTTGGGCGGCGTCCATCAGGTCGCGCAGGTTGATCGCTTGCAGGTTGTTGGTGATCGCCCTGTACATGAACGGCAGCGCTACGGTGAAGTAGCAACCGATCAGGATCCACGGCGTGCCGACCATCGCGAACGGCCCGGAACCATAGAGCTGCAACAGACCCACCGACGACACCACCGGCGGCACCGCAAAGGGCAGCAGGATCAGGATGTTCATCAGCGCATCGAGTTTGGGGAAGTGGTAATGCACCACGAACAGCAGCGGCAGGATCAGCACCACCGAGAGGATCAGCGCGCCGACGCACACCAGCAACGATTGGCCGAAGGCGTGCAGGAAGCGCGGGTCGCTCCACAACTGGATGTACCACTTGAAGGTGAAGCCGCTGGGCAGCACGGTGGCCGACCAGCTGCTGGCGATCGAATAGATCAGAGTGCCAAGCAGCGGCAGCAGCAGAATGGCGAACAGCAGGTAGACCACGACGCGGTGGTAGACGCCGGCCGGGCCGGATTCAGCGCGAGACATGGTAGCTCCTCTTCAACAGCAGTTGATGCACGACGGTCACCAGGGTCATCAGCGCCACCAGTACCACGGCCAGGGCGCTGGCCAGGTTCGGATCGAGGGAAATGTCACCGGACACCATCGCCGCAATGCGGATCGGCAGCACGTTGAAGTTGCCGGTAGTCAACGCGTAGACCGTGGCATAGGCGCCAAGGGCGTTGGCCAGCAGGATCACGAAGGTGCCGAGCAGGGCCGGGGTCAACACTGGCAGGCCGATATGGCGCCAGAACTGCCAACCGTCAGCACCCAGCAGCGCCGCAGATTCGCGCCAGTCTTCGCGCAAAGCATCGAACGCCGGGTACAACAGCAGGACTCCAAGGGGAATCTGGAAGTACGTGTAGAGGATGATCAGCCCGGTTTTCGAATAAAGGTTGAAGTCCTCGATGATTCCGGCCTGCTTCAACATGATCGTGATGCTGCCGTTGAAGCCGAGCAGGATGATGAACGCAAACGCCAGCGGCACGCCGGCGAAGTTGCTGGTCATGTTGGCGAAGGCGTTGACGAAGTTGCGCAGTTTCGAATCGACCCGACGCAGGGAGTACGCACCCAGCACCGCGATGATGATCCCGAACACACTCGACCAGAAACTGATTTCGAGGCTGTACTGGATCGCCTGCAGATAGAACTTCGAGCTGAAGATCCTGCTGAAGTTGGCGAAGCCCCAACCGAATTCTTCCGATTGCAGGCTGTTGATCATCACCCAGATCAGCGGGGCGATTTCGAACACGATAAAGAACAGCGCGAAAGGCACCAGGCACAGGGCGGCCAGCCATTTGCCGCGAGTCATTGAGTTCACTTGAGCAACTCCCGGCACACAGGTTTGTCGTGGGGTACGCCGAGCAGTTCGCAGACGGTGCCGCAGATGTCGGTCTGCTTCGGCATGGCGCCGGCGTTCAGGCTGAAGGCGTCACCGAGTACGAACAACGGCACCTGGCGTTCTTCCGGCAGCAGGCCGTTGTGCGAGCGGTCGTTGTTCATGCCGTGGTCGGCAGTCACCAGCACTTGATAACCGGCGTCGAGCCAGCCTTGCAGGTAGTCGGCGAGGATGATGTCGGCGCTGCGCGCGCTGTTGCGGTATTGCGGGGTGTCGAGGCCGTGCTTGTGGCCGGCGTCATCGATGTTCATCGGATGGATCAGCAGAAAGTCCGGGGCGTGGCGCAGGCGCAGGTTTTCCGCGTCGGCGAACAGGTGCGAGTCCGGATAGTGATCGTTCCAGTAGAAGTGGCCGTGCTGGATCGGCAGTGTCGGGTCATCGGTATGCCGATCTCGTGCATCCACGAAGGGCGAGCGGTTATAGAGCTCGCTGACCCAGTGGTACGCCGCAGCGGCGGTTTTCAGACCGGCATCACGTGCGTAGTGATAGATGCTGCGCTGGTTGGACAGGCGCGAGACGTTGTTGTGGACGATGCCGCTGTCGATCGGTGGCACGCCCGTGAGGATGCATTCGTAAAGCGGTCGGGACAGGGCCGGCAGCTCGCACTCCAACTGGTAGAGTGCGGCGCGTCCTGCGCCAACGTAAGCCTGCAGATGCCCCATGGCGTGACGCGCGACCTCGTAATTGAGGCCGTCGAGCACGACAAGGATGACGGTGTGCTTCATAGGGGCAAAAACTCCGCGAACAGATCAGATTTTGACTTCAACGCAGATTCCCCTATGGGAGCGAACTCGCTCCCATAGGGGATCTTCAGTAACCCCGAAAACGGGATCTATAGCATCACTTCATTTCTACGATGACTTCTTCGTTCCACTTTTGCGGCAGGGCCTTGGAGGTTTTTTCCCACGCATCGGCGTCCTTGATCGGCGTGACCTTCTTGTACTGCTCGTTCGGCAGCAGTTTGGCTTTCACGTCTTCCGGCAGTTGCAGATGCTCGGCGCGGATCGGACGGGCATTGCCGCGGGCGAGGTTGGTCTGGCCAGCGTCGCTGAAGATGTATTCGCGGGTCAGCTTGGCGGCGTTCGGGTTCTTCGCGTATTTGTTGATGATGGTGGTGTAGCCGGAAATCACCGAGCCGTCGGACGGGATCAGCACCACGTAGTCATCCGGGTTGGCCATCTTGGCCTTGTAGCTCAGGCCGTTGAAGTCCCAGACCACGCCGACTTCGATCTCGCCTTTTTCCATGGTGGCGATGGTCGGGTTGGCCATCGACAGGCGACCCTGCTTGGCGATGTCTGCGAACAGCAGCAGGGCAGGCTGGAGGTTTTTCTCGTCGCCGCCGTTGGCCAGCGCAGCGGCGAGCACACCGTTGGCAGCTTGTGCAGCGGTGCTCACGTCACCGATGGAGACCTTGTATTTGCCGCCCTTGAGGTCAGCCCATTTGGTCGGAACTTCGGAGCCGTGCAGCAGCTTCTTGTTGACGATGAAAGCGATGGTGCCGGTGTAGGCCAGTGCCCAGTTACCGTCCTTGTCCTTGGCCCAGGCCGGAACCTGATCCCAGGTGGTTGGCTTGTACGGTTGCACCACGCCTTGCTTGACCGCGATCGGGCCGAAAGCCGCGCCAACGTCGCCGATGTCGGCGGTGGCGTTGTCTTTCTCGGCGGCGAACTTGGCGATTTCCTGGGCCGAGCTCATGTCGGTGTCAATGTGTTTCAGGCCGTAGGTCTTGGCCAGGTCTTCCCAGGTGCCTTTCCAGTTGGCCCAGTCATCGGGCATGCCGACGCTGTTGACGGCGCCTTCCGCTTTCGCAGCGGCTTCGAGGGTTTTCAGATCATCAGCCGCCATGGCGGCTGTGCACATGGCAATGGTCGAGCCTAACAGTGTTGCCAGGAAAAGCTGTTTCATTCCGAAGCTCCTTGGTCGTGTTCAACGCTGCGATTGCGGTTTGTGTTGGTCTAGGTCAGCAATACCTGAGCCAATGTAGGGGGGCTGGATGACACTTTGATGTCGGCGGATACCCGGCCCGCCATTTATTTCTCCGGTATCGACGGCTGCCCGGTAAGCGTAGACCACCCTCAAAGTCCCGGTTGGCAAGGGACTTGGCCGATGTATTGCAAGTTGTCAGGGCGACCGTTCGGTAGTTTTGTCATCTCTCGGTCATCTGCACTGCCTAGGCTTGCAGCACGACCGAACGGCGCAATAGTCGTGCGGTTTTGCCCCGAAACAGTGCTGGTCTAGTCCAGATAGGTAACGTTGATGCGCGATGAGGCAACAAAAGCGGTGACAGCCATTGGGCAGATCCTTCAGGAGCAGCTCGACCATGGCTTGCTCGCGGCGGGCAGCAAGCTGCCGGCCGAGCGCAAGCTCAGCGAGTTGTTCGGCACGACCCGGATCACTGTGCGTGAAGCCTTGTTGCAACTGGAGGCGCAAGGGCAGATCTATCGTGAGGAGCGGCGGGGCTGGTTCGTATCGCCACCGCGTCTGGCCTACAACCTGATGCAACGTAGTCACTTTCACGCGATGGTCAGTGCGCAAGGGCGGGTGCCGTCGACCGAGGTGATTTCGGCGCGGTTGCAACCGGCGTCAGCGGCGGTGTGTGCGTGGTTGCAGTTGCCGGCGTTGTCGAGCGTGATTCAGATCTGCCGGTCGCGGCGGATCGACGGGCGGCTGGTGTTGTATGTGGAGCATTATCTGAATCCGCAGTTTTTTCCGGGGATTCTGGAGTTTGATCTGAATCAGTCGATTACCGAGTTGTATGCGCGGCATTACGATTTGCACTATGGGCGGGTGCGGTTCGAGATTGTGCCTACGTCGTTGTCGGTGGATGCGGCAGCGGCTTTACGGGTTTCGGTGGGGAGTCCGGGGTTGAGGATTGCTCGGGTCAATTATGATCAGTCGGGGCGGTTGATTGATTGTGATCTGGAGTTTTGGCGGCATGATGCGATTCACGTCGGTGTGGATGTTGTTTGATCGTTTGGGGTGAATATCCGTTGCTTCGGGTGTTGCGGCTGGCGGTTTCGCCCTTACGGCGAGTCACTTTGGCAAACGCCCCAAAGTAACCAAAACGCTGGGCCCCGGCGTTCGGCACCTCGCCTAGGCTCGGTGTCCCTTCGTTACGTGATTCATCCGGGGGCATCGCCTACGGTTTGCTTCGCTGCACCTCCTCTCGATGCATGCGGCTTCGCCGCACGGTCGCTGCGCTCCCACCCCCGGATAAATCCCTCCACT
Source organism: Pseudomonas sp. R38(2017) (assembly GCF_002112395.1). Lineage (NCBI taxonomy): Bacteria > Pseudomonadati > Pseudomonadota > Gammaproteobacteria > Pseudomonadales > Pseudomonadaceae > Pseudomonas > Pseudomonas sp. R38(2017). The sequence continues at coordinate 249,446 of NZ_NEHN01000006.1, forward strand.
CAGCCTTCCGATGGGGCCGGCACGTCAAAAGCTTTACTCGAGCTAACGCTCATCGTTTTGAGTGGTGGGAGTTGGCTTGCCAGCGAAGAGGGCTTTGACGGTGGCCCTATTCTTGAGTCTGGCCACCACCACCCGCTGTGATCACTTGCACATTCATCCTCGGCGTCGCCAAATCCAGCCCGGCCTCATCCAGATGCCTTTTCAACGACAAATTGAACGCCCGTGAAACTTCCCACTGTTTGATCGGTGCGGTCTTGAACCGGGCGCGCAATATCGCATTACCCGATTCAAAACTTTCCACCCCCTGAATCTCCAATGGCGACCAGATGTTGCGCCGCTGCAGCGGATCTGTGCGCATTTTCTGGCCGACGTCGCGCATCAGTTTGATGGCTTCGTCGATGCTCATGTTGAACGGCACGGCCACGCGGAAGATCGCGTAGCCGAATTCGCGGGAGTAGTTTTTGATGCTTTTGATTTCGCTGAACGGGATGGTGTGGACGATGCCGTCAATGTCCCGCAGGCGAACGGTGCGGATGGTCAGGCCTTCGACGGTGCCCAGGTGTCCGCCGACGTCGACGTAGTCGTCGATGGCCAGGGAATCTTCGATGATGATGAACAGGCCGGTGATCAGGTCGGCCACCAGCGATTGTGCGCCAAAGCCGATCGCCAGGCCGATCACGCCGGCACCGGCCAGCAGCGGCGTGACGTTCATACCCATGTTCGCCAGAGCGACGATCAGCGCAATGATGAAAATCGCCACGAACAGCACGTTGCGGATCAGCGGCATCATGGTTTGTGCGCGGGCGTTGGCCACGCCCTTGCGGGAACGGGTGAGGGCGTGGTGGACGGCGGTGTCGCTGAGGATCCAGATCAGCCACGCGAAGATCAGCGTGCCGATCAGGCTGAACAGTTTGACGCTGACGTCGTGGCCTTCGCCTTCGGTGAAGCCGATCAGCGACATGCCCCAGACCCGCAGGCCGAGTTCGATGAAGGCCAGCCACACCAGCAAATGCACAAGGGTGTAGAAGAAGCTTTTCAGGCGTTCGGAATACAACGCGTGGCGTTTCGGTCCGCGTTGCGGTTTGAGGGCGTGGCGGCGCACGAGGCCGTTGATCACCATGCACAACACCAGCAGCACGGTGCAGATCAGCGACTGGCGCAAGGCCGTGCTGGTGTCGCCGGCGGAGACGAAGGTGGCGAACAGGGAAATCCCGACCAGCACAAGCGCGGGGACGAACCAGAAGGTGCCGAGGATTTCGATGGTGTCGCTGAGGGCGCGGCGGGTCAGGCGGCGGGAGAGTGGCTGGTTGCGGATCAGGTGCGCGATGGGGCGGCGGAAGCGCAGGATGAACAGGCCGGTCGACAGGGCCGCGAGGACGTTGGCGACGGTGGCGGCGGTGTGTGCCAGGTGTACGCCGAGGCCGGATACCAGTCGTGGGTCGTTCAGGGCTTCGCCGAACGCGGCGAAGCTGCCGATCAGCCACAGAGGGCGAAAGGCCTGATGGCGCAGGATGTACAACGCGCGATGGCGGTGCGGGCCGTCGAGTACGGAGAAGGCAATCACGCAGATCGCCGAGAAACAGGTGCCGACTACCAACGCGTAAGCCAGGACCATTGCCAGGCTTTTGCCCAGCGACGACGGCAGCGCGTAGCTCATGTAAACCGTGATGGCCAGGGCAATCATCCATGGTCCGAGCTTGCGCAGGGCGAAGCGCAGCATGTCGAGAGCCCGGGGGTTTTGCGGGAGCTCTTCGGTCAGGCCGAAGCGCATGCGAACCCGATGGCCGAGCCAGATCAGCGCGGCGGCCAGCAGGCTCCAGACCGCGAGGATCACGGCGAAAGCGAAGATGATCGGCAGCCATTCACTGGCCGGCAGCATCAGGTCGGACAGCTCGTCCTTGGCCAGATCGAATTCGGCGGACCAGCGATTGAGCGGGCTGTCGCTGCCGGTGAACTGCTTTTCGAAATTGGCCAGGGTGCCGCCGATCAGGCCCAGCACGCCTTCTTCCGGGGTGGCCTGGGCTTTTTTCGTGGCGTCGCGCAGTTTTTTCAGGTCGCTCAGCAACTGGGCGCGTTGCTTGTCGTTTTCCAGCGACTTGATGACTTCGTCGAGGGACTGGCCGAGCGGTTCCTGAGCCTCCGGTTGCGCCTTGTTCGAGCCATTGAGCAGACCGGGCAGACTCACCGCGTGGGCAGACGCCGATGGCAGCAGCGTCATCAGGCAGACAAGGAAGAGACAGGGCAGGGCAAAGAAACGAGCGAACACTAGGCGGTCAACCTCGCAAGGGGTGGATCGGGCGAGTGTACGAGCCCGCCTGAATCAATGCGAGCCGGGCGCGGATTTATTCGTTGAGTTTGGCGAGGATCTTGTAGACCACGGTGGCCAGGATCAACAGCATGCCGATCCACATGGCGAACACTCCGGCGTTCTTGTCGCGGAAGTTGAAGCCGAACGCCAGCAGAATCATTCCGGACAGTATCGGAATGAGCATGGAGTGGAACGCAGACATCGAGATCATGGCGACAGCCTTGTCGAAGGGGATGATTTAAGTCTAGGTGGAATTTTACCGACCGGTGGTGATGTGTATCACAGTCACTGCGCAGTCGCCGTGGCGAGGGAGCAAGCGCCCTCGCCACAGGATCGGTTACGGCAATTCGCGGCTGGCGTAGAACGCGCTCAACACTTTGACCAGGTGGGCCAGGTCATGGCTGCCGCACAGTTCGCGGATCGAGTGCATGGCGAACGTCGGCAGGCCGATGTCGACGGTGCGCACGCCCAGGTGGCTGGCGGTGATCGGGCCGATGGTCGAACCGCAGCCCATGTCACTGCGCACCACGAAGCTTTGCACCGGGACTTCTTCGGCCATGCACAGATGACGGAAGAAGCCGGCGGTTTCGCTGTTGGTGGCGTAGCGCTGGTTGCTGTTGACCTTGATCACCGGGCCGGCGTTGAGTTTCGGGCCGTGGTTGGCGTCGTGCTTTTCGGCGTAGTTCGGGTGCACGCCGTGGGCGTTGTCGGCCGAGACCAGCAGGGATTTCTGGATGGTGCGGACGAATTCGTCGCCTTCCGGCAGCAGGCGACGCAGGGTCTGTTCCAGCATCGGGCCGTCGGCGCCGCAGGCCGAGCAAGAGCCGACTTCTTCGTGGTCGTTGCAAACCAGCACGCAGGTTTCTTCGGTATCGGCGGTCAGCAGGGCTTGCAGGCCGGCGTAGCACGACAGCAGATTGTCCAGGCGGGCGCCGGCGATGAAGTCACCGTTCAGGCCGATGACGGCGGCGCTCTGGGTGTCGTAGAAACTCAGCTCGTAATCGAGCACCACGTCGGCATTGAGGCCGTGTTCGCGGGCCAGTTGATCGGTCAGCACCGCGCGGAAATCCACGCGTTCGTCACCGGCGAACTGCGCGAGAATCGGCGGCAGTTCGGTCTGGGCATTGATCGCCCAGCCCTGATTGGCTTCGCGATTGAGGTGGATTGCCAGGTTGGGAATGATCGCGATCGGGGCCTTGAAGTCGATCAACTGGCTCTCGACCTTGCCGTCGCGACGGAAGGTGACGCGACCGGCCAGCGACAGATCGCGGTCGAACCACGGCGCCAGCAGCGCGCCGCCGTAGACTTCGACGCCCAGCTGCCAGAAACCCTGGCGCTGCAATTCAGGTTGCGGCTTGACTCGCAGGCACGGGCTGTCGGTATGGGCGCCGACCAGGCGGATGCCGTCGTGCAGCGGAGAGTTGCGGCCCATCTTGATCGCGACGATCGAAGAGTCGTTACGGGTGACGTAGTAACGGCCATTGGCTTCGGTGTGCCAGGTCTCGCGCTCGTCGAGGCGCACATAACCGGCGGCCTCCAGGCGTTGAACAAGGCTGGCGGTGGCGTGGAACGGGGTAGGGGAGGCCTTGAGGAAGTCGATCAGGCCTTGGTTCAACTCTTCGCGCATAAGAAGCTCCAGACAGCAATGGGCGGGAGTTTAACGCATCGGCCTGATGCTTGGGACATGACATGTACCGCTCGCGTCAACGAGCGGCGGCCACGCGTTTTTTCAGGTAGGACATGATGACTTTTTCGTCTTCGGTTTTCTCCGGGCGAGGCAGTTGTTGCGGCCAGCGGTTCTGGTTCAGGAGCTTTTTCTGACGGCTTTCGTCCCAGCGAATAATCTCCCGCGAGGCGCATTCCCACCATTCATGGCGACAGGCGCTGTAGTACGGATGATCCGGCGCGGCGCTGCCGTACAGCAGATCACGACCGACCTTGCGCAGGGTGCCTTTCTGGTTGCGCAGCTTCCATTTGATTTTCAGGCGCTGCCAGGCGGACGGGAACGGTTTGACTCTTGGTACGTCCTTGCACAGATCCACCAGGCGCTGGCTGAACTGCTCGCCGTGCTTGGCGAAGAAAAATGCCTGCATCGCATGGAAGAAACGCTTTTCCGCGAAGTAGTGATAGATGTACTTGCGCGCCTCGACCACCGGCCGCTTGCGCAGGGCGAACGACAGAGCGATCTGTTCGATGGTATGGATCTCGAAACCGTCGGCCGTCCATTCGTCGATCAGACGGATCGACTCTTCGAACAATTCCCCGTCGCTGTCGGTTACGCCGCACAGCCCACTGTTGTAGAGCTTGAAGCCGTTGTCCGGGGTTACACCGTGGGCGCTGAGGTCGCGACCGAGCTTCAGATAGTCGTCGCGCTCGAAGACATCTTTCCAGTCGTATTCGAAACGGTCCATCACCGATTGTTCGGTAGTGATCTCCCGGAACAGGCGGTTCGGGTCACTGGTGAACAGGGTGTCGGTGTCGACGAACAAGGTCTTTTCGGCCAATGGCAAACCGGCGGCAATCGCACAGGCCTTGCGCCGGTGGTGATAGCCGTTATCGCCCTGCCAGCGAGTCAGTGTCGGTTCGTCGAGCAGCACGGTATCGACAGGCCAGCCTTCGTAGTTCTGTGGTCGGTCAGTCAGAATCCTGATCGCCGGGCGTTTGCCGGTCTTGGCTTGGGACAGGGCCGTCAGGATGCTGAACTTGGCTTCGCGCCGGTAAACATCCTGGTTGCCGTAAATCAGGTAGAGCAGTTGGTGACGCGTCTTCTTGACAGGTGTTGCCAGGGAATCAGTACAACTCATCCGGAACAAAATCCTTTAAAACAGGCGACTGCCGGTCAGGCAGTGCTTAAAACGGAGCCGGGCATTCGAAGCGCAAGCGTTCGCCGGACTGAGGGTGGGTGAAGCTGAGCATGCTCGCGTGCAGGCACAGGCGCGGCCAGGCGGCCAGGGCTTGTTCATGGGCATAGAGTCCGTCACCAAGCAGCGGGTGACCGATGGACAGCATGTGCACGCGCAACTGGTGCGAACGGCCAGTGATCGGCGTCAGTTCGACGCGGCACCAGTCGCCACAGCGTTCCAGCACGCGCCAGAAAGTCAGGGCGTGTTTGCCGAATTCGTGGTCGACCACGTGGCGCGGCTTGGTCGGCGGGTCATAGCGCAGGGGCAGGTCGATGCTGCCGCTGTCCAGTTCCGGCTGACCCCAGCACAGGGCGGTGTAGGCCTTTTCGGTTTCGCGGTCGTGAAACTGCCGCGACAGTTCGCGGTGAGTGTCCGCGTCGCGAGCCAGCAGAATGATCCCTGAAGTTTCCCAGTCCAGACGATGGACGATACGCGCTTCGGGGTAGCCGTTTTCCTGCAGGCGAGTGATCAGGCAGTCCTTGTTGTCGTCGGCCCGGCCGGGCACCGAGAGCAACAGGGTCGGTTTGTTCACCACCAGTACGGCGGCGTCCTGATGGATGATGTGGATGTTGGACAGCGGCATTAAAACAGCCTCGTAACAAATGCCAACGGCGGCTCAGGGCCCTTCCGGTATCGGAAGGGCCCTGAGCCGCCGTCGTTCCTGCCGGATCGACTCAGCGATCTGGCAGGGTGATGTTGAGTTCCAGAATCGAGCAGCTGCCCTGGCTTTCCAGTGCCACGTGGACGTCGTCGTTGCCGATGTTGACGTACTTGCGGATCACTTCCACCAGTTCCTTTTGCAGGGATGGCAGATAGTCAGGGGTACTGCGCTGGCCGCGTTCATGCGCCACGATGATCTGTAGACGCTCTTTCGCGACCGAGGCGGTACTTGGCTTTTTGTTGGCACGAAAGAAGTCAAAAAGGTTCATTACCTACCTCCAAACAGACGCTCGAAGAATCCCTTCTTCTCGACATTCAGGAACCGGTGTTCTTTTTCCTTGCCCAGCAAGCGATCAACGGTATCGCTGTAGGCCTGGCCGGCGTCGCTCTGGTCGTCGAGGATAACCGGGACGCCCTGGTTGGAAGCCTTGAGCACGGCCTGGGATTCCGGAATGACACCCAGCAGGCGCACGGCGAGGATTTCCTTGACGTCTTCGACGCCCAGCATTTCCCCTTTTTCGACGCGCTCCGGGTGGTAGCGAGTGATCAGCAGGTGTTCCTGGATCGGTTCTTCGCCTTTTTCGGCGCGACGGGACTTGCTGGCCAGCAGGCCGAGCATGCGGTCCGAGTCACGTACCGAGGAGACTTCAGGGTTGGTCACGACGATCGCTTCGTCAGCGAAGTACATGGCCAGGTGGGCGCCTTTCTCGATGCCCGCCGGGGAGTCGCAGACGACGAACTCGAATTGTTCCTTGAGCTCCATCAGGACTTTTTCCACGCCTTCCTGGGTCAGCGCGTCTTTGTCGCGGGTCTGGCTGGCGGCCAGTACGTAAAGGTTTTCCAGGCGCTTGTCTTTGATCAGGGCCTGTTGCAGGTTGGCTTCGCCGTTGACCACGTTGACGAAGTCATACACCACACGGCGCTCGCAACCCATGATCAGGTCGAGGTTACGCAAGCCCACGTCGAAGTCGACGATCACTGTTTTGTGGCCGCGCAGAGCGAGGCCGGTACCGATAGCGGCGCTGGTGGTGGTCTTACCCACACCACCCTTGCCGGATGTAACCACGAGAATCTTGGCCAAGGTGTTTCACCCCTAAGGAAGAAGGACTGTTCAGCCCCTGAAAAACATCTCTTGAAAACTACTGCAGTCGGACAGCCTTGGCTGGAATTCGGCTTTTGGCCTTTTTCCTACTTCGTTTGAGCCGTTTTCGCTACGTTTTAGAGATGCTTGGAAAATGCGGCAGTATCCGTTAAAGCCGAATGATGTTCAACACGTCGCCCGACAGGCTGACCTGTACGCCCGAACCCCACATCGGATCGCGACGCAGGTCTTCGGAAACCTTGTAATGGCCTGCGATGGAGATCAGTTCAGCGCTCAATTGCTGACAGAAAATCCGCGCCTTGGTGTCACCCTTGACCCCGGCCAGCGCACGACCGCGCATCGGGCCGTATACATGGATGTTGCCATCGGCGAGAAGTTCCGCCCCCGGGCTGACCGAGGACACCACCACCAGATCGCCACCTTGCGCATATATCTGTTGGCCGCCACGTACTGGCGTGGTGATGACGCGGGTCGGTTTGACGGTCGGCTCCGGCGGTTTTTCCGGCTTCTTCGGAGCAACAGGCTCGGCAGTTTCCAGTGGCCGCTCGCGGGCGCCGGACGGCGGTAGCACCGGGATGTCGATGGCGATGGCGGCGGCGATGTCTTCGATGCGGCTGGCGCGAATCGCCAGGGTGCGCAGGCCATGCTGGCGGCACACGCGCATCAGGCCTGGCAGATCGACCGCGCCTTCGCTCGGCGGCAGCTTGTCCAGCGCCAGGACCAACGGCGCGTTGCTGAAGAAATTCGGTGCCTGGGCGACTTTGGCGGCCAATTGCCGATCGAGGCTGTCCAGGTCGTTGCGGGACAGTTCCAGCACCGTAATGGCGAGCATGCTGCCCTTCAGCTGGAACACGGGATCTTGGTCTGGCGATTCGGTTTGGCTCATGTCGGCATACAACGGCTTGTCACTAAAAGTGCCGAGACTTATAACGAGAACGCCCGCCAGCCGCAAGCCGGGTCGAACGATGTAGAATGCGCGGCCACTGTATTTACGGAAGCTTTAATGGATCGCCCGCGTTTTCGAAAAGCATTTCTTGCTCCACGCTTCTGGCCGCTATGGTGCGGCTTGGGGCTGTTGTGGCTGATCGTGCAGCTGCCGTATCCGGCATTGCTGGCCATCGGTCGCTTTCTCGGTGCCTTGATGTATCGCTTCGCCGGCGACCGGCGGCGCATCGCCAAGCGCAATCTGGAACTGTGTTTCCCGGAAAAATCCGCCGCCGAACGCAAACGGCTGCTCAAGGAGAACTTCGCCTCCACCGGCATCGCGTTCTTTGAAATGGCGATGAGCTGGTGGTGGTCGCGTCAGCGTCTGGCGAAACTGGCCCACGTCGAAGGCCTGGAGCATCTGCAAAAGGCCCAGCGCGAAGGCAAGGGCGTGATTCTGATGGCGGTGCATTTCACCACCCTGGAAATCGGCGCGGCGCTGCTCGGCCAACAGCACACCATCGACGGCATGTACCGCGAGCACAAGAACCCGCTGTTCGACTTTATCCAGCGGCAGGGCCGCGAGCGGCACAATCTCGATTCGCTGGCGGTGGAGCGCGACGACGTGCGCGGCATGCTCAAGCTGCTGCGTTCCGGGCGCGCGATCTGGTACGCGCCGGATCAGGACTACGGCGCCAAGCAAAGCATCTTCGTGCCGCTGTTCGGCATTCAGGCCGCAACGGTCACTGCCACCAGCAAGTTCGCCCGGCTGGGCAAGGCACTGGTGGTGCCGTTCACTCAGGAGCGTCTGGCCGACGGCAGCGGCTATCGTCTGGTGATCCATCCGCCGCTGGAAGGTTTTCCGGGCGAGACTGAAGAGGCCGATTGCATCCGCATCAATCAGTGGGTCGAAGGCGTGTTGCGTGATTGCCCCGAGCAATATTTGTGGGCGCATCGGCGCTTCAAGAGTCGCCCACCGGGCGAGCCGAAGCTGTACGCCAAGCGCGGTTGAACCTTCCATTCCTATAAGCACCACGGAGCGTTGCGATGAGCCCAGTTGAACCGGTCACAGGTTTGATTCTTTCCGGCGGCGGGGCTCGGGCGGCGTATCAGGTGGGGGTGCTGGCGGCGATTGCCGAATTGCTGCCGCTGGGCGCGGACAATCCGTTCCCGGTGATCGTCGGCACATCGGCCGGGGCGATCAACGCGGTCAGCCTCGCCAGCGGCGCCACGGACTTTCGCGCCGCCATCGAACGTCTGACTCTGTTCTGGCAAGGCTTTCGCAGCCACCGCGTACTGCGCAGCGACTGGCCGGGGGTGATTCGTCAAGCCAGCCGTTTCGTCAGCCACAGCCTGTTGGGGATGGGCCGGCAACTGCCGGTGGCGTTGCTCGACAGCTCGCCACTGCGCCATCTGCTCAATGAAAAACTGCACATGCCCGGCATTGCCGAATCCATCGCCCGCAAGCAACTGCACGCAGTGGCGGTGACGGCGTTCGGCTACGAATCCGGGCAAGCGGTGACCTTCTATCAGGGCGGCGGCACCATCGACTCATGGCTGCGTCATCGGCGCATTGGCGTGCCGACGCAATTGACCGTGGAGCACTTGCTCGCCAGTTCAGCGATTCCGCTGTTGTTCGCGCCGGTGAAAATCGGCGAGGAATATTTCGGCGATGGCGCGGTGCGGCAGTCCGCGCCGATCAGTCCGGCCTTGCACCTGGGGGCGAGCCGGGTGCTGGTGGTCGGCGTCAGCGGCAACCCGCGCGGGTTCGACCCAGCGCAACCACTGGAGCGCACCTACACCGGTCAACAGCCGACACTGGCGCAGATCGGCGGGCACATGCTCAACAGTACGTTCATTGACAGCCTGGAAAGCGACATCGAGCTGCTTCAGCGTCTGAACCAGTTCAGCCACCTGATGCCCGACGGAACACCGACGCGTGCTTTGGGCGTGGCGCCGGTTGAAGTGCTGGTGATCTCGCCAAGCCAGCCGATCGATGAAATCGCGGCGCGGCATCGTCAGGAACTGCCGGCGGCGTTGCGACTGTTCTTGCGCGGGCCGGGGGCGACCAAAACGAGCGGGGCAGGAGTGTTGAGTTACTTGCTGTTCGAGGCGGGGTATTGCAGCGAGTTGATCGACCTGGGGCGGCGCGATGCACTGGCCAAGCGCGATGAGCTGTGCCGGTTTCTCGGAATCGGCGAGGCGGTGGTTCCGGCCTGAAACAGATGGCGCCCGGGCGGGCGCCATCCGCAGCACTATCAGAAGTGGAACTTCACCAGGAAGCTGGTCACGTTCTGATTGGTGGTGAAGGCACGGGTGTCATCGATCCCGTACTTGTCTTTCCAGTAGTCGTATTCAACACCGACGTACAGCTGCTTCTCGCCGAAATTCAGCGCCTTGCCCAGGTCGTATTTGACCTGTGGGTTGAAGTGCAGGTTGGCGTGGTATTCGCCCTTGCTGTTAACGTCGTTGTCGACCACCCAGTCCATGAAACCATCGATCAGGATGTCCGAGTCGCCGACCGGAATGGTGTAAGACCAGACCGGTGTGATCTGCCAGACATTGTCGCCCGGACGCGAGCCTTCGGTGTGACGCTGATAGAAGTTCAACTGGAAGTAGTCGAAGCCGGGAATCGCCAGGTCGAAGCCTGGACCGATCAGGTAGGACTCGACGTCGCCTTCGCCGAACTCGTAGGTCATCGCCAGCAGCACGTCTTTGATCGGGCCGAATTCGATCTTCTGATCGAGGATCTTGCCTAACGACAGGCGTGGACTGAATTCGCCGTAGTAAGTGTTGTTGCCGACACCACCGTCAGGCTTGCCGTTGTAGAAAATCTTGTCGACGAACAGGAAGTTGTCCCCGTACTTCCAGGCATCGGCGTGCTCGAAGGTGACGGTCTGCTGGATGGCCGGGTTGACCTTGAAGTCCTTGCCATAAAGGTAGGTCAGGCTGTTGTTCTGCCATTGCAGCAGGCCGTCGGCCATGGCCTGGCCCCCCGCCAGCATGGTTCCCGCAAGCATCAGGCTGGTGCTCATACGTTTCATTCGGTTGCTCCCAAAGTAGGTATTCCACGTTTGTTTTTTTGAGTCGGCGCTCTGGTGTGGCGCCTTTTTTCATTGCTGCAAAAGTCATCCGATCGGTCAGCTTGTGTGCTGTTAGCAAGAGCTGAGCCAAGGCTTTTCGAAAAGCAAAAAAACGCCCGTCGGCTGCTGAAAAAACAGTCGACTGAGCGTGTTTTCGGGTTGCCTCGGTACTGACCGGGCCGGGATAAGTTGGCCCGTTGGTCAGGAATTAAATCCGGGCTTTTTTTTAGACCGAATTCAGGAGGCCGCGGAGAATACTGACTCAACGGCCAGGTCTCAAGTGCCCCGCAACAGAGCACCGACGATAGGTAGGGGGCACGGTTGCGGGTCATCTTAGAAGTGCACCTTCACCAGCAGGCTGGCGGTGTTCTGATTGGTGTCGAGGGTGTGGCTGCTTTCGACCCCGTATTTGTTCTTCCAGTAGCTGTATTCGGTGCCGACATACAGCTGCTTCTGACGCCAGCCGAGAGCTTTGCCCAGGTCGTATTTGATCTGCGGGTTGATGTGCAGGTTGGCGTGATAGGTGCCGCGCGAGTTCTCGTCGTTGTCGACGACCCAGTCGAGATAGCCGTCGATCAGCACGTCGGAATTGCCCAGCGGAAAGCTGTAGGACCAGCCCGGGGTGATCTGCCAGACACCATCGCCCGGGCGCGGGCCTTCGGTCTGGCGACGGAAGATGTTCAGGGTGACGTAGTTGAAGCCCGGTACCTTCAGGTCAAAGCCGGGACCGATCAGATAGGCCTCGCTCTCACCTTCGCCGTACTCGTAGGTCATCGCCAGCAACACGTCCTTGATCGGCCCGAACTCGAGCTTTCGATCGAAGATCTTGCCGAACGAGAAGCGCGGGGTGAATTCGCCGTAGAAGGTGTGCGGGCCTTTGTTACGGTCTTCCTGGCCGTTGTAGAAGATCTTGTCGACGAACAGGAAGTTGTCGCCGTACTTCCACTTGTCGGCGTGCTCGAACGTCACCGTCTGCTGGATCGACGGGTTGATCGCGAAGTTCTTGCCGTACAGGTAGCTCAGGCTGTTGGTCTGCCACAGTAATAAATCGCCAGCCATGGCTTGCGATGCGGCCAGCAGGCCGCCGCTCAACAACACGTTGGTTTGAGTCCGGATCATCTGTTGCTCCCTCTTGTTTTTATTGTTTGAGGCAAAGCTGTCGCTAGGGGCTGGCGTTGGCGAGCCCCTTTTTTACTCTTCGGATCAGTGCGGGTGTGCGTGGCAGTCGTTGATCGCGGCGCGTTCGGCGCCACCGAGAATGTTGAACAACAGGTTCAGCGTCAGCGCGCTGAGGGTGGCCATGGCGATACCGCTGTGGGTGATCGGGCTCATCCACAACGGCAGGTGGGCGAAGAATTCCGGACGTACCACCGGGATCAGGCCCATGCCGATACTCACCGCCACCAGCAATTGATTGCGACGGTCGCCAATGTCGGCTTCCTGCAAAATCTTGATGCCGGTCGCCGCCACCATGCCGAACATCGCGATCGCTGCGCCACCCAGCACCGCCGGTGGAATCGATGCCACCAGAAACGCCGCTTTCGGCAGCAGACTCAGGACGATCAGCAAGCCGCCGGCAACGATGGTCACTGAGCGGCAGCGCACGCCGGTCATCTGCACCAGGCCGATGTTCTGTGCGAAGGAGGAGTGGGTGAAGGTGTTCAAGAAACCGGCGACAAACGATGCGCCGGCATCACACAGCAAACCGCGACGCAGCATGCGCGGGCAGACTTCCTGGCCGGTGATCTTGCCCAGCGCCAGGAACATCCCGGTGGACTCGACAAAGATGATCACCACCACCAGACACATCGACAGGATCGGTGCCAGTTCGAACTTCGGCATGCCGAAATGCAGCGGGGTGACGAACTGAACCCATGGCGCGTTGGCCATGCCGCTCAGGTCGACCATGCCGATGGCGCCGCAGAGCACGTAGCCCAGACACATACCGATCAGCACGGAAATGTTGACCCAGAAACCACGCATGAAGCGATGGATCAACAAAATGGTGGCCAGCACCAGTGCGGCAATGGCCAGGTAAATCGGTGAACCGAATTGAGCGGCACCAGCGCCGCCACCGGCCCAGTTCACGGCCACGGGGAACAGCGACAGACCGATCGAGGTGATGACCGTGCCGGTCACCAGCGGCGGGAAGAATCGCACCACCTTGGACATGAACGGGGCGATGATCATGCCGAAGAACCCGGCGGCGATGGTTGCGCCGAAGATTCCCTGCAAACCGATGCCGGGCATGCCGGCCATGGCGACCATGCTGCCGACGGCGGCGAAACTGGCGCCCATCATCACCGGCATGCGAATGCCCATCGGGCCGATGCCTAAGGATTGCACGATGGTGGCGATGCCGGCGACCAGCAGGTCGGCGTTGATCAGGAAGGCGATTTCTTCACGACTCAGGCCAGCGGCCTGTCCGATGATCAGCGGTACCGCGATGGCGCCGCCGTACATCAGCAGTACATGTTGCAAACCGACCAGGATCAGTTGCAAAAGGGGCAAACGCTGAATGGCGGGTGCGTCGGGGATGCGCGCTTTGGACAGCTCGGACATGCAACACCTCGGATCTTTTTTATTCTTGTGATGAACAGCGGCCGGGTTGCTTGCCGCTGTCCTCTTTGCATCAGGTAAACCGCGTTGCGGCGATTCGCGAGCAGGCTCGCTCCCACAGGTACTGCATGACCTGTGTGGGAGCGAGCTTGCTCGCGAAGCTTTTTTGCTACTTAGTTGGTCTGGGCTCCCTGGGCGATCCATGCACCGATCAGGTCACGTTCCTGCTGGGTCATCTGCGTGATGTTGCCCAGTGGCATGATCTGCGTGGTGATGGCTTGCGCCTGGATCCGCGCCGCGTTCTGGCGGATTTGCTCGGGGGTGTCGAACATCACACCGGCCGGTGCAGCGCTGAACAGCGGGCTGGTCGGTTTGGCCGAGTGGCAGACCGCGCAGCGTTCCTGGATCACGTTGTGCACCTTGTCGAACGCAGGGCCGGCGTTGGAGGCCTGAGCGGGAGCTGCGGCCGGTGCAGCAGGGGCTGCTGGTTGCGCCGCTTCAGCCGGTTTCGCGCCACCACCCAAAGCCGTTTCCGGCAGCGGCTGGTACTCGATTTTTGCAGGCGCCTTGGCCACGTCAGGAGCGGTCGACATCGGCGCAGGACCGGTGACGTACGCCAGACTGATCATGCCCACCGCTGCCACTGGCAGGGTCCAGGCAAACTTGTGGCTGTCGTGACGGGTGTTGAAGTAGTGACGCACCAACACCGCCAACACTGCGATCCCGGCCAGGATCAGCCAGTTGTACTGGCTGCCGTAAGTGCTCGGGAAGTGGTTGCTGATCATGATGAACAGCACCGGCAGGGTGAAGTAGTTGTTGTGACGCGAACGCAGCAGGCCTTTGGCCGGCAGCGCCGGATCCGGCGTGCGGTTCTCGGCAATCGCGGCAACCAGTGCGCGCTGCGCCGGCATGATGATGCGGAACACGTTGCCGACCATGATGGTGCCGATGATCGCGCCGACGTGCAGGTACGCACCACGACCGCTGAACACCTTGCTGAAGCCATACGCCGCGCCGATGATCAGCACGAACAGGATGAAGCCGAGCAGGGCGGGTTTCTTGCCGAGGGGTGAATCGCAGAGGAAATCGTAGATGAACCAGCCGGCGATCAGCGAACCGATGCCGATGGCCACGCCTTCAGGGCCGGTCAGGCCGCTGCCGGGTGCCACGAGGTAGAGCACGGGGTTGGAGTAGAACACCACGCAAAGCAGCGCGATCCCCGACATCCAGGTGAAATAGGCTTCCCATTTGAACCAGTGCAGGTTCTCCGGCATCGACGGAGGGGCCAGTTTGTATTTTTCCAGGTGATAGATACCGCCGCCGTGGATCGCCCACAGATCACCGGCAAGACCGGTTTTCGGGTTGACGCGGTTGAGGTTGTTCTCCAGCCAGACAAAGTAGAACGACGCGCCGATCCAGGCCACGCCAGTGATCATGTGAACCCAGCGCACGCTCAGGTTCAGCCATTCCAACAGATGTGCTTCCACAGTCTTTACCTCTCGCCCGTCACTCTTGTTGTCGAGTGATCGGACCTTCTCTTATTGGTGGGGGGCGAGGATCAACCGCTCATCCTCTTTGAAAAAATGCTCATCGCAGTTATTGCCTGTGCCACTGCGATCAACCACCAGGAAGTCATCCCGCTTTTCGATCGTCAGCACCGGGTGGTGCCAGACGCCGCGATGGTAATTGATGCCCTGCCTGCCGTTGGTGACGAAGGCGCGGACCAAGCCTGATACAGGTACATCGCCAAGTGGCGCGACCACGATCAGAAAGGGGTTGCCGAGCAGCGGAATGAAAGCCTGGCTGCCCAGCGGATGGCGTTCCAGCATGCTGACGGTCAGCGGCATGTCCTGCGCGTCGGCGCGGAAGATGCTGATGATCGCGTTGTCCTCAGGCGTCGCGGTTTCGACCGTCGCCAGTTTGTGGAAGCGCATGGTCGAACCGTTGTTGATCATGAAGTGATCGCTGCCGTCGGTTTCGATCACGTCACCGAAAGGGGCGAAGGCTTCTTTGGTCAGCGGTTCAATCGTCAGTGTGCGCATGCTGTTCTTCTTATCCGAATTCTGTGTTGTTGGTTCTGTTGCTATCGCTGGCAGGCCAGCTCCCACATCTGGAATACATTCCCTTGTGGGAGCCAGCCTGCTGGCGATCGGGTTCAGCGCTTATTTAGCGACCTTGCCCAAAACGCGCAGGCGGCTCACACCACCATCCGGGAACACGTTCAGACGGATGTGGGTGATCGGGCCCAGTGCCTTGATCTGCTCGACGAAGGTGTGTTCGGCGTGCATTTCCAGCTTCTGGCTTGGCAGCAGTTCGCGCCAGAACAGCGATTGGGTTTCGATCTGGCTGTCGGTGCCGCCCTTGACGAATGCGCCCTGGATCGAGCAGGTATCCGGGTAGTTGCCCTTGAAGTGCAGGGTGTCGACGATGATTTTCTCGATCTCGCCCGGGTGACCCAGTGCGACGATCACCCAGTCATTGCCGGGGGTACGACGACGTGCAGTTTCCCAGCCGTCGCCCATGTTGATGCCACGGCCCGGGTTGAGGATGTTGCTCATGCGGCCGAAGTGTTCGTCGGAGCAGGCGAGGGCGCGGCCACCGTTGAGGGCTGCAGCCAGGTCGACTTGCTCGTTGTCGCCAACAGCCGACCAGTCGCGGAACGGAATGCCGTACACGCGCAGACGGGCAACACCGCCGTCCGGGTAGATGTTGAAGCGCAGGTGGCTGAATGCCTTGTCGTTGCTGATTTCGTGGTAGTGGTGACTGTTACCCTGGAGCTCGACGGCCGACAGTACTTCAGTCCACTGAGTGTTTTCGTCCGGTTCGCCCGACGCCAGGAAGCACGCTTCCAGCGAGGCCGATGGCGGGAAGTTGCCGGTAAAGAATGAAGTGTCGATGTCCACGCCTTTGATCGAACCCGGTACACCCAGGCGGATTACCGCGCTGTCGTAGCCTTCGAAGCGCTTGCGGCGCGATTCCCAGCCGTCCATCCACTTGCCGTTGTCATCGAACACGCCCTCCTTCCACACGGCCGGTGTCGGCTGAAACAGACGATTGGCGTCTGCGAACCAGTCATCGGTGACCGAGATGATTTTGGTGCCCAGACGGGCATCGGCCAGGTTGACGAACTTCTCGAAAGGTACGGCGTAAGCTTTCATTCTTCTTGTCTGCCTTTAAATAAGTGGCTTGGGATGCTTGCAGGGCCCTGGGAAACACAAGCGTTCTAGAGGTTTCTCGGGCCAGGCTTGCTAGAGAGTCAGTAAACGGAACAGGGCAATCTTGTTGATCTCCGCCAGCGCACATTTGAACTCGGTGTCGACCGGGTTGTGAATGCGCGTTTCGAACGCCGCGAGGATCTGATGCCGGTTGCTGCCTTTTACCGCCATGATGAAGGGAAACTTGAACTTGGCCTTGTAGGCGTCGTTCAGCTCGGTGAAGCGCTGGAACTCTTCGGCCGTGCATTGGTGAATACCGGCGCCAGCCTGTTCATTGGTGCTGGCTTCGGTCAACTGGCCCTGAACGGCAGCTTTGCCGGCCAGGTCCGGGTGAGCGTTGATCAGTGCCAGTTGACTGGCGTGATCGGCGCTCAACAGGATGTCGCTCATGCGCTGGTGCAGGGTTTCGATCTGGTCGATCGACGCGTCCTGTCCCAGGTCGAAGGCCTTCTCGGCCACCCATGGCGAATGTTCGTAGATGTCGGCGAAGGCTTTGACGAAGGCGTCGCGGCTCAGGGTCGACGGTTTCAGGGTTTGAAAGGTGCTCATTTGGCAGCCCCTTGGTACGGGTGGGTTTCGTGCCAGTGACGTGCGATGTCGACGCGGCGGCTGAACCACACCTGTTCATGACTTTTAGCGTATTCGATAAAGCGCTTGAGCGAAGCCAGACGCGCCGGACGGCCCACCAGACGGCAGTGCAGACCGATCGACAGCATCTTCGGTGCTTCGGCGCCTTCGGCATAAAGTACGTCGAACGCGTCTTTGAGGTATTCGAAGAAGTCGTCGCCCTTGTTGAAACCCTGGACCTGGGTGAAGCGCATATCGTTGGTGTCCAGGGTGTACGGGATCACCAGGTGCGGCTTGCCGGTCGGGTTGTTCGGTTCCCAGTAGGGCAGGTCGTCGTCGTAGGTGTCGCAGTCGTAAAGGAAACCACCTTCTTCCATCACCAGACGACGGGTGTTCGGGCCGGTGCGGCCGGTGTACCAGCCCAGCGGGCGTTCGCCTGTGAGTTCGGTGAGGATGCGGATCGCTTCGAGCATGTGCTCGCGTTCCTGCGCTTCGTCCATGTACTGGTAGTCGATCCAGCGGTAGCCGTGGCTGCAGATCTCGTGACCGGCCTCGACCATCGCGCGGATCACGTCCGGGTGACGCTGGGCGGCCATGGCCACGGCGAAGATGGTCAGCGGAATGTCGAATTCCTTGAACAGTTTCAGGATCCGCCAGACGCCGGCACGGCTGCCATACTCGTAAAGCGATTCCATGCTCATGTTGCGCGCGCCTTGCAGAGGCTGGGCCGCGACCATTTCCGAGAGGAAGGCTTCCGATTCTTTGTCGCCGTGCAGAATGTTGCGCTCGCCGCCTTCCTCGTAATTGAGTACGAACGACAGTGCGATCCGGGCATTGCCCGGCCAGTGTGGGTGAGGAGGGTTACTGCCGTAACCGATCAGGTCGCGTGGGTAGTCAGCGCTCACTGCAGTCTTCCTTCTTATTCGTTGACAGGTTGTGTAACGGCCTGCACAGGCTGGCGTCACAGTGATGGGCTGATTGTATACAACTTTATTCTCAATTTGTAAGCCTGAATTTTCGCATTTTTCACCGGCTGTCATCTTTTACTGCTAATGGCGTGAACCTGCAAGAAACCTGCCTGACCAGTCAGCTAATGGACTTGGGGTTCAATGAATGCATGGCGCAAGGGCAGATCACCGGGAAATCGAAGGACGGCGGGGATGAGAGGAAAAATGTCGTTTTTATTGTGTACAATTTTTTTGAAAAATGTCTTAATCAATCGCTCGCCGCAGCTTTTCGTGCTCCGAAACGGTGCGGTCTCCTTTTCAACTGACTTCGGGAGGCGCGAAGTCTGACTGCTCCACGCAGGCAGGCGCGCAGAATCAATGGGACGTTTGACAACACACGTTTTGGACGCTGCACACGGTTGCCCGGGCAGCTCGATCAAGGTCGAGCTGTACCGCGTTGAAGGTTCACAACTGGAATTGGTCGCCAGTGCGCTTACCAACAGCGATGGCCGGGTCGATGCGCCGCTGCTGCAAGGCGATGACTACCGTACCGGTGTCTATCAGGTTCAGTTCCACGCCGGCGATTACTACCGCGCCCGCGGCGTCCAGTTGCCGGAGCCGGCATTCCTGGAGGTGGTGGTGCTGCGGTTCGGCATCTCTGCCGAACAGGATCACTACCACGTACCGTTGCTGATCTCGCCTTACAGCTATTCCACGTACCGGGGCAGCTGACCCCCAAGCAGCTGCCCCTGCCGGGAAGCGACTGCGCATATAGCTTCTTTGGTCTTTCGCCCGCTCACACTGCGGGCTTTTTTTATCCTCGCGTCTGCAAAGCGTCAAAGTCTGGGGTAATCATCCCTGATGATGAAAAACGTATCCGGATAGGTGGCGAGTGCCTGTACGCCTCCTCTGAGCCAGATCACCTTGTTCACTGCATGGGCCGCTTCTACGGTTTGCGCGGCGTCCAGGCCGACCTGATCGATCAACCTGATATTGGAGGCCTTCGGATCCTGCTTCAGCGGCTGATGTATCTGTCGGCCTTTGATGCGATGCAGGCTGAGGAAAAAAACGAAATCGTGCCCTGTGCGCTTGAAGACCACCGCCGCGAAGCTTTGCGCAGAGCTGGGCTCGAAAACGCTGTAGCCATTGCGTGTCAGAAGCCCCGCCGCGAAGCGCTTTATATCGACCGCCGATTGACTCGGCATGAAATAGCTCCATTCCTGTCGAAACCGGGCCGGGTCGAAGTCCAGTCGACGCAGGCCGTTTTTCACGCCGGCAACGGGCAGCTCGACCTTGCGGTTGATACTGGATCCGGCGCGTGGCAGTGATTCGAGCATCAGCAGCGGGTCGATCAGTTCTGGACGCGGATTGACGGTGCCGGTTTTCCAGTCATTGAATGCTTGGCGCAACAAGGTCAGGCCGGTGCCGGTCGCCAGCTCGGAGCCATTGGCAAGCATGAATTGTCGTTTGGCGACGTTGTGCAGGGTGACGTCCGCCAGTTCGGGGAAGTAGGTCGCGACGGTATCCCTCATCGGTCTCTGGAATGGAAGGGTCGGATCGATTTCCCATTGAAGTTCGGGAGGAACACGAATGGCGCCGCGAGGTTGCTGCAGAAAATCGACCCGCAATGTCCGATCCAGCGACGCATAGTCGTAGATCATGTGGTTCGGATGCTTGACGTAGACAATGGGATGATTGGGCTCGGTGCCGCGGGGCAGGGCCTTGTAATTGACCCCTTTGATGTTGATGTCGTCAGGTGAAACATGATGGACGGTAATGCCCCAGGTCTTCCAGGGATCGATCAAGGTATCAAACGCTGTGATCTGCTGTGCACCGATGTCGGTAATCGTGCGGTCCGGGCCGATCGATTCGCCGCTCGGTTGTCCATCATTGGTCATACGAGGGCGTTTGGAGGGTGTGACGTGCGTGCGGTCATCGGATAGGGCGATGCGGGTGACAGACAATCGGGAGGCGTCAGTGTCCAGGGACCTCTCCGGTGCCACGGCGCGCCATTGCAGGGTACCTGGCACCTGCTCGAGTCGAGGGCCGGACGCCCAGAGTTCGGTCGCCAACCGGGCTCTGAGCCGACTTTGCAGATCCGTGCCGAGCAGAACGGTTCTGCCATCGGTCAGGTCGACGTAGGTGTGCGGCCCGGCCTTGCGAAACCCCGTCAGTAGATCGGGCTGGGGCAATCTGTCGACGATTCGCGGAGCAAGAAAGTAGTCGGCGACCGGACGCTCGTTTTCGATACGAGCAATATGGGTTTCGGCGGGTAGATCGGCGATCTGGAGTGGTGGCGGTGTGAAGGGGGACGGATCGCTCTGTCCGTTATGCGAAGTGGCTGCCTGATCGAGTTGCTGATATTCGACATGCAGCGGCTGCCTGACGGATATTTCAGGCGTCGTGTCGCGGAGAGTCGGGGTGCTTTGATCTGAAGCAGGTGAGGTTTTCGGGCGGATCGGCTTTTTCGGGCTCATTGATCGTTTTGCTCAGTGCATCCAGTTGATGGTGCGCTCGATCATCTTCAAGCCGGGGCTGTCCCGTGTAGTACATATGTCTATTGGCTGGCGCAGTTGATACCCGGTGTTTCCGGTGCCGCCACTTCGACGGGAAATGGCGGCATGCCCATCGGAAATCAGTGGCTGCTCAGCAAGGAAGCTGCACCTGCACCACCAAACAATCCGGCGCTGATTCGGTTGAACCAGCTCTGACCCTTGCCGCTACGCAGGTAACGCGCTGCGCCGTGGGCTCCAAGTCCATAGGTCAGCTTGCACAGCAGGTCGAGGACGGTCCATGTGGCGATCATCACCAACAGCTGTGGCAGGAAAGGTTGTTCGGCGCTGAGGAACTGCGGCAGGAATGCGGCGAAAAACAGAATGTCTTTCGGATTGCTGGCACCCAATACGAAGGCCCGTCCGAACAGTGCGCGGAATCGCGGAACCGGCGCTGCTTGCGGTACCTCGGCACCCACCGATGGCTGGCGCGATTGCTGCCAGCTCTGCCAGGCAAGGAAGAACAGGTACAGCGCGCCGACGATTTTCAGCGCACTGAACAGTTTCTCCGACGCCAGCAGCAGGGCGCCCAGCCCCAGTGCCGAAGCGCTAAGCAGGCAGATCGATGCGATCACTCCGCCGAGAAAGGCCGGATACGACCGGCGCAGACCGTAATTCAGACTGTTGCTGATCATCAGCAACGACAGTGGCCCCGGAATCAGGATCACCACCAGCGCGGCGCCGCTGAACAGCAGCCAGGTTTCCAGACTCATCACTTGCTCCTTTTTATCGTTATCAAGAATGTGCAAAAGCCCCACCCGCAAGGGTGAGGCTGTTTTGACGCTCAAACCGCGTGACGCTTACAAGAAGATGAACTTGGCGATGAAAATCGCGCAGAGCACCCACAGGCTGACGGAGATCTCTTTGTATTTACCGGTGCCGGCCTTCAGCGCGACATAGGTAATGAAGCCCAGCGCGATACCGTCGGCGACCGAGAAGGTCAACGGCATCATGATCGCGGTAACGATGGCCGGAATGCTGTCGGTCGCTTCGTCCCATTCGATGTGCGCCATGCCGCCCATCATCAGCATCGCTACATAAATCAGCGCGCCGGCGGTGGCGTAGGCGGGAATCATGCCGGCCAGCGGGGCAAAGAACATCGCGGCTATAAATAGCACACCCACGGTCACTGCGGTAAGACCAGTCCGACCACCAGCCGCTACACCGGCGGCACTTTCCACGTAGCTTGTGACCGGCGGAACACCGACCACTGCACCGAAAACGCTGGAAGCGGAGTCGGCTTTCATCGCGCGGGAGAGGTTTTCGATGCGGCCGTCAGCGCCCACCAGATTGGCGCGCTGGGCGACGCCCATCAGGGTGCCGGCGGTGTCGAACATGTGCACGAAGAGGAAGGCCAGTACCACGCTGATCATGCTGACGTTGAACACGCCGGCGATGTTCATGGCCATGAAGGTCGGCGCCAGGCTTGGCGGGGCGGACATGATGCCCTCGTAGTGCACCAGACCGATGCCCCAACCGGCGAGTGTAACGGTGATGATGCTGATGAGGATCGCGCCGAACACTTTGTGGTAGCTGAGGATCGCGATCATCAGGAAGCAGATGGCGGCAAGCAGCGGGCCGGGTTCACGCAGCGAGCCGAGCTTGATCAGCGTGGCCGGGCTGTCGACAACGATACCGGCGGTTTTCAGGCCGATCAGCCCGAGGAACAGACCCACGCCGGCGCCCATCGCAAAGCGCAGGCTGACCGGGATGCTGTTGAGCAGCCATTCGCGAATCCGCGAAAAGGTCAGGATCATGAACAGCACGCCCGAGACAAACACCGCACCGAGGGCGGTTTCCCAGTTGTAGCCCATGGTGCCGACCACGGTGTAGGTGAAAAACGCGTTGAGGCCCATGCCTGGCGCCAGGCCCACCGGCCAGTTGGCGTACAGGCCCATCAGCAGGCAGCCCAGCGCGGCGGCGATGCAGGTGGCGACGAAGGCCGCACCGTGATCGATCCCGGCATCGGCCATGATGTTCGGGTTGACGAAGATGATGTAGGCCATGGTGATGAAGGTTGTCAGACCAGCGATCAGCTCGGTCTTCACCGTGGTGCCATGCAAGCTGAGTTTAAAGAGGCGCTCAAGCAGGCCATTGCGTAACGGCGGCGAGAGTTCCAGCGTCGATGCTTCGGATTTGCGGCTTTCCACAGCGAGTACTCCTCAAGAGTTTTATTGTTATTTCCAGGGCCGGACCCTATGAGGGGGTGGCAGCGGCCCTTTGAGGCATACGCGAATTTGTTGACCATGCGGTCAGGAACTCGCACGCTGTGGATTATGCTTTTGTGTACAAATAAAGCAAATATTGTTTTTGGTTTTGTAGACGAAAATACTGGTGACCGAGCTATATCACTCGTTCGAGCGGTTGGTTCCCAACGCCAGATTCACCGCCAGCCAGCCGTTTACCGCCGTCTCGCCGGCTTCGGCAAAGACGCGTTCGAGCAATTTCACCTGTTCCCGGCGCAGCGCCTGTTCAAATTTCGCGCCTTCAACGGTCAGTTCCAGCAGGCGTTTACGCTTGTCGGTCTCCGACGCCACGCTGTCCACCAGATGCATTTCCTGCAGTTGCCTCAACGGCATGTTCAGCGCCTGCTTGCTGACGCCGAGCAGCGCGAGCAATTCCTTGACGCTCAGGTTCGGGTAGCGGGCGATGAAAAACACGATGCGCTGATGCACTCGGGACAGGCCGCGACGCTCAAGCATTTCGTCAGCCTTGGCTGTGAACGCCTGATAACCGAAGAAGAACGCTTCCATGGCTTGCTGTTGGCTGGTGCAGTTTTTAAGGTCAAGCATATTGACGTTTCCGCTGAGGCTGTCGTAATTTCAGTCAACAAGTTTGACTCATTTTTCTCATGCCTCGCTAGCGGTGACTTCCATGGCTTTTTCCGAACGTGTCTCGCGTCTCAAAAGTTCTCTGATCCGTGAAATCCTTGCTGCGGCCCAGCGCCCGGAAGTAATGTCGTTCGCCGGCGGTTTACCGGCTGAAGCGATGCTGCCGAAGGTTCAATGGGCCGACATGCCGCTGTCTCTCGGCCAGTACGGTATGAGCGAAGGTGAGCCGGCATTGCGCGAAGCGCTGGCGGCAGAGGCGAGGGCGCTGGGTTTGCCGTGTGAGGCGAGTCAGGTGCTGGTGGTCAGTGGTTCTCAGCAGACTCTCGATCTGGCGGCCAAGCTGTACATCGACAAGGGCACTGAAATCCTGCTCGAAGCGCCGACTTATCTGGCGGCGTTGCAGATTTTCCAGCTGTTCGGCGCCGATTGCCTGACCGTGCCGCTGGAGGCTGACGGTCCGAACCTTGCGCAATTGCGTCAGCGTCTGGAGCAGCATCGCCCGGCGTTCATCTACCTGATCCCGACCTTCCAGAACCCGTCCGCCGTACGCTACAGCGAAGCCAAGCGCGAAGCTGTCGCAGCACTGCTCGACGAATTCGGCGTAACCCTGATCGAAGACGAACCCTACCGCGAGCTGACGTTCGACGGCGGCAGCGCCCAACCGATTGCCGGTCGTTTGAAGAAGTCCAGCTGGATCTACACAGGCACCGTGTCGAAAACCCTGTTGCCGGGTCTGCGCGTCGGTTACCTGATCGCCAGCCCGGATCTGTTTCCGCACCTGCTCAAACTCAAACAATCGGCGGATCTGCACACCAACCGCATCGGTCAGTGGCAGGCGTTGCAATGGATCGGCAGTGAGAAATATCAGCAGCACTTGAGTGAATTGCGCGGCTTCTACCGCCAGCGCCGCGA
Source organism: Pseudomonas sp. R38(2017) (assembly GCF_002112395.1). Classification (NCBI taxonomy): domain Bacteria; kingdom Pseudomonadati; phylum Pseudomonadota; class Gammaproteobacteria; order Pseudomonadales; family Pseudomonadaceae; genus Pseudomonas; species Pseudomonas sp. R38(2017). The sequence goes on from NZ_NEHN01000006.1 coordinate 274,009, forward strand.
TGCGTTTCAAACGGCGCTGGAAACGCATTTCTCCGACCTGGCGGACTGGAACACGCCGCAGGGCGGACTGTTTTTCTGGCTGACCCTGAAGCAACCGCTGGATACGCGCACGCTGCTGAACACCGCGCTGGCCAACGATGTGGCGTTCATGCCGGGCGAGCCGTTTTTCCCCGACCCGGACCGCAACCACGGCCATCTGCGCCTGAACTTCAGTCACATCGATCCGGCTCGTCTGGACGAAGGCCTCAAACGTCTGGCAGCGGTGGTGCGCCAGGCACAGGCCGCCCAGGCCGCATAAAAAAACCGGCCATCAGGCCGGTTTTTTGAGTCAGACCGCGGCGAACCGCTTGTTCAGATATTCGATGATGGTGTTGGACTCATACATCCAGGTGGTCTGGCCGTTCTCTTCGATGCGCAAGCACGGCACCTTGATCTTGCCACCCTGTTCCAGCAGGGTCTGGCGATCCTGCTCGTTGTTCTTCGCATCCTTCAGGGCTACCGGAACGTTCAGGCGACGCAGGCTGCGGCGGGTCTTCACGCAGAACGGGCAAGCGTGGAACTGATACAGGGTCAGGTCCTTGGCGGCGGCGTCAACCTGGGCCTGGGCAGCGGCGGGGCGCTGCTTCTTGCCCGGGCGGGTCAGGAAATCAACGAAGATGATCAGTTGGCCGAGGCCGACACGAAGCGCTTTGACGAACACGTTACAAGCCTCACAGGGACATTGAAGAAGGCGCGCAGCTTACCCGATTTTTCACGGACGAAAAAAAACCGGCGATCAACGCCGGTTTTTTTGTGTCACGAATTACTTGATCAGGCTGAGAAACTCGCTGCGAGTCGCTGCGTTCTCGCGGAACTCACCGAGCATCACCGAAGTGATCATCGACGAATTCTGCTTCTCCACACCGCGCATCATCATGCACATGTGCTTGGCCTCGATCACCACGGCCACGCCCAGCGCGCCGGTGACCTGCTGGACCGCATCGGCGATCTGGCGGCTGAGGTTTTCCTGGATCTGCAGGCGGCGGGCGTACATGTCGACGATCCGCGCGACCTTCGACAGGCCCAGCACTTTGCCGCTCGGGATATACGCGACGTGGGCCTTGCCGATGAACGGCAGCAGGTGGTGTTCGCACAACGAGTACAGCTCGATGTCCTTGACCAGCACCATTTCGCTGTTGTCGGAGCTGAACAGGGCACCGTTGGTGACCTCTTCGAGCGTCTGTTCATAACCGCGGCAGAGGTACTGCATGGCTTTGGCGGCACGCTTTGGCGTGTCGAGCAGGCCCTCGCGGGAGACGTCCTCGCCCAGTTGGCCGAGAATCGCGGTGTAATTCTGTTCCAGGGACATGAAACTACCTGTGGGGATTTTCGCAAAGGGCAAGGGTACGGTGGCGGACACAACCCTGCAAGTTCGGTGTAACGGGATTATTCGTCGCGGCCTTCCATCATGGTGCGTTTGAGCATCACGTAAACCGCGCCGGCGCCGCCGTGTTTCGCCTGGCACGAGCAGAAACCGAGCACTTGCGCATGCTGGCGCAGCCAGGTGTTGACGTGGCTTTTGATCATCGGCCGCTTGCCGTCCAGACGCACAGCCTTGCCGTGGGTGACGCGTACGCAGCGGATTTCGAATTTGGTCGCTTCGGCGAGAAAGGCCCACAGGGTTTCGCGGGCTTTTTCGACGCTCATGCCGTGCAGGTCGAGGCTGCCTTCGAACGGGATCTGCCCGACTTTGAGCTTGCGCATCTGGCTTTCCTGCACGCCGTCGCGGGCCCACATCAGCTCGTCTTCGGGACCGACGTCGATCACGAACTGATCGGACAGACCATCAACGGTGGTGGTTTCGGTACGGATGGTGGCGGACTGGCGCAGCTTGGCGATCTGTGCACGGTCAGCCTTGGGTTTGCCGGTGTCGGCGCGGTCGTGCTTGATCGGCTTGACACCTTGGATCGCACTTTTGAACAGGGAAAAATCGTCGTCTTGCATATCAGCCTCCGCGAAGGGCGGCCAGTTTACCCAAACAGACACAAAACGGCCCGGCAAAAAGCCAGGCCGTCGATTCAGTCGTGTTTTTTCATCAGGTGCGGGGACATGTTCAGTTCCCGCGATTGCCGTGCGCGACGCCGGCAACGGCGCCACAGGGCCACGCCGAAATACAGGAACAACAGGCCGACAGCCAGAATGATCGCCGAACCCATCGGCGTCGCATTCAAGTCGCCGAGTGCTGGCGGATGCCCGATCAGGCTGGCAGCCCCGGCCATCGCCAACAGCACACCGAACGTCGCCAGGATGGCGGCGATCGCTGCGCCGAATCGAAAACGCCAGTTGCTTTGGCCTTTGGGCCGCAAGCGGCGTGCGTCAAATCCATCGGATAACTTCATTCCGACCTTCCTCAATGGGTATCGGCCCTTCGACCGGGAGTTGACCGGGTTGTTCCTGAGGCTAGGGTAATTGAAGCAAATGCGAGGCTTTTGCGGATGAGCGGCGGGCCGGGCCGCTCATTGGCGGTCGATCAGATCAGGTCATTGGTCAGCGCGAGGGTGGCGAAGTTGTCGGCCATGATCGCCATTTCCGCCTCCTGAACCTGTTCGGCACTGAGCACGCGGCCCTTGAACGGCAGGTCCCGGGTGGCGCAGGCGTCTTCGACCAGGGTGCAACGGAAACCCAGGTTTTTCGCGGCACGCACGGTAGTGCTGACACTGGAGTGGCTCATGAAACCGCAGACGATCAGATCGAGCGAACCGAGGGTTTGCAGACGATCGTAGAGTTCGGTGCCGTGGAAAGCGCTCGGCAGCAGTTTGCCGATGATGGTTTCATCACCCTGGGGTTCCAGACCGGGGATGAATTCGCCGCGTTCGCCTTGCGGGTCGAACAGACCGCCGACGGTGCCGAGGTGGCGCACATGCACGATCGGACGGCCGGCCGCGCGGGCGGCGGCAACCAGTTGTTTGATGTTCGCGACAGCCGCGTCCATGCCGCTCAGGGCCAGCGGGCCGCTGAGGTACTCTTTCTGGGCATCGATGATGACCACGGTGGCATGGCTCAACGTGGCCGCTGCGTAACCGCGACCGCTGAGTTGAAACATCGTTTTTGGAACGGACATTCTGGGGCTCCTTGGGGTGGGGCTTTTGCGACATTGTCCTCTGGCTGAGCGGTTCTGTGAATCGCTACGATCGTAGGCACCGTCGTTACTGGCCTGCAGCCTCGTCAAGTTACACGTTCTGTTCAATAGCTGATAAGGAATTCGGAACACTCCTACCGTCGCCCCGGGATTTTTCCTGCGTCGTCGTGGCGCGTTTTGGCTGGTAGAATCGCCAGTCGTTTTTTCTGGAGTTCTGCCCCGTGATCACTTCCCGACTTCGTACCCTGCGCGACCACATCCGTTGGGCCGTCAGCCGCTTCCATGGGGAGGATCTGTTTTTCGGCCATGGCACCGACAATGCCTGGGACGAAGCCCGGCAGCTAGTGCTCGGTGCCTTGCACCTGCCATGGGAAATCGCCGACAGTTATCTGGACTGCGCGCTGGAAGACGACGAACTGGTCAACCTGCAACGCCTGCTCAAGCGCCGCATCGAAGAACGCATTCCGACTGCCTACCTGCTGGGCGAAGCGTGGTTCTGCGGCATGTCGTTCATCGTCGATGAGCGCGTGCTGATTCCGCGTTCGCCGATTGGCGAGTTGATCGAAAACCGTTTTGCACCGTGGATCGGCGACGAACCGGCGCGGATTCTCGACCTGTGCACCGGCTCTGGTTGCATCGGCATTGCTTGCGCCTACGAGTTCCAGAACGCCGAAGTGGTGCTGACGGATCTGTCGTTCGAAGCGTTGGAAGTGGCGAACCAGAACATCGAGCGTCATGGCGTTGATGAGCGTGTGTTCACTGTGCAGGGTGATGGTTTTGACGGTCTGCCGGGCCAACGTTTCGACCTGATCGTGTCGAACCCGCCCTACGTCGATGCGGAAGATTTCGCCGATATGCCGGACGAATACCAGCACGAGCCTGAACTGGGCCTGGCCTGCGGCGATGATGGTTTGAACCTGGTGCGCCGGATGCTCGCCGAAGCGGCGGATCATCTGACGGAGAAGGGGTTGCTGATTGTCGAGGTGGGCAACAGCCAGGTACACGTCGAAGCGCTGTACCCGGAAGTCGATTTCGCCTGGCTGGAATTCCAGCGCGGCGGGCATGGCGTGTTCATGCTGACCGCCGAACAATGCCGCGATCATCAGGCGCTGTTCGCTTCCCGCGTCTGACCTGAATTGATCGTTCCCACCTCGGTGGGAACGATCATTGGCTCAGCGGTGCGTGGCAATCCAGATCAGCAAACCCGCCTGGAACACCGCAAACGCCACCAGACACGTAATAGTGAAGCGCAGCCCGGCGTCTTCACGCTTGAACTTGCTGACCTTGTCTTCCTGTTTCTTCAGCTTCACTTCCTGCTCGGCCAGGTTCTGCTCGGCCTGCTGCAACATCTGCGCGGCCTCGAGAATCTCGACGATCTGCAGTTTTTCGCTGTTCCAGTCGCCCAGCAAGTCACCGACCTGGACTTCCTTGACGCTGCCCTTCAAATGCTGGGCGTCGGCGTAAACCACGTCAAAGCCATGCACCCGCAGAAAGTGATCGCGGCGCAGGCGGGTGTCTTCGTTCAGCGCGTCCTTGTTGTTCAAGTCCATGCCGTCGACGGTGTAGGTGGGCCAGCGTTTTTTCGCCCAGTTGATGCCCTGGGCGGCCATGAAGCGGCCGATGCCACGGTTCAGCGGTTCGATCTGCAAGCCGCTGTCCGGGCCGAAATGCACGCGTTTGGTCTTGTGGTCGACCCAAACATCGAGCTGATTCTGTTCCTTGCGCACGCGCTGCGCGGGCAGTTTGATCGCCATGCGCATCAGGCTGTGTTCTTTGCTGTTGCGCTCGGCGTAACCGAATTCGACAAAGCGCAACGGCCGCCCGCCAGTGTTGCGGTCGGTCTGCAACGGCGCCAGGCGGAGCATCTTGTGGTGCTCGACGTGGACATCCGCCCATGGCAGCTCGACCGCTGGCAAAGCGTCTTTTTCAGCGGTGGTGTCGGGTGAAGTCTGGGTATCAGTCATAACGGCGAGATCCTGTCCAAGCTGCTTGTCGCCAGCCAGTACGCTGGCGACAAAGGCTTATCGGCCGTTTTTTTCAGGACTGGAGGGTGAAAAGACCTTAACGGGTGCGAAGTCCGTCAATAAATTCGAGGATCCGGGTGCCCAGTTCCGACGCCAGGGGCAGATTCGGGTCTTTGTAGGAGGCCACTTGCCGCTTCACGTCGTTGGGCACAATGCGCATCACGTGGTTCATCCCTTCGATCAATGCCAGGGTCGCATCGGGTTTTGCCGCCTTGAGCAGGTTGGCGTCATCGACCTGAACCTGAATGTCGTTGCTGCCCTGGACGATCAGGGCCGGCATTTTCAGTTGGGCGAAGGCGGCGGACGGATCCTGCCGGAACAGCGAAATCAGATACGGCTGCACGCTCGGGCGGAAAATCGCCTGCAACGGCGCTGGCACATTGTCGTCGGTGTGGCCGGCCTTGAGGCTGTCGAGCAGTTCATTGCTGCGCTGCATCAACGGCGGTGGAAGGCTGCGGGCCAGTTGCCGGCGCAAAACCTGATCGATCGGCCGGGCGGTGCCGGACAGCGAAATGACCGCAGCGGCGTCGACTTTCGGTGCGGCCAGGCTGGCGATCAGCGCCCCCTCGCTGTGGCCGAGCAGGATCAACGGACCGAAACGCGGGTCAGCCTTGAGCTTCTGGCCCCAGGCCACGGCGTCCGCGACATAGGCGTCCACCGACAGATTGCGCTCATCCGGCGTCGCGGCCAGGCTCGCGGCCACCCCGCGCTTGTCGAAACGCACGCTGGCGATATTGTGTTTGGCCAGCACCCAGGCCAGCCGCTTGAGGCTGTCGTTGCGCCCGCCGTCGGGGTTGTTTCCGTCACGATCCGTAGGACCCGAGCCAGAAAGAATGAGGACAACCGGCACCGGATTGTCAGACTTTGGCAGCAACAGCGAGCCGAAAAGTTCGCCGCTGCCGGTGTCCAGAGTCACCGGACGTTGCAGGACAGTTGCCTGGACGAAGCCAGTAAACAGGGTAAGGCTCAAGATCAAAACTCGCAGCATCATCACGCCATCATTTGCAAAGGTGCCGGTTGGACTCACCAACACCGCCAAGGTTCGAGGATGAACTACTCGGTTAGCCTGCGTATACTGGCGCGCATCATGAATTTGGGTTTGATTTCACGGAGCGTCCTGCATGTCCGGCAATACCTACGGCAAGTTGTTCACTGTCACCACCGCGGGCGAAAGCCATGGTCCGGCGTTGGTCGCCATTGTCGACGGCTGCCCGCCGGGCCTGGAGATTTCCCTTGAGGACCTGCAACGCGACCTCGATCGCCGCAAGCCGGGCACCAGCCGCCACACCACCCAGCGCCAGGAAGCGGACGAAGTCGAAATCCTCTCCGGCGTGTTCGAGGGCCGCACCACCGGCTGCTCCATCGGCCTGCTGATCCGCAACACCGACCAGAAGTCCAAGGATTACTCGGCAATCAAGGATTTGTTCCGTCCGGCCCATGCCGACTACACCTACCACCACAAATACGGCGAGCGCGATTACCGCGGCGGCGGTCGCAGCTCGGCGCGGGAAACTGCGATGCGCGTGGCGGCCGGTGCGATTGCCAAGAAATACCTGGCGACCCAGGGCATCGTCATTCGCGGCTACATGAGCCAGCTTGGTCCGATCGAAATTCCGTTCAAGACCTGGGAATCGGTGGAGCAGAACGCCTTCTTCAGCCCGGACCCGGACAAGGTTCCGGAACTGGAAGCCTACATGGACCAGCTGCGCCGCGATCAGGACTCGGTCGGGGCCAAGATCACTGTGGTCGCCGAAGGTGTGATGCCGGGCTTGGGCGAGCCGATCTTCGACCGTCTCGACGCCGAACTGGCCCACGCGCTGATGAGCATCAATGCGGTCAAAGGCGTGGAAATCGGCGCCGGTTTCGCCTCGGTCGCCCAGCGTGGCACCGAGCACCGCGATGAAATGACTCCGGAAGGTTTCCTCAGCAACAACGCTGGCGGCATTCTCGGCGGTATCTCATCCGGTCAACCGATCGTCGCCCATCTGGCGTTGAAGCCGACGTCGAGCATCACCACGCCGGGCCGTTCGATCGACATTCATGGCAACCCAGCGGAAGTTATCACCAAGGGCCGTCACGATCCGTGCGTCGGCATCCGCGCCACACCGATTGCCGAGGCGATGATGGCCATCGTGCTGATGGATCACCTGCTGCGTCACCGTGGCCAGAACGCCGATGTGCGCGTGAACACCCCGGTTCTGGGCCAGCTCTGATGGCTCAACTCACAGCCGCCGCGGTCTGACCGTGGCGGCGCTCCCGTACTGGCGGCTGTCCAGTTTCTATCTGTTCTATTTCGCCTTGCTCGGCTCGACGGCGCCGTTTCTGGCGCTGTACTTCGATCACCTCGGATTCAGCGCCGCACGTATCGGCGAGCTGGTGGCGATCCCGATGCTGATGCGCTGCGTGGCGCCGAACATCTGGGGCTGGCTCGGCGACTACACCGGCAAACGCCTGGCCATCGTGCGCTTCGGCGCAGTGTGCACGCTGCTGACCTTCTCACTGATTTTCGTCAGCAAGACCTACGCCTGGCTGGCAATGGTCATGGCGTTGCATGCGTTCTTCTGGCACGCGGTGTTGCCGCAGTTCGAAGTCATTACCCTCGCGCATCTGCAAGGCCAGACCTCCCGTTACAGCCAGATCCGGCTGTGGGGCTCCATCGGTTTTATCATCACCGTGGTCGCGCTCGGGCGATTGTTCGAATGGCTCAGCCTCGACATCTACCCGGCGGCGCTGGTGTTGATCATGGCCGGCATTGTGCTCAGCAGTCTGTGGGTGCCGAACGCCCAGCCGCCTCAGGGCAACCGGCCGACGGGCGAGGGTTTTCTCCAACAGTTGCGCAGTCCCGGGGTACTGGCGTTCTACGGTTGCGTGGCGCTGATGCAGATGAGCCACGGGCCGTATTACACCTTCCTGACCTTGCACCTCGAGCGACTGGGTTACAGCCGAGGCGTGATTGGCATGCTCTGGGCGGTCGGCGTGGTGGCGGAAGTGCTGATGTTCATGGCGATGAGCCGGATCCTCGCGCGTTTTTCCCTGCGTCGCGTGCTGATGGCGAGTTTTCTGCTGGCGGCGCTGCGCTGGTTGCTGCTAGGTTCGTTCGCCGAATTCCTCTGGGCGCTGCTGTTTGCCCAGGTGTTGCACGCTGCGACGTTCGGCAGCTTTCATGCCGCTGCCATCCAGTTCGTGCAACGTAGCTTCGGTGCTCGTCAGCAAGGGCAGGGCCAGGCGTTGTACGCGGCGCTGGCCGGCACCGGCGGTGCGCTCGGTGCGTTGTATTCCGGCTACAGCTGGAATGCCCTCGGCGCGACATTGACCTTTAGTATTGCCAGTCTCGCAGCGCTCGCTGCTGCCGTTATCATTGCCACACGTATGCAAGAGGACAGGCCATGAGCCTTACCCGTGAACAGCTTGCCCAGCAAATCGTCGATGCCGGGCGTTTTCTTTATGGTCGCGGCTGGTCGCCGGCCACCAGCAGTAACTATTCGACGCGCCTGTCGCCGAGCGAAGCGCTGCTGACCGTGTCCGGCAAGCACAAGGGCCAGTTGGGCCTGGACGACGTGCTCGCCACCGACCTGTCCGGCAACAGTCTGGAACCGGGCAAAAAGCCGTCCGCCGAAACCCTGCTGCACACCCAGCTCTATAGCTGGCGTCCGGAGATCGGCGCGGTGCTGCACACCCACTCGGTGAATGCCACGGTGCTGTCGCGCCTGACGCCCGAAGACTTCATCGAGTTCGAAGACTACGAGTTGCAAAAAGCCTTCAGCGGCATTTCGACCCACGAATCCCGGGTGCGGGTGCCGATCTTCGACAACGATCAGGACATTGCGCGCCTCGCCGCCAAGGTGCAGCCTTGGCTCGACGCCCATCCCGATTGCGTCGGTTATCTGATTCGCGGCCACGGTCTCTACACCTGGGGCGCGCAGATGAGCGACGCGTTGCGCCAGATCGAGGCCTTTGAATTCCTGTTTGAATGCGAGTTGAAGACCCGCAGTGTCATGAACCGCCAAGGCTGACGTCACCAGAACCAGCCCATTTGCCTGATGAATGCAGTGCCCGACCGGTCTCGAAGAACCGGACGGCAAGGCCGATACCGAGGAATTGCCCCCATGAGCAGCCTGTCCGTCTATCACGTTTCCAGCCCTGAGATTCCGAACAAGGTGCTGACCCATTTCGAAGATATCGCCTCGACCCTGGCCGAGCAGGGCGTGCGTTTCGACCGCTGGCAAGCCGCCGCGAAGATCCAGCCCGGTGCCAGCCAGGAAGAAGTGATCGGCGCCTATAAAGAGCAGATCGACAAGCTGATGACCGAGCGCGGTTACATCACCGTCGATGTGGTCAGCCTCAACAGCGATCACCCGCAAAAAGCCGAGTTGCGCGCCAAGTTCCTCGAAGAACATCGCCATGGTGAAGACGAAGTACGCTTTTTCGTTGCCGGCCGTGGCCTGTTTACCCTGCACATCGACGATTACGTCTACGCCGTGCTGTGCGAGAAGAACGATCTGATTTCGGTGCCGGCGGGCACCAAACACTGGTTCGACATGGGCGAGAACCCGCACTTTGTCGCGATCCGCCTGTTCAACAACCCTGAAGGCTGGGTTGCCAATTTCACCGGCGAAGACATCGCCGGTCGCTTCCCGCGTCTGGAGGACTGAGTCGATGTCGATCAAGGTCATCCTCACCGATATCGAAGGCACCACCAGTGCGGTGAGTTTTGTGTTCGACGTGCTGTTCCCGTATGCGGCGAAGCACCTGCCGGATTTCGTTCGCCAGAACGTCCAGCGCGCCGACGTCGGCGAACAACTGGACGCCGTGCGCCGCGACAGTAATGAGCTGCAAGCGGATGTCGAACGTGTGGTCGAGATTCTGTTGAGCTGGATCGCCGAAGACCGCAAAGCCACACCGCTCAAAGCGTTACAAGGGATGGTCTGGGAGCAGGGTTATCAGGCCGGGCAGTTGAAGGGGCATGTTTACCCGGACGCTGTCGAAGCGCTCCAGCGCTGGCATCAGGCCGGGTATCAACTGTTTGTTTACTCGTCCGGCTCGATCCAGGCGCAGAAGCTGATTTTCGGCTGCTCGGAAGCCGGGGATCTGACGCCGCTGTTCAGTGGCTACTTCGACACCACGTCGGGCCCCAAACGCGAAGCGCAGTCCTACAGCAATATCCAGCAGGCCATCGGGGTCGAGCCGCAGGAAATCCTGTTCCTGTCCGACATCGTGCAGGAACTCGACGCCGCCCAGGCCGCCGGCCTGCAGACCTGCGGGTTGGCCCGTGAAGGCGGAGAGCTGGAAGGCCATGTAACGGTCGACAGCTTTACCGGGATCGAACCGGAAGCGTTCTGACTCCACACAATCGACGCGCAAAAAAACAGGCCGTGAAGCGAAAGCTCCACGGCCTGTTTGTTTATGCGGCGTTCGAATTACATCGAGTGATAGGTCGGCAGGGCAAAACGCTGCTGGCTTTGCAGCATGCCGATCTGCGGCAGCTCACTGGCCTGTTCCGCCAGGTCACGGCGAATCGCGCTGATCGCCCACGACAGTTGGTCGGCGGTATGCAATTGCTGATAGGTGAGCGCACGTTTGAACACTTTGCCGTCGGCACTCTTGAGCGTCAGCAGGATCCCGCCATCGGGGCGCGGTTGGGTGGTGACGTCGAAGTTGGAGAACAGGGAGGTAAATTTTTCTTGGATCAGGCTCATGTCTTTCAGCTCCGTATGCACTTGAATGGCAAGCATGCGGAGAAGGTTGCAGCGATTGTGCCAGTATTTTGTTTTTGTAAATCCCTTATAAATCAATAAGTTAAAAATTTTGCAAATTCAGCTTGTCGTGCAATCTGCATGAATGGCCATCGTGCATCCTGCATTTTGCGGGATCGCAGTCGATCCGATGGAACCATTCCCTGCGGCCGCAATCACGTTTCGCCTTGTATCGCAGGCGGATACAAAACATTGCAAAAACCGCGTGTACAGCCCGAGAAGCCCTGACGTATTTTCGGCCTCGACCCTCGCTCGAGAAGCGCCGGTTGCCTCACCCAATTGCCCGACAATAAAAATCCGGCCTGCACGTCAAGGCCGAACGGGAGCTGCCATGAGTCACGCGCCTAGCGACACGATTACCTGGGGCATGATGCTCCGCAAACTGCCGATGATCGCCAAAGCCATCCCTCGGGTGGTGAAAGGCATGAAGGTGGCCAACGTCAAGGATCCGACCCAAACCTGTGGCCTGGGCTGGACATTCGAGCAAGCGACCCTGCGCAATCCCGAAGGCCCCGCGCTGCTGTCCGGCGACGTGGTGCTGAGTTATTCACAGGTCAACCAGTGGGCCAACCGCATCGCCCACTATCTGATCGGGCAGGGCATCGGCAAAGGCGATGTGGTAGCGGTGTTCATCGAAAACCGCCCGGAACTGCTGGTAACGATTCTGGCGCTGGCCAAGGTCGGTGCCGTCAGCGCGCTGCTCAATACCTCGCAGACCCGCGACACGCTGATCCACAGCATCAATCTGGTGGCGCCGGTGGCGATTGTCGTCGGCGAGGAGTTGCTGCCAGCCTTCGCGGCTGTGCGCGAGGAAGTGTCGATTCCGACAGCGCGCGTCTGGTTCGTCGCCGATCAGGATACTTTCAGCCATCCGGGCATCGCTCCAGAGGGTTACATCAACCTGATCAGCGCCAGTGCCGACGCACCGGGCGACAACCCGGCCAGCAGCCGGCAGATTTTTTTCGATGACCCGTGCTTCTACATCTACACCTCCGGCACCACCGGCTTGCCCAAGGCCGGGGTGTTCAAGCACGGACGCTGGATGCGCAGCTCGGCGAGCTTCGGCATGATAGCCCTCGACATGCGCCCGGACGACATCGTCTATTGCACCTTGCCGCTTTATCACGCCACCGGGCTTTGCGTGTGCTGGGGTTCGGCGGTCAATGGCGCGTCGGGTTTCGCGATTCGCCGCAAGTTCAGCGCCCGCCAGTTCTGGAACGACGTACGCCGCTACCGCGCCACCACCATCGGCTACGTCGGCGAGTTGTGCCGTTATCTGGTGGATCAACCGGTCAGCAGCGATGACAGCCGCCATGACGTGCGCAAGATGATCGGCAACGGTTTGCGGCCCGGTGCCTGGGCCGAGTTCAAGACCCGGTTTGCGGTGGATCACATCTGCGAACTGTACGCGGCCAGCGACGGCAATATCGGTTTCACCAACATTCTCAATTTCGACAACACCATCGGCTTCTCGCTGATGGCCTGGGAACTGGTCGCCTACGATCAGGACAGCGGCGAGCCGATTCGCGGTGGCGACGGCTTCATGCGCAAGGTCGGCCGGGGCGAGCGCGGCCTGTTGCTGGCGCGAATCGACGACAAGGCGCCGCTGGACGGCTACACCGATCCGCAGAAAACCGCGAAAGTCGTGCTGCAAGACGTGTTCACCAAGGGCGACCGCTTCTTCAATACCGGTGATCTGTTGCGCAACATCGGTTTCGGCCATGCGCAGTTTGTCGATCGCCTCGGCGACACCTACCGCTGGAAGGGCGAGAACGTCTCGACCACCGAGGTCGAGAACCTGCTGCTCCAGCATCCGCACATTTCCGAAGCCGTGGCCTATGGCGTGGAAATCCCCAACACTAATGGTCGCGCCGGCATGGCGGCGATCACCCCGGCCGAATCTCTGGCGACGCTGGACTTCACCGAGCTGCTGGCCTTCGCCCGCCAGCGCATGCCGGCCTATGCGGTGCCGCTGTTCCTGCGGGTCAAGGTGAAGATGGAAACCACCGGCACCTTCAAATATCAGAAGACGCGCCTGAAAAACGAAGGCTTCGATCCCGGCCTGACGGGCGATGATCCGATCTATGCCTGGCTGCCGGGCACCGAAACCTACGTGCAGGTCACGGATGAAATCTTGGCGGGCATCCAGGCAGGCAAGTTCCGTTATTGATATTGGCTATCGCGATGCTTGGAAAAAAGGGGGTGACAGCTATCGCCGCGCTCGGGAAACTAGCGGCTTTCCGATTGACCGAAAGTGGAGTTGCCCCATGTCCGACCAAAGCCGCCAGATGACCCCCGAAGAAGCTGCCGAATTCACCGAGCAGGTATTCAACAAGGCGCGCGAAGGCGATGCGGTGATGCTGGATCGCCTGATCACGGCCGGTCTGCCGGTGAACCTGACCAACAGCAAGGGCGACACTCTGTTGATGCTCGCCAGTTACTACGGACATGTGGACGCGGTGCAAGTGCTGCTCAAGCACAAGGCGGACCCGGAACAACGCAATGGCAACGGCCAGAGCCCGATTGCCGGCGCGGCGTTCAAGGGTGATCTGGCGGTGGTCAAGGCGTTGGTGGCCGGTGGCGCGCAGATTGAAGGCGCATCGTTCGATGGCCGCACGGCGCTGATGATGGCGGCGATGTTCAACCGCGTTGAAATCGTCGACTTCCTGATCGACCAGGGCGCCGACCCGAAGGCCAAGGACGCCAACGGCATCACCGCGCTGGACGCGGCCCGCACCATGGGCGCTGTGGACACCACTGCGCAGCTGGAAAAACTGCTGGGCTGACACCGTCGGTCCGCAGCCGGCTCTGTGGCGAGGGCGAGAATACGCTATCCTTCGCGCCCTCGAAATTCCTCAAGCCACAGGACCTGCCCTCATGAAAGCCGCACTCGCCGAACTCATCAGCAAAATCAGCTCCGGCTGCATGGGCGAAGACGAGATCCAGAAAGTCGCCGATGAAGCCGCACAGGCCTACGCCGATGCCGACGCTTTTCTGACCGCCAATCCGGACATCAACTACGACGACACCTTCCCGATTCCGTTGGGCGAGTGGGTCGTGGTCGGCAGTCTGCCGGAGACCGTGCTGTTTCAGGCTGACACCTATGTTGACCTGTTCGCGCAGATCGTGGCTTCGTTCGGCCCGGGTGTGGAGTTCAACCTCAAGCCCAAGCAACTGGCCAAGACTGAGGCGCTGACTGCGCTTAACCGCATTCAGGTGCAGATGAGCAGCCTGAACAAGGAAAACGGCGGTTACACGCTGATGAACTTCAGCCAGTTGCTCGACGACGAGCTGCAAATGGTGCTGGTCTACGGCAACGACGTGCCGCGCGTGCTGGAGCTGTGCGCCGAAGTCGGCATCGCCGCCGCGCCATCGCTGGAAGCCTTGAAGGTCGCCGTTCACGTCTGAACGCAATAAAAGGGAACCCTGCGCGCGACCGTCTATCCTAAAAGTGCACGCCACTATTCTGGAGCGACACTATGGGTTCCACGTTCAACGGCCTGATCGGCCTGATCATCCTTGCCCTCGACATCTGGGCGATCATCAACGTGCTGAAAAGCGGCGCCGAGACCGGGATGAAAATCCTCTGGGTGCTGTTGATCATCCTCCTGCCGGTGCTGGGCCTGATCATCTGGGCGATCGCCGGGCCGCGGGGCAATGTGCGGATCTGACCGTTCGCACCATGGATTGCGCGGGGCCGATGAACTGAGGTTCGACCTGTCATCTTCGGCAACGTAGAATGCGCGCCTTTCCCGGGCAATCGAACCTGACGATTGGCGCCCGCGCATTCATCGGAGCACTTCACCATGACCGTCACCAAGACCAGCGAATACCTGGAAACCCTCTACGAAGGCTACGGCCAGCGTTTTCGCATGGAAAAACTGCTGCACGAAGTGCGCACCGAACACCAGCACCTGGTGATCTTCCAGAACCCGCGCATGGGTCGGGTGATGGCGCTGGACGGCGTGATCCAGACCACCGAAGCCGATGAATTCATCTACCACGAAATGCTCACCCACGTGCCGATCCTTGCCCATGGCACCGCCAAGCGCGTGCTGATCATCGGTGGCGGCGACGGCGGCATGCTGCGCGAAGTGACCAAACACGCCAGCGTCGAGCACATCACCATGGTCGAGATCGACGGCACCGTGGTCGACATGTGCAAGGAATTTCTGCCGAACCACTCCAAGGGCGCTTACGACGATCCACGCCTGAACCTGGTGATCGATGACGGCATGCGTTTCGTCGCGACCACCACTGAAAAGTTCGACGTGATCATTTCCGACTCCACCGACCCGATCGGCCCGGGCGAAGTGCTGTTCTCGGAAAACTTCTACCAGGCCTGCCACCGCTGCCTGAACGAGGGCGGCATCCTCGTGACCCAGAACGGCACGCCGTTCATGCAGATCGAAGAAGTGAAAACCACCGCCGGTCGCCTGCGCAGCCTGTTCCCGGACTGGCACTTCTATCAGGCAGCCGTGCCGACCTACATCGGCGGTTCGATGACCTTCGCCTGGGGCTCGACCAACCCGGCCTACCGCAAGCTGAGCCGCGAAACCCTGCAGCAGCGCTTTATCGGCAGCGGCATCGTCACCCGCTACTACAACCCGGAAATCCACATCGGCGCCTTCGCCTTGCCGCAATACGTGCTGCAAGCGGTAAACAAGCCAAGCAACGACTGATCACTCAGCCGTCATCACTGCGGGAGCGAGCGGCTTCGCTCCCGCAGATGAAATGTTTTTCATGTTTCATCTGTGTCAAGCTTTTGAACGATCAATCCTGACAAAAGTCGAGATAGATGTAAGCCCATTTGCGGGTTTGTTCGAGGAGGCTCCAATGCAAAAGTGGAAAGTCACTTTCGTGGATGATCACGGTGAAATTGTCGATGAAGTCTTCGAGCGTGCGGAATGCCCCAGCGATGATGAGGCCGCACGACTGATCAAGGAACGACTCCTTCCTGTCGCCGCCGCACTGGATTTGAACGATCTGGAAGGGCGAACCTCCGATGCTGGCGCCAAAAGCCTGAAAACCCAGAACAGCATCGAAATCCGCAGCATCACACCCATCTGAAAATCTTCTTGCCCGTAACGCACCAGGCCTTGGCAGCGGCTCTATCTTGGGGCTACTCTGCAAGCGAGATCAGCGAACGGATCGCTAAGGTCTGGTCTTGTCAGCTACATGCTTGTTTCCCGTCGGCAACACGGTTGCCGTAACGCCTGAGCCGTTCGGCCAGGTGCAGGGAATACGGAAAGTCTATCCATCTATGCGAGGGGGACGTTCATGAGCACAGCCTATCAAGAAGACATCAGCAGCAACGTGCTGCGCCGCATGAAAGAAGGCGGTTTCGATTTTTCCCGATTCCATCCCATCGAGTTCTACGCCATTTTCCCGGACGAGGAGCGGGCGCGCAGGGCGGCAGGCAAGTTTCGCGGTGAATCGATCAATGCCCAGGTCAGTGCGCGCGACGACGGCGCGTGGTCCCTGGAATTGAGCAAGGTGATGTACGCAACCTACGACGACATCGGCGATTTCGAACAGGGCTTTTCGGCGGTGGTCGAGCCTCTGGGCGGCATCATCGAAGGTTGGGGCGTGAAGCAGGAGGTGCGCAACCGCCATCGTTTGAACTGATCACCCTCGCAACACGTCGAGCAACGGCTGACCTTCGGGTCGGCCGTTGTCGTTTCTGCAGCTTGAACATTGCATGGCAAAACCCTGAAACAAGAATCCGGCGCAAAAAAAAGCCACCTGAAGAGGTGGCTGAAAGGGAAGACCGGAAGGAGAGGAAACCGGTCAGGGTTACGGCCGGGAGGGCTGCCGGGGCAGTCCGGATCAGTTGGGCTGCGTGCTTCGTCAGGGACGTTTTGCAGCGGATGCGCGGATTATCCGCAGCCGGCGCCGGGCAGTGAAATCAACTCTGACTATGCTGGTGATAGGCGACGGGACTGCGTCGCAATGAGGCGGGGGCGATCAGGTTGGGGCATTTGCCGCACAGGAATGGTGCGGTGCGTGTGGCGTGAATATCCAACCGATTGAAATCAAAGCGTTTATGCCGATGGCACGGGCCTTGCGAAGGCCTGTAGGTCCGGAGTGACAAGGAGTACGGCATGATCCGCACCTATTTTGATGAAATGTACGATGCCGGCGGCCAGATCCGCCCGCATTACCGGGAGTTTGCCCGCTGGCTGGCGGAAACGCCTGACGAACTGCTAGCCCAGCGGCGACGCGAGGCCGATCTGCTGTTCCATCGTGCCGGGATCACTTTCACGCTCTACGGGGACGAGCAAGGGACAGAACGTCTGATTCCCTTCGACACCATTCCGCGCAGCATACCCGCCAGCGAGTGGCGGATCGTCGAGCGCGGCTGCATCCAGCGGGTCAAGGCGTTGAACATGTTTCTCGCCGACCTTTATCACGAGCAACGCATCATCAAGGCCGGGATCATTCCCGCCGAGCAGGTGCTGGCCAACGAGCAATACCAGTTGGCGATGCAGGGGCTGGATCTGCACCGCGATATCTATTCGCACATCTCCGGCGTCGATCTGGTGCGCGACGGCGACGGCACCTATTACGTGCTCGAGGACAACCTGCGCACGCCCAGCGGCGTGAGCTACATGCTCGAAGACCGCAAGATGATGATGCGCCTGTTCCCTGAACTGTTCGCAGCCCAGCGCATCGCTCCGATCGACCATTACCCGAATCTGCTGCTCGACACCCTGAAAAGCTCAAGCCCGATCGACGATCCGAGTGTCGTGGTGCTGACACCGGGGCGGTTCAACAGCGCGTTTTTCGAACATGCGTTCCTGGCCCGGGAAATGGGCGTGGAGCTGGTGGAGGGCGCGGATCTGTTCGTGCGCGACGACAAGGTTTTCATGCGCACCACCGACGGCCCGAAAGCGGTGGACGTGATCTACCGCCGACTCGACGACGCGTTTCTTGATCCATTGGCATTCCGCCCGGATTCGATGCTCGGCGTGCCGGGCCTGCTGTCGTCGTATCGCTCCGGCAACGTGGTGCTGGCCAATGCCATCGGCACCGGGGTGGCGGACGACAAGTCGGTGTATCCGTTCGTCACCGAAATGATCCGTTTTTACCTCGATGAAGAGCCGATCCTGAAGAACGTGCCGACCTGGCAATGCCGTAATCCGTCTGAACTATCCCATGTACTGGCCAATCTTCCGGATCTGGTGGTCAAGGAAACCCAGGGCTCCGGCGGTTACGGAATGCTCGTGGGGCCGGCGGCGACAACCGCGGAAATCGATGCGTTCCGCGAGCGGATCAAAGCCAAGCCCCACGCGTACATCGCCCAACCGACGCTGTCGCTGTCGACTTGTCCGACCTTTGTCGAAAACGGCATTGCGCCGCGCCATATCGACCTGCGCCCGTTCGTATTGTCCGGCCGCGAAACCCGGGTCGTGCCCGGCGGTTTGACCCGTGTGGCCCTGCGTGAAGGCTCTCTGGTGGTGAATTCATCCCAGGGTGGCGGAACCAAGGACACCTGGGTGGTCGAGGATTGAAGGAAGCCTGCCATGTTAAGTAGAACTGCCTCGGATCTGTACTGGATGTCGCGTTACCTGGAGCGGGCGGAAAACCTCGCCCGCATGCTCGATGTCAGCTATTCGCTGTCGCTGATGCCGCAGGACGGCCGTGGCGACGGTCTGCACGAACTGGCGATGCCGCTGCTGATCACCGGCACGCTGGACGATTACCTGGAACGCCACGGCGAGTTGCATGCCGAACGATTGCTGCACTTTTTCGCCCTCGACGCGGCCAACCCCGCGAGCATCTACAGCTGTCTCGGTGCGGCGCGAGCCAGCGCCCACGCGGTGCGCGGTCGGATCACCGCCGACATGTGGGAGAACATCAACGCCACCTGGCTGGAGATCCGCGGGATTGCCAATCAGGGCCTCAGCCGCTATGGCATGAGCCGCTTCTGCGAGTGGATCAAGGAACGTTCGCATCTGTTCCGGGGGGCGTCCTACGGCACCATCATGCGTAACGATGCGTTTCGTTTCATTCGCCTGGGCACGTTCATCGAGCGCGCGGACAACACGCTGCGACTACTCGATGCTCGCTATGAAATGGCGGGTGATCAAGCCGAAGCGGTCAGCGATGGCACCGCTCACGCCTATTACCAGTGGAGTGCGCTGTTGCGAGCGCTGTCATCGTTCGAGGCCTACACCGAGATCTATCGCGATGCGCCGGGCGCCCGGCATGTGGCCGAGTTGCTGCTGTTGCGTGCCGATGTGCCGCGTTCGCTGCGGGCCTGCACTGAAGAAATCGACCAGATTCTGGCGCAGTTGCCGGGGGCAAACGGTCGTCCCGCGCAACGGCTTGCAGCGGAAATGGACGCACGCCTGCGCTACACCGGCATTCAAGAAATTCTCGAGGAAGGGCTGCACGCCTGGCTCACCGAGTTCATCCCGCTGGTTCGCCAGTTGGGCAACGCCATTCACAGTTCCTACCTGGAGGCCGCATGAGACTTTCCATCAGCCACGAGACCACCTATCACTACGAAGATCAGGTGCGCGCGAGCATCCAGTACCTGCGCCTGACACCCCACGACAGCGAGCGTCAGCATGTGCTGAGCTGGCAGCTCGACCTGCCGCGCCCGGTGCGGGCCCAGCTCGATCCGTTCGGCAACATCCTGCATGTGCTGACCATGGACGAGCCCCACGAAGCGATCATCATCGGTGCCCGTGGGCAGGTTGATATCGACGAATTGCGCGAAGCGGAGCATGAGAGCCAGTCGGCGCTGCCGTTCCTGCGTTTCACCCGGCTGACCGAGGCTGACGAGGCGCTGCGGGCGTTCGCCGAGAAGTCCTGCAAACAACGACGGGACCGCAACGCATTGATTGACCTGATGCATGGGCTGAACCAGCACATGACCTACACGCCGGGTTCCACCGAGGTCGACACCAGCGCCGCCGAGGCCTTCGCCGGACGTGCGGGTGTTTGCCAGGACCACGCCCACGCATTTCTGGCCTGCGCGCGCAGCCTCGGTGTGCCGTCGCGCTATGTGTCGGGTTATCTGTACAGCGAGGATTGCGAACACCTGGCCAGTCACGCCTGGGCCGAAGCCTGGATCGATGACGCCTGGTACAGCTTTGACGTGACCAATGAACTGGCGCGGCCGGAACGACACTTGAAATTGGCGGTGGGCCTGGATTACCTCGACGCCTGCCCGGTGCGGGGCATGCGTCGGGGCGGCGGGTCAGAGCAGATGCACGCGAAAGTGCTGGTGTCGCCGACACCTGCGCCGGTTATCTCGGTGCAACAGCAGTAAACGATGTTGTCGGTTTACTTGGCGGGCGCAACCTTGCGCCCGGCCATGTGCTGTAAGTACCCCACCAGTTTCTGCAGATCCGCGTCCGGTAACACCTCGGCGGAAAACCCCGGCATCTTCGCCTGTGGCCACTGGCGCAGACTCTGTGGATCGCGGATGTAGCGCTTGAGGAAGTCCGCGCCGAAGTATTCGGTCGGGTTGTATGGAATATTCAGGTCCGGCCCGAATTGCGCATCGCCCGCACCATTGAGGCGATGGCAGGCCAGGCAGTTCTTCTGGAATAGCGCGAAACCTTGATTCACCGGATCATCGGCCTTCAGCGCAGGATCCGGCAGCAGGGCAGGGAAGCGCTCGGCCACTGGCGCCATGCGCTTGATGCTCGCGACTTCAAATGGCCATTGTTCCGGACTGATATTGCCGGCCTGCGGATCGGTCCACACCAGATAGAACGGCCCGGCGCTGTGCTTGCCCTCCGACAGCGGCGGCCAGGGCTGTGCCGGATCTTCGATGGCCAGCCAGGCGCGCGAACCCTTGTTGTTCAGTAGCGGCGCGGCGGACAGCTCAGCGGCAAAACCGTCCAGCGCTACGGCTTGCAGGTGATCGTCCGGTTTGATGCCGGGCAGCAGCGCGGCCATCGGCACGGCGCGATAAGTCATGTCCTTCTTGTAGGACACATCATTCTTGATCGTGAGGGTTTGTACCTGAGGATGCTTGAGCAATTCCTCGGTCTGCCAGATGCGGTTGTTCTCGCCCAGCTCCAAATTCAACTGTGCGGCAGACAGGGGCAAGCTCAGCAGCATGGCCCCGAACATAATGAGCGTTTTCAAGTGATCGCCGTCCATGTCGTGGAAGTGCGCAGAGATTGGCACAGCCACGCTGGCCCGGGTAGCGGGCCAGTCACATTTTCAGTGGCGATGAACTATACCTGCCGCTTGAATCAGCCGATGACCTTGGTCAGATTCGGCAGAATCAACAACAGCGTCGTGGCGAAAAGAATGAGCCCTGCTTGACGAACTTTCGGTTGTTTGAACATGGCTAGACCGCCTTTTTTGTTATTTCCTGATGCTTGCCTGCATGTCCATGATGGCAAGCGCTGCACTTCCTGTTGAAGAACGCCTGCCTCGGCAAAACCCGACGACAAAGACGTACATGTTCACCTTAGGGCCCGCGTCACGCTTGGCTTAGATCCATTTCATATGTATTTGCTACCAGTCGCGATTAAAAAGGCATGAGGCCCATTGCCAGCTTCTTTGCCGCCCTTTTGCTAGACAGCTCGGTGACCTGAACCGGTTAACCTGGCCGGTAATGACCGTCCGTCTGAGCGTGCGCGTCAACGTCATTGAGCGCTGTGGTCATTGAATCCGTGACCGTCCCGGCCAAGAGTGGAGGCACGAAATTCACTCACCGCACAGGTTCGAGAACGCCATGACCCAAGCTTTGATTTTCGACGCGTTACGCACGCCCCGTGGCAAGGGCAAGGCCGACGGTTCGCTGCACAGCGTCAAACCGGTGAACCTGGTGGCCGGGCTCTTGACCGCTTTGCAGGTTCGTACCGAACTGGACACCAGCCAAGTCGATGACGTCGTGCTCGGTTGTGTCACGCCGATTGGCGATCAGGGCTCGGACATCGCCAAGACCGCGGTGCAGGTGGCCGATTGGGATGTCAGCGTCGCGGGCGTGCAGATCAACCGCTTCTGCGCCTCGGGGCTGGAAGCGGTGAACCTGGGGGCGATGAAAGTGCGCTCCGGGTTCGAAGACCTGGTGGTGGTCGGCGGTGTCGAATCCATGTCCCGCGTGCTGATGGGTAGCGACGGTGGCGCTTGGGCGCTGGATCCGCAAACCAATTTGCACAGCCATTTCACACCGCAAGGCGTCGGCGCGGATCTGATCGCCACACTTGAAGGTTTCAGCCGTCAAGACGTCGATGCCTATGCGCTGCATTCGCAACAGAAGGCCGCCCGGGCCCGGGCCGACGGTTCGTTCAACAAATCGTTGGTGCCGGTGCAGGACCAGAACGGCATCATCCTGCTCGATCACGATGAATTCATTCGTGCCGAGTCGACCCTTGAAGGCCTGGGCAAGCTCAAGCCGAGCTTCGAGATGATCGGCCAGATGGGCTTCGACGCCACGGCGCTGCGGGTCTACAGCCATGTCGAGCGCATCAATCATGTGCACACGCCCGGTAACAGTTCGGGGATCGTTGATGGCGCGGCGCTGATGTTGATCGGCTCCGAAGCCAAGGGGCGCGAGTTGGGCCTGCAACCCCGGGCGCGAATCGTAGCCACGGCGGTCACCAGTACCGACCCGACCATCATGCTCACCGGCCCCGCGCCGGCCACTCGCAAGGCGTTGGCCAAGGCCGGGCTGCGGGTGGAGGACATCGACCTGTTCGAGGTCAACGAGGCGTTCGCCTCGGTGGTGCTGAAATTCATCAAAGACATGGCCGTCGACCCGGACAAGGTCAACGTCAATGGCGGCTCGATCGCCATGGGCCACCCGCTGGGCGCCACCGGTTGCGCGATCCTCGGCACCTTGCTCGATGAACTGGAAGCCCGGCGCCTGCGCTACGGCCTCGCGACGCTGTGCGTTGGCGGTGGCATGGGCATCGCCACCATCATCGAACGCCTCTGACCCCAAGGAAAACTGTCATGACCCAAGCCATTCGTTACGAAAAAGGCCAGGACGGCATCGTTCTCCTGACCATCGACATGCCGGGCCAGAGCGCCAACACCATGAACGCGGTGTACCGCGAGGCCATGGCCGACAGCGTCGCCCGATTGCAGGCGGAAAAAGATGACATCGTCGGGGTGGTCATCACCTCGGCCAAGAAAACCTTCTTCGCCGGCGGCGACCTGAATGAACTGATCAAGGTCGGCAAGCCCGAAGCCAAGGCTTTCTACGACATGGTGCTGACTCTCAAGGGTCAGTTGCGCACCCTGGAAACCCTCGGCAAACCGGTGGTCGCGGCGATCAACGGCGCGGCGCTCGGCGGAGGCTGGGAAATCTGCCTGGCCTGCCACCACCGCGTGGCGCTGGACGATGCGTCGGTGCAACTCGGATTGCCGGAAGTGACCCTCGGGCTGCTGCCGGGCGGCGGCGGAGTGGTGCGGATGGTGCGCATGCTCGGTATTGAAAAGGCTCTGCCATATCTGCTCGAAGGCAAGAAGGTCCGTCCGCAACAGGCATTGCAGGCAGGTTTGATCGATGAGCTGGCGGCGGATCGCGATGAATTGCTGGCCAAGGCCCGGGCCTGGATTTTGGCCAACCCTGCGGCGGTGCAGCGTTGGGATGTGAAGGGCTATCAGATTCCCGGCGGTACGCCGTCGAACCCGAAAGTCGCGCAGATGCTGGCGATTGCGCCGTCGATCCTGCGCAGCAAAACCCAGGGCACGCTGCCGGCGCCGGAGAAGATTCTGTGCGCCGCGGTGGAAGGCGCGCAGGTGGATTTCGACACCGCGCACCTGATCGAGACCCGTTACTTCACTGAACTGACCACGGGCCAGATCTCGAAGAACCTGATCGGCACCTTCTGGTTCCAGCTCAATGAAATCAATGCCGGCGGTTCGCGTCCGCAGGGTTTTGCACCTTATGTGACGAAGCGTGTGGGCGTCCTCGGCGCGGGCATGATGGGCGCCGGCATCGCCTATGTCAGCGCCTCGGCTGGAATCGATGTGGTGCTCAAGGACATCAATCTTGCCGCCGCCGAAAAGGGCAAGGCGCATTCGGCGGCACTGCTGGACAAGAAAGTCGCTCGCGGGCAAATGTCTGCACAGCAGCGTGAAGCGGTGCTGGCGCGCATCCAGACGACTGAACGCGATGCCGATCTGGCGGGTTGCGATTTGATCATTGAGGCGGTGTTCGAGGATCGTCAGCTCAAGGCCAAAGTCTCGGCAGCGGCGCAGCAAGTGGTCGGTGCCGACGCGGTGATTGCCTCCAATACTTCGACCTTGCCCATCACCGGCCTGGCGGCTGCGGTGCCGGATCAGAGCAAGTTCATCGGCCTGCACTTCTTCAGTCCGGTGGAAAAAATGCCGTTGGTAGAAATCATCAAAGGCGCGCAAACCAGCGACGAAACCCTCGCGCGCGGGTTCGATTTCGTCCTGCAAATCAAGAAAACGCCGATTGTGGTCAACGACAGTCGTGGCTTCTTCACCTCGCGGGTGTTCGGCACTTTCACCAACGAAGGCATCGCGATGCTGGGTGAGGGCGTCAGCGCCCCGATGATCGAGACCGAAGCACGCAAGGCCGGCATGCCCATCGGGCCTCTGGCGATCTCTGACGAAGTTTCCCTCAGCCTGATGAGCCATATCCGTCAGCAAACGGCCAAAGACCTGCAAGCGGAAGGGAAACCGCTGATTGAGCACCCGGCGTTCGCCGTGATTGACTTGTTGCTCAACGAATACAAGCGGCCGGGCAAGGCAGCGGGAGGCGGTTTTTACGATTACCCGGCGGGAGGTCAGAAGCATCTGTGGCCCGAACTGAAAACCCGTTTCGAAAAAGCCGACGGGCAGATTTCGCCGAAGGATGTGCGTGATCGGTTGCTGTTCGTGCAGGCCATCGAAACCGTGCGCTGTGTGGAGGAGGGAGTACTGACGTCGACGGCGGACGCCAACGTCGGCTCGATCTTCGGCATCGGCTTCGCGGCATGGACGGGCGGCGCGTTGCAGTTCATCAATCAATATGGCGTGAAGGACTTTGTCGCGCGGGCGCAGTACCTGGCTGAGCAATACGGCGAACGTTTCGCGCCGCCAGCCTTGTTGCTGGAAAAGGCAGCGAAAGGCGAGTTGTTCTAACGGGTTGGGGACGCATTTCGGGGCTTGCCTTGCCGGGTGGTTTCAAGGCAGGCTCTGGGGTGTGCATTATTCCCATCACGTGTCAGGTATTTTTTATGTCGCTACGCATCTGCATTCTGGAAACCGACATCCTGCGTCCGGAACTGGTCGATCAATATCAGGGTTACGGGCAGATGTTCCAGCGCTTGTTCTCGCAACAACCGATCGCCGCCGAGTTCACGGTGTACAACGTGATGCAGGGCGACTATCCGAGTGATGACCTGACGTTCGATGCGTATCTGGTCACGGGCAGCAAAGCCGACTCGTTCGGTACCGACCCGTGGATCCAGACCCTCAAGCAGTACCTGCTGACCCGTTATAAGCGTGGCGACAAACTGCTCGGTGTGTGCTTTGGCCATCAACTGCTGGCGCTGCTGCTGGGCGGCAAGAGCGAGCGCGCGATCCAGGGTTGGGGCGTCGGTACCCACAACTACAAACTCGCGGCCAAGGCGCCGTGGATGAGCCCGGTGCGTGAAGAGCTGACCCTGTTGATCAGCCACCAGGATCAGGTCACGGCGCTGCCGGAGAACGCCACGGTGATTGCTTCCAGCGATTTCTGCCCGTTCGCCGCGTATCACATCAACGATCAGGTGCTTTGCTTCCAGGGGCATCCGGAATTCATTCACGATTATTCGCGGGCGCTGCTGGATTTGCGTCAGGAAGCGTTGGGCGAACAGATCTACAGCAAGGGCGTGGCCAGCCTTGAGAACGATCACCACGGCACCACGGTGGCGGAATGGATGATGCGTTTCGTGGCGCACAAGCCAGACGCGGCTTGAATCCGTAAGCCCCCCGCATCCTGCACGGGGGCTTTTTTCCTTACAGCCAGCCTGATTTCTTGAAGCTCGCCCACAGCCCCACGCAACCCACGGTGATAAAGCCCAGCACGGCGAAATAGCCGTAATGCCAGCTCAGCTCCGGCATGTTCTGGAAGTTCATCCCGTAGATCCCGGCGACCGCTGTCGGGAACGCCAGAATCGCCGCCCAAGCCGCAAACTTGCGCTGCACCACGCTTTGCCGTGACGCTTCCAGCAGTACACCGATCTCGATGGTCTGGCTCGCAATGTCGGCCAGCGTGGTCAGGTCTTCCATCTGCCGCGTGACATGGATCTGCACATCGCGGAAGTAAGGGCGCATGTTCTTGTCGATGAAGGGGAAGCTCAGCTTCTGCAATTCTTCGCCGATTTCCACCATCGGCGCCGCGTATCGACGCAAGCGCAGCACGTCACGGCGCAGGCCATGAAGCTTCTGGATGTCGTGCTCATTCAGCGCGCTGCACAACACGTTGCGCTCCAGTTCATCGATCTCGGCGTGGATCGCTTCACCTACCGGCTGATAGTTTTCGATGACGAAATCCAGCAGCGCATACAGTACGAAATCTTCCCCGTGTTCCAGCAACAGCGGCCGCGCCTCACAGCGCTGACGGACATGCGCGTAGGACGCCGAATGGCCATTGCGCGCAGTGATGATGTAGCCCTTGCCGGCGAAGATATGAGTTTCGATGAACTGCAAAATCCCGTGCTGGCGCACGGGAGAGTAAGTGACGATAAACAGGGCGTCGCCGAAGGTTTCCAGTTTCGGACGACTGTGTTTTTCCAGGGCGTCCTCGATGGCCAGTTCATGCAGGTTGAACTGGCGTTGCAGGTTGGCCAGCTCCTGGGCGTTCGGCTCTTCGAGGCCGATCCAGACAAAGTGCCCGGTCTTGGCGGCCCAGGCGGCGCCTTCATCGAGGGAAATATTGGTGACTTTCTTACCGGCGCTGTAAACCGCAGCAGCAACAACTCGACCCATGGTGGTGGTTCACTTCTTCTTGGCAGATGGCAGGGGAGGCATGGCTTCAGCTTAGCCGTGTCGCTGCTTGAGAGTCAGTGAAATCTGCACAGTTCACCGGGCAAAAGAAAACCCGCGCAAGGCGGGTTTTCTTCATGCAGCTTGAAGCTGCCGATCCATCGCATTGATGCATTCGCGCATCTGCTCGCGGCACTGGCTGATGAGCATGGGCATGTCGTCCATGGTCAGGCCGGCGGTAGGAATTGCCGGCAGCGAGCGTATGAGAATTTTCCCGCTGCGCCAGCGGTTCAGGCGCATGTGCTTGATGTAGCTGCTGACGCAGACTGGAACGATCGGCACACCGGCGGCGATGGCCATCTGGAACGCACCTTTTTTAAACGGCAACAGTTCTTCACCCAGGTTGCGCGTGCCTTCCGGGAAAACCCAGATCGAGGTGTCTTTGTGCTGCAAGGTATCAGTGGTCGTCAGCATCGACTGACGCGCCTTGTGCGCGTTCCCGCGATCGATCAACACATTTCCCGCCAGCCAGAACAACTGGCCAAACAGCGGCACCCATTTCAGGCTTTTTTTGCCGATGCACACGGTACGTCGCGGCACCACGTTGCCGAACACGAACAGGTCATAGTTGGACTGGTGGTTGGCGATGATCACGCAGCTGTCGGGCTTGTTCATCAGCTGACCGACGTCGGCCTTCACTCGCAGGCGCAGAATGCACATCGCCGGCAGGGCATAGAGACGGGCGCACAGACGACTGTTGTCCGGATTGAATGGCCGGCAAAGCCCGAGAATCACCCCGAGCACACCCGCCAGCATAAAGTGCAGGCCCATCAATAACATACGAAACACGAACAGCATTTTCAGGCCCACCGGGACAAAAGGTGGCGCAGTGTACGGATGTGCACTGTTTTCGGCAATTGCCGCTATAGAGTCAGGAGATGGGCGATGTTTAAGCGCATGTTTCCGACTTGTCGGTCAGAGGCGTTCTAGAGCTGCCGCAGAGATTTAAACCTTGCGCGCAAGAAAAAGCCCGACACGACGGTCGGGCTTTTCTGTATCGCAGAGAACAGGATTCAGCCCAGGTGTTCCTGATCCTGAATGATCGCGTTATCCAGGGTTTCCAGCAGCGCCTTGCGTACTTTGAGCTTGGTGTTCTTGTGTGCGGTCATGTTGATCTTCTTCAACTGACGCGCGGCGGCGAGGGCGGCACCTTGCAGTTCTTCGGCAGAAACCACCTTGTCGAGGAAACCGGCATCCACAGCGCTTTGCGGATCGAACATCTCGCCGTTGATCACCGAACGGTGGAAGGCCGAGCGACGCAGGCGATCACGGGCCAGCTCGATGCCGGCGTGGTGCATGGTCATGCCGATCTGCACTTCGTTCAGACCAATGCTGAACGGGCCATCGACACCGATCCGGTAATCGGCAGACAACAGAATGAACGCACCTTTGGCCACGGCATGACCCGGGCAGGCCACGATCACCGGGAACGGGTGCGACAGCAAACGACGGGCGAGGGTCGAACCGGCGGTTACCAGGGACACGGCTTCTTTGGGGCCGGCGGTCATCACTTTCAAATCGTAGCCGCCCGAGAGAATGCCCGGCTGGCCGGTAATGATCACGATTGCACGATCTGCCACCGCCTGATCCAGCGCCGCGTTGAAGGCCGCGATCACGTCCGGGGAAATGGCGTTGACCTTGCCGTTGCTCAGGGTCAGGGTCGCGATACCGTCTTCGAGGTGGTAGGCAATCAGGTCGCTCATGGCGCAATTCCTTATAAGAAAGATGGGCAGACGTTACCCACCGCCGCCGGTCAGGTAAAGCACTGTGACTGACCCGCCGGTCACCCTCGAGCGGCTGATCCACCGCAACATGCCCCACGACAAACGCCTGCATGCCTATATAGAAGGGCCGCGCCCACCCAAGATTGGCCGGATCGCCAGGGTCCATCGACAGCGGAAACGACTTTTTCTCTTAACCGCATGAAAATTCTGAAAAAAAGTTTGCCATCAGAAAAGCTTTCGACTACATTAGCGCGCCTCGACAGACAGAACATGTTTGAAGAGATACGGTGAAGTGTCCGAGTGGCTTAAGGAGCACGCCTGGAAAGTGTGTATACAGGAAACTGTATCGAGAGTTCGAATCTCTCCTTCACCGCCAAATTAAGCATAGAAAACCCCTGATTTTGAAAAAAAATCGGGGGTTTTTTTTTGCGTGCACGTCATGAAATGAGCTCGTTGGCCGATGAATATCCCAAGCGTGACGTAGTGAACATTTCGCTTCGTCGGCATTTATTGAGTTTTTTTTAACTGAACAGTTAAAATTCCGTGCGGTGGCTCTCCGCTTCCTGTAGATGTTTCTGAGCCGAGTAAGTAGCTTGAGGTGTAACAAGTTGGATAAATTGTTTGCAGTTGTCGCTACAACCGGATATTTGCTTCTCGTTGATTTGCACTCCAGAAAAGTTACGCCCATTGAGAGCGACCGCCCTGAATATTATGGTGTGACGTGGTTCCCAGAAGGCAAAGACCTCGTTTTATCTCATTCGGGGCTGGATAATCTGAAGCTTGTCGATATTCAGACTTATGCAAACTCTGAAGTTGGTTTTCTTTCCCGAGGTTCTTTTCACTCAGAACCTTTCCTGTCCCAGCCCCACCAGATTCTTTGCGCTTCCGACGGACGTATTATTTGTACCAACACCGGAAGAAACGCCATCTCGGTAGTCGACCTGGAAAAACCGGGGCACTTTCAGGAGAAACGACTGACCAGCGTGCGCTGGGATCGACTGTCATTGCAGGAGATCACGGGTGATCACCTCAATTCAGTATTCGAGAAAGACGGACATCTCTATGTCATCGCCCATGGACACCACAACGGTTCGTTGCTCGCAGTCCTGACTTATCCTGAGCTGGAGCTGGTCAGTCTTGACCCTATCGATCAGCGCACAGGGCTGCATAACGTATGGGTGTCGGACGAAGGTCAAAAAATCGCCTGTCACAGCTCCATCGGTTCGCTGGTCGATCTGGATACCAACGATGTCATCTGGCACGCCGGCAGCTCGATATATGCCCGAGGACTTGCGGTGTCGTCCGACGTGGTGTTGGTTGGCGAAAGTCAAATGACAGGACGCGAATCCCGCCGCAGTTCAATGAGTGGATTGTGGGTGTTGGAGCGTGATACCTACAAGCCGCTGGACTATCTGTGCCTGGGCCCTTATGGGGCGGTAAATGAGGTCAGATTGTTGAATGCCAGGGATTTTGCACACCATGGTCATGTGTTTGCAGGCACCCCGGAACTACTCGAAAAAGATCTGTTCCGACGCAACGCCGAAGAGCGCTTGGCGAATTTTCATATCAGTTATAAAAATCAAAAGGCCTGGGTGGCATGGGAAAGTGTTTTTGGTTCCCACAAACAATTGGAAACAGGCGAAAAAATTGCGGCGCCCGATAGCTTGTGTCTGTTGAAACAGCGTGAGGTTTCAGACGGTCCTGAGCGCAGCATGTCGTTCGGTTATTCGATTGATCCCGCGCTGCCGGACTCTCATGTAGCAGCCGTCGTTTATCAAGGCACCGGTGATGACACCGATATGAATGCCTTGGTGATTCAGCCTCATAAAGCCGATGGAGCGAGGTTGGTGATGTGGACGCATGACGGGACTCAATGGGCTCCGGAGGCGGATATCTCGGTGACGGGTCTACCGTTCAGTGGAGACCTGAACGTTGTGGCGAGCGAGCGTGGTCTTGAGCTTTATTTGAACAAGGAACTGTTGATCAGCGTGGACCCGAGCAAGTTGCCATACCTGAATGGTTCACTGGGCGTGCGCTGGATTGGTTCTACCATCAATCGTTTTTCTGAATAACGACGATCTTGAAGCTTGAGCTCAGACTCCACTCGAGATGAGGTATTGGCGTGACTAAAATAACAAAAGATTCCAGTGGAAATCTGTCGTTGCAAACGCCGCAGGTAACGGCGGCAGACCGTAACCGGCTTTTTTCGCAGAAACCTTACACCCTTTGGTTTACCGGATTGAGTGGTGCCGGCAAGTCGACATTGGCTTTCTCCATGGAGAAGCTGTTGGTCGACAGTGGAAGGCATGCTTTTGTACTGGACGGGGATAATGTCCGCCACGGGCTTTGTAAAGGACTGGGGTTTTCGCCCGAGGATCGTTCGGAAAATATTCGTCGTATCGCTGAAGTTGCTCGATTGATGAACGAGGCGGGGGTGATTGTCCTCGTTGCCTGCATTTCTCCTTGTCGGTTGCAGAGAGAGCAGGCCAAAGTGATCATCGGCGAAGAAAATTTTATCGAAGTCTATTTAAATACCCCTTTAAATGTATGTGAAAGCCTGGATCCAAAAGGTTTGTATCGTAAAGCCCGGGCGGGACTAATACCCGAGTTTACAGGGATCAGTGCAGCGTATGAAGAACCTATCGCTCCTTCATTGGTTCTTGATGCCAGTCAGAAGTCTATTGCAGAGTGTTTGCAAGAGGTTGTGAACAAGGCTGAAAGCTGGGGGCTGGATAGCTCGGGTAGCCCTATCTGAACTATCAGGGAAAGTGCAAAATTGTACATTTGAATGGGCGGCCCCACTGGGTCGCCCATTTTCATATT
This sequence comes from Pseudomonas sp. R38(2017), assembly GCF_002112395.1. Classification (NCBI taxonomy): domain Bacteria; kingdom Pseudomonadati; phylum Pseudomonadota; class Gammaproteobacteria; order Pseudomonadales; family Pseudomonadaceae; genus Pseudomonas; species Pseudomonas sp. R38(2017). The sequence goes on from NZ_NEHN01000006.1 coordinate 305,414, forward strand.
AGGGCAATGATGTAGGGGTGGCTTACCATTGTCGACCTCACTTTCTGCCAAGGCTTGTTTTTATGATTGTTACAACAACTTCAGGTGTCGAAGGTCGGCAAATTACGGCGTATATCGATATTGTCAGCGCTGAGTCGGTACAGGGCGTGAATGTTATTCGCGATATGTTTGCCGGCATGCGGGACTTTTTCGGTGGGCGTTCGCAGACCCTGGAGCGCGCGTTGAAAGAGGCTCGTATTCAGGCGACTGATGAGATCAAGGAGCGAGCACGTGCCTTGCAGGCGGACGCGTTGGTTGGGGTGGATTTCGAGATCAGCATGCCAGCGGGGAAGGGCGGCATGGTTGTGGTGTTTGCGACTGGCACGGCGGTCAAGCTGCGCTGAGTATTGGTTTGCTGCGTGTGAGCCCATTCAAAGGAATGGGCTCTTTACCATCGATCAGCCCTGCGGTTTGAGCAGGATGGTGCCTTTCGAGTCGTAGGTCAGCGGGGTGTCGATCGCGACGAGTGGAGTGCCAGTGGACTGGCCAGGCTGAACCGAGTCTGGATAGTAGATGGCGCCAGGTTTGCCAGGCTGTACTGGACTTGGTCCGTCCAGCGGCTTGATGACGATTTCACCCGAGGCGACCTTCTCCTTGAATTTTTCCGCCGCGGCTTTAGCGGCGGCGATCTGCTCGTCCGTGAGCTTTACAACAGGCATCGGTGGGAATCCTTTGATTTCCATGTTCTCTCCTTGAGATTCATTGCGTAGGAAAAAGGGCAACGGCCTGTGGTTGGCAATCTTTAGCTCCGTAGGACCAGCGGTGTGAACATTGTGTTTAATTTCTGTAGGCCATTCGTCGGGCTTCGGGCCATCTGAATCACAAGTCCAGGAATGACCGGCTAGTCTCAAAAGCCTTGGAGGTCGATATTTTTTCAGGCAAAAGGGTCTTGCCGGTATCGGTCCGCTTTTGAAAGGGGTGAAGAGATGACTGATCCGTACATCGAAGACGACGGGGCTGAATTTCCATTCAACAATTGCGTGCGCTGCGGCCAGACTGAGTATCAGGCGGGCTTTGGCGAAGATCCGGTGCAGACCGGCAAGATCAAGTCGACAGCACCCAAGGGGCCGAAAGCGAAATTTCTGCCCAAGGTGACGACACGTTCCAGGAAGTAATCCGGATGCCACAGAACCCCGCCATTGAGCGGGGTTTTTGATTGCTGATTTTCTGGAGAAGCGTCCTACGAAAATTGCGGAATCGTCCGGTTTCTTTCACAAACTTTTCACACCGGTCTACGTAGGGTGAAGGCATCCGTTAGAAAGCAAGTCTCCAGCCCGTCTCCCCAGCGGGCTTTTTTTTTGCCTCCGATAAAACCTTTTCCAAAATCGCTGTCCAATCGGCGCCAAGTGCGCTGTGGCACTGGACATTGCCGCGGCAACAGCATTCAATCTGCGCCCTTTTTCTTCCTTCTTTTGAGGTTTTCGTCATGCGTTTAACTCTGCCTGCTCTGGTTCTGGGGCTTCTGGTCGCTCAAGGTGCAATGGCCGGTGATGGTACCGCCGCACTGGGTGGTGGCTTGGGTGGCGCGCTGGGTAATGTGGTCGGCCAGAAAATGGGCGGCAGCAGCGGCGCGGCCATCGGCGCTGGCCTGGCTGGCGCGGCTGGCGGTGCTTTGGCAGCGAAGAAAGGTGCCCGTACCAAAGCGGCCATTGGCGGCGGTGTTGGCGCGGCAGGCGGTTCGATCATCGGCAACAGCCTGGGTGGCAAGAACGGCGCGACCATCGGCGCCGGCCTGGGCGGCGCAGCGGGCGGCGCGGTGGGTAGCAACCTGTCGAAGGGTCACAAGCGTCACTGATTGCGAATGCATGTCTGAAAAGGCCCGGCTATATGTCGGGCCTTTTCGTTGCTGAACGTTTTTCCAGAATTCGCCTCCAATTCCGTATAGCCCCTTCCGGGCGTACCGTCCCGATCCGGGATCTGCGAGGTCTGTATGCGATCGACATTAACTGCGTTGGTTTTAGGATTGCTTGTGGCGCAAGGCGCCATGGCTGCCGGCGATGGTTCCGCGGCGGTCGGCGGTGGTCTGGGTGGTGTGCTGGGTAACGTGGTCGGCGGACAACTCGGCGGCAGCACCGGCGCCGCAGTGGGAGCGGGCGTTGGTGGCGCGGCTGGCAGTGCCGTCGGAGCTAACAAGCGCAATCGTACGGAGGCCGCGATTGGCGGCGGTCTTGGCGCGGCGGGTGGTTCAGTGCTGGGCAACAGCCTCGGTGGGTCTACCGGCTCGGCTGTCGGTGCCGGGCTCGGCGGCGCGGCAGGTGGTGCAGTGGGCAACAGCCTGGGAGGCGATGGTGGAAAATCGCATTCCGGTGGCGGCCACAAGCACAAACACAAATATCGTCACCGCTGAGCAAGCGGAATGACTGAAACCCGGCCTTGTGCCGGGTTTTTTGTGTTCCGGCGTAATGCGCCGGAACGTTTAGCGGCCATACTTTTCGAACGTCTACACGTTGAGCTTCCGAGGTGCACCATGACTCCCGAAACCGAAGGCAAGGAAGAAAAAGGCCCGAGCGGGTTGCCGTTTATCAATGATCCGGGGAATGAAGATCCGGGGTCGTTGATGGATGATGCGACGGTTCCGCTTTGGGAGGGTGAGGGGGAGGAGCTTGAGTATGAGGATTTTGATGATGATGAGTGATGGGCACTTGTTTCGTTGAATATTGGAAATTCTATGTAGAGAGTTAAGGGAGTGAGCTGCGGTCTAACCCCGCCATTCGCTATCAAACAACGAGACGTCAATCCTGTCCGCGTTAATTTTGACGAACTGCCCATTCAGATGTGGGTATTCGTAGTGGATATCCTGATCCATAAAATCAACAAACGACCGGAAAACCTCGCCATCCAGGTAGCCATAAACTTCACAGTGGAATCCACTACCGAGCATCTTGATCTGCATTTTTTCGCATTGTGCAGGTGATACAAATTCCTCATCAGACAACACCATTTCGAACTCAGCTTCGTAAGTTTTTCCGACCTCAATTTTCGAGGGGCTGTAGCCTACGAAGCATCTGACCTCAACGCCCTCAACAACCAGCAAAATAGCGTCCTCTACCAAATGGTCTATTTCGACGACCAATACTTTGTGTGTCTTAGTCATGGGCAGGCCTCACTGTTTTATCTTGTGCATTACCGTTGATTGTCCGCCAAAACTCTTTTCCACTTTTGGTGTGTAGAGTCGTAATTTCATCATTTGTGTTGGTGCCCACGAAAGCAAATTTCGCTTCACCTTTCCGGTTATTCCCCATCAATTGGATATACCCTGCTCGCATCTCTCCTTTGTATAAGTACTCCACACGCGTGCCCTGATTCACTACTCCTCGTGCGATGAGTAAGTACTCCTCGTTGGTCATCGCCTTGAATTCGGCGCCATGCTTTTCAAAATGCCCGGCAAGCTTTTCATCACTACCAAAATTTTTCGGTCGAGATTTGGGCTTTGGAGTCAGCGGTTCACCTTCGTCAACAATCGAACCGCCCACCCCATCCGGCACCGAACATCCCGGCCTATTCGGCGGCGGGCAGTTGGAGGTCAGTCCTAACGGATCCACCCACCCGGTCGGATTCGGCACGTACCGGTACTGATTCAACCCACCCGCCAGCTTCACCGGATCCGGCGTCAAGTACCGTCCCACGTCCGGGTCGTAATACCGGTGCCGGTTGTAATGCAGCCCGCTTTCGTCATCGAAATACTGCCCCTGAAAGCGCAGCGGCTGGTCGAGGTAGTCCTCGGTCGCGAGCTGCAGCGAGGTGACCTTGCCGTAGGCGCTGTATTTGGCTGACCAGACGATGTCGCCGCTGTAGTCGGTCAGTTCTTGCGGGGTGCCGAGGTGGTCGAGTTGGTAGTAGAACGGGCAGGCGCGTTTCGGGCCTTGGCCGTCCAGCATCGCCAGCGGGCGGAAGGTGCCGGGTTCGTAGATGAAGCTGCGGTGTTGGGTCGGACTACTTTCGGCGATCAGATGGTCGCCTTGCCAGAAGAACTCGGTGGTCTGGCCATCGACGGTTTTGCGGATGCGGCGGCCGAAGGCGTCGTATTGATAGGTGGCGCTGGTGCCGTCGGGGCGGGTCAGGCCGATCAGGCGGTGCTGGCTGTCGTAGCGGTATGCAGTGACGAGCTGTTGGGCGCGGCCACGGCGTTCGCGGATCAGGTTGCCGAAGGCGTCGTAGTCGTAATGGCGGTCGCCCTGCATCAGCAGGCGGTTGCCCTTGATGCTGGCCGGGCCGGGGCGATCCTGCTGCAGCAAGTTGCCGGCCGGGTCGTGGGCGAAGTTTTCCGGCAGGTCGTCACGGGTATGGCGCACGCTGGCCAGACGGTCGAGAGCGTCGTAGTAGTAACTGCGTTGACCGTGACGGCTGTCGGCGATAGACGCCAGGTTGCCGTTGACCGCGTAGCTGTAGTGACGCAGGTACAGTGCTCGGTCATGTTGATGAACCGAATGCACTCGCAAACGGCCCTGCTCGTCGTAGGCATATTCGCTGAGCAGCAAACCCTGCTGGCGCTGCTGTTCGCGACCGTTCTGGTAGACGTGACGGGTGAGCAAGGCGCCGTTGAGGTCGATCGCGGTCAGCGTGCCGCCCTTGGCGTAGTGGTAGTCGAGCTTACTGTTGTCCGGCAGGCGCATCCGGCTGAGCTGGCCGCAAGCGTCGTAGGTGTAACGCAAGGTGCCCCAGCCCTGATGCTCGCGTACCAGTCGGTCCTGCAGGTCGTACTCGAAGGCCAGCGGGTGATTCTGGCCGTCATCCACGCCGACCAAGCGGCCTAGACGGTCGTAGCGGTATTCAACCGTGCTGGCATCGGGCAGGGTCTTGAGCAGCAGACGCCCAGCAGCATCGCGTTGATAGCCGGTGACCAGCGTCGAGCCGTCGTCACCGAACTCGGTCTTTTCCAGCAGGTGGCCGTTGCGGTCGTAGGCGTACGCGGTGCGTCGCCCGTCAAAACCGGTTTCCTGTCGGATCAATCCGGTGGGCGTGTAGTCCAGCCGGTACTTTTCGCCGGACTCGTTCTCGATCTCCGTCAGCAGCAGCTGCGCATGGTCGTAGCGGTATTGCAGCCGCGTGCCGTCAGGGTTGATCCGCCGGCTGACCAGATGCAGATCATCGTCATACTCGTAGCGGGTGATCCGCCCCTGTTCATCACGTTCGGCGGTGATCTGGCCGTAGGCGCTGTAGGACCAGGCGCGGGTGGCGCCATTTGGCGAAGTGGTCTGGATCAGCCGGCCAACGGCGTCCCACACATGGCGGGTGACGGCGCCATGTTCGTCCTGCGCAGCAATCCGCCGCCCCAAGGCATCGTAGGAAAACTTCCGAATCCCACCGTCTGGCAGACTTTCCTCGACCAGTTGCCCAAGGTCATTCCACACGAACACATGCCGACCACTGTCCGGATAGCGGACCGACAGCAACCGCCCCTGCGGGTCGTAGTGATAATGGGTGACATGGCCGTCGGGATCGACCGCCTCGGTGATATCCCCCTGCGCATTACGCCGGTAGGTCCACTGCGCATCACCACGCGAGCGGCTGTGCAGGAAACCATTGCGGTACTCGTAGGACGTCGGCGCATCGTCCGGCGGAATCAGCGCGATCAGCCGTCCGGCATCGTCGTAGCGGTACTCGGTAACCGCCCCCAGCGCATCCTGCTCGGCAACCAGCCGGCCCGCCGAATCGTAGGCCTTGAGCTGTTCGCCACCATCGGCGGCAACCTGACGCACCAGCCGCGCGGTGTCGTCGTGGACGTAAGTTTCCTCAGTCCCATCGACGTAATGCACGGTGACGCTGCCGGCGTCATCCCAGACGTAACGCGTATCCATCTGCGAAAACGACGCCCAGTGCCGCACGCACCGCGCCGCCTTGCCGGCACGCTCCCACTCCCAGAAGAAGCTCGCGCCACCCGTTAACTGCCGTTGCAGAATGACGTGCTGATCGTCGTAGTCGTAACGCTCGCTCTCGCCGACGGCGTTGGTCGCTTCGATCAATCGATGACGGGCATCGAAGCGGTAGCTGGCCAGCGTCTGCTCGGTACGCCAGGCAGACTCCCGAAAAACCTGATAATCGACCGCGATCAGATGCGCCCGCTCATAACGCAGCAACAGGGAACGACCAGCCCCGCTGTCGAGGCGCTCAACGCGATCCAGACGATCCCGCGTAATACGCAGCCGGTTGCCGTACGCATCGCTGACAGCCGTCAGACGCCCAGCCCGAAAGTGATAAAACCGCGCCGCCTCACCCGCCAGCGCAACGATCAACTCCTCAGGCTCATCCCCGAGAAAGATCGCCGCCCGCGACAAACTGTTGTGAATCGCCGGCCGCTCACTACTCGGCAAGGGAAACCGCGTGCGCCGGTTCTCATGGTCAACCCAGACCACACCGTCGCCATCAACCTCCAGCCGATGCGCCAGCGAATGGCTCCAGCCAAACCCCAACCCGACATCGATCTCGGCGGCACTGGTGCGATACAAGCGGCTAAACTCGAACGGCAGCAGCCCATCGAGCACGCCGTCAGTCAGCGTCAGCAACTCTTCGCCGGTGACCATCGACACGGGGCAACCGTTGGTGCAGGTCCGGGGCACGCAGTCAGCACTGTCGCCGTTGGGATTCTTCGCCTGAGCCGACGCATCGTCGCGAGGCTCATGCCGCTCCATTCGCGTTGTGCCGTGTGATTTGTTACGCGCAATGGCCGCGGGATTGGGCACCGTCAGCACCTGCGCATCCGCCGTGCGAATCTCCATCGGAACCGCCGGTGTCGGCCGCAACGGCGCCGGACCTGCATTGACCACCAGCGGTTTCAAAGCGCCCGCATGCCGGGTCAGATCGGGTGTCGAAGTCAGCTCCGCCAACCGCAACGCCGACGCCGCCAGCCACTCCCGGGCGCGCGGCGACTTGACCTTGCCGAGCACCTTGGCGCTCAACCGCAGCGGCACGCCCATGCCCGCCGACACGCGCATCAACAGGAAGCTGATCAGTAATTCGACCCGGACTTCGGCCACCACCTCGGCCAGATACTGCGGGGGCAACATCTTCAGCCAACTGGTGAAGGCCGCCAGATGAATGAACAGCAACGGCTCGTCGCTGAGCATCAGCAAGCCATTGGCGATGGCCTCGGTAGAAGCCTCGAGCAAGGCATCCAGCTCAGCGGCGGACAGGTACTGCAGAAGCTTTTCGCTGTTGGCCTGCCAGTCGGCGAGCAGGGCGAACAGCTGTTTCACGTCATCCCAGACGCTATTCAGGGCGGATTCGAAACCGCGCCAGTCGGCCTGCTGCAACTGACCGTAACGCCCCAGGAAACCCGCGCTGGAAAACTCGGCCCATTGCGGTTGAAATCCGAGCCATTCCTCACGCAACCATTTTTCCAGGCCATCGATGAGCCCCTGATACGAGGCGTACAGCGTCTGGACATGCGCGGTAGAAACATCGGGAAAGAAGGTGATGTGATAACGCTGGCCCCGGTCGCATTTGTCGACCTCGAGAATGCCGCTGGGGCCGATGGTGTAATGCTGCGGTTCGCCGAATTCCAGAACACCGCCGACATCGGAAATGACTGGTTCCAGGGCCACCGGCGTATCGCCGATCGGCACGAAGCGCGCAGCTTCGAACATGTGCACCAGCGTCAGGGAGCCAGTCGCAGAACACATGGCTACTGAGGAGCTGATGGGTTTTCGGCTGGTAATCGGCGCAATGAGCTGGACATCGTTGCCGACCTTGAATACTTGATCGACGTCCAGCGCGGTTCCTGTCCAGAACTGCTCGGCCCAGCTTTCATAGTCGTTGAGGCAGAGGCGGAATTCCTGGAACAGCGTTTCGACGTCAGGCTGATCAGGGTTCAGCGCAGCGACTACGAGTAAACCAATGCTGTTGTTCAGGTACAGGAGCCGATCGGATGGAAGCATTCGCAGTCACTCGCGCGCATCAAGGGGGTGGCGCGAAACATTGCGGGGGATCAAACAGGAAAGAAGTCAGCCGAGTAGGCGATGTCTGTAGGGGGATTCTCTAAATGTGCGAGAGGGCATTCGGCGGACAACCGACATTGCCCGTTGCTCAACCTCGGCCGCGCTCGCTATGCTGCTGAACCCTTTAATCAGATCCGAGCAGCGGTATCTCATGCCGCCTGGGATGTTTTTGATAACGGATCCGATGATGAATGCACCAATGAAAGCGTTCGGCCCGATCAAGGCCGTGATTTTCGATATGGACGGTTTGCTGCTTGACACCGAGGGCATCTACACCGAGGTCACCTCGCTGATTGCCGAGCGTTACGGGCGCACCTTCGACTGGAGCATCAAGCAGAACATCATCGGTCGCGGTGCCGGCGATCTGGCCCGTTATGTGGTCGAAGCGCTGGATCTGCCGATTACCGCCGAAGAGTTTCTGGTGATTCGCGAGCCGCTGATGCGCGAGCGTTTTCCCACCGCACAAGCGATGCCGGGGGCCGAGGAACTGATCCGCCATCTCAAGGCGCACAACATTCCGATTGCCGTCGGCACCAGTTCGTCGCGCCAGTCGTTCGGTCAGAAAACCACGTTGCACCGTGACTGGTTTGCGTTGTTCGATTTCATTGTCACAGCCGACGACCCGGAAGTCGGCGCGGCCAAACCGGCGCCGGACATTTTCCTCACGGCGGCTCGCCGCCTCGGTGTGGCGCCGGAAGATTGCCTGGTGTTCGAGGATTCGCCATTCGGCGTGACGGCGGCGAAAGCGGCAGGCATGACCGCCATCGCGATCCCTGATGCCGCCATGGCCGATGAAAAATATGCACACGCCGACGGGATTCTTCGTACGTTGAAAGCGTTCACGCCGAGTGCCTGTGGTTTGCCGGCGCTGGATTGGGCCTGATCAAACTGCCGATATAAAAACGCCGCCCCTCTGTTAAAGGAGGGGCGGTGTTTTTCGTTATCGACAATCTGATCAATCAGGCGCCGAAACCACCGTCGATGGTCAGACTGGCACCGGTGATGTAACCGGCCTCCGGGCCTGCGAGGTAGGCGACGAAGCTGGCGATTTCCTCGGCTTTGCCGTAGCGACCGACCGCCATCAGCGGAATCAGGCTTTCGGCAAAGTCGCCGTGGGCCGGGTTCATGTCGGTGTCCACCGGGCCGGGCTGCACGTTGTTGATGGTGATGCCCCGTGGGCCGAGGTCGCGGGCCAGGCCTTTGGTCAGGCCGACCAGCGCGGATTTGCTCATCGCATACACGCCGCCACCGGCGAAGGGCATACGGTCGGCGTTGGTGCTGCCGATGTTGATGATGCGTGAGCCTTCGCCCATGTGTTTGGCGGCTTCCTGACTGGCGATGAACACGCTGCGCACGTTGATCGCCAGGGTCTGGTCGAAGTCTTCCAGTTTGAAGTCTTCCAGCGGGGCGACGGCCAGTACGCCGGCGTTGTTGACCAGAATGTCGAGGCGGCCAAAGGTTTCGACGGTCGCGTTCACGGCGTTGCGGATGGCACCGGCATCGGCGCTGTCGGCCTTGATCGCGAGAGCTTTGCCGCCGGTCGCGGTGATGCTGTTTTGCAGTTCCTCAGCCTTGGCGGCGGAGCTGACGTATGTGAAGGCAACCGTGGCGCCTTCGGCCGCCAGGCGTTTGACGATGGCGGCACCGATGCCGCGAGAGCCGCCTTGAATCAGAGCAACTTTACCGCTGAGGTGTTGAGTGGTCATGTTCGATCTCCAGAAATTTCAAGGCAGGCTGCCTTGGTGTGGTGTCGAGTATCTGCCCCTCGCCACCGGGCGAGTAGACCGTGGTTGCTATAGTCTGTGTAAACCAAAAGTTTAGAGTGGCGGCCATGGAAACCTTCAGCAGTATCGAATGCTTCGTGCGTAGTGCCGAAGTCGGCAGCTTTGCCGAAGCTGCGCGTCGCCTGAGCCTGACACCGGCCGCCGTGGGCAAAAGCGTGGCGAAACTGGAAGCGCGCCTCGGCGTGAGGCTGTTCCAGCGTAGCACCCGTCGGTTGACCCTGACGGAAGCGGGGCAATTGTTTTTGAGTGAGGTCAGCGGCAGTCTCACAACCATCCAGAATGCCGTGAACAATCTGGCCAGCGCCGGCGGTCAACCGGCGGGTACGCTGAAAGTCAGCATGGGCACGGTGTTCGGCCGCTTGTACATCGTGCCGCTTCTGGGTGAGTTCCTGACAAGGTTTCCGGCGATCAATCCGGACTGGCACTTCGATAACCGGCAGGTCGATCTGATTGGCCAGGGTTTCGATGCGGCGATTGGCGGTGGTTTCGAGTTGCCTCAGGGCGTGGTGGCGCGCCGGCTTACGCCGGCGCATCGGGTGTTGGTGGCTTCGGCGGATTATCTGGATCGGTACGCGCCGATCAGCGAGCCGGACGACCTCAAGCTGCACGAGGGCATCCTGATTCGCTCACCGCAGACCGGTCGCGTGCGTTCCTGGCAGTTAACTCATCGAACGCAGCAACACAGCCCGCTGACCCTCAAGGCACGAATGACCATGAGCGATTCCGAAGCCGCCTGCGCCACGGCGACGCAGGGGCTAGGGATTGCGTTGGTGAGCATGCCTTTTGCCGTCGGTTATCTGGAGGCGGGAACGTTGCAGCGGGTCTTGCCCGACTGGTACGTCGACGACGGCAACATCTCCATCTATTACGCCGAACACAAACTGCTGCCGGGCAAGACCCGGGCGTTCGTCGATTTCATTATCGAGCAATTTTCAACCTTGGGCCTCGCAGAGCGGTTCAACGCGCAAAACGTGCTGGCCAGCCGATGATGGTCTTCGGCCGCGGCGTTGCATACGTCCGCACCTTGGACGTCGACAGCCCCAGGCGCACCAACGATTCGGCGATGGTCACAGCGGCGGTGACGCCATCGATCACAGGCACCCCGGTGCGCTGGCGGATCTTCTCGTCGAGCCCGGCCATGCCGCCGCAACCGAGGCAGATCACTTCAGCTTTATCCTGAACCACCGCCAGTTCGGCCTGATGCACGATCGCTTCCAGTGCCCGCTGCGGTTGGTGTTCCAGCTCCAGAACCGCAAGACCACTGGCGCGCACCGAGGCGCAGCGATCCCAGAGGCCGGACAGTTTCAGGCGATCCTCAATCAACGGCACGGTGCGATCCAGCGTGGTGACCACCGAATAGGCGTGGCCGAGGAACATCGCGGTGCTGGCCGCCGCATCGGTGATGTCCACCACCGGCACATTGAGCAACTCCTGCAAACCTTCGCGACCGTGCTCGCCGTAGCCGGCCTGGATTACTGCGTCGAACGGCTGCTCGTAGGACATCACCCGGTCCATCACAGCGATGGCCGCCAGGTAACTTTCGAAATTGCCTTCCACCGAATCGGCGCCGAAGTACGGCGTCAGGCCGACAATTTCGGTGCCGGGGGAGGCCACAGCCTGCGCCGAGCGGGCGATGGCCTGGGTGATGGATTCGGTGGTGTTGACGTTGACCACGAGAATACGCATGGGAAGTCCTTATTACGGTTGGTTCTGCGGCCCCGCGAAGGGCCGCCAAAAGATTCAGTGGCTGACGTTGTCGACGGCGATGGCTTCACCGTCGACGTCGGCGTAGTGCGGCTGGCGTTTGGCGACGATCAGGTAAAGCATCCCGGCAATGCCGGCACCGATCAGCCAGGAGAAGGGCGAAACGCTGTGAAAGCCCGGCACCAGTGCCAGGACGATGGCGATCAGCGCGGCCGGAATGAACGCCGCCACCGCCCTCAGATTGACCCCGCGGCTGTAGAAATACGCGCCGTTCGGGTCTTCGCTGTACAACTGCGGCACGTGGATCCGGCCTTTGCGGATCAGCCAGTAGTCGACCATGATCACACCGTACAGCGGGCCGAGCAGGGCGCCGAGGCCGGACAGGAAGTACACGATCACCAGCGGGCTGTTGTAGAGATTCCACGGCAGGATCAGCACGGCGATGGTGGCGCTGATCAGCCCGGCGCGGCGAAAGGTCAGGTATTTCGGCGCCAGGTTGCTGAGCACGAAGGCTGGCGCAACGAAGTTGGCCATGATGTTCACCGCCACGGTGACGATCAGGAAGGCCAGGCAACCGAGCACCAGAAAGAACGTATTGGGGATCGACGCGATGATCTCGGTCGGGCTCTCGATGATCCGGCCGTTGATCTGAAATTGCGCGCCGCACAGCAGGACGGTGATCCCGGCGAACACCAGAATATTCACCGGCAGGCCCCAGAAGTTTCCGATTTTGATGGTTTTGCGGCACGGCGAGGAGCGAGCGAAGTCGCAGAAGTTGAGGATCAGCGTGCCGTAGATCGCCAGCCACAAGGCGCCGCCGGCAAAGATGTTGCGCCACATCTCGCCGCCGGTCAGCGGTTCGCGGATCGACCAGGCAATGGTCGCGTTGGCCTGGGTGTACATCCAGGCGGCGAGGCAGGCAACGGTCAGCAGAATCACCGGACCGGCGAAGGCTTCGTAGCGGCGGACCATTTCCATGCCGTAGGCCAGAATCCCCAGTTGCACGAACCAGATCGCCACGAAACACACCCAGCCCAGGCTCGACAGGCCGAGGATCGAGTTGTGGTCGTAGTCGGCGAAACCGGGGTGAACCGCCGTGAGCAATACGCGAAACACCACCGACGCGAGGTACGTCTGAATTCCGAACCAGGCGATGGCGATAATTGCCCGGATCAACGCAGGAATCTGCGCCCCGTGAATGCCGAAACTGATGCGGCTGATGACCGGAAACGGCACGCCGGTTTTCTGTCCCATGTAGCCGGACAGGTTCATGAAGAAATACACCAGCGCCGCGCCGATCCCCAGCGACAGCAGAATCTGCCAGCCACCCAGGCCCAGGGCGTACAGACCGATGGCAAACGAATAGTTGGCGATGTTGTGCACATCGTTGGTCCACAGGGCGAAGATGCTGTATTTGCCCCAGCGCCGTCCTTCGACCTTGGTCGGTGCAAGGTCGCTGTTGTGCAGACGCGGGCTCAGTTGCAGCGGTTCGGTGATGCCATCACCGGGCACGGTGTGATCGAGGGTTGAGGAGGAGGGCAGATTCAGCGCGATGTTGTTGTTCGAAAGACTCGTACGCATTCCGGCAGGCTCCTGATGTTCGGGCCGCGATGACTGTGCATGAGCGCTCAGGCTCGGCAGATCTTCGTCGCAACGCTGAAACATCACTGGTTACGGGGCATCTGCAGCCTGTACGGGATAGGGCGCTTCAGGCTTGCGGATCGAAAGTGTGGGTTCATGTTTTGCGATTTTGTATACAAAACATGTATGCACTTAAGCCAGATCTATGCCAGCCAGCGATCTATGAAAACCACCACTGATTTCGAAAAGTTATTGAATGGCGCTAAGTCGCTGAAATACGGGCGATATAAATTGACCGTTCGAACAGATATTTATTTTTCGGAAGGGATTTTGGCGGACGCCGGAAGGGATCGCTTTGGCAGCGGGATGTAACTTTTCAGGGCGCGGAAATGAAAAGTGCACACATAAATGGCACCGATGGTGACATTCGTGTGTACACATTTTTCATATCTGGCAGAGACAACTGTGGGACTAGCGGTTTACGCCTTGCTGATGATATTCCCGGCGTGCAACCCGCATTCTTTCTGGGTCGCTTCTTCCCACCACCAGCGGCCTTCGCGCTCGTGCTGGTTCGGCAGGACAGGGCGGGTGCACGGTTCGCAGCCGATGCTGATGAAACCGCGTTCATGCAGGCTGTTGTACGGCAGCTCCAGCATGCGGATGTAGCCCCAGATTTCCTCGCTGGTCATCTGCGCTAGCGGGTTGAACTTGTACAGCGTGCGCTCGGGGGTGGAGAACGCGATGTCGATTTCCATCACCGCCACCGCGCTGCGGGTACCAGGACTCTGGTCGCGGCGCTGGCCGGTGGCCCAGGCTTTGACACCGGACAGTTTGCGGCGTAGCGGCTCGATCTTGCGGATGCCGCAGCATTCGCCATGGCCGTCCTTGTAGAAACTGAACAGGCCTTTTTCCTTCACGAACGGTTCAAGTTTCGTGTAGTCCGGCGAGACCAGTTCGATATCGATCTTGTAGTGCTCACGCACCTGATCAATGAAACGGTAGGTTTCCGGGTGCAGACGGCCGGTGTCAAGGCTGAACACCTTGACGTTCTTGTTCAGCTTCCAGGCCATGTCCACCAGCACCACATCCTCGGCGCCGCTGAAAGATATCCACAGGTCATCGCCGAACTCGGCGAATGCGAGCTTGAGGATGTCCTGGGCGGATTTGTTGGCATAGGTCGTGGCGAGTTCCACGACGTCGAACGTTGGGCTCATCAGGGCGGCTTCCTACAGGTCGGTGGCGCTGGGCGCTCTATATGGCGGCGATGTTAACAAAAAGCAACGCCCGCCGGGGCAGCCTCTGCGTTGCACGGTCCAGGTCGAGCCGCTAGAGTTCGGGCTCGCTCGACTCAATAAACATTACAAACGGAGTGTCCTGTGGAAATTGCCTGTCTTGACCTTGAAGGAGTGCTGGTCCCGGAAATCTGGATCGCCTTCGCCGAAAAAACCGGAATCGAATCGCTCAAGGCCACCACCCGGGACATTCCCGACTACGACGTGCTGATGAAGCAGCGCCTGCGTATCCTCGACGAGCATGGCCTCAAGCTTTCGGACATTCAGGAAGTGATCGCCACCCTCAAGCCGCTGGACGGCGCGGTGGAGTTCGTCAACTGGCTGCGCGAGCGGTTTCAGGTGGTGATTCTGTCGGATACGTTTTATGAGTTTTCCCAGCCGTTGATGCGTCAACTGGGTTTCCCGACCTTGCTCTGCCACCGCCTGATCACTGACGACAGCGGGCGGGTCACGGGCTATCAGTTGCGTCAGAAAGATCCGAAGCGTCAGTCGGTCCTGTCCTTCAAGAGCCTGTATTACCGTGTGATTGCGGCAGGGGATTCCTACAACGACACCAGCATGCTGGGTGAAGCAGATGCGGGGATTCTGTTCCATGCACCGGATAACGTGATCCGCGAGTTCCCGCAGTTTCCGGCGGTGCATACGTTTGCCGAGTTGAAGCAGGAGTTTCTCAAGGCTTCGAATCGCGATCTGAGCCTGTAAGTCATGCTGTGGCGAGGGCGCAACGGCCCTCGCCACAAGCGTCAGAGGTTCTGCAAGGTTTCGAGCAGGACTCTGACCTTGGTAATCGACTCCTGATATTCCGCCTCCCAATCCGAATCAGCGACGATCCCGCCACCACCCCAGCAGCACACCTGCCCATCCTTCACCAGCAGGCTGCGAATGGCGATGGAGCTGTCCATCTCGCCGCGCACGTCCAGGTACAGCAACGAGCCGCAATACAAGCCGCGTCGGGTCGGTTCCAGTTCGTCGATGATCTGCATCGCGCGGATCTTCGGCGCGCCGGTGATCGAGCCGCCGGGGAAGCTGCCGGCGATCAGGTCCAGGGCATCGCGATCCTCCGCCAGTTCACCGGTCACGCTGCTCACCAGGTGATGCACGTTCGGATAGCTTTCCAGGCTGAACAGCTCCGGCACTCGCACGGAGCCGATTCGGCAGGTGCGGCCAAGATCGTTGCGCAGCAGGTCGACGATCATCAGGTTTTCCGCGCGATCCTTGGGGCTGGCCAGCAGTTCGGCGGCGTTGGCAGCGTCTTCGGCCGGGGTCGCGCCACGGGGGCGGGTACCCTTGATCGGACGGGTTTCCACCTGACGCTGGCTGACTTTGACGAAGCGCTCGGGCGACAGACTCAGCACCGCGTTGCCGTCAGGCAGGCTCTGGAACCCGGAAAACGGTGTCGGGCAGGCCTCGCGCAATTTGCAGTAGGCCAGCCATGGATCGCCCTGGCACGGCGCACGGAAACGCTGGGCGAAGTTGACCTGATAGCAGTCCCCGGCCTGGATGTATTGATGAATGCGTTCGAGTGCTTGGCGGTATTCATCGGCCGAGAGGTCGGCCGCCATCGGGCTGTTCAGCTTGAACGGGGTCAGCTTGTCGACTGCCGGTTGGCTGAACACATCGATCAGGCGTTGTTTTTCGCTAGCGCTGACCGACGGGTGAAACACCAGCTGGCTGGTGGCCTTGTGGTGATCACTGATTAAAGCCCAGTCGTACAGACCAAAACGCGCATCCGGCAGTTGCAGATCATCCAGCGCCTGACTCGGCAGGTTTTCCAGATGTCGGCCGAAGTCGTAACTCAGGTAACCGATCAGGCCGCCGGCGAATGGCAGTTCATATCCATCGGGTAATTGTGTGTCGCCCAACCGCGTCAGATTATCCCGCAGGCGTTGCAGGAAATCGTCGCCGCGCTCGTCCGGCATCACCGCCAGTTGTTCCAGCGGCCAGGCACTGAGCAGGTCATAACGGCCACGATCGGCACTGGGCCGGCCGCTGTCGAGCAGCACGGCGCCGGGCGCATGGCGGACGGCCGCGAAATAGTCGGCGGGGTTGGCGCGGTAGGGCAGCGGGTGTACGGAACAGGTCAACATGGGCGGGGCAGATCGGCCATCGAGGCGGGGTGGGGATTGTAGTCCCCTCGGGGAATTGCTCCTAGAGGGGATGTCGGGGATTGGCAGATCAGAGGCCGGTAACGCGACTCAGCCCTCGATCGCCGGAATATGCCCAAACAATTCCTGAGCAAATGCTACGCGCTCTTCAACCGTTTCAGTCACGCCGCGGGTCTTGAGATCCTCCAGATGCGCTTCCACCGCATGGGTACGTGCCGTCAGCCCGCAGTCATTGGCAATCTGTATATTCAGTCCCGGCCGCGCATTCAGTTCCAGAATCAGCGGGCCTTTCTCCTGGTCCAGCACCATGTCCACGCCGATGTAACCAAGCCCGCACAACTCATAACAACCAGCCGCAAGCTTCATGAAACCGTCCCAGTAGGGCAGTTGCACGCCGTCCACCGCGTTGGTGGTGTCCGGGTGTTTGGCGATGATGTTGTTAAGCCAGGTACCGCGCAACGTCAGGCCGGTGGCCAGATCGACACCGACGCCGATGGCGCCCTGGTGCAGGTTGGCCTTGCCGCCGGACTGACGGGTCGGCAGGCGCAGCATCGCCATCACCGGGTAGCCCATCAGC
Organism: Pseudomonas sp. R38(2017); assembly: GCF_002112395.1. Taxonomy (NCBI): domain Bacteria; kingdom Pseudomonadati; phylum Pseudomonadota; class Gammaproteobacteria; order Pseudomonadales; family Pseudomonadaceae; genus Pseudomonas; species Pseudomonas sp. R38(2017). Next base: position 322,430 of record NZ_NEHN01000006.1, read on the forward strand.
ACGATGATGCGGATGTCCGGCACGCCTTCGTAGCTGATGCTCTTGAAGATCTGGTCCGGGGTCACCCGGTATTCGATCAGCGCCCGGTCGCGGTGGCCGCCCAGGGAATACAGGCCGGTGAGGATGCTGGAGATATGGTGCTCCAGCTCTTCGTGGGTGAGGATCTTGCCCGACACCGTGCGATAGCGACCTTCGAAACGGTCGGCGATGACGATGATGCCGTCACCGCCGGCACCCTGGGCCGGCTTGATCACGAAGTCGTTACGCCCGCCGATGATCTCGTCGAGCTTGTCGATTTCCTTCTCCGTGGAAATCACGCCATACAGTTCCGGCACATGAATGCCGGCCTTGATCGCGCGCTCCTTGGTGATGATCTTGTCATCGACGATCGGATACAGACTGCGCTTGTTGTACTTGAGCACGTAGTCCGCGTTACGCCGATTGATGCCCATGATGCCCCGGGCTTCCAGGGCCTTCCAGGTCTTCCAGAAACCGAACATCAGGCGTCAGCCTTCTTCAGGAAGGCCTTGAAGCGCACCAGTTCGGTCAGGCGATATCCGCGATAGCGACCCATGGCCAGCATGAAGCCCACCAGGATCAGCAGGATCGCCGGGAAGGTGAACACGAAGTACACCAGCTCCGGAACGGTCATGATCAGGTGCGCCAGGGACGCCGCGAACAGCGTGCCGATCGCCACTTTCAGCGCATGGCTGGCGCCGCGCTCTTCCCAGGTGATCGACAGGCGTTCGATGGTCATGGTCAGAATCACCATCGGGAACAGTGCTACCGACAGGCCGCGTTCCAGGCCGAGCTTGTGGCTGAACAGGCTGATCGCCGCGATCAGCACCACCACGAACGTCAGCACCACCGACAGGCGCGGCAGCATTTGCAGCTTCAGGTGTTCCAGATAGGAGCGCAGCGACAGCCCCAATGCCGTGATCACGGTAAACAGCAGAATACCGAAGCCCAGCTGCGTCTCGCGGAAGGCGAGGGCAATCAGTACCGGAGTGAATGTACCGAGGGTCTGCAAGCCGACCAGGTTGCGCAGGATCAGGATCACCAGCACGCCGATCGGGATCATCACCATGATCATGAAGGTTTGCTGGGTCTGCAGCGGCAGGCCGTACAGCGAATATTCGAGGAAGTTGGCGTCGGTGTTTTCATCGGTCAGCTTGGCCAGACGAATCGCGTTCATTTCGCTGTTGTTCAGGCTGAAGGTCACATTGGCTTTTTTCGCGCCATCGATGGTGATCAGGTTTTCATCGCCGGTCCACCACAGCAGACGGTCAGTCGGCAGGCCTTGTTCACCGGTTTCCGGATTGAAGTACAGCCAGTCGTTGCCGTTGAAACTGCGCAGCCACAGTTCAGGTGTTTGCGGCTGATCGGCAACGAGGCGGATGGTGTGGACCTTTTCCACCGGCACGTGGGCGATGGACAGCAGCAGTTCGACGATTTTTGCCTTGTGTGGTGTCGACGGATCGCCGGCCAGCAGCAGTTTCACGTTGTCGTCGTTGACGTTGTTGACGCGTTTGATCGCCTCGCCAATAAAGGTTTCGACGTCTGCCGAGTGCTGGCGGATCGGCGCGAGCAGGGCTTCGGCGGCGATTTTTTCCGGGCCTTCGATGGCCATGCTGTCGCGGAAGGTCGGGCCTTTGATCTTGGTTTTTTCAGCGGTGTAGCGCTTGGTCAGCACCAGACGGTAATAAAGAGTCTGATTGCCCTTGGCCCGGCGCGCCGACCACGTGACCTTGCGGTTGCCGTCGACACGGTTGACCGCCACGCCATAGTTGTTGGAGATGAAGCTTTCATTGAGGCTGACGTAATCGCGGCTCAGGGGCGGTACGAACATCTGGATCTTCACCGGATCCTTGGTGCTGGCGACGAACTCGACCTTGGCGTCGATGTTCCACAAGTCGTCGGTGGCGTCTTCGGTCACCGGGATGCCGAGCACGAAAATCTGATAGGCCGTAACCGAAACGCCCAGGAGCACCAGGATGGTGATCAGGATTTTCAGGTGGAAGGTTAGAGAACGCATGGAAATTACTCGGCGGTATGAGCGGCGATGGCGCAGGCGGGTTTGCCGGCAGCGTATTTAAGACTGGGATCGACCAGCGCATCGAAGCGTTTCAGCGCCTCGGAGCCGATCAAAAGCGGATATTGGAACGCACTGCGGTCGGTCAGGTTCACTTCGATGCTGCGCATTGCCGAACCCATGCAGATATCCAGCTCGATCACCGGGCGCGCGGTGTACTTCTTGCCTTCTTCCGGGTCGTAGTCGCCGGCACGGCGCTTGATCTTGCTGACCCGGGCCAGCGGCCGTTCGATCGGGTGCGAATGCGCAGCGTCGATGGCCAGGTAGAAGCGCACCCAGGATTCACCGTTGCGCTTGAAGCGTTTGATGTCGCGGGCGCTCAGGGAGGCGGTCTTCGCCCCGGTATCGAGTTTCGCCGCCACTTCCAGGTTGATCCCGTCGAGGGAGGCGTACTCGTTGAGGCCGTACACAGTCTTTTCCCCCGCCACAGCCAGGCCGGGCAGGCACAACAGATAAAAGAAGGTGGGGAAGGGCTTGAGTCTCATAAATCCTGGCGAGCAGCGGTCCGTTCTCGGTTCAGGGCCACGGCATCAGGAGATCCTGTCTGCGCGCGCCTTCGTGTGCCTATCAGCTTTTTATGACAAGCCGTGCAAGTGACTGGCAAATGCGGGCGGCATTCTAGCACGGTGGTTTTATGGCGCCAGCGCCCGAGCGGGTCTATAACCCTTGGGGCTGATATCGGGCGTTATTAGACGATTGTCGACAATATCCATTTATCCTTTGACTGGAGCGGGCTGATTCGCTAGTTTTTGCCGCATTGGATTTAAAGGTGTCGACAATATGCTGGATCAACTCGATCCCCCGGTCATCAGCGGCGACGATTCGGAAACCCTGTCCGAAAACGTCTTCCGACGTATCCAGGCGGCCATCGTCAAAGGCGAGATCGCCCCGGGCAGCAAGATCTCCGAGCCTGAACTGGCGCGCACCTATGGCATCAGTCGTGGGCCGCTGCGTGAGGCGATCCACCGGCTCGAAGGCCAGCGCCTGCTGGTGCGCGTGCCGCACGTCGGCGCGCGGGTGGTCTCGCTGAGCCACGCCGAACTGCTCGAACTCTACGAAATTCGCGAGTCCCTTGAAGGCATGGCCTGCCGTCTGGCGGCTGAACGCATGAGCGTCGAAGAAATCGACGAACTGCGCCGGGTGCTGGAAACCCACGAGCGCGATGCCGCGTTCCAGGCCGGCGTCGGCTACTACCAGCAGGAAGGCGATTTCGACTTTCACTACCGGATCATCCAGGGCAGCGGTAATCGCACCCTTACGCAAATGCTTTGCGGCGAGCTCTATCAACTGGTGCGCATGTACCGCATCCAGTTTTCCACCACGCCCAACCGCCCGCGCCAGGCTTTTGCCGAACACCACCGGATTCTCGATGCCATCGCCGACCGTGACGGCGAGCTCGCGGAATTGTTGATGCGCCGCCACATCGGCGCCTCGAAACGCAACATCGCCCGTCATTACCAGGACGGCGCCGACAATAAGACAGCCACTGAACGAGGTGAGTCATGAGTTCCAACAAGAGCACTCCAGGCCAGCGTTTCCGCGATGCGGTCGCCAGCGAACATCCGCTGCAAGTGGTCGGCGCGATCAACGCCAACCACGCGCTGCTGGCCAAGCGCGCCGGTTTCAAGGCGATTTACCTCTCCGGTGGCGGGGTAGCTGCCGGCTCCCTCGGCGTGCCGGACCTGGGCATCACCGGCCTGGATGACGTGCTGACCGACGTGCGCCGCATCACCGACGTCTGCGACCTGCCACTGCTGGTAGACGTCGACACCGGTTTCGGCGCCTCGGCGTTCAACGTGGCCCGCACCGTCAAGTCGATGATCAAGTTCGGCGCCGCTGCGATTCACATCGAAGATCAGGTAGGCGCCAAGCGCTGCGGCCATCGTCCGAACAAAGAGATCGTGACCCAGCAGGAAATGGTCGACCGCATCAAGGCCGCCGTCGATGCCCGTACCGACGACAGCTTCGTGATCATGGCCCGCACCGACGCGTTGGCCGTTGAAGGCCTGGACTCGGCACTGGATCGCGCCGCCGCGTGCATCGAGGCTGGCGCCGACATGATTTTCCCGGAAGCCATCACTGAACTGGAGATGTACAAGCTGTTCGCCAACCGTGTGAAAGCGCCGATCCTGGCCAATATCACCGAATTCGGCTCGACGCCGCTGTACACCACCGAGCAGCTTGCGGGAGCAGATGTGTCGCTGGTGCTGTATCCGCTGTCGGCGTTCCGCGCGATGAACAAGGCGGCAGAAAACGTCTACACCGCGATCCGCCGCGACGGTACCCAGCAGAATGTCATCGACACCATGCAGACTCGCATGGAGCTCTACGATCGCATCGATTACCACACCTTCGAGCAGAAGCTCGACGCGTTGTTTGCGGCGAAGAAGTAAGCCGCAACCGTACTCCCTAACAAATTCAAGATTGGAGACAACAATGGCCGAAGCAAAAGTACTCAGTGGCGCCGGGCTCCGGGGCCAGGTCGCCGGGCAAACCGCACTGTCCACCGTGGGCCAGACCGGTGCCGGGCTGACCTATCGCGGCTACGACGTGCGTGAACTGGCGGCAGACGCACAATTTGAAGAAGTGGCGTACCTGCTGCTCTACGGAGAGCTGCCGACCAAGGCCCAACTCGCCGAGTATCAAGGCAAGCTGAGCAAGCTGCGCAACCTGCCGCAAGCGCTGAAGGAAGTGCTGGAACGCATCCCCGCCGAAGCCCACCCGATGGACGTGATGCGTACCGGTTGCTCGTTCCTGGGCAACATCGAGCCGGAGAAAGACTTCTCCGAGCAACGCGACAAGACCGACCGGCTGTTGGCCGCGTTCCCGGCGATCATGTGCTACTGGTATCGCTTCAGCCACGACGGCAAACGCATCAATTGCGTGACGGACGAGCCGTCCATCGGCGGCCACTTCCTGCACCTGCTGCACGACAAGAAGCCGAGCGAACTGCACGTCAAGGTGATGAACGTGTCGCTGATCCTCTACGCCGAACACGAGTTCAACGCCTCGACCTTCACTGCTCGGGTGTGCGCTTCGACGCTGTCCGATCTGTACTCGTGCGTCACGGCAGCCATCGGCTCGCTGCGCGGCCCGCTGCACGGCGGCGCCAACGAAGCGGCGATGGAGATGATCGAGCGCTTCTCGTCGCCGGAAGAGGCGATCAAGGGCACCCTCGGCATGTTGGAGCGCAAGGACAAGATCATGGGCTTCGGCCACGCGATCTATAAGGACAGCGATCCGCGCAACGAGGTGATCAAGGGCTGGTCGAAACAACTCGCCGACGAAGTGGGCGACAAGGTGCTGTTCCCGGTTTCGGAAGCCATCGACAAGACCATGTGGGAGCAGAAGAAACTGTTCCCCAACGCCGACTTCTACCATGCCTCGGCGTACCACTTCATGGGCATCCCGACCAAGCTGTTCACGCCGATCTTCGTCTGCTCGCGCCTGACCGGCTGGGCGGCGCACGTGTTCGAACAGCGCGCCAACAACCGCATCATCCGTCCAAGCGCCGAGTATGTTGGCGTCGAACAGCGCAAGTTCGTGCCAATCGAACAGCGCTGACCGGGGGAGGGCGCCGGTACAGGCGCCCCCTCTTTGAAACTACCGTGACCGAGTCCTGACCGATGAACACAGAATTTCGCAAGAACCTGCCTGGCACGCCGCTGGACTTTTTCGACGTCCGTGCGGCTGTCGATGCGATCCAGCCCGGCAGCTACGACACCCTGCCGTACACCTCTCGCGTGCTGGCGGAAAACCTCGTGCGTCGCTGCGACCCGGCCACGCTCACCGATTCCCTGAAGCAACTGATCGAGCGCAAACGCGACCTCGACTTCCCGTGGTTCCCGGCTCGCGTGGTGTGCCACGACATTCTCGGCCAGACCGCGCTGGTGGATCTGGCCGGCCTGCGTGACGCGATTGCCCAGCAGGGCGGCGACCCGGCGCAAGTCAACCCGGTGGTGCCGACGCAATTGATCGTCGACCACTCGCTGGCGGTAGAGGCGGGCGGTTTTGACAAGCTGGCGTTCGAGAAAAACCGCGCCATCGAAGACCGTCGCAACGAAGACCGTTTCCACTTCATCAACTGGACCAAGAAGGCGTTCAAGAACGTCGACGTGATCCCGCCGGGCAACGGCATCATGCACCAGATCAACCTGGAGAAAATGTCTCCGGTGATCCAGGTGCGTGACGGTGTGGCGTTCCCGGATACCTGCGTCGGCACCGACAGCCACACCCCGCACGTTGATGCGCTGGGCGTGATTGCCATCGGCGTTGGTGGGCTTGAAGCCGAAAGCGTGATGCTCGGCCGCGCGTCGTGGATGCGTCTGCCGGAAAGCGTCGGCGTCGAACTGACCGGCAAGCTGCAACCGGGCATTACCGCCACCGACATGGTGCTGGCGCTGACCGAGTACCTGCGCAAACAGAAAGTGGTCGGCGCGTGGCTGGAATTCTTCGGTGAAGGTGCCTCCGCGCTGACCCTCGGTGACCGCGCGACCATCTCCAACATGGCCCCGGAATACGGAGCCACGGCGGCGATGTTCTACATCGACCAGCAGACCATCGACTACCTGAAACTCACCGGTCGCGAAGACCAGCAAGTGCAGCTCGTCGAGCAATATGCCAAGCAGATAGGCCTGTGGGCCGACAGCCTGAAAGGCGCGCAATACGAGCGCGGGCTGACGTTCGACCTGTCTTCGGTGGTGCGCAACATGGCCGGCCCGAGCAACCCGCACGCCCGTGTGGCGGTGTCGGATCTGGCGGCCAAAGGCATCTCCGGGAAATGGGAAGACGTTCCGGGGCAAATGCCCGACGGCGCGGTGATCATCGCTGCCATCACCAGTTGCACCAACACCAGCAACCCGCGCAACGTAATCGCCGCCGGCCTGCTGGCGCGCAACGCCAACAAGCTCGGCTTGACTCGCAAACCGTGGGTCAAGTCGTCGCTGGCGCCGGGCTCGAAAACCGTGGCGCTGTACCTCGATGAAGCGGGACTGACCACGGAGCTGGAACAGCTCGGTTTTGGCGTCGTCGCTTTCGCCTGCACCACCTGCAACGGTATGTCCGGTGCGCTGGATCCGGTGATTCAACAAGAGATCATCGACCGCGACTTGTACGCCACCGCTGTGCTGTCCGGCAACCGCAACTTCGACGGCCGGATTCACCCGTACGCCAAGCAGGCGTTCCTCGCTTCGCCGCCGCTGGTGGTGGCTTATGCGATTGCCGGCACCATCCGTTTCGACATCGAAAAAGATGTGCTCGGCGTGGTCGACGGCAAGGAAATCCGCCTGAAGGACATCTGGCCGAGCGACGAAGAAATCGACGCGGTGGTGAAATCCTCGGTGAAGCCGGAGCAGTTCCGTCAGGTTTACATTCCGATGTTTGCCGTTCACGAAGACACCGGCCCGAAAGTCGCGCCGCTGTACGACTGGCGTGAAATGAGCACCTATATCCGTCGTCCGCCCTACTGGGAAGGTGCGCTGGCCGGGGCTCGGCCGCTCAAGGGCATGCGTCCGCTGGCGGTGCTGCCTGACAACATCACCACCGATCACCTGTCGCCTTCGAACGCGATCATGCTCGACAGTGCTGCCGGCGAATATCTGGCGAAAATGGGCCTGCCGGAAGAGGACTTCAACTCTTACGCGACCCACCGTGGCGACCACTTGACCGCGCAGCGCGCGACGTTTGCCAACCCGAAACTGTTCAACGAAATGGTCGTGGAAAACGGCAAGGTCAAGCAGGGTTCGCTGGCACGCGTCGAGCCGGAAGGCAAAGTGATGCGCATGTGGGAAGCCATCGAAACCTACATGGAACGCAAGCAGCCGCTGATCATCATTGCCGGCGCCGACTACGGTCAGGGCTCGTCCCGGGACTGGGCGGCCAAAGGCGTGCGTCTGGCGGGTGTGGAAGCGATTGCCGCCGAAGGTTTCGAGCGCATTCACCGCACCAACCTGGTGGGCATGGGCGTGTTGCCGCTGGAGTTCAAACCGGGCACCGACCGCAAGACCCTGGGCATCGACGGCAGCGAAACCTACGACGTGATCGGTGAGCGCACACCGCGTGCCGACCTGACGCTGGTGATCCATCGCAAGAACGGTGAGCGCGTCGAAGTGCCGGTGACCTGCCGCCTAGACACCGCCGAAGAAGTGTCGATCTACGAGGCCGGCGGCGTGCTGCAGCGCTTCGCTCAGGACTTCCTCGAAGAGTCGGCGGTTGCCGTTTAAATCAACTGATGTGGGCATGGGACTTCAAGTCCCATGCCTTCGTTAAGGAGCACCATGGCTCACGCACCGCAAATCAAGATCCCCGCCACCTACATGCGCGGCGGTACCAGCAAAGGCGTGTTTTTCAGCCTGAATGATCTGCCCGAAGCCGCGCAAATCCCCGGCCCGACCCGCGATGCGCTGTTACTGCGGGTGATCGGCAGCCCCGACCCGTACGACAAACAGATCGACGGCATGGGCGGCGCCACTTCCAGCACCAGCAAAACCGTGATCCTGTCGAAAAGCATCAAGGCCGATCACGACGTCGATTACCTGTTCGGTCAGGTGTCCATCGACAAGCCGTTCGTGGACTGGAGCGGCAACTGCGGCAACCTGTCGGCGGCGGTCGGCTCGTTCGCCATCAGCAATGGTCTGGTGGACGCCAGCCGCATTCCGCACAACGGTGTGGCGGTGGTGCGCGTGTGGCAGGCCAACATCGGCAAGACGATCATCGCCCACGTGCCGATCACCAACGGCGAAGTCCAGGAAACCGGTGATTTCGAACTCGACGGCGTGACTTTCCCGGCCGCCGAAGTGCAGGTCGAATTCATGGACCCGGCGGCGGAAGAAGAGGGCGGCGGTGGTTCGATGTTCCCCACCGGCAATCTGATCGATGAACTGGAAGTGCCGGGCGTCGGCACCTTCAAGGCGACCATGATCAACGCGGGTATCCCGACGATCTTCGTCAACGCCGAAGACATCGGCTACACCGGCACCGAACTGCAGAGCGCGATCAACAGCGATCCGAAAGCGCTGCAGATGTTCGAGACCATCCGCGCCTACGGTGCGTTGCGTATGGGGCTGATTTCCAATCTGGATGAAGCGGCCAAGCGTCAACACACGCCGAAAGTAGCGTTTGTCGCCAAGCCTGCGGATTACGTGGCGTCCAGTGGAAAAACCATTGGCGCCGGGGATGTAGATTTGCTGGTGCGTGCGTTGTCGATGGGCAAGTTGCACCACGCGATGATGGGGACGGCGGCGGTGGCGATTGGCACCGCAGCGGCCATTTCCGGCACCTTGGTCAACCTCGCGGCCGGCGGTGTTGAGCGTAACGCCGTGCGCTTCGGGCATCCGTCCGGGACGTTGCGCGTCGGGGCTGAAGCGAGTCTGGAAAACGGTGAGTGGGTCGTGAAGAGGGCGATCATGAGCCGCAGTGCGCGCGTGCTGATGGAAGGTTACGTCCGCGTGCCTGGAGATTCGTTCTAATGAACAACCGGTGAGAGCGAGCCCGTTCGCTCTCACCGCCATGCGCATTTCAATAAGAAGAAAATCAGCCCTGAACCGAGGTCCCATCAACGAACCACTTCCAAGAGTGAATCGAACATGAGCACCAACGTCGACCTGAACAACCGCCCCGACTACGACCGTGTCCTGCAGGACATCGCCGATTACGTTCTGACCTTCAAAATCGAATCCACCGAAGCTCTCGACACCGCCCGCAACTGTCTGATGGACACCCTGGGCTGCGGCCTGCTGGCCCTGCGTTTCCCCGAGTGCATCAAACACCTTGGCCCCATCGTCGAAGGCACCGTCGTGCCCTTCGGCGCGCGGGTGCCGGGCACTTCCTATCGCCTCGACCCGGTAAAAGCCGCGTGGGACATCGGCTGCATCGTGCGCTGGCTCGATTACAACGACACCTGGCTCGCCGCCGAATGGGGGCATCCGTCGGACAACCTCGGCGGGATTCTCGCGGTGGCCGATCACCTGTCGCAGAAACGCCTGGCCAATGGCGAATCGCCGCTGACGGTGCGCGATGTGCTTGAAGCAATGATCATGGCTCACGAGATTCAGGGCGTAATCGCACTGGAAAACTCCTTCAACCGCGTAGGCCTCGACCATGTGATCCTGGTGAAAGTGGCCTCCACAGCAGTTGTCGCCAAACTGATGGGCGCCCATCGCGAGCAGCTGTTGTCTGCGTTGTCCCACGCGTTCGCCGACGGTCAGGCATTGCGTACTTACCGCCATGCGCCGAATGCCGGCTCACGCAAATCCTGGGCGGCGGGGGATGCGTCCAGTCGTGGCGTGCGTCTGGCGGATATCGCGATGCGCGGTGAAATGGGAATTCCCGGTGTGCTGACGGCCAAGCAGTGGGGCTTCTACGACGTGCTGTTCAGCCACACCAACAACGATCTGGCGCTCAAGCCTGAAGGCAAGCGAGCCTTCAGTTTCTCGCGACCCTTCGGCAGTTACGTGATGGAAAACGTGCTGTTCAAGATCAGCTTCCCCGCCGAATTCCACGCGCAAACCGCCTGCGAAGCCGCGGTGACCCTGCACCCGCAGGTGCGCAATCGTCTGCATGAGATCGACCGCATCGTCATCACCACCCACGAATCGGCGATCCGCATCATTTCCAAGGTCGGCCCGTTGGCCAACGCCGCCGACCGCGATCACTGCATTCAGTACATGACCGCCGTGCCGCTGGCGTTTGGCAATCTGGTGGCCGAGCAGTACGAAGACGATTTCCACGCAGCTCATCCGGTCATCGATGTGCTGCGCGAAAAAATGGTCATCGTCGAAGATCCGCGTTTCACCCGCGAATATCTCGAAGCCGACAAGCGCTCGATTGCCAACGCGGTGCAGGTGTTTTTCAAGGACGGCTCCAGCACCGAAAACGTGGTGGTGGAGTACCCGATCGGTCACCGCCGGCGTCGGGCCGAGGGCATTCCGTTGCTGGAGGACAAGTTCAGGGCGAACCTGGCCACGCGTTTCACCGGCCAGCGCAGCGCCGAGATCCTTGCGCTGTGCAAGGATCAGACGCGGCTCGAGGCGACGCCGGTGAATCGTTTTGTCGACTTGTTCGTGATCTGAAACGCCGGGATTGTCGAGGGCTACAGGCTGCCCTCGACATCGTCCAGGCTGAAGGTCTCCGTATGGTCGTCGTAGGAGAAAATCTCCGCATAGCGACCCCAGGCAATCACGATTTCCAGGTTTTTCTCGACGAAGGCTTCGGTCAGCGAGTCTTCCAGTTCCTGCTCGAAACGCACCCGTGGCGCCCGGTGGCCGTTGCGCTCCAGCAATACCTGGCGGATCCGCGCGGCCAGCGGTATGTAGCGGATCAGATGTTCGGCAAACAGGGTCTTGCGCTCCTGGGTGCCGTAGTCGGCGAACAGTTTGCCGGCGTCCGTCAGGGTGATGTCCGCGCCCTTGAGTTCGGCGAAACCCAGGTATTCGAGCATCTCGGCCACCGGGAACAGGTCGTCCACTTCCAGCAAGCGACGCTCGGCTACGGTGGGCAGACCGGCGTGGCCGTTGTAGGGCTCGGCCGCGAGGGTTTCGATAAGGCCCGCCATCAAGTTGGTGGACACTTCCTGCAGCGGGCTGCTGATCTTCAGTTCGGGTTTGCCGGTGCTGGCATCGGCGCTGCGGCGGTCGGTCATCTGCGCGTAGATGTCATCGACCATCTGCCGGAACGCCGGATCCAGGCGATTGCGTGGGTGGGCGAAGGGCACCTTGATTTCCGCCACCAGCCGCCCGGGGTTGGAAGACAGCACCATAATGCGGTCGCACATCAACACCGCTTCTTCAATGTTGTGGGTCACGATCAGGATCGATTTGATCGGCAGTTGCTTGCCGCTCCACAGATCCAGCAAGTCGTTTCTCAGGGTTTCGGCGGTCAACACGTCCAGCGCCGAGAAGGGCTCGTCCATCAACAGTAGCGTCGGGTTGACCACCAGCCCGCGAGCGAATCCCACGCGCTGGCGCATGCCGCCGGACAGTTCGCGAGGATAGGCGTTTTCGAAACCGTCCAGGCCGATCAGGTCGATGGCCGCCAGCGCACGCTTGCGCGCTTCCTTGCGTTCGACCTGCAAGGCTTGCAGGCCGGCCTCGACGTTTTCCAGCACCGTCAGCCACGGGAACAGGGCAAAGGTCTGGAACACCATGGCCACACCTTCGGCCGGGCCGTCCAGCGGCTTGCCGTTGTACAGAACCTCGCCCGACGAAGGCTCGATCAGGCCCGCGATGATCCGCAGCAGGGTCGACTTGCCCGAGCCGGAGCGGCCGAGCATGCCAACGATCTCGCCTTCGTGCAGGGCCAGGTTGACCCCGCTGAGCACTTGCAACTCGTCCTTGCCCTTGCCAAACACCCGGTTGACGTCGGTGAGCGAGTAGATTTCGGGTGTGGTGCCCGCGTGTTCGGTATAGGTATTCATCACATCGAATCCCGTCAGTTCAGGCGAAGTTTGTTTTCGGCCATGGCGTACATCGGCCGCCAGACCACGCGATTGAAGGCCACGACAAAGAACGACATCACCACCACGCCGAGGGTGATTTTCGGGAAGTCGCCGGCGGCCGTGGTTTGCGCGATGTAGGCGCCCAGGCCATGGGCGACGACCTTGTCTTGCCCCCAGGAAACGAATTCGGAAACGATGCTGGCGTTCCACGCACCACCCGAGGCGGTAATTGCACCCGTCACGTAATACGGGAAGATCCCCGGCAGCATCACCTTGCGCCACCACAGCCAGCCGTGAATGCGGAAGTTGGCGGCGGCTTCCTTGAAGTCATTGGGGAAGGCGCTGGCCCCGGCGATCACGTTGAACAGGATGTACCACTGGGTGCCGAGCACGATCAGCGGACTGAGCCATATATCCGGGTTCAACTGGTAACGCAGGATCACGATGACGAATACCGGGAACAGCAGATTCGCCGGGAACGCCGCGAGGAACTGCGCCAGTGGCTGGATTTTTTCCGCCAGCGCCGGTCGCAGGCCGATCATCACGCCCAGCGGCACCCAGATCAGCGAGGCGATGAAGATCAGCCCGGCCACTCGCAACAGGGTAAACACCCCCATCAGCAACACATGTCCGACCTCGGCAAACGTTACTTCGGTGCCGACGTACAAAACGATGTGATAGAGCGCATACGCGGTCAGCAACCCGATCAGCGAGCCCCAGATCCAGTCGATCACTTTGGTGGTGGCGGGGCTTTCCGAGGCCATGACCTTGCGCGCGGTGCGCGGCAGGTTCAGGCGCATATTGCCGATTCGGCTGATGACGCGAGTGATGGGGCGCAAAATGCGCTGGACCAGCCGGGTACGCTGGATCAGATTCAGTACCCAGGACTCCGGTGCGGTGGTCTGTGAGGCGGTGTTTTCCATGCGGAACTTGTCCGCCCACGCAACCAGAGGGCGGAACAGGAACTGGTCATAGATCAGGATGACCACGACCATTGTCAGGATGACGTAGCCCACCGCGTGCATGTCCTTTTGCGCGATGGCCATGGCCAGGAACGAGCCGATCCCCGGCAGGGTGATGGTTTGGTCACCGACGGTGATCGCTTCCGAGGCCACAACGAAAAACCAGCCGCCGGACATGCTCATCATCATGTTCCAGACCAGTCCGGGCATGGCGAAAGGCACGTCGAGCTTCCAGAACTTCTGCCAGCCGGACAGTTGCAGGTTGGTCGACACTTCCACCAGGTCCCGCGGCAGCATGCGCAACGATTGGTAGAAGCTGAAGGTCATGTTCCACGCCTGGCTGGTGAAAATGGCAAAGATCGCGGCGAGTTCCGCGCCCAGTACCCGGCCCGGAAACAGCAATAAAAAGAAGGTCACGGTAAAGGAGATGTAACCCAGCACCGGCACCGATTGCAGGATGTCCAGCACCGGCACCAGCAGCTTTTCGGCCCGACGGCTTTTTGCGGCCAACGTGCCGTAGAGCAGGGTGAACACCAGTGACGCGACCATTGCCGCGAGCATGCGCAGGGTGGTGCGCATGGCGTATTCGGGTAAATTGCTCGGGTCGAGGGACACCACTTCACTTTGCAGGGAGCCGATCGGGGCCCAGGTTTCCCGGGCAACGATGGAGAAAAACAGCAAAAAGCCGATCACCAGCGGCAGGGCGATCAAGTCCCAGCGATTGGGCAACAGGCGCCGTGTCGAGGCCGGGATGTAGTGGCGGAACACTTTGTTCATAGGCAGTGAGTCCTGCAGCGTTCTGAATGGAGGCGCGGCTGTCTGAGCGTAGCTTCTGTCTGCATTGCGCACCCGGGAAGGAGCGGGCGCTCATTCCATGACTTCAAGTGGGAAGCGGATGCTGCGGACCCGGTGAATTCACCGGGTCGAGAGGGTTGGCGCATCCGGTTTCGGGCCGGATACGCAACTTGCGCGGATTGTATATTTCGAAATGTTACAGAGGCGTAAAAAACACGGTCCGGGAGCGGGCTTGTGATACTTCATTCAGCCTGCGGACAGGTTGGGCGGGGCCGGGTTACTTGAACCGCCGCTCCACGCCTTTTTCCACCAGGATCTTCGCCGAAATCTCTTCCACGGAAAAATGCGTGGAATTGATGTGCGGGATGTTCTCGCGGCGGAACAGGTTCTCCACTTCGCGCACTTCGAATTCGCACTGGGCGTAGCTCGAATAGCGGCTGTTGGGCTTGCGCTCGTTGCGGATCGCAGTGAGGCGGTCCGGGTCGATGGTCAGGCCGAACAGCTTGTGCTGGTGGGCGCGCAGGGCGGCCGGCAGTTGCAGGCGTTCCATGTCGTCTTCGGTCAGCGGGTAGTTGGCCGCACGGATGCCGAATTGCATCGCCATGTACAGACACGTCGGCGTCTTACCACAACGCGACACGCCCACTAGTATCAGGTCGGCCTTGTCGTAATAGTGGGTGCGGGCGCCGTCGTCGTTGTCGAGGGCGAAGTTCACCGCCTCGATCCGCTCCATGTAGTTGGAGTTGTGACCGATCGAATGGGATTTGCCGACAGTGTAGGAAGAATGCTCGGTCAGCTCCTGCTCGAGAGGGGCGAGGAAGGTTGAGAAAATGTCGATCATGAAACCATTGGAGGTTGCGAGAATCTCACGAATGTCCTGATTGACGATGGTGTCGAAGATGATCGGCCGGAAACCGTCGGTTTCAGCGGCTTTGTTGATTTGTTGTACCATGGCCCGCGCTTTGTCCGCGTTGTCGATGTAGGGCCGCGTGAGTTTGGTGAAGGTGATGTTTTCGAACTGCGCCAGAAGGCTTTGACCCAGGGTTTCGGCGGTGATGCCGGTGCCATCGGAGATAAAGAAAGCAGATCGTTTCATTTGCACCTTGGGCCTTAAGCTAATGAGTATTTCTGGATATGATAGGCGCGATTTGCCGGCCGCCATTGGCCCGCATTCTCACTTATTTTCCAGGTCCAGGCCATACAGCCGGCCAACGCTCCCCCGAGCCGCCGGTTTCTGAGCTTTTCCAACACAGTTAGTGGAGAGATCACCTTGGTAGAGTACGTAGTTTCCCTCGATAAGCTCGGCAAACACGATGTTGAGCATGTGGGGGGCAAGAACGCATCCCTGGGCGAGATGATCAGTAACCTGGCCGGTGCCGGTGTTTCGGTCCCCGGCGGCTTCGCCACCACGGCGCAGGCCTATCGCGACTTCCTGGAACTGAGCGGTCTGAACGATCAGATCCACAAGGCCCTCGATGCGCTGGACGTCGATGACGTCAATGCCCTGGCCAAGACTGGTGCCCAGATCCGCCAATGGATCATGGAAGCCGAATTCCCTGAAAAACTGAACACCGAGATCCGCACCGCGTTCGCCGCGCTGTCGGCCGGCAATCCTGACGTGGCCGTGGCAGTACGTTCCTCCGCCACCGCCGAAGACTTGCCGGACGCTTCGTTCGCCGGTCAGCAGGAAACCTTCCTGAACATCCGTGGCGTTGAAAACGTCATTCGCGCGGCCAAGGAAGTGTTCGCTTCCCTGTTCAACGACCGTGCCATTTCCTACCGCGTGCACCAGGGCTTCGACCACAAGCTGGTCGCCCTGTCGGCTGGCGTGCAGCGCATGGTGCGTTCGGAAACCGGCACCGCCGGCGTGATGTTCACCCTCGATACCGAATCCGGCTTCCGTGACGTGGTGTTCATCACCGGCGCCTACGGCCTGGGCGAAACCGTCGTACAAGGCGCGGTGAACCCGGACGAATTCTATGTTCACAAGGGCACGCTGGAGGCCGGTCGTCCGGCGATCCTGCGTCGCAACCTGGGCAGCAAGGCCATCAAGATGATCTACGGCGACGAGGCCAAGGCCGGTCGTTCCGTGAAGACCGTCGATGTCGACAAGGCCGACCGTGCACGTTTCTGCCTGACCGACGCTGAAGTCAGCGAACTGGCCAAACAGGCGATGATCATCGAGAAGCACTACGGCTGCCCGATGGACATCGAGTGGGCCAAGGACGGTGATGACGGCAAGCTGTACATCGTGCAGGCCCGTCCGGAAACCGTGAAGAGCCGTACCCAGGCCAACGTCATGGAACGTTACCTGCTGAAAGAAACCGGCACCGTGCTGGTGGAAGGTCGTGCCATCGGTCAGCGCATCGGCGCGGGCAAGGTGCGGATCATCCGCGACGTGTCGGAAATGGACAAAGTCCAGCCTGGCGACGTGCTGGTCTCCGACATGACCGACCCGGACTGGGAACCGGTCATGAAGCGCGCCAGCGCCATCGTCACCAACCGTGGCGGCCGTACCTGCCACGCGGCGATCATCGCCCGTGAGCTGGGTATTCCGGCAGTGGTCGGTTGCGGCAACGCCACCCAACTGCTGAAGGATGGCCAGGGCGTGACCGTGTCCTGCGCCGAAGGCGATACCGGTTACATCTTCGAAGGCGAACTGGGCTTCGACATCAAGAAGAACTCCGTGGACGCCATGCCGGAGCTGCCGTTCAAGATCATGATGAACGTCGGCAACCCGGACCGCGCCTTCGATTTCGCGCAGCTGCCGAACGCCGGTGTGGGCCTTGCCCGTCTGGAATTCATCATCAATCGCATGATCGGCGTGCACCCGAAAGCGCTGTTGAACTACGACGGCCTGCCGCAGGAAATCAAGGACAGCGTCGACAAGCGCATCGCAGGTTACGACGATCCGGTCGGCTTCTATGTCGAAAAACTGGTTGAAGGCATCAGCACCCTGGCGGCTGCGTTCGCACCGAAGAAGGTCATCGTGCGTCTGTCGGACTTCAAGTCCAACGAATACGCCAACCTGATCGGCGGCAAACTGTACGAGCCGGAAGAAGAAAACCCGATGCTGGGCTTCCGTGGGGCTTCGCGTTACATCAGCGAATCGTTCCGTGACTGCTTCGAACTCGAGTGCCGTGCGCTGAAACGCGTGCGCAACGAGATGGGCCTGACCAACGTCGAAATCATGGTGCCGTTCGTGCGTACCCTGGGCGAAGCCAGCCAGGTGGTCGATCTGCTGGCCGAAAACGGCTTGAAGCGCGGCGACAATGGCCTGCGTGTGATCATGATGTGCGAACTGCCGTCCAACGCGATTCTCGCTGAAGAATTCCTCGAATTTTTCGACGGTTTCTCGATCGGTTCCAACGACCTGACTCAACTGACACTGGGTCTGGACCGTGATTCCGGGATCATCGCGCACCTGTTCGACGAGCGTAATCCAGCGGTCAAGAAACTGCTGGCCAACGCAATTGCCGCGTGCAACAAGGCTGGCAAGTACATCGGCATCTGCGGTCAGGGTCCTTCGGACCACCCGGACCTGGCCAAGTGGCTGATGGAACAGGGCATTGAAAGCGTGTCGCTGAACCCGGACACCGTGCTGGAAACCTGGTTCTTCCTGGCTGAGGGTCAGGCTCAGGCCTGATCAGTGAGCGAAGCGGCCGGTGATTGACCGGCTGCTTCAGGATTCAAGTAGGGCGGGCTCCTCTGGATGCCGCCCTTTTTTGTGCAAGAGCATTATGCAAAGCAGCAGCAACCTGTTTCCTGTCGCTCTGATCAGCGCCGAACGACGCGGCGATCTGAGCGAAGATGTCTACCGTTTGAAACCGGGCAACAGTCCCGACTGGTCCGTGGAAATCGCGGTGACCCGTCTCGGCATGGCCGATGAGCCGGCGATTCGCGGTGTGCCGGTGATCTTGCTGCATGGCAGCTTCTCCAACCGGCGCTTCTGGTTTTCCCCGAAAGGTTTGGGGCTGGGCGCCTATCTGACCCGACTGGGTTTCGATGTGTGGATCCCGGAAATGCGCGGCCACGGCATGTCCCAGCGCAACGAGGACTATCGCCGCAATCGCGTCGCCGACTACGCCCGTTACGATTTGCCGGCCATCGCCGCGTTCGTGCGTGAGCAGAGCGGGCAGGTGCCGCACTGGATCGGCCATTCGCTGGGCGGCATTACCCTGGCGGCAGCGCTGGGCGGCGAATACCTGGGCGAGCCGGCGGTGGCGTCGGCGGCATTTTTCGGCACGCAGGTCAGCCGCACATACTGGCCGCTGAAAATTCCACCGGTGGAGTGGAGCGGGCGCTTCATTCTCAAGCGTTTTGCCCAGTTGTCGGGCTCGCGGCTCAAGCGCGGCCCGGAAGACGAGCCGATTGGCCTGGCCCTGGAAAGCATGCGCTGGTACGGCCTGTTCGGGCGTTTCGGGGACAAGGACAAGGATTGGTGGGCGGGGCTCGCCGATGTTCAGGTGCCGGTTTTGGCGGTGACCGCGGCTGGCGATCATCAGGATCCGGCCTGGGCCTGCCGCAAGCTGTTCGAGCAAATCGGCTCCGAGCACAAGCAGTTCATCAATCTGGGACGTGAGCAGGGCTTCAGCGAAAATTTCGGCCATGTCGAGATGCTGGTGAGCAAGCCTGCCCAGGCTGAAGTCTGGCCGCTGGTGGCGCGCTGGTTGGCTGACCAGCACACGCCATTACTCGGCGAAAAGGTGGATCTGGCGGTGGCGGGATGAGCGGAAGGCTCTGAAAAGGGCATTTCGTTCGAGTCGGCTTGCGGCTAAGATATGACGCACTGGGCGGTTCCGGTCACATTTGGTGGCTGTTTCGCTATTACGTTTCAGCTTGTGTTCAGGTTCGCTCAGCGACCATTGCATGAACTAAGGTAAACAGCGACCGCCGGATCTCGTTTCAAAAGCGTGCGACATCCTTGATCGTCTTCCTTGTTACAGGAGTTATTCGATGAACCATTACCTCACGCCTGACCTGTGCGACGCCTATCCGGAGCTGGTGCAGGTGCTGGAACCGATGTTCAGCAATTTCGGCGGCCGTGATTCCTTCGGTGGCGAAATCGTGACCATCAAGTGCTTCGAAGACAACTCGCTGGTCAAGGAACAAGCCGAACTCAAGGGCAACGGCAAAGTGTTGGTGGTCGATGGTGGTGGTTCTCTGCGCTGCGCGCTGCTGGGCGACATGATCGCCGAGAAAGCCTCGAAAAACGGCTGGGAAGGGCTGGTGATCTACGGCTGCATCCGTGATGTGGACGTCATCGCCCAGACCGATCTCGGCGTTCAGGCGCTGGCCAGCCACCCGAAGAAGACCGACAAACGCGGTCTCGGCGACCTCAACGTGCCGGTAACGTTTGCGGGTGTCACCTTTCATCCGGGCCAATACATCTATGCGGACAACAACGGTGTGATCATTTCGCCGAGCCCGCTGAAGATGCCTGAATAAAATCGCGGTAAGCACTGGGGTGAGGATGTTCGAGGAAGAAAACGCGCAATGGGGGTTGGTGCATGCCCTGGTGCTGGACGGTAAAGGCGGTGCGCGTTCGATAGCCCGGACTGATCTCGACAGTTTGCAGTTGCAGGCACACGAAAGCCTGTGGCTGCACTGGGATCGCAGTCACCCGCAGACCCAGACCTGGCTGCGCAAATCCAGTGGACTCAACGAATTCACCTGCGATCTGCTGCTGGAAGAGAACACACGTCCACGGCTGTTGCCGCTGCCCGATTCCGAATTGCTGCTGTTTCTGCGCGGGGTCAACCTCAATCCGGGTGCCGAGCCGGAAGATATGGTCTCGGTACGAATTTTCGCTTCGGCCCAGCGTGTGATTTCCCTGCGTCTGCGCCCCTTGCGCGCCACCGATGAACTGTTGGCGATGCTGGGTGAGGGCAAAGGCCCGAAAACCTCGTCCGAACTCATTCTCTATCTCGCCCAATACCTCACCAACAAGGTGCAGGATCTGGTCACTTGCCTCTCGGAAGTGGTCGATGAAGAGGAAGAAAAGCTGGATGCCGACGAACGGTATACTCCCGAGCACGGTGCCATTTTGCACATCCGTCGCCGGGCGGCCGGGCTGAAGCGTTTTCTTGCGCCGCAGCGGGATATTTTCGGACAGCTGACGCGGATAAAACTGCCTTGGTTCGTCGATGACGACGCCGACTACTGGAACGAATTGAACAACAGCCTGACCCGCTATCTCGAAGAGCTCGAATTGACCCGAGAGCGCGTGGGGCTTGTGCTGGACACCGAAGACCGGCGTTTGAGCGTGCGCATGAATCGCACCATGTACCGCTTCGGAATCATCACCGGGATCTTTTTGCCGATGAGTTTTCTCACCGGCCTGCTGGGGATCAATGTCGGCGGAATTCCGCTTTCCGGGAGCCCCTACGGATTCCTTGTGGCTTGCCTGCTGATGGTCTCGGTGGCGCTCGGACAATGGTGGTTGTTCCGCCGTTTGCGCTGGGTATGACGATGCGCCATGTGACCCGACCAAATTTGCCCGCGTCTTTCACAGACATCACGAGAGGTGCGTATGCACGATCCGTTTGAACAGTCTTTGCGCGACATGCTCAACGCCTCGCCGTCCGGCCGCGACGACGATGCCTGCCTGGGGCGCGTACTCAAAACCGCCAACCGCCAGGTCGGCGCCGGTGATCTGTTCAGCCTGCTGGGCCGCTGGCTGCCCGCGCTGATGATCGCCCTGAACAACGGCTCGGCTCATGTCGCGCCGGTTTCCCGTCTCCGTAAACCTAACGCTCGCACTGCTGATAAGGCTGATTGAATATGGAACTTGATCTCTGGACTCAGAGCCTCGTCACGGCAATGACTGCGTTGTGGACCAAAGTCGCTAATTTCATCCCGAACCTGTTCGGCGCACTGGTAGTGCTGCTGTTGGGCTTCGTCGTGGCCAAGTTGCTGGACACCTTGCTGTCCAAGTTGCTCGCTAAACTCGGCCTCGACCGCCTGATGGGCGGCACCGGCCTGACCAAATTGATGTCCCGTGCGGGACTGCAAGTGCCGATCTCGACCCTGATCGGAAAAATCGTCTATTGGTTCGTTTTGTTGATTTTCCTGGTTTCTGCGGCAGAATCTCTCGGGCTTGAGCGAGTTTCAGCTACGCTGGACATGTTGGCGCTGTATGTGCCGAAAGTTTTTGGCGCCGCGTTGGTACTGCTGGTGGGTGTATTGCTGGCGCAACTGGCCAACGGTCTGGTACGCGGTGCGGCAGAAGGCGTTGGTCTGGACTACGCTTCAGGACTTGGGCGAATTGCCCAGGGCCTGGTGATCATCATCAGTATCTCGGTCGCGATCAGTCAGCTCGAGGTCAAGACCGACCTGCTGAACCATGTGATCGTTATCGTATTGATTACCGTTGGTCTGGCGGTTGCGCTGGCCATGGGCCTGGGAAGCCGGGAAATTGCCGGTCAGATTCTTGCGGGAATCTATGTGCGTGAGTTGTATCAGGTTGGGCAACAAGTGCGTGTTGGCGAGGTCGAAGGCCAGATCGAAGAGATCGGCACGGTTAAAACCACATTGCTGACCGATGAGGGTGAGCTAGTCTCACTCTCCAATCGGATCCTGCTGGAACAGCATGTGAGTAGCCGCTAACCCGGCAAACCCTGCTAATGTATGCCGCCGCAAAATGCCAGCTGATGCTGGCAGCGGTGGACATTGACCTGACTGTCGGCACGACTTGTTTTGAATAAAGCCCAAACGCTATCCACGCGCTACGACCCCCGCGAGCTCTCTGACGAGGAGTTGGTCGCGCGCTCGCATACCGAGCTGTTTCACGTGACGCGCGCCTATGAAGAACTGATGCGGCGTTACCAGCGAACACTATTTAACGTTTGTGCGCGGTATCTTGGGAACGATCGCGACGCAGACGATGTCTGTCAGGAAGTGATGCTGAAGGTGCTGTACGGCCTGAAGAACTTCGAGGGGAAATCGAAGTTCAAGACATGGCTATATAGCATCACTTACAACGAATGCATCACGCAGTATCGGAAGGAACGGCGAAAGCGTCGCTTGATGGACGCACTGAGTCTTGACCCCCTCGAGGAAGCGTCCGAAGAAAAGGCGCCGAAACCCGAGGAGAAGGGCGGGCTTGATCGCTGGCTGGTGTATGTGAACCCGATTGACCGTGAAATTCTGGTGCTACGTTTTGTCGCAGAGCTGGAATTTCAGGAGATCGCAGACATCATGCACATGGGTTTGAGTGCTACAAAAATGCGGTACAAACGTGCTCTAGATAAATTGCGTGAGAAATTTGCAGGCATTGCTGAAACTTAGTTCGGCGCAAATATCTCTTACGTGTAGGCAAGTTCTGATAGACTTGCCGCCGAGTTGTCCCCCGGTTTGCGGGACTGCTTCACAATCACCAGATGGGGATTTAACGGATGAAACTGAAAAACACCTTGGGCTTGGCCATTGGTTCTTTGATTGCCGCTACTTCGTTCGGCGCACTGGCACAAGGCCAAGGCGCAGTTGAAGGCGAACTGTTCTACAAGAAGCAGTACAACGACAGCGTTAACCATGTCGAAGACGGCTTCAACCCAGGCGCCTCTATCGGTTACTTCTTGACCGACGACGTGTCGTTGAACTTCACCTACGACAAGAACAACCACACCCGTTCGAACGACGGCACTGGCAGCCAGAAGCTGGATGGCGACAACTTCGGCCTGATCGCTCAGTACCACTTCAATAACGCTGGTGACGCTCTGCGTCCTTACGTTGCTGGCGGTGTGAAGCACGGCAGCCTGACCAACGTAGCCGCTGACGGCCACACCGGTCGCGACCAGTCGACCTACCTGAACGCTGGCGCTGGCGTTAAGTACTACTTCGCTGAAAACTTCTACGCCCGTGCTGGTGTAGACGCTGACTACAAACTGGACAACGGTCGCTGGAACTACGCTCCAGTAATCGGTCTGGGCGTGAACTTCGGTGGCGGCAACAAGCCTGCTGCTGCTCCAGTTCCAGCTCCAGCTGAAGTCTGCTCCGACAGCGACAACGATGGCGTTTGCGACAACGTTGACAAGTGCCCGAACACCCCAGCCAACGTAACTGTTGACGCTGATGGCTGCCCGGCAGTTGCTGAAGTTGTTCGTGTAGAGCTGGACGTGAAGTTCGACTTTGACAAGTCGGTCGTCAAGCCAAACAGCTACGCTGACATCAAGAACCTGGCTGACTTCATGAAGCAGTACCCATCGACTCACACCACTGTTGAAGGTCACACTGACTCCGTCGGTCCTGACGCTTACAACCAGAAACTGTCCGAGCGTCGTGCAAACGCCGTTAAGCAAGTTCTGGTTAACCAGTACGGTGTTGAATCGTCCCGCGTTCAGTCGATTGGCTACGGCGAAACCCGTCCAGTTGCTGACAACAAAACCGAAGCTGGCCGCGCCGTTAACCGTCGCGTAGAAGCTCAGGTTGAAGCTCAAGCTAAGTAATTAGCTCGCTGCTTTGAGAAAAGCCCGGCTTATGCCGGGCTTTTCTTTGTCTGCGATTTGGTGAAACCGGGGATTGTCAGGCCAGTCGATCGGCTGCCCAGCCAATCGAATCGAGCCGGGTTGCAGCGGCGGCGACGGCGCCGATCAGCAGAATCGCAGGGCTCTTGAGCTGGAAACCAAGGGCATCGTCTTCCATCGCTGTCAGATCACTGCGACATTCGCGTTGCTCTGGCAACGAGGCATTCTCGATCATCGCCACCGGCGTATCCGACGCCATACCGCCCGCCAGCAGTTGCCCGCGAATCTCGCCGAGCTTCGCCACCCCCATGTAAATCACCAGCGTCGTCCCGCCCTGCGCCAAGGCTCGCCAATTCAACTGGCTGTCATCCTGAGTGTGCGCGGTAACCAGCGTTACGCCCCGCGCCACGCCGCGTAATGTCAGCGGAATATCGCATTGAGTCGCCCCGGCCAGCCCGGCGGTGATGCCATTGACCAGCTCCACTTCAATACCGTGTTCACGCAACCACCGCGCTTCCTCACCGCCACGGCCGAAGATGCAGGGATCACCACCCTTGAGGCGAACCACGCATTTGCCCTGGCGCGCATAACGCAGCATCAGCCGATGAATGAATGCCTGGGGCGTCGAACGACAGCCGCCGCGCTTGCCTACGGCAATGATCCGCGCAGCCGGGCAGTGCTCCAGCACCGCGTCGTTGACCAGATCGTCGATCAGCACCACATCCGCTTCGCGCAAGGCACGCACGGCTTTGAGCGTCAGCAGTTCAGGATCGCCGGGACCTGCGCCCACCAGCCAGACTTTTGCGTTCATGGTGTTTTCCTCTTCAGATGACGGCGACCGGTCGTGCTTCGGCGGCCAGCAAACGCTTGATTTCCGGGACGCAGGAGCCGCATTGCGTGCCGCAGCCCAGTGTGTTTTTCAAACCCTGCAAATCCAGACCTTCTCGAATGCCGGCGCAGATCGCGCTGTGGCTGACGTTCTTGCAATTGCACAAGGTCTTGTCGGCAACGCTCTGCACACCGGCATTGCCCGGCGGCGCACTCATCGGCGCCAACAGCCAGCGCCGCAGTTGTTCGTCTGCGCGGCCCTCCAGCCACAAGCCTTGCAGCCAATGCTGGGCGAGGGTTTCGCCGGCGAGGCGGATGGCCGTGATTCGCCCGCTCTCGATGCGTACCCGTTTGCCGATGGCCCGGCGCGGATCGTCATAGGCCAGTACCGGGCCGTCGATCAGGGCCAGGCATTGATCGATTTCACGCAGCAATTGCGGATCGGGTGCGGCAGCGCTGGCAGCGCGTATCAGCAACGCCGGACGCTCGCGACCGACAAGGCTGAGGCTGACGTAGGAAAACGCCTCACACAGCGGTCGAAGCGCCTCAAAGTGCCGTTGAACATCGCCCTCGATCAGTGCGAAAAGCCGCCAGGGCAGATTCACCGGCTCTAGGCGTATCCCGCTGTGCTTGAGTTCCGGTTGTTTCGACAAGGGATCGAAGGCGGGCAGGGTCAGGCAGTTCACGCCTCCCTTGAGAAAGCGATCGCCCCAGTGCATCGGCAAAAAGGCCTGGCCCGGACGCACACTGTCATCGCTGGCGACCGCCACGATCAGCGCTCCCCGGCGACTCTTCAAATTCACCAGATCCCCCGGCTGCAAACGGTGCCGGCGTAATTCGTCCGGGTGCAGGCTCAGTAAGGCTTCGCTGACATGCCCGAACAACTGCGCCGCCGTGCCGGTGCGGCTCATACCGTGCCATTGATCGCGCAGACGGCCGGTGATCAGGGTCAGTGGAAAACGCGCGTCGCGTTGCTCTTTTGCCGCGCGATAGGGATCGGCAACGAACTGCGCGCGACCACTGGACGTAGGAAATATGCCGTCGCAGTACAGCCGTGGCGTACCTTGCCGGGCGCCCTGAGGAAACGGCCATTGTTGTGGGCCGATTTCATCGAGCAATTCATGGCTGATGCCGGACAAATCCAGATCGCGGTCACGGGTCAGCGATTTGAATTCATCAAACAACTGAGCGGGGCGATCGAACGCAAACAGGCTCGGCTGTTGCGGGCGCAGACGTTTCTCCAGACGTTGTGCGAAATCCACTGTGATCGCCCAGTCCGGTCGCGCTTCACCCGGTGCGGCAATGGCTTTGCGGACGTGGGAAATGCGCCGCTCGGAGTTGGTCACCGAGCCTTCCTTCTCGCCCCAACTGGCTGCTGGCAGCAGCAGATCGGCAAACGCTGCGGTTTCAGTGGTGCGAAACGCCTCCTGCAACACTACGAATGGACAAGCCTCCAGCGCAGCCAGTACAGCGTTCTGGTCTGGCATCGATTGCGCCGGGTTGGTGCAGGCAATCCACAGCGCCTTGATCTTGCCGCTGCGCACTTGCTCGAACAATTCGATGGCGCTGAGACCAGTGTTTTCCGGCAGCGAATCCACGCCCCAATACGCCGCCACTTCTGCGCGATGCTCCGGATTGGCAGCCTCACGATGACCGGGCAACAGGTTGGAGAGGCTTCCGGTTTCCCGCCCGCCCATGGCATTCGGCTGACCGGTCAGGGAGAAAGGTCCTGCACCGGGCCGGCCGATTTGCCCGGTGGCCAGGTGCAGATTGATCAGCGCGCTGTTCTTCGCGCTACCGGCGGAGGACTGATTCAGGCCCATGCACCACAGCGACAGGAAACTCGGCGCGGTACCGATCCATTCGGCGCATTGCTGCAACTGCTCGACACTGATCCCGCACAACTGCGAAACCATGGCCGGCGTGTAATCGCGCACCAGGCTTTTCAGCTCGGCGAGGCCTTCGGTGTGAGTCTGGATGAAGTCGCGGTCGATCCAGTCTTCCCACAACAGCAAATGCAAAATCCCATGGAACAACGCGACATCGGTGCCCGGCAGAATTGCCAGATGCAGGTCGGCAAGGTCGCAAGTGTCGGTACGCCGAGGGTCGATGACGATGACTTTCATCTGCGGGCGGCGGGATTTGGCCTCTTCGAGCCGACGAAAAAGTACCGGGTGGGCGTAGGCCATGTTACTGCCGACGATCATCACGCAATCGCTCAGCTCCAGATCTTCATAGCTGCACGGCGGTGCGTCGGCGCCGAGGCTGCGCTTGTAACCGACCACTGCCGAGGACATGCACAGCCGTGAATTACTGTCGATGTTGTTGGTGCCGACCAGCGCCCGCGCCAGTTTGTTGAAGGCGTAGTAATCCTCGGTCAGCAACTGCCCGGAGATGTAGAACGCCACGCTGTCCGGGCCATGTTCGGTGATGGTGTTGGCGAACACATTGGCGGCGTGTTCCAGCGCGGTGTCCCAATCGCAGCGGCTACGCACCAGGCCTTTGCCCAGGCGCAATTCCGGGTACAACGCCCGTGCCGCCAGATCGCCGGTCAGGTGCAGGGTCGAGCCTTTGCTGCACAGTTTGCCGAAGTTGGCAGGGTGCGCCGGATCGCCGCTGACGCCGAGAATGCGCTCGCCGTCATGCTCGATCAGCACGCCGCAGCCGACCCCGCAATAGCAGCAGGTCGAGGCGGTCGTCTGGCGGTTCATCAGACGGCGTCCCGCAGGGCCAGTTGCACGCGTCCGTTTTCGACCCGGGCCGGGTGATGGTGCGCGCAACCAACGTCCGGTGCCTGGGCTTCGCCGGATTGCAGGTCGATCTGCCAGTTGTGCAGCGGGCAGGCCACGCGCTTGCCGTAGATCAGGCCCTGGGACAACGGGCCGCCCTTGTGCGGGCAGCGGTCGTCGAGTGCGAAAACTTCGTCATCGCTTGTGCGAAAGATCGCAATGTCACCTTTGGGCCCGGCGATGATCCGCGAACCGAGGGCGTTGATCTCTTCCAGGGCACAGATATCGAGCCAGTTCATGCCGGCACCTCCAGGTTTTTCACGGGGATCACGTCGAACTCTTTCTTCAGTTGCGGCTGGGCGAGGCGCTCTTTCCACGGGTCCTGTTCGAACGACAGGGAGAATTGCAGGCGTTCGTTCAGGGCCTTGCGGCGCTCGGGATCTTCCAGCACGGCTTTCTTGATGTGCTCCATGCCGACCCGTTGCAGGTAGTGCACGGTGCGTTCGAGGTAGAAGGCTTCCTCGCGGTACAGCTGCAGGAACGCGCCGTTGTATTCGCGCACTTCCTCGGCGGTCTTGAGCTTGACGAAGAACTCGGCGACTTCGGTCTTGATCCCGCCGTTGCCACCGATGTACATCTCCCATCCGGAATCGACGCCGATGATTCCTACGTCCTTGATCCCCGCTTCCGAACAGTTGCGTGGGCATCCGGAGACTGCCAGTTTCACTTTGTGCGGCGACCACATGTTGAACAGGTCGTGTTCGAGGTCGATGCCCAACTGAGTCGAATTCTGCGTGCCGAAGCGGCAGAACTCGCTGCCGACGCAGGTCTTCACGGTGCGGATGGATTTGCCGTAGGCGTGGCCGGACGGCATGTCGAGGTCTTTCCACACACCGGGCAGGTCCTGCTTCTTGATCCCCAACAGGTCGATGCGCTGGCCGCCGGTAACCTTGACCATCGGCACCTGGTATTTGTCCGCCACGTCGGCGATCCGTCGCAGTTCCGACGGGTTGGTCACGCCGCCCCACATCCTCGGCACGACCGAGTAGGTGCCGTCCTTCTGGATGTTGGCGTGGGCCCGCTCGTTGATCAGGCGCGACTGCGGATCATCCTTGGCTTCGCCGGGCCAGGTGGAAATCAGGTAATAGTTGAGGGCCGGGCGGCAGGTGGCGCAGCCGTTCGGGGTGCGCCAGTTGAGGTAGCTCATGGTGCCGGCGATGGTCAGCAAATGCTGTTCGCGAATGGCCTGACGGATCTGGCCATGGTTGAGATCACTGCAACCGCAGATGGCTTTTTCGCTTTTCGGTTTGACGTCTGCCGCGCCGCCGACGGTGTTGATCAGGATCTGCTCGACCAGTCCGGCACAGGAACCGCAGGAGCTCGCAGCCTTGGTGTGTTTCTTCACTTCGTCGACGCTGAACAGGCCATGTTCCTGAATGGCCTTGACGATGGTGCCTTTGCACACGCCGTTGCAGCCGCAGACTTCGGCGTTGTCGGCCATGCTCATGGCTTTGTCCTGGCCTTGATGTCCTACGTCGCCCAAGGCGTTTTCGCCAAACATCAAGTGATCGCGGATCTCTCCGATGGCGTGATTCTCACGAATCTGCCGGAAATACCAACCGCCATCTGCCGTATCGCCGTACAGACAGGCACCGACCAGAACGTCATCCTTGATCACCAGTTTTTTGTACACCCCGCCGATCGGGTCGGAGAGGGTGATGGTCTCGGTGCCTTCGCCGCCCATGAAGTCGCCAGCGGAAAACAGGTCGATGCCGGTGACCTTCAGTTTGGTCGACGTCACCGAACCCTGATAGCGGGCGAAACCCAGTTGCGCCAGGTGGTTGGCGCAAACCTTGGCCTGTTCGAACAGCGGTGCAACCAAGCCGTAGGCGATGCCACGGTGGCTGGCGCATTCGCCGATGGCATAGATGCGCGGGTCGTAGGTCTGCAGGGTGTCGTTGACCAGAATCCCGCGATTGCACGGGATGCCGGCCTTTTCCGCCAGTTCGGTATTGGGGCGGATGCCGGCGGCCATGACGACGAGATCGGCAGGAATGATGTCGCCGTTCTTGAATTGCACCGAGCCGACCCGGCCGTTGCCGGCGTCGTGCAGGGCCTGGGTCTGTTCGCACAGGCGAAAGTGCAGGCCACGGGATTCGAGGGCGGTTTGCAGGAGCTGGCCGCTGGTCTTGTCCAATTGCCGTTCCAGCAGCCATTCACCGAGGTGCACCACGGTGACGTGCATGCCGCGCAGCATCAGGCCGTTGGCTGCTTCGAGACCGAGTAGGCCGCCGCCGATCACCACGGCGTGCTTGTGGGTCTTGGCGGTGTCGATCATGGCTTGGGTGTCGGCGATGTCACGGTAACCGATCACGCCCTGCAAGGTGTTGCCGGGGATCGGCAGGATGAACGGGGTTGAACCGGTGGCGATCAGCAGGCGATCGTATTCGGCCTCGGTGCCGTCCTCGGCGATCACCCGGCGTTTGACCCGGTCGATCTCGACCACTTTGCGGTTGAGCAGCAACTTGATGTTGTTTTGCAGATACCAGTCGAGATCGTTGAGCACGATCTCTTCGAAGGTCTGTTCGCCGGCCAGTACCGGTGACAACAGGATACGGTTGTAGTTGGTGTGGGGTTCGGCGCCGAAGACCGTGATGTCGTACAGCTCGTTGCTCAGCTTGAGCAATTCTTCCAGGGTACGGACCCCGGCCATGCCATTGCCGATCATCACCAGTTTGAGTTTTTTCATCAGGTTCTCCGGGGAGCTTCGGGCTTGCCTCTTGTGGGCAGTCAGGCCTTGCTCGACAAAAATGGCGCAAACAAAAAAGGCGTCCCGCCAGTTACCTAGCGAGGACGC
Organism: Pseudomonas sp. R38(2017); assembly: GCF_002112395.1. Taxonomy (NCBI): domain Bacteria; kingdom Pseudomonadati; phylum Pseudomonadota; class Gammaproteobacteria; order Pseudomonadales; family Pseudomonadaceae; genus Pseudomonas; species Pseudomonas sp. R38(2017). Next base: position 352,589 of record NZ_NEHN01000006.1, read on the forward strand.
CTTTGTCCTTGTCCCGTTCTCTCGGGAAGCCTGGTCTTCGTCGTTGAAGGTCGGGCTTTATGTCAGTTGAAAGCGGTAATGCAGTGGTTGTGCCAAGTCGCGCTGAGCCTTGAATTCATTGATGTGGCGCGGGCATTGGCCAGAGAATCATCGTGGTTTTTGCACCGATTGGATGCGGCTTGCCCGTTAATGGAGCGACAAGTCAGCCATGAAACAACAGCAACAGCAGCACCAGGTTGCCCAGCAGCGCCAGTAACGCCAATGTCCGCCAGACCTTCAGCGGTTCCCGTTCGAGCAAGGGACGAGGGCGTACATTCAGGCTGCGGCGTTCACCTTGCTCCAGAATCAGCAGCCATTCCTCGGCGGTTTCATACCGTTGCAATGGATCGGCCGCCACACCGCGTTCCAGACACTGCGCCAGCCACTCCGGCAGATCCGGGCGATAGCGACCGGCGCTGACCGGCACCCCGAAACGCGGGCGCTGGAAGGCTTCGATCTCGCCGTAGGGAAAATGTCCGGTGAGCAAGAAATACAAGGTCACGCCCACCGCATACAGATCCTGTTGTGCGCTGGGTACTGCGCCCTGAAAGGCTTCCGGCGCGATAAAGCTCGGGGTTCCGGGCAGGGTCGACGGGGCGTCCTGCGACAGACCGGGGCAATACGCCAGACCGAAATCCAGCAGACGCAACTCGCCGTCGTCCCCCAGGTGCAGGTTTTCCGGTTTGATGTCGCGGTGCAGGATCTGCCGTCGATGCAACAGGCCGATAGCCCGCAACAGGCGTTCGGCCAGATCCTGCCACTGGGCCAGTGGCAGAGGGCCGCTTTGTTCGAATAGCTGAGCCAGGGTCGTCCCTGAATATTCACGCATCACGTAGTACAAATGCTGACGCTGACCGGCGCTATGGACTTCGGGAAAGTGCCGCCCGGCGACGCGTTTGAGAAACCACTCCTCCGCCAGCAAGGCTTGACCGGCCTGGGCATCGTCTGCCAGTTGTGCAGGCAACGTTTTCAAAAGCCAGGCTTGGCCCTGGCCATCGAGCACGCGATACAGCAATGATTGCTGGCTCTGACCGACGATCCCTTGCACCTGCCAGCCTTCGAATGCCTGACCCGGTTTCAGCGGCGGGGGCAGCGGCCACTGCTGCAAATGAATCAGCGCATCGCCAAGGCTGGCCTCGCCCACGGCATCCACGCGCACCAATAAGGCACTGGCATTGTCCTGACTGCCGGCCAGATGCGCGGCGTTGACCAGAGTCTGCGCGGCACTTTGCAGGTCCGGTTGATCGCGGAGAATCCCGCCGATAGCGGTATCGCCGAGCGACGCCCACACGCCATCACTGAGCAGCACGAAACATTCGCCCTCACACAGTTCACCGTCGAGAAAATCCAGCACCAGATGCTGATCCAGCCCCAGTGCGCGCTTGAGCACATGCTGCATGCCCGGTTGATCCCAGACGTGATCCTCGCTGATCCGCTGCAAGGTCTCGTTGTGCCAGCGATAGACCCGGCAATCACCGACATGCGCCAAGGTAAATCGCCGGCCCCGCAGGACCAGCGCACTGACCGTAGTGAGCAGCGGCTGGCCGCCACCGTTGACCTGCAACCAGCGGTTTTGCGCGAGCAGCAGACGATCGAGGGCCTGGGCCACGCTCCAGGTTTCCGGGGTGGCGTAGTAGTCCAGCGCCAGTGCCTGCAAGGTCGAACGCGCCGCCAGACCGCCATCGGCGCACTGGCTGACGCCGTCGGCGATGGCGAACAGAAACCCCTTGCTGGCAGCCAGCGCCGGGGCCGGAGTCACCAGGCGCAAGGCATCCTGGTTTTCCACGCGGGGGCCGGTGGCGCTGGCTTCGGCAAAGCTCAGTTGCAGAGCCATTCGGGCCTCAGACCCGGGCAGCGGTCACGGCCGCCGAACCCCAAGTGGTTCTCCAGCGACGTTTGACCCCGTGCAGACCGAACCACGCCAACACACCCAGGCTGGCGAACAACCACAGCGCCAGTTGATAGCTGCCGGTGCTCTGTTTGATAGCGCCCATGCCTGCTGCCAGAGCGAAACCGCCGATGCCGCCGGCCATTCCGATCAGGCCAGTCATCACACCGATCTCGCGGCGAAAACGCTGAGGCACCAGTTGGAACACCGCGCCATTACCTGCGCCGAGACCGAGCATGGTGCAGACGAAAAGTGCCAGCGCCGCATAGGAACTGGGCAGATTGAAGCCGACGGCCGCGATGCAGACCGCCGCCACCGTATACATCGCCAGTAACGTGCGAATCCCGCCGAAACGGTCAGCCAGCGCGCCGCCCAGCGGGCGCATCAGGCTGCCGCCGAACACACAGGCCGCGGTGTAATAACCGGCGGTCACCGGGCTCAAACCGTATTGATCGTTGAAGTAACCGGGCAGGGCGCTGGCCAGGCCGATGAAGCCGCCGAAGGTGACGCTGTAGAAAAACATGAACCACCAACTGTCGCGGTCGCCCAGGGCTTTGAAGTAGTCGGCCATGGATTTGGCTTTTGGTCGCTCCGGGGCGTTTTTCGCCAGCCAGGCAAACAGCACCAGGGTCAGGATCAGCGGGATCAGGGCGAAACCGAATACATTGCTCCAGCCGAACGCCGCCGCCAAAACCGGGGCAATCAACGCCGCGAACACGGTCCCGGAATTGCCGGCCCCGGCAATCCCCATCGCCTTGCCCTGATGCTCCGGCGGATACCACTGCGAGGCCAGCGGCAGCGCCACGGCAAACGAAGCGCCGGCCATGCCGAGGAACAAGCCAAGCAGAAGCGCCTGTTCGTAACTGTGGATACCGAGTTTCCAGGCGCCGAACAGCGCGCAGATCACGATCACCTGACCAATCAGCCCGGCGGTTTTCGGCGACAGGCGATCGGCAAGCATGCCCATCGCAAAGCGCAGCACGGCGCCGGCCAGAATCGGCGTGGCCACCACGAGGCCGCGCTGCTGGGTCGTCAGGTGCAGGTCGGCGGCAATCTGCACCGCCAGCGGGCCGAGCAGGTACCAGACCATGAAGCTCAGGTCGAAATACAGGAAGGCCGCGAACAGGGTCGGGGTGTGGCCGGATTTCCAGAAGCTTTTATTCATCGCGCACCTCAGCGGTAGAGAATCTCGAGAAGGAGTCAGAACCAGCACAGTGGGGCGCCGCCACGGCCGCACCACCGGCCCCGGTCAATGGGGCCAAAACGCAAAAACGCCGCTACCCGGATCGCCGAAAGGGGCGAGGAAGGTGAGCGACGTCTTTGTCGTGGGTGGGGCAACCGCCGTTGGTTACCTGTAGGGATTGCTTAGCGAGATCTGTGCCAGCTCAGCCAAGCAACTCGCTCATGGCAATGATCTGCTCCGCCACCTGAATCAGTTTCTGCTGGCGGCTCATGGCCTGGCGGCGCATCAGGGTGTAGGCCTCTTCTTCGTTGCAGTCCTTCATTTTCATCAGCAGCCCTTTGGCCAGTTCGATGCGTTTGCGCTCGGCCAGTTGCTGGTCGCGGGCCTGAAGCTGGGCGCGCAGGGCCTGGTCGCTTTCGAAGCGGGCCATGGCCACGTCGAGAATCGGCTGCAAGCGTTGTGCGTGAATGCCTTCGACGATGTAGGCACTGACCCCGGATTTGATCGCCTGACGCATCACGCCGGGGTCGTGCTCGTCGGTGAACATCACGATCGGCCGTGGCTGGTCGCGGCTGACCAGCACCACTTGTTCCATCACATCGCGGCTTGGTGACTCGGTATCGATCAGGATCACGTCCGGGCGCACCGTTTCGACGCGTGCGGGCAGGTCGATGGTCAGGCCGGACTCATCGATGACCTCGAAACCGGCCTCGGCCAGCGCAGCTTTAAGGCGCCCGACTTTTTTCGCTGTGTCGTTGATCAGTAGAATGCGCAACATGTTCGCGGTCTCCTGTCAGCGGTGGGCGAGCAGAGGGGCGTTGTTGCTCAACGCGTGCAGCTTGAAGCTTTGCGCGTAAGCGGCCGGGTCGCTGCCGTCCCAGACCTTGCCGTCGATCAGCTGGCTGCTGCGCATATCCTCGGTGCCAACTGGCACACCGACAGTGCTGGCCGCGTCGCGGTACAGCGTCAGTTGCTGCACTTGACGGGCGACGGCGAGGTAATCCGGGTCGTCACGCAGCAAACCCCAACGGCGGAACTGGGTCATGAACCACATGCCATCTGACAGGTATGGCAGATTCACCTTGCCATCGCCGTGAAAGCGCAGGGCGTGCGGATCCTGCCAGCGGTTGCCCAGACCGTCGTCGTAGTCGCCGAGAAAACGCGGCTCGATGCAGGAAACCGGGGCGTCGAGGTACTCGGCGGCGCTGAGCAGGTGCGCGGTGCTGCGGCGGTTTTCCGGGCTTTCTTCGATAAAACGGCTGGCTTCGAGGATCGCCATCACCAGCGCCCGGGCCGTGTTGGGGTATTGCTCGACGAAGGCGCGGGTGCAGCCGAGGACTTTTTCCGGATGGTCGGGCCAGATAGTCTGGCTGGTCGCCAGGGTGAACCCGAGATTTTGCTGTACGGCGCTGGCTGCCCACGGCTCACCAACGCAGAAACCGTCGATGCGACCGGCTTGCAGGTGCGCGACCATTTGCGGCGGTGGCACTACCACGCTGTCGACATCCTGCAATGGATGAATCCCCTGGCTCGCCAGCCAGTAATAAAGCCACATGGCATGGGTGCCGGTGGGGAAGGTCTGGGCAAAGGTCAGCCTTGCGCGGGTTTGGTGCACATGACGGTCCAGCGCCTCAGGACCGGTCACGCCCAGCCCCTGCAAGCCGTGGGACAGGTTGAGGCTCTGGCCGTTCTGGTTCAGCCCCATCAGCACCGCCATGTCGGTCGGCGCGATGCCACCGATACCCAGGTGGACCGCGTAGATCAGACCGTACAGGCTGTGTGCGGCGTCGAGTTCACCGCTGACCAGATTGTCCCGCAGGTTGGCCCATGAGTTCTGGCGCTTGAGATTCAGGGTCAGGCCGTAAGGCTGGGCAAAGCCCTGCGTGGCGGCGACCACCACCGAGGCGCAGTCGCTCAGGGCCATGAAACCCAGGTTGATTGCGCTTTTTTCCGGGGCATCGCTGCCGTTGACCCAGGCCAGTGGCCCGACGGAGGTTTGAGTCATGAAAAACCACCTTCAAAAAAAACGTCGTCCGAGGCTTTGCCCGCGCAAAACCGAGAGACGACGCCATTGTCCTTGCCTGCACACCACCATTGGCCTGCGGGCTGATGCCGAGGAAGGTGCAAGGCATATGCCATGCGCACGGATTTACCCATGCGCCTCGCGCGGCGGGGCGATGCCCGGCTATAATCGCCGCCTCTTTTCGCCGCCCGAGTCATAGCCGCCCATGTACACCCTGGCCCGTCAGCTGTTGTTCAAACTTTCCCCGGAAACCTCCCACGATCTGTCGCTGGATCTGATCGGCGCGGGCGGGCGTTTGGGCCTCAACGGCTTGTTGTGCAAGGCGCCGGCGTCGCTGCCGGTCAATGTCATGGGCCTGCAGTTCCCGAACCCGGTGGGTCTGGCGGCCGGTCTGGACAAGAACGGCGCGGCCATCGACGGCTTCGCGCAGCTGGGTTTCGGTTTTGTCGAAATCGGCACCGTGACCCCGCGTCCGCAGCCGGGCAACCCGAAACCACGGATCTTCCGCCTGCCGGAAGCCGAGGCGATCATCAATCGCATGGGGTTCAACAACCTCGGCGTGGATAACCTGCTGGCGCGTGTGGCGGCGGCCAAATACAAGGGCGTGCTGGGGATCAACATCGGCAAGAACTTCGACACCCCGGTCGAGCGCGCAGTGGATGACTACCTGATCTGCCTGGACAAGGTCTACGCCCACGCCAGTTACGTCACGGTCAACGTCAGTTCGCCGAACACCCCGGGCCTGCGCAGCCTGCAGTTCGGCGATTCGCTCAAGCAATTGCTGGCGGACCTGGCCACGCGCCGCGCCGAACTGGCCCTGCGTCACGGCAAACATGTACCGCTGGCGATCAAGATCGCGCCGGACATGACCGACGAAGAAACCGCGCAAGTGGCGCAAGCGCTGATCGAAACCGGGATGGACGCGGTGATTGCCACCAACACCACCCTCAGCCGTGTAGGCGTCGAAGGCATGGAGCACGGTGACGAGGCGGGCGGTCTGTCCGGTGCGCCGGTGCGTGAGAAGAGCACCCACACCGTGAAAGTGTTGGCGTCCGAGCTGGGCGGCAAACTGCCGATCATTGCGGCGGGCGGTATCACCGAAGGCAAGCATGCGGCCGAGAAGATCGCTGCCGGCGCAAGCCTGGTGCAGATTTACTCCGGCTTCATCTATAAGGGCCCGGCGCTGATTCGTGAGTCCGTGGACGCCATCGCCGCCAAGCGCTGATCATCGGACATAAACGGCAGGCATAAAAAAGGGCTCCTCGAAGGAGCCCCTGGGCCGTAGCCCGCCGTCCGGGAAGGACGTGCATGGTGATCAGGTAGTTACGAAATCAGATTGTCGTGTCGCAATAAGTGCCCTGTGTCAGCCGACGGCGTGAAGTTCGTTGAGTCTGTGGATTCCCGCAGTGCCGGTCATACCGTCCCAGTTGTCGCCGCGTCCTTCTCGCCAGCCGTTGATCCAGGCTTGACGTACCGACGGTAGAGTAAATGGGCAAAGCTCACGGGATTTGCCACCAACGCCATATTGATATCCGCGCAAAAATGCTCTTTCCAACGGATCACGCTTAAGTCTTCTCATAGGGTGTTTCCCTCACTTGTTGACTGTTTTTGTCGCGTCGACCTCAATTGAGGTCTGGCAGAAAAACTCTGCCGTTGGCGGCTCGCTGCCGGCGTGGCGAGCCAAGGTGTTGACGCCGTTGCGACGTCAACCTGTGTCCAGTTCTAACCAATGAGTCACATCGAGGGAATGACCGTTTTGTCATAAGGACGTAACGAAAAGGGTGCTATGGCGATAAGTAACGGCAGGTTTCATGAATGTTTATTCACCAAACCCCGGTATGATCGGCCCTGCGCTGTATGACAGGTTTAATGCCTTAGTGAGAATGACCCACGTTTACCATCGGGTACTTTTCGACGAAGGGTTGCTTTGAGTCATTTTGTTGCATCAACTTTTTTATCTGTCCCGGCATCTAAGCTCCTTTGACCCGAGCAGCGGGGGATGGAACGGCACACCTTCGTGCCACGCGGGCGCTCTTGTAGAAAAGCGCCTGATTGAAAACCGGATCGGCAATGCGTTGCCGGTTCATTAGCCAAAGGCTCTGGAAAAACCATGTCCGACCGTTTCGAACTCTTCCTCACTTGCCCCAAAGGCCTTGAAGGCCTGCTCATCGAGGAAGCCGTCGGGCTTGGCCTTGAAGAAGCCCGCGAGCACACCTCCGCCGTGCGTGGCATGGCGACCATGGAAACCGCTTATCGCCTGTGCCTCTGGTCGCGTCTGGCCAACCGCGTGTTGCTGGTGCTCAAGCGCTTCCCGATGAAAAACGCCGAAGACCTTTACCACGGCGTGCTAGACGTCGACTGGCAGGACCACATGCTCGCTGACGGCACCCTGGCTGTTGAATTCAGCGGCCACGGCTCGGGCATCGACAACACCCATTTCGGCGCCTTGAAGGTCAAGGACGCCATCGTCGACAAACTGCGCACTCCGCAGGGCGACCGCCCGAGCATCGACAAGCTCAACCCGGACCTGCGCATTCACCTGCGTCTGGATCGCGGCGAAGCGATCCTGTCCCTCGACCTCTCCGGCCACAGCCTGCACCAGCGCGGCTACCGCTTGCAGCAGGGCGCTGCGCCGCTGAAGGAAAACCTCGCGGCGGCGATCCTGATCCGTTCCGGCTGGCCGCGCATTGCCGCCGAAGGTGGTGCGCTGGCTGACCCGATGTGCGGTGTCGGCACGTTCCTGGTCGAAGCCGGCATGATCGCCGCCGACATGGCGCCGAACCTGCGTCGTGAGCAGTGGGGCTTCACCGCCTGGCTCGGTCACGTCCCGGCGCTGTGGAAGAAACTGCACGAAGAAGCCGTCGAGCGTGCCGCCGTCGGTCTGGCCAAGCCACCGCTGTGGATCCGTGGTTATGAAGCCGACCCACGGCTGATCCAGCCAGGCCGCAACAACGTCGAGCGCGCCGGCCTGAGCGAATGGATCAAGATCTATCAGGGCGAAGTCGCGACCTTCGAACCGCGTCCGGACCAGAACCAGAAAGGCCTGGTCATCTGCAACCCGCCGTACGGCGAGCGTCTGGGTGACGAAGCCAGCCTGTTGTACCTCTACCAGAACCTCGGCGAGCGTCTGCGTCAGGCCTGCCTGAACTGGGAAGCGGCGGTGTTCACCGGCGCGCCGGATCTGGGCAAGCGCATGGGCATCCGCAGCCACAAACAGTATTCGTTCTGGAACGGCGCGCTGCCGTGCAAGCTGCTGTTGATCAAAGTGCTGCCGGATCAGTTCGTCACCGGCGAGCGTCGCACCCCGGAGCAACGCCAGGCCGAGCGCGAGCAAGCTGAATACGATCAGGCACCGAACGAGCCGCAAGAGCGCAAGTACAACAAGAACGGTAACCCGATCAAACCGACACCAGCCCCGGCTCCGGTGATCGAGCAGCCGCGCCTGAGCGAGGGAGGGCAGATGTTTGCCAACCGCCTGCAGAAGAACCTCAAGGCGATGGGCAAATGGGTCAAGCGCGAAGGCATCGACTGCTACCGCATCTACGATGCGGACATGCCGGAATACGCCATGGCCATTGACCTGTATCACGACTGGGTGCACGTCCAGGAGTACGCCGCGCCGAAGTCGATTGATCCGGAAAAAGCCTCGATCCGCATGTTCGACGCCCTGGCGGCCATTCCTCAGGCGCTGAACATCGACAAGAGCCGCGTGGTGGTCAAGCGCCGCGAGCGTCAGAGCGGCACCAAGCAGTACGAGCGTCAGGCGGCCCAGGGCAAGTTCAACGAAGTCAGCGAAGGCGGCGTGAAGCTGCTGGTGAATCTCACCGACTACCTCGACACAGGGCTGTTCCTCGATCACCGGCCAATGCGCATGCGGATCCAGAAAGAGGCGGCCGGCAAGCGCTTCCTCAACCTGTTCTGCTACACCGCGACCGCTAGCGTGCATGCAGCCAAGGGCGGTGCGCGCAGCACCACCAGCGTCGACCTGTCGAAAACCTACCTCGACTGGGCTCGCCGCAACCTGTCGCTCAACGGTTTCTCCGACAAGAACCGTCTGGAGCAGGGCGATGTGATGGCGTGGCTGGAAAGCAGCCGGGAAGAGTACGACCTGATCTTCATCGACCCGCCGACCTTCTCCAACTCCAAGCGCATGGAAGGCATCTTCGATGTGCAGCGTGACCAGGTGCAGTTGATCGACCTGGCCATGGCCCGACTGGCACCGGGCGGGGTGTTGTACTTCTCCAACAACTTCCGCAAGTTCCAGCTTGAGGAAAATCTGGCCGAGCGCTATGTGGTGGAAGAAATCACCGCCAGCACCATCGATCCGGATTTCGCCCGCAACGGCAAGATCCACCGCGCCTGGAAAATCACGGCTCGTTGACACTCTGCTCAATTGGATCCACAGAGCCTTGATTTTTAAAGGCTCTTGGATCCGATCAGTGCTAGCCAAATTAGTGGCTAATAGCTATAACTCACACACGGCCAATGGGGTTTTTCCCGCAGATGCTGGCGTAGTGAGTTGCCTTTATGTCGTTGCACCCCGTGCGCCCAAAAATACTGGGTTTCATCAGCGAAGAAGTCTCGGCCTGGCTGGTCGCGCTGCTGGTATTGCTCGCCGGCGGGATTCTCACGGGGTTGCTCGCCTGGGCCACCCTCAATCAGTTTCACAACCAATTGCGTCAGCGCTTTCAACTGCTGGCCAATGAACGCTATAGCCGCATCGAAGAGCGGTTTCAGGATCAGGAGCAACGCCTCGACGGCCTGCGGCGGTTTTTCACCAACTCCGAATCGGTGTCCCGTGCCGAATTCGATGGCTATACCCAACCTTTATTACTGCGTACCCAAGCTTATTCCTTTGCGCTGCGGGTGAGGGGAGACGAGCGCGCCGCGTTCGAGCAACGTGTGCGCGATGAGGGGCAGCCCACGTTTAGCGTGCGCGAACTCAATGCCCACGGCGATCTGCAGTTGGCCTCGGCCCGCGACGAATACGTCGTCGTGGTGTACAGCCAGACGCAGAGCCGCCTCGGCTCCCCTCTGGGTTATGACTTGCTGGCCCAGCCATTGCGCCGTTCGACCCTGGAGCGTGCGGATCAACTCGGTGGCCTGGCAGTGTCGCAACCGATGCATTTGGTCAGTATCGAACCGGCTTACGCGCGGGGCGTACTGTTGGTGGCACCGGTCAAGCGCCCCGACGAAAGTAAGTCGTTCGGTTATGTGATGGCAGTGATCAGCATGCGTCAGTTGCTCGCCGACGGTTTGCCGGATGTCCTGCATGATTATCTTTCGGTGCGCATCCTCGACCTGTCGACCAATGATCAGCATGAGGTGCTGTTCGAGTCATCCAACGAGCCGGTCGCCAGCGATTTGTCGACCACGCGGCTGTTGCGCATGGCCGATCACGACTATCAAGTCGATATCGCGCCCAGCGAGGCTTTCCTGCAAGCCAACCATTCGTCGGTAGGCAGCGTGGTCATTCTGGGTGGCCTGCTCAGCCTGCTGCTCAGTGCGCTGCTGTATGTCCTGGTCAGTCAGCGCCAGCGCGCGTTGCGCATGGTCCAATTGCGCACCCAGGAACTGCATGAGCGTGAGCAGGAACTCAGAGGTACCCACGGCCAGTTGCGCGGAGTGCTCAATGCGGCTACCCAGGTGGCGATCATCGCCACCGACCTGCGCGGTGTGATCAACACCTTCAATCCGGGTGCCGAGCAGATGCTCGGTTACCGCAGCTGCGAAGTCATCGGCCACATGACCCTGGAAAACCTGCATTTCCCTCGGGAGCTCATTGCTCGTGCGGCGGAGTTGAGTGCCCGCTATGGCAAAACCATCCCGACCTGCCAGGCCATGCTGGTCGAGGGTGGCGAGGTCGGCGGGCATGAAGCGCGCGAGTGGACGCTGGTGCGCAAGGACGGCAGTCATTTGCCGGTGAACATGCTGGCCACCCCGGTACTCGACGAGCAAGGGCTGTGGGTCGGGCACCTGGCGATCTGCATCGACATCACCGAACGCAAGCGCGTGCACGAAGCCCTGGCGGCACGGGACGTGTTGTTGAAGAAGCTCAGCGCCCATGTTCCGGGCGGGATCTATCAGTTCAAGATGGAGTTCGACGGGCGCTTCAGTGTGATCTACGCCAGCGACGGCATCCGCGAGATTTACGAGCTGGAGCCGGACGTGCTGTTGCTCAACGCCGAAGCGATCTTCACCCGCATTCATCCGCAGGATGTCAGCCGCGTGCGCAAGTCGATCCGCGCCTCGGCCGATAACCTCAGTCCGTGGCGCGAGGAATATCGCGTGCAATTACCCGAGCGTGGCCTGCGCTGGGTGCGCGGCGAAGCGACCCCCGAGGAACTGCCGGGCGGCGGCGTGCTATGGCATGGCTACATTTCGGACATTTCCGACTTGAAGCGGGTGGAGGAAGAACTGCGCGCCCTGTCGGTCACCGATGCGTTGACGGGTATCCACAACCGCCGTTATTTCCAGGAACGCCTTACCAGCGAAATGGCACGGGTCGAGCGCGGAGGTGGCGAATTGTCGGTGATCATGCTTGATATCGATCATTTCAAACGGATCAATGACCAGTATGGCCATGCGGTCGGCGACCGGGTGTTGCAGGCCGTGTGCGAGCGAATCGGTCATCGCCTTCGGCGTACCGACGTGTTTTGCCGTTTGGGCGGCGAGGAGTTCATGGTGTTGTGCCCGGACATCGACGGTGAGCACGCCTACATGTTGGCCAGAGAATTGTGGCAGGGCTTGCGCAGTGCGCCGGTAGATGTGGTCGGTGTGGTGACCGCGAGTTTCGGAATTGCCAGTTGGCGCCCGGGAGAGGGGGCTGATGCCTTGTTGCTGCGGGCTGACTCAGGGGTGTACGCGGCGAAGCAGGGCGGGCGGGATCGGGTCGAGCGGCAGATGAACTGATTCCATCTGCCGTTGACCCCCTGCGGGAGCGAGCTTGCTCGCGAATGAGTCAGACAAGGTCTGTGCATCTTCATCGACCGACTGGACGCCTTCGCGAGCAGGCTCGCTCGCACACTGTTTGTGGGGTGCTTACAGAACCGAAGCTGTCTGTGGCATTTTCGGCTGTTTATAGAGATCCAGCAGCACCTGATCCAGCACCGACGATGCACCGAACGGTGCCTTGTCGTTGAGGATCGCCACCACCGCCCAGGTATTGCCGTTGACGTCGCGGCTGAAGCCGGCGATGGCGCGCACGGTGTTCAGTGTGCCGGTCTTGACGTGGGCTTCACCACGCATCGCGGTAGTCTTCAGACGTTTGCGCATGGTGCCGTCGGTGCCGGCAATCGGCAGCGAACTGATGTATTCGGCGGCATACGGGCTGTGCCACGCGGCTTGCAGCATGGCGGCCATTTCCCGGGCGCTGACGCGTTCGGCACGGGACAGGCCGGAGCCGTTCTCCATCACCAGATGCGGCGCAGTGATGCCTTTCTTCGCCAGCCACTGACGGACCACGCGTTGCGCGGCCTTGGCGTCATCGCCGTCGGCGTCGTTGCGGAATTTCTGGCCCAGGCTCAGGAACAGCTGCTGAGCCATGGTGTTGTTACTGTATTTGTTGATGTCGCGGATGATTTCCGCCAGGTCCGGCGAGAACGCGCGGGCCAGCACTTTGGCGTTGCTCGGCGTCGGGGCCAGGCGATCCTTGCCCTGGATGCTGCCGCCCAGTTCCTTCCAGATCGCCCGCACGGCGCCGGCGGTGTAGGTCGCGTGGTCGAGCAGCGACAGATAAGTCTGCGAGCTGCAGCCTTCGCCCAACTGACCGGCAACGGTCACGGTGACGCTGCCATCGGCCTGCGGCACCGGGTTGTAGCGCACGCCACCGGTGCACTGTTTGGAGTTCAGCGCCTTGACGGTGTTTTCGATGTTGATGCTGGCAATCGGCGGTTCGACCGAGACCAATACCCGGCCATTGTCATTGCGGGCCACGAAGCGCAGGGCCTTGAGGTTGACCAGCAGCGAGTCGGGCTTGACCAGGAACGGCTTGTTCTCGTCGTTGCCGTCATCATTGAACTCAGGCAGTTGCGGCTGAATGAAGAAGCTGCGGTCCAGCACCAGGTCGCCGGTGATCTGAGTCACGCCGTTGGCGCGCAGGTCGCGCATCAGCAGCCAGAGTTTTTCCATGTTCAGCTTCGGATCGCCGCCACCCTTGAGGTAGAGGTTGCCGTTGAGGATGCCGCTGTTCAGGTCGCCGTCGGTGTAGAACTCGGTTTTCCACTGATGGTTGGGGCCGAGCATTTCCAGCGCCGCGTAGGTGGTGACCAGTTTCATGGTCGAGGCCGGGTTGACCGATACATCGGCGTTGTACACGGTCGGTGTGCCCGGGCCGTCCAGCGGCACCATCACCAGCGACAGGGCGCTGGGTTGCAGCTTGCTGGCCTTGAGGGCTTTTTCGACGTTGGGGGTCAGAGCGGTATTGATGGTGGCAGCTGAAACAGGCAGAGCCAGCGGCAGAAGAAGGCCGGCCAGGAGCAGAGGACGCAACGATTTGATCATATGAAATAAAACCCTACAGCCGAGGGGAAAAAGACGAGGACATGGATGAAAAGGCCCTCAGTGGTCATGAAAGTGTCGGCATTATGCCCCAAGGTGTAACAGCTTGTGCCTCTCGCAAGGGGGGCAATTCGTTATTTTTTTACGGGCGGTCGCACGCTCGTCCCGGATAGGCGGGCAATCGCCGCCTTAAACTGGTAAAGTGCCGGCCGTTATTACTTAAGAGGATTGTTCCAATGGCGACTAACCGTTCCCAGCGTCTGCGCAAAAAACTGTGCGTCGATGAATTTCAAGAGCTGGGTTTCGAACTGAACCTGGGCTTCAAAGAAGACCTGTCCGAAGAAGCCATTGACGCTTTCCTCGAAGCATTCATCAAAGAAGCCATGGAAGCCAACGGTCTGGGCTATGTCGGCGGCGACGACTTCGGTCTGGTTTGCCTGCAGAAGCGTGGTTCGGTCTCCGAAGAGCAGCGCGCTGCTGTTGAAGCCTGGCTGAAAACCCGCTCCGAGCTGACTTCTACTGAAATCAGCCCGCTGCTGGACGTTTGGTATCCGGAAAAGCCGATCAACGCGGCCAAGTGATACTGAAAAAAACGGCGACCTGAGGGTCGCCGTTTTTTTATGCCTGCGTTTTAACCAGGCCTCAGGCCTTGCGCCAGTTCAGAATCAGCAAGGTCAGCACCCCCGCGACAATCCCCCAGAAGGCCGAACCGATGGAAAACAGCGTCAGCCCCGACGCCGTGACCATGAAGGTGATCAGCGCCGCTTCCCGTTCCTTCACTTCGGTCATGGCAATGCTCAAGCCATTGATGATCGAGCCGAACAGCGCCAGCGCGGCGATCGACAGCACCAGCTCCTTGGGCAGAGCGGCAAACAACGCCGCCAGCGTGGCGCCGAACACCCCGGCAATCCCGTAGAAAACCCCGCACCACACCGCTGCGGTATAGCGTTTGTTGCGATCCTCATGGGCATGGCGCCCGGTGCAGATCGCGGCGCTGATCGCTGCGAGGTTGATGCCGTGGGAACCGAACGGCGCCAACAGCAGCGAGGCAATGCCGGTGGTGGTGATCAAGGGCGAGGCCGGGACGTTGTAGCCGTCGGCGCGCAGCACGGCGACGCCAGGCATGTTCTGCGAGGTCATCGCTACCACAAACAACGGAATGCCGATGCTGATGGTCGCTGCGAGGGAGAAGTGCGGCGTGGTCCAGACCGGGGTTGCCACTTCCAGGTGAAAGCCGCTGAAATCCAACAATCCCATGAAGCCCGACAACGCAGTGCCGATCAGCAGCGCGGCAAGCACCGCATAACGCGGCGTCAGGCGTTTGACCAGCAGATAAGTGAAGAACATCCCCAGCACCAGGCCGGTGCGGTGCTGCGCGGCGACGAAAATTTCGCTGCCGATCTTGAACAGAATCCCCGCCAGCAACGCGGCCGCCAGAGAGGCCGGGATCTTTTTCACCAGACGTTCGAAGCTGCCGGTCAGGCCGCAGATCGTCACCAGCACCGCGCAGGTAATGTAGGCACCGATGGCTTCGCCGTAGGTGACGCCGCCCAGGCTGGTGATCAGCAGGGCTGCGCCGGGCGTCGACCAGGCAATGGTGATCGGCGTGCGATAGCGCAGCGACAGGCCGATCGAACACACCGCCATGCCGATGGAGATCGCCCAGATCCACGAGGAAATCTGCCCGCTGGTCAGGCCCGCGGCCTGCCCGGCCTGGAACATCAGCACCAGCGAACTGGTGTAACCGGTCATCATCGCGATGAATCCGGCGACGATGGCGGAGGGCGATGTGTCCGCGAAGGGGCGCGGTCGGGTGTGGGTGATTTCGTTCATGACAGCGGCGTTCCTTGTTCAAGCCACGGATTTCGGGTTTAAGCCTAAACTCAAACGTAACGATGCGTTGCAATACAGCCGAAGTCACAAACAGCCGTACAGTCGTGTTGCCACCTTCCATTGTGTACAATCGCGCTGTTTTTTACGCGATACTTGCCAGCGACCCACTGTGCCGTATTACAGTCACGGTCAATTCGCCGCAGTTCTTCCCGACTCGAGTGCCCATGAACGAACAGTTGCAACCCCTCAAGAAACAACCGCGAGCAGGCAAAGCCGGCCGCAGCGGAACCCAGGACGATATTGTCTATGCGCATATCTTCGAGGCTATCCTCGAACAGCGTCTGGCGCCCGGTACAAAGTTGAGCGAAGAAGCGCTGGGGGAAATTTTCGGGGTCAGCCGTACCATCATTCGCCGCGCACTCTCGCGCCTGGCCCATGAAGGCGTGGTGCTGTTGCGGCCGAACCGTGGCGCGGTGGTGGCGAGCCCGAGCGTCGAAGAGGCGCGTCAGGTGTTCCTTGCCCGGCGTCTGGTGGAGCGCGCGATCACTGAACTGGCGGTGCAGCACGCCACGGCCGAGCAGATCGCCGAACTGCGGCAGATGGTCAACGATGAACGCGACAGCTTCTCTCGTGGCGATCGCGGCGCCGGCATCCGCCTCTCGGGCGAGTTCCACCTGAAACTGGCCGAAGCGGCGAAGAACGCGCCGTTGATCAGCTTCCAGCGCAGCCTGGTTTCGCAGACGTCGCTGATCATCGCCCAATATGAAAGCGGCAACCGTTCGCACTGTTCCTACGACGAGCACACCCAGTTGATCGACGCCATAGAAGCACGCAACGGCGAGCTGGCGGTGGACCTGATGATGCATCACATGGATCACATCGACAGCAAGCTCAACCTCGACGAGGAAAGCGCTTCGGACGATCTGCATGCGGTGTTCTCGCATCTGTTGCAGACCAAGAAGCCGGGGCGCCCTGCGGCCAAGCTCTAAAGCGAATCGACAGGCAATAAAAATCCCCCGGACTGAAAAGTACCGGGGGATTTTTTTGTCTGCAGAAAACTAACGCTGATGTACCAGCGCACCCGCCGCATAAGTCTGGGCAACGGTGCGGTCATCGCCCAGCGTCATCAGCACGAACAACGTCTCGGCAATATTGTTGGCCTGCTTCAAGCGGTAGCTCAGCAGCGGCGTGGCGTTGTAGTCCAGCACCAGGAAGTCGGCGTCGGAGCCCGGTTGCAGGTTGCCGATCTTGTCTTCCAGACGCAGCGCCCGCGCGCCGCCGAGGGTGGCCAGGTACAGCGACTTGAACGGGCTCAGGCGCGCACCTTGCAGCTGCATCACTTTGTAGGCTTCGTTCAGGGTCTGCAGCAGCGAGAAACTGGTGCCGCCACCGACGTCAGTCCCGAGGCCGACGTTCAGTTTGTGCTTCTCGGCCATCGGCAGGTTGAACAGGCCGCTGCCGAGGAAGAAGTTCGAGGTCGGGCAGAACGAAATCGCCGAGCCGGTTTCCGCCAGTCGTGCGCATTCGTCGTCGCACAGGTGCACGCCGTGGGCGAACACCGAGCGCTCGCCGAGCAACTGGTAGTGATCGTAGACGTCGAGGTAACCCTTGCGCTCCGGGAACAGCTCCTTGACCCACTCGATTTCCTTGAGGTTCTCGCTGATGTGGGTCTGCATGTACAGATCCGGGTATTCGGTCAGCAACTGGCCGGCGAGGGTCAGTTGTTCCGGGGTACTGGTCGGAGCGAAACGTGGGGTGACGGCATAGTGCAGGCGACCCTTGCCGTGCCAGCGCTCGATCAGCGCCTTGCTGTCGACATAGCTGGATTCAGCGGTGTCGGTCAGGTAGTCCGGGGCGTTGCGGTCCATCATCACCTTGCCGGCGATCATCCGCAGGTCGAGCTTCTCGGCCGCTTCGAAGAACGAGTTCACCGATTGCGGGTGCACGCTGCCGAACACCAGTGCGGTAGTCGTGCCGTTGCGCAGTAGTTCCTTGATGAAAATGTCCGCCACTTCATCGGCGTGGGCCTTGTCGCCGAACTGGCTTTCGCACGGGAAGGTGTAGGTATTCAGCCAGTCCAGCAGCTGTTCGCCGTAGGCGCCGACCATGCCGGTCTGCGGCAGGTGGATGTGGGTGTCGATGAAGCCCGGGGTGATCAGGGCATCCTTGTGATGCGTGATCTCGATGTCCGCCGGCAGGGTCGGCAGCAGTTCGCTGGCGTGGCCGAGGGCGCTGATCTTGCCGCCATCGACCACCAGCAGGCCGTCCTCGAAATACTCGTAGGAGGCTTCGATGCCAACCTCGGCAGGGTCGGCGATGCTGTGCAGGATGGCGGCGCGGTAGGCTTTGCGAGTCAGAGGCATGAGGGTTCTCTAATCAGTTTGAGGCTTTGAGTGTGGCGGCCTGACTGCGGCGCGAAACCGGCAGCAGTTTGGCAATCGGTTCGGCGCTGGCGGTGTGCTGGCCGAAATTGGCGTTATAGGTGGCGATGATCTCGCCGGCGATGGAGATGGCGATTTCCACAGGCAATTTGCCTTTGACTTCGCTGATGCCCATCGGGCAGCGCATGCGTTGCACGACACTGGCGTCGAAACCACGATCACGCAGACGATGTTCGAACTTGGCCCGTTTGGTCTTCGAGCCGATCAGGCCGAACCAGGTGAAGTCGTTGCGCTTGAGGATCGCGGCGGTGAGTTCCAGATCCAACTGATGATTGTGGGTCATGACGATGCAGTAGCTGCCGGCGGGCAGGTCGTCGATTTCATCCGCAGGCTCCTCGGCGACGATTTTGCGCACGCCGTGGGGAATCTGCTCGGGGAATTCCTCTTCCCGGGAATCGATCCAGCGCACCCGACATGGCAGGCTGGCGAGCAATGGAACCAGTGCGCGACCGACATGACCGGCGCCGAAAACGGCGATCTGCGCCTGCACCTGGCCCATCGGTTCGAACAACAGCACCGTGGCGCCGCCGCAGCACTGGCCCAGACTGGCGCCGAGGCTGAAGCGCTCAAGATGAGTGTCCTGCTTGCCGCTGGCGAGCATCTCGCGGGCGATCTGCATGGCTTTGTATTCCAGGTGCCCGCCACCGATGGTGTCGAACGTCTGGCGGGCGCTGACGACCATTTTCGAGCCGGCATTGCGCGGCGTCGAGCCGAGCTCTTCGATGATCGTCACCAGAACGCAGGGTTCGCCCTGGTTCTGCAGGTCGGCGAGGGCGTCGATCCAGTTGTACATATCTCACCTCTCAGATCGTTCCCACGCTCTGCGTGGGAATGCATCACTGGACGCTCCGCGTCCGCTGTTCAGGATGCGACGCAGAGCGTCGCGGGCTGCATTCCCACGCAGGCGTGGGAACGATCATCAAACAACCTCGGTTTCAGCTTCGACGGCCTTAACCGCTTTGAGCTGGCGCATCTGCTCGCAACCCCACAACACCCGCTCCGGAGTCGCCGGCGCGTCGATCTTCGGCTGATGCTTGTAGTCGCCGAGGCTGGCCACCGCATCCTTGATCGCGCACCACGCGGCGATGCCGAGCATGAACGGCGGCTCACCCACAGCCTTGGAGTGAAACACCGTGTCTTCCGGGTTCTTGCGGTTTTCCACCAGTTTCACCCGCAGGTCGAGCGGCATGTCCGCCACGGCCGGGATCTTGTAGCTGGCCGGGCCGTTGGTCATCAGCTTGCCCTTGTTGTTCCAGACCAGTTCTTCCATGGTCAGCCAGCCCATGCCCTGGACAAAGCCGCCCTCGACCTGGCCGATGTCGATGGCCGGGTTCAGCGAGGCGCCGACGTCGTGGAGGATATCGGTGCGCAGCATCTTGTACTCGCCGGTCAGGGTGTCGACGATCACTTCGCAGCACGCCGCGCCAAACGCGAAGTAGTAGAAGGGCCGGCCACGGGCCTGGCTGCGGTCGTAGTAGATTTTCGGGGTCTTGTAGAACCCGGTGCTCGACAGCGAGACCTGATTGAAATACGCCAGCTGGATCAGCGCTTCGAAGGTCATGATGTGGTCGCGCACACGGACGTGGCCGTTGTGGAATTCCACGTCTTCTTCGCTGACCTTGTAATGCCGCGCCGCAAATTCAACGAGGCGTTGCTTGATGATTTCCGCCGCGTTCTGCGCGGCTTTACCGTTCAGGTCGGCACCGCTGGAAGCTGCCGTCGGCGAAGTGTTCGGCACTTTGTCGGTGTTGGTCGCGGTGATCTGCACGCGGTCCATTTCCACCTGGAACACTTCGGCCACGACCTGCGCGACTTTGGTGTTCAGGCCCTGGCCCATTTCCGTGCCGCCGTGGTTCAGGTGGATGCTGCCGTCGGTGTAGACGTGCACCAGCGCACCGGCCTGGTTGAGGAAGCTGGCGGTGAAGGAAATGCCGAATTTCACCGGGGTCAGCGCCAGGCCTTTTTTCAGGATCGGGCTGTTGGCGTTGTAGCGACGGATCGCTTCGCGGCGTTCGGCGTACTGGCTGCTTTCTTCCAGTTCGGCGGTCATTTCTTCGAGCATGTTGTGCTCGACGGTCTGGTAGTAATGGGTGACGTTGCGCTCGGTCTTGCCGTAGTAGTTGGCCTTGCGCACAGCCAGCGGATCGAGGTTGAGGTGACGGGCGATGGCGTCCATCACTTCTTCGATCGCGACCATCCCTTGCGGACCGCCGAAACCACGGTAGGCGGTGTTCGATGCGGTGTTGGTCTTGCAGCGGTGACCGTTGATGGTCGCATCGCCGAGGTAGTACGAGTTGTCCGAGTGGAACATCGCCCGGTCGACAATCGAGGCCGACAGGTCAGGTGAACATCCGCAGTTACCGGCCAGATCCATCGCAATCCCGTGCAGGCGCCCGGTGCTGTCGAAGCCGACGTCGTACTCGACATAGAACGGGTGACGCTTGCCGGTCATCAGCATGTCTTCGACCCGTGGCAGACGCATCTTGGTCGGCTGGCCGGTGAGGTGCGCGACCACTGCGCACAGGCATGCAGGGCTTGCGGCCTGGGTTTCCTTGCCGCCGAAACCACCGCCCATGCGGCGCATGTCGACCACGATCTTGTTCATGGATACGTCTAGGACCTCGGCCACCAGTTTCTGCACTTCGGTGGGGTTCTGGGTCGAGCAGTAGACGATCATGCCGCCATCTTCGGTTGGCATCACCGAAGAGATCTGGGTTTCCAGATAGAAGTGTTCCTGGCCGCCGATGTGCAGCGTGCCTTGGATTCGATGTTCAGCGGTGGCCAGGGCGTTGGCCGAATCGCCGCGCTGGTGGGTGTGGCTGTCGAGCACGAAGTGGCGTTTGCGCAGGGCTTCGACCACGTCGAGCACCGGTTCCAGATCTTCGTATTCGATGATCGCGGCCATCGCAGCCTTACGTGCGGTTTCCAGATCTTTCGCGGCCACGGCCAATACCGGTTGGCCGACGAACTGAACGTCATCGATGGCCAGCAGCGGATCGCCCGGCAGCAGCGGGCCGATGTCTTTCAGGCCCGGCACGTCTTCGTGGGTGATGGCGATGCGCACGCCTTCGAAGGCATAGCAGGGTTTGGTGTCGATGCTGATGATTTTCGCGTGGGCGCGATCCGACAACCGTGCGTAAACGTGCAACTGGTTGGGGAATTCCAGGCGGTCATCGATGTACTGCGCTTCGCCGGACACATGCTTGGCGGCGCTGTCGTGCTTGACGCTGCGGCCGACACCGGTGGTCAGGTCCCTGGCGAACAATTCAGCCAGTTCAGCTTGTGTTTTCTCTACGCCGTGATGGTTAGACATAAGCGGTCACCCGAGTCTCGATGTGCGGTGTTTGCAGTTCGATGAAGTATTTGCGCAGCAGGTTCTGCGCGCTGAGCAGGCGATATTCCTTGCTGGCGCGGAAGTCCGAGAGCGGGGTGAAATCCTCGCCCAGCGCGGTGCAGGCGCGTTCGACGACAGCGTTGTTGAACGGCTGACCGAGCAACACGGCTTCGCAGTGAGCGGCGCGTTTCGGGATCGCGGCCATGCCGCCGAAGGCGACTCGGGCGTCGGTGATCACGCCGTTTTCGACGCGCAGGTTGAACGCGGCGCAGACGGCGGAGATGTCATCGTCCAGACGCTTGGAGACTTTGTAGGCGCGGAAGCGCTGCTCGGCCGTGGCACGAGGGACGATGATCGTCTCGATGAACTCGCTTTCCTGACGCGCGGTGACCCGGTAATCGATGAAGTAGTCTTCCAGGTTCAGCGTGCGGCGGGTTTCGCCCTTGCACAGCACGATCTGCGCGCCGAGGGCGATCAGCAGCGGTGGTGAGTCACCGATCGGCGAGGCGTTGCCGATGTTGCCACCAAGGGTGCCCTGGTTGCGGATCTGCAGGGAGGCGAAGCGGTGCAGCAGTTCGCCGAAGTCCGGGTACTCGGCGTTCAACGCTTCGTAGCAGTCGGAGAGGGCAGTGGCGGCGCCGATTTCAATGCGATCCTCGAAATGCTCGATGCGCTTCATTTCGGCGACGTTGCCGACGTAGATCATCACCGGCAGGGTGCGGTGGAACTGAGTGACTTCCAGCGCCAGATCGGTGCCGCCGGCCAGCAGGCGGGCTTGTGGATAAGCGTCATAGAGATCGGCCAGGTCGGCTACGGTCAGCGGCACCAGGCAGCGTTTGTCGCCGCTGTTGAGTTCGCCAATCGATGTCGGGGCAATGGCTTTGAGGCGGGCGATGGTTTCCGCTTCCCGGGCGTCGAACTGGTCCGGCTGCTTGCCGCAGCAGGATTGCTCGGCGGCGGCCAGAATCGGCCGGTAGCCGGTGCAGCGGCAGAGGTTGCCGGCCAGCGCTTCGTGGGCCTTGGCATGATCCGGTGCATCGCTGTTCTTTTGCAGGGCGAACAACGACATCACGAAGCCGGGGGTGCAGAAACCGCACTGCGAACCGTGGCACTCGACCATGGCTTTCTGCACGCTGTGCAGTTCGCCCTGGTGCTTGAGGTCTTCGACGCTGATCAATTGCTTGCCGTGCAGCGACGAAACGAAGGTCAGGCACGAGTTAAGGCTGCGATAGCGGATGTGCTCGCGGCCATCGTCATCCGTCTGCAACTCGCCGACCACCACCGTACAGGCGCCGCAGTCACCGCTGGCGCAGCCTTCTTTGGTGCCGGATTTGCCCACGTGTTCACGCAGGTAGTTGAGCACAGTCAGGTTCGGGTCCAGGGCGTGCTCGCTACGGAGTTCCTGGTTAAGTAAAAACTGGATCACGGAAGGCCTCGCAGACTCATTATTGTTGTTGAGCGACTAGAGCCGAATTTAGCAGGTCTGACTTTTCGGTCAATGGTTTTCTGACTTAAAGGTCAGGAAAAACTGTTTTGTCGCTCAACCACGTGTCTCTTCAGTATTGACCCTCATTGGATCAAGCGCTTTTTTGCGGGATTCGTGCCAAAAACCGCTGTGCGGGCACTCCGCCATGACCGCGCATTGCGCTACACTGCGCCGCTTGTGCAGATCGAAGAGTTTGAAGGACAACCATGACGTTCAAGGCGCCGGACAGCCTCGCCGAGCAAATCGCTCACCACCTCGCCGAACGGATCATTCGCGGCGAAATGAAGCCGGGTGAGCGCATTCAGGAACAGAAGGTCACGCTGGCGCTGAACGTCAGCCGCGGCTCGGTCCGCGAAGCCTTGCTGATCCTGGAGCGCCGTCATCTGATCGCGATCCTGCCGCGCCGCGGTGCCCACGTCACCGAGCTGACGGCGCACAAGGTGCAGAGCCTGTGCACGTTGATGAGCGAGCTGTACATCCTGCTCGGCAACGCAGTGGCCAATGGCTGGCAAGTCCAGGCCGACATGGCGCCGTTCGTGCAGATCCAGCAGCGTCTGACCGCCAGCTACGAGCGTCAGGACATCCGCACCTTCGTCGATGACAGCTTCAACGTGATGCGCGCCGCGTATCCGTTCGCCAACAACCCGTACCTGCAGGAAACCGTCGAAAACCTGCAACCGGCCATGAGCCGTGCATACTTCCTCGCGCTTGAACAGCGCAAGGCCGAGATGAGCGAGTTCCTCGAACTGTTCGAGCGCTTGCTGGCCGCCGTCCTCGCCCGTGACCTGCCGCAGATCCGCATCGTGCTGACGGCTTATGCCCAGCGCAGTTGCGATCTGGTGGTGTCCGCCCTGACGGTTGCCTGACCTTGCGCCTCAAGTGCATCAAACTGGCGGGGTTCAAATCCTTCGTCGACCCGACCACGGTGAACTTCCCCAGCAATATGGCGGCAGTCGTCGGGCCGAACGGTTGCGGCAAGTCGAACATCATCGACGCCGTGCGCTGGGTGATGGGCGAAAGCTCGGCCAAGAACCTACGCGGCGAGTCGATGACCGACGTCATCTTCAACGGCTCGACCAGCCGCAAACCGGTGAGCCAGGCGAGCATCGAGCTGGTGTTCGACAACTCCGACGGTACGCTTTTGGGCGAGTGGGCGGCGTACGCGGAAATTTCGATCCGCCGCAAAGTGACCCGCGACAGCCAGACGACTTATTACCTCAACGGCGCCAAATGCCGTCGTCGTGACATCACCGACATCTTCCTCGGCACCGGCCTCGGCCCGCGCAGCTACTCGATCATCGAGCAGGGGATGATCTCCAAGCTGATCGAGTCCAAGCCGGAAGACCTGCGTAACTTCATCGAAGAAGCCGCCGGCATCTCCAAGTACAAGGAGCGCCGGCGCGAGACCGAAAACCGCATCCGCCGTACCCACGAAAACCTTGCCCGTCTGACCGACCTGCGCGAAGAACTCGAGCGCCAGCTCGAACGTCTGCATCGTCAGGCTGAGGCGGCGAAGAAGTATCAGGAATTCAAGGCCGAAGAACGCCAGCTCAAGGCGCAACTGTCGGCCCTGCGCTGGCAGGATCTGAACGATCAGGTCGGTCAGCGCGAGTCGATCATCGGCAACCAGGAAATCAGCTTTGAAGCGCTGGTCGCCGAGCAGCGCAACGCTGACGCAGCGATTGAGCGCCTGCGCGACGGTCACCATGACCTGTCCGAGCGCTTCAATCTGGTGCAGGGGCGTTTCTATTCGGTCGGCGGCGACATCGCCCGGGTCGAGCAGAGCATCCAGCACGGCCAGCAGCGTTTGCGCCAATTGCAGGACGATCTGAAAGAAGCAGAGCGCGCGCGCCTCGAAACCGAATCGCACCTGGGCCATGACCGCACCTTGCTGCTGACCCTCGGCGAAGAGCTCGATCAACTGACCCCCGAGCAGGAAATCACCAACGCCGCCGCCGAAGAGGCCGCCGCGGCGCTGGAAGATTCCGAAGCCGTCATGCACGGCTGGCAGGAGCAGTGGGACGCCTTCAACCTGACCGCCGCCGAACCCCGCCGTCAGGCCGAAGTGCAGCAGTCGCGCATCCAGCAGCTGGAAACCAGCATGGAGCGTCTGGCCGATCGGCAAAAGCGTCTGGGCGAAGAGCGGGCGTTGCTCTCGGCCGATCCGGAAGACGCGGCGATCATGGAGCTCAGCGAACAGCTCGCCGAGTCCGAAGCCACCCTTGAAGATTTGCAGACCAGCGAAGAAGCCCAAGTCGAAAAGCTTGAGCAACTGCGCCAGGAATTGCAGCAGGCGCTCACTGCACAGCAACAGGCGCAGGGCGATTTGCAGCGTTTGAACGGTCGCCTCGCATCCCTCGAAGCCTTACAGCAGGCCGCGCTCGATCCGGGTACTGGCACCGCCGAATGGCTGAAGGAGCACAACCTCGCCGAACGCCCGCGTCTGGCCGAAGGCCTGAAGGTCGAGGCCGGTTGGGAGCTGGCGGTGGAAACCGTGCTCGGCGCCGACCTGCAAGCGGTGTTGGTGGAAGACTTCGGCGGTTTCGATTTGTCCGGTTTTGCCCAGGGCGATCTGCGTTTGCTCAGCCCCGGCAACGACGGCGTGCGCGTGGCCGGCAGCCTGCTGGACAAGGTCGAGGCGCAGGTTGATCTGTCGCCATGGCTGGCTCAGGTCAAACCGGTCGACAGCCTTGAGCAGGCACTGGCCCTGCGTGGCCAACTGGCTGCCGGGCAGAGTTTGATCAGCCGTGACGGTTACTGGGTTGGCCGGCATTTCCTGCGGGTACGCCGCGCCAGCGAAGCCGAAAGCGGCATGCTCGCGCGCGGTCAGGAAATCGAAGCGCTGCATGCGGAACGCGAAGAGCGCGAAGCCACGGTCGAGGCCATGGAAACCCGTTTGCAGACTTTGCGCGCGCAACAGCGTCAGCAGGAAAACGGTCGCGAACATTTGCGTCGTTTGCTGCAAGACGAAGCTCGTCAGCAAGGCGAGCTGAAAGCTCAACTGTCCGCCGGTAAAGCCAAAGCCGAGCAGTTGAACCTGCGTCGCACCCGACTCGACGAAGAACTGGTCGAGCTCGCTGAGCAACGCGAACTGGAACACGAAAACATCGGCGAAGCGCGGATCCAGTTACAGGACGCCCTCGACGCCATGGCCCTCGATACCGAGCAGCGCGAGTTGCTGCTTGCCCAGCGTGACAGCCTGCGCGAACGCCTCGACCGCGTGCGTCAGGAAGCCCGTCAGCACAAGGATCATGCGCATCAGTTGGCCGTTCGCCTCGGCTCACTGCGGGCGCAACATGATTCGACACGACAGGCGCTTGAGCGTCTGGAAATGCAGGCCGAGCGTCTCACCGAAAAGCGTGAACAGCTCAGCCTCAATCTGGAGGAGGGTGAGGCACCGTTGGAAGAGCTGCGCCTCAAGCTCGAAGAGTTGCTCGACAAGCGCATGAGCGTCGACGACGAACTCAAGACCGCACAGATCGCCCTGGAAGACGCCGACCGCGAATTGCGCGACGCGGAAAAACGCCGGACCCAGGCCGAGCAGCAATCGCAATTGATCCGTGGCCAGCTCGAACAGCAACGCATGGAATGGCAAGCCCTGACCGTGCGCCGCAAGGCCCTGCAGGATCAACTGCTGGAAGACGGCTACGATTTGCACGGCGTGCTCAACACCCTGACCGCCGAGGCCAGCGAAAAGGAGGCCGAAGAAGAACTTGAACGCATCGCCGCGCGCATTCAGCGGCTGGGCGCGATCAACCTCGCGGCGATCGACGAATACACACAACAATCCGAACGTAAACGTTATCTGGATGCGCAGGACGCCGATCTGGTCGAAGCGCTGGAGACGCTGGAAAACGTCATCCGCAAGATCGACAAAGAAACCCGTAACCGTTTCAAAGATACCTTTGATCAGATCAATGGCGGTTTACAGGCGCTTTTCCCGAAAGTTTTCGGTGGCGGGCGCGCGTATTTGGAACTGACGGGCGAAGATCTACTCGATACAGGGGTGACGATCATGGCGCAGCCGCCCGGAAAGAAGAACAGCACCATCCATTTGCTCTCCGGCGGCGAAAAAGCCCTGACCGCACTGGCGCTGGTTTTTGCGATCTTCAAGTTGAACCCGGCGCCGTTCTGCATGCTCGATGAGGTTGACGCGCCACTGGATGACGCTAACGTTGGACGCTACGCACGATTGGTCAAAGAGATGTCGCAGACCGTACAGTTCATCTATATCACCCACAACAAGATCGCCATGGAAATGGCCGAGCAGTTGATGGGCGTAACGATGCACGAGCCGGGTTGTTCGCGACTGGTAGCCGTGGATGTCGAGGAGGCGATGGCGATGGTGGATGCCTGAGCCGGCGCTGTCGGAAAAGGTATTTGTAGTCTGTAGGACATATTTACCGGCTTCGGCTTGCTGGCCAATCGACATAATCGCGCAAGCCAATGAGACAGACGGTGTAAAGTTGTCTTTGGTCGTGCTAGTTTAATGTCAATTTTTCGTATACGTGGGCAAAACGCCTGTCAGAACATAGAGTTGGCGCCACGTTTTAAAGCGGTTTGCACATTGTAAACCCCTTATTTTTCAGCATTTTTTATAGAGGCACGGGATTACATGGAAATCGGTCTGCGCGAGTGGCTGATCGTCATCGGCATCATTGTGATAGCCGGTATTCTTTTCGATGGCTGGCGCCGTATGCGCGGCGGCAAGGGAAAACTGAAATTCCGTCTTGACCGAAGCCTGTCCAACCTGCCGGACGAGGACACCAGCGCTGAGCTGTTGGGCCCGGCCCGCGTGCTGGACACCCATAAAGAGCCGCAACTGGACGAACACGATCTGCCATCGGTGAGCATGCCGGCCCGCGAAGCACGAGAGCCTCGCGAATCCGGTTCCAAGCGCGGCAAGCGTGGCAGCAACGGTCCGGCCCAGGGCGACCTGAACCTTGATCTGGATCTGGACGGCGGTCCGAGCTTCAGCAGCCGCGATGATGATTTCGTCGAGCCTGCCGCCAAGTCGTCGCCGGCAGTGGCCGATAAAGATCAGCCGCAAGCCGAAGAAGTGCTGGTGATCAGCGTGATCTGCCGCGACCCGGCTGGCTTCAAAGGCCCGGCACTGTTGCAGAACATTCTGGAAAGCGGTCTGCGTTTCGGCGAGATGGACATTTTCCACCGTCACGAAAGCATGGCCGGCAACGGCGAAGTGCTGTTCTCCATGGCCAACGCGGTCAAGCCGGGCATCTTCGATCTGGACGACATCGACCATTTCAGCACCCCGGCGGTGAGCTTCTTCCTCGGCCTGCCAGGCCCGCGTCATCCGAAGCAGGCCTTCGACGTGATGGTCGCAGCAGCCCGCAAGCTGTCCCAGGAACTGAACGGCGAATTGAAAGATGACCAGCGCAGCGTCCTGACCGCGCAGACCATCGAGCACTACCGTCAGCGCATCGTCGAATTCGAACGTCGCGCCCTGACCCAGAAGCGTTGATTGAAAAGGTTGCCTCGCAATAAAGGGGCAATCGGCAAAATAGATTGAGCAGCCTCGGCTGCTCTTTTGCTTTATGAGAGAACACCCATGACTGCCGCCAAAGACCGCATTCTAGAGCTGCGCGCTGAACTCGATCAGCACAACTACCGTTACCACGTCCTCGATGAGCCGAGCATTCCGGATGCCGAGTACGACCGGTTGTTCCACGAGCTCAAGGCGCTGGAAGCGGCCAACCCTGAACTGATCACCAGCGACTCGCCGACCCAACGCGTCGGCAGCGTAGCATTGACCGCGTTCACTCAGGTGCGTCACGAAGTGCCGATGCTCAGCCTCGGCAACGCCTTCGAAGAAAACGACATGCGCGAGTTCGACCGTCGGGTGACCGAAGGTCTGGACCTGCCGGCCGGTGATCTGTTCGGCGGTAGCGCGGCGGTGGAATACAGCTGCGAGCCGAAACTCGATGGCCTGGCGGTCAGTCTGCTGTATCAGGATGGTGTGCTGGTACGCGGCGCCACGCGCGGCGACGGCACCACCGGCGAAGACATCAGCGTCAACGTGCGCACCGTGCGCAACATTCCGCTGAAGCTGCACGGCGAAGGCTGGCCGGCGACGCTGGAAGTGCGCGGCGAAGTGTTCATGTCCAAGGCCGGTTTCGAGCGTCTCAACGCCTCGCAACTGGAAATCGGCGGCAAGACCTTCGCCAACCCGCGCAACGCCGCCGCTGGCAGCTTGCGCCAGCTGGATTCGAAGATCACCGCCAACCGTCCGCTGGAGTTCTGCTGTTACGGCATCGGCCAGGTCTCTCACGATATTTCCGACACCCACATCGGCAACCTCAAGCAACTGCAAGCCTGGGGCATGCCGATCAGCCACGAACTGAAACTGGCCAAGGGCATTGGCGAATGCCTGGAGTACTACCGCGATATCGGTGAACGCCGTAACTCGCTGGCCTATGAAATCGACGGCGTGGTGTTCAAGGTCAACAGTATTGCCGACCAGCGCGAACTGGGCTTCCGCGCCCGCGAACCGCGCTGGGCCATCGCGCACAAATTCCCGGCCATGGAAGAGCTCACCGAACTGCTTGATGTGGAGTTTCAGGTCGGCCGCACCGGCGCCGTCACGCCTGTGGCGCGCTTGAAACCAGTGAAAGTTGCCGGCGTCACCGTGGCCAACGCCACGCTGCACAACATGGACGAAGTCGCCCGGCTGGGCCTCATGATCGGCGACACGGTGATCATTCGCCGCGCCGGTGACGTGATTCCGCAAGTGGTTCAAGTGGTCATCGAGCGCCGCCCGGAAGATGCGCGACCGGTGCAGATTCCCGAAAGCTGCCCGGTCTGCGGATCCCATGTCGAGCGCACGCAACTGGTCAAGCGCAGCAAGGGCAAGGAAACCATCAGCGAGGGCGCGGTGTATCGCTGTGTTGGCCGACTGGCCTGCGGTGCGCAGCTCAAGCAGGCGATCATTCACTTCGTTTCCCGTCGGGCGATGGACATTGAAGGCCTCGGTGACAAGAGCGTCGAGCAACTGGTGGACGAAGGTCTGGTAAGTTCACCTGCCGATCTTTACGCGCTGAAGTTCGACGACATCGTCGACCTCGAAGGCTTTGCCGAGGTGTCGAGCAACAAGTTGCTGGCCGCCATCGAAGACAGCAAGAAGCCGGGTCTGGCGCGGTTCATCTATGCGCTCGGCATTCCGGATGTTGGCGAGGAAACGGCCAAGGTGCTGGCGCGTTCGCTGGGTTCGCTGGAGCGCGTCCAGCAAGCCTTGCCGCAAGTGCTGACGTACTTGCCGGACATCGGCCTGGAGGTGGCGCACGAGATCCACAGCTTCTTTGAAGATGCGCACAACCAGCAGGTGATTACCGAATTGCTGGGCCATGGTTTGCAGATTCAGGATCAGGGCGAGCTGGGCGCCGAGTTTGCCGCAAGCACTACGCTGGGCGGCTTCCTCGACAAGTTGAACATTCCTTCGGTGGGCCCGGGCGGGGCGCAGAAACTGGCGGACAAGTTCGAATCGCTGGAAGGGGTGATGAACGCTGACTGGCTGGACATGCGCCAGGCATTGCCGGAGAAACAGGCCAACTCGGTTCGCGGGTTCTTCGAATTGCCCGAGCATCGGCAACTGGCAGAAGACGCTGAAAAGCAGCTTCGCGATTTCGGCATGCACTGGCAGAGCGAAAAGAAAGTCGTCGAAGGCTTGCCGCTGGCCGGTGAGACCTGGGTGCTGACCGGCAAGGTCGAGCTGATGAGCCGCGACGTCGCCAAGGAGCATCTGGAAAGCCTCGGCGCCAAGGTCGCCGGTTCCGTGTCGGCCAAGACCCATTGCGTGGTCGCGGGGCCGGGGGCCGGGTCGAAACTGACCAAGGCCAACGAGCTGGGCGTGAAAGTGATGGATGAAGAGGCGTTTATCGCGTTCCTGAAAGGACACGGTATCAGCGCTTAACCGATGATCGTTCCCACGCAGAGCGTGGGAACGATCTGCGCGCAGGAATGATCTAGTCTTGGCAAGCCCCAGGGAGAGATCGCCATGTACCGCTTTTTCGAGCAGCTCAGTTCCCGCATCGTCGCGCCGTTCATGGGCGAATCCTCGCGCAACAGCAAAGTCTGGCCGTGCCGCTGCGGCCAGTCGCTGTTCTTTCGCAACAGCCAGTGCCTGGCCTGCAACGCGGCGCTGGGTTATCAACCGGAACACAGTCGGCTGACCTCGCTGCAACCCGGGCCGCAAGAGGGTACCTGGACGCTGGACGTCGATCCCGAGGCCGGGCTGTTTCGGCGTTGCGCCAACCTCGACACTCCGGCCGCCTGCAACTGGCTGCTGCCCGCCAACGATCAAGACACCCTGTGCGCGGCCTGCGCTCTGAATCGCACCATTCCCGACCTGTCCGTCCCGGAAAACCCCGAGCGCTGGCGCAAGGTGGAAATCGCCAAGCGGCGACTGGTGGCGCAACTGATTGGCCTCGGCCTGCCGGTCATCCCGAAAACGGTCGATGAAGAAACCGGCCTGGCGTTCGATTTCATCGGTGTCGATCTGGAGGGCAATGCTCCCATGACCGGCCATGCCAATGGCTTGATCACCCTCGACATCGCAGAAGCCGACGACGCGCACCGCGAGCAGGTCCGGGCGCAGATGCACGAACCCTATCGCACGCTACTCGGGCATTTTCGCCATGAAGTCGGGCATTACTACTGGGATCGGTTGATCGCCAACGGCCCCTGGCTCGGTTCATTCCGGAACCTGTTCGGCGACGAACGCGCCAGTTATGCCGAGGCGCTGGAGCGGCATTATCAACAGGGCGCGCCGGCGGACTGGTCGCAGCATTACGTCAGCGCCTACGCCACCATGCACCCGTGGGAAGACTGGGCGGAAACCTGGGCGCATTACCTGCACATGATGGATGCGGTCGACACGGCGCTGAGTTTCGGCATGAGCGCCCGGGAGATGGATCTCGACTATCAGCCGTTTCCGTCGAGCACGCTGTACGACCCCGAGCATCCCGGCGGCGCTGCGTTCCTGTCGTTCGTCAATGCGTGGATCGAACTGGCGGGCATGCTCAATGAGCTGTCGCGCAGCATGGGCCAGCCGGATTTCTATCCGTTCGTCCTGCCGCCAGCGGCAATCGCCAAGCTGCACTTCATTCATCTGGTGATCCAGCAAGAGGGCGGCCGTGCGGACGAGGTGCTTCAGGCGCAATAGCAAGTGCTTGAAGCCCTTCATATTTTTTATCTGCAACCAGCGGTTGTAACTTCGTCTCAGATAGGTACAATGGCGCGGCTCGCCGACAGGCGAGTGTCGTTATGGTGACCCTATCGGTCCCCCCGCAACGATTACCCGTGAACCTGGTCAGAGCCGGAAGGCAGCAGCCATAGCGGGAACATTGTGTGCCGGGGTGTGGCTGGTAGGGTTACCACCTTAACGAACGCCAAACGAATCAACACCGAACTGCATGGGTTTCGCCCACTGCGGTTTTTTTATGCCTGCGATTTGGCGTTCGAATCAGCACACCCTGTGGGAGCGAGCCTGCTCGCGATGAGCCCGACACGGGGTAATCATTTGCTCTTCAATCCCGCATACTCGCAGCCACCGAACTAAATGAAGAGTCTGGCCAGGAACAACCTTGTAAGGTCTGCATCCTGACCGCGAGGTTTTATGCTCCCCGAACATTCCGATTTATCCAGCCCTGTGTTCTTGCCCGTCACGGATGAAACCTGCGCGAACCTGTTGCAGGCGAGTGGCACCAATGCCCTCGAAGCCCTGACCGATCCAGAGTTGGCGGCAGTGCTGGTCATCCAGAACCTGGTGCAAACAAAAGAGCAGGATCTCGGCGCTGTGGCAGCAGAGAAGATTCTGGCCAAGCTTTTGTCTTGGGCTGCCGAAAATCGTCAGTCAACGAAGGCGGGCCTGCTGTCAGAAGCCCAGCGATTGTTCGACCCGCGCAAACTGTATTTCGGCCTGAAGGTCCTCCAACCGCTGAACCTGCGTTTTCTGCTGCCTGAAGAAGTGTCCGCACGCGACTACTTGTTGCCCGATGGTCATTGGGATTTCGACTACAAAGTCCGGCGTCATCGCAGCCATGACCCGTTCAGCCAGCCGATAGTGACGCCCCGTTACCGCGAGCGCTGGTTGAGCCCGGCACAGGACAAACTGGTCAGAACCTTCCGCGCCAACCTGGACGAAGACCTCCACGTTCAAGGTTACGCGGGGATCGGCAAAAGCCATCTGCTGGTGGCGTTGCTGGAGCATCTACGCCCGGAAAAGACTCTGTTGCTGGCGCGCACCCCGGCCAAACTGGAGGTGCTTCGCCAGCGGATGGTGGGGCCGAGCGAGAAGAAGGCCGGCAAGACCTTCCTGGCGTTTGCGCAGTCGCTGATGCTCGGGCATAGACCTCAGGCGCAGGGAGGGCGAATCCCGACCCGGCAGGCGCTGGCGCAGGAACTGAATATCTTCGGTTTTCGTCATCACGACGGGCAGGCGACTCTTGAACTCTGCCTCAAAGTGATCGAACGCTACTGCCGCTTCCGCGATCACACCTTTTCGGCGAAGCATCTGCCGCATTTCAACCAGCCGCTCTCCAGCGTCGAAGCTCAGGTGTTGCTGGAGTATTCGAGCCGGGTGTGGGGCTACCTTGAGCTCAATCCGGCATGGGGCAGCCAGACCGGGTTCGAAGCGCTGCTGGTGATCAAACGGGCCTGCATTGCCGGTTGCGTGGTGCCGGCGCGCTATACCCATGTGCTGATCGACGAGAGTCAGGACATTCCCGGGTCGTTGTTGCAGATCATCGAACGTGGTCGCCAGGTGTTGATCACCCTCGGCGACGAGTATCAACAGGCCAGCGGCGTGCCAGTCAAGCGCCACCGAGAGGTTCGCCAAAGCGATATCAGCTATTCCGTGCGCTCGGGCCGCAATGTCGAACGGCTGGTCAACCCGCTGATCGCCCGGCACTCGCAGAAGGGCAAGATTCCGTTCGAAGGCGCCAGTGATGCTGACGTCGTTATCAAGGAATACCCGGAAGGCTTCGTGCCGTCAGAAGGTTGCGTGGTGCTGACGGCATCGCCGTGGGACACCATGATCTGGGCCATCCACCTGCACGATTCCAACTGCAAGTTCAGATTCCCGGACAAGCTAACTCAGGATGATCTGAAGCATTTCATGGCCACTGCCATCGAGTTGTTCAAACCGGAATTCTACCGTTCCGAATTCAGCGAAAACGGCGTGCATCCGTACTTCAGCGACTTGCCCGACTGGCAAGCGGTGTGCGACGCGAACCGGTTCGACGAGTCGTTTCTGCGGGTCAGGGCCAAGCTGGAAAACGGCTTCATGATTGCCGATCTGACACGCCTGAACCGAATGATCGACAACACTGGCAACGGCTGCATGCTGATGCTGGCGGAAGAGGCGGGGGGAATGGAGTTCGACAAGGTTCTGCTGACTCCCGGCCTGCTGACCAACGAGAAATTCAAGGATGCCTATGCGTTCGATCAGCGGATCTGCGCCGTGTACATCGCCATTTCCCGCGCCAGGCTGAAGCTTTACGTGCCGTACGATGTGGTTGCCTGGGTCGAATATCACGAATACCAGAAATTCCGCGATACGGCGGGGCACTGATTATTCGGCTCGTTTGCGCAGGGTCATGGGGCGCTTTCGGGGGCGCCGGTATACAACCGGATAATGTCATCAATCTCCCCCGACATTTTCATCCGCAGCAACGTTCTCAATATCCGCTGCACCGGCACGACCGGGTCGTTGCGGACGTAGCAACCGACCTGCTGCTCCTGCAACACCGCCACCCCTTGCAGTTGTTGCCCCGGCAGCAGGCGCTGGTTGAACCAGTCCAGTGTCCATTGGTTGCTCACGGCGTAGCGGTATCGGCCGGCCAGCAGCTTGTCCAGCACCTGTTCCTGGTTGCGCGCGTCTTCGCGCCATAAGCGGTCGGCGTCGAACAGTGGTTGCAAGGTAGGATAGCTGTAGCCGAGCACGGTGCCGATCGACTGGCGGGGCAGGTGGGCCGGATCGACGCTGGAGGGTTGATCCTGGCGGCTGATCAGCAGATCACGCTGGAAAAAAAGCGGAATGCTCCAGATGTAATCACCGGACTGGTTCGGCAGCCAGGATTGCGCGGCATAACAGCGCACGTCGACTTCGCCGTGTTCCATGGCGTTCTGCACCCGGGTGCGGGGCAGGACGTGAAACTCTGCTGGCATGCCGACCTGGGTCGCGAGGCTGAGCATCATGTCGTAAAGAATGCCTTGGGTCGGTCGGCCACGTTCATATTGCACCAGCGGCATCGCCCAGCTGTCGGCCATGGCAAAACGCAGCGGCGGCTGCGCGGCCATCGCGTTCAGGCTGATTCCCAGTATTGCCCCCACGGCCCACCGCATAAATGCTCCGGTAATTCCCGTTCCCGTGCCGACAAATGCCTCCGCCCATGCAGCTTAGCCAGAATAGAAGAGCGCACCGGATGCAATTTTGCCCTTGCTCCGCTAGCATTAGCCGCTTCTGCTTCCTTTGCCGCGACGGTTTTCGATGAGTTATCAGGTTCTTGCACGTAAATGGCGTCCGCGCTCGTTCCGCGAAATGGTCGGCCAGACCCATGTGCTCAAGGCTCTGATCAATGCCTTGGACAGCCAGCGCCTGCACCACGCCTACCTGTTCACCGGGACGCGGGGCGTCGGCAAGACGACGATTGCGCGGATCATCGCCAAATGTCTGAACTGTGAAACAGGTATCACTTCAAGCCCTTGTGGCGAGTGTTCGGTGTGCCGCGAGATCGATGAAGGCCGCTTCGTCGACCTGATCGAGATCGACGCCGCGAGCCGGACCAAGGTCGAGGACACCCGCGAGCTGCTCGATAACGTGCAGTACGCCCCGAGCCGCGGGCGCTTCAAGGTCTACCTGATCGACGAAGTGCACATGCTCTCCAGCCATTCCTTCAATGCGCTGCTGAAAACCCTCGAAGAGCCGCCGCCCTACGTCAAGTTCATCCTTGCGACCACCGACCCGCAGAAACTTCCGGCAACGATTTTGTCGCGATGCCTGCAGTTCTCCCTGAAGAACATGACGCCCGAGCGTGTGGTCGAGCATTTGACTCATGTCCTGACCGCCGAAAACGTACCGTTCGAAGACGACGCACTGTGGCTGCTCGGCCGCGCGGCCGACGGTTCGATGCGTGACGCCATGAGCCTGACCGACCAGGCCATCGCCTTCGGTGAAGGCAAGGTGCTGGCTACCGACGTACGGGCAATGCTCGGTACGCTGGATCACGGCCAGGTTTACGACGTGCTGCACGCACTGATCGAGGGCGACGCCAAGGCGTTGCTCGAAGCCGTGCGCCACTTGGCCGAACAAGGGCCGGACTGGAATGGCGTGCTCTCGGAAATTCTTAACGTGCTGCACCGCGTCGCCATCGCCCAGGCCTTGCCGGAAGGTGTCGACAATGGTCACGGCGACCGTGACCGGGTGTTGGCGCTGGCCCAAGCCTTGCCGGCCGAAGACGTGCAGTTCTATTACCAGATGGGCCTGATCGGCCGCCGCGACTTGCCACTGGCGCCGGACCCGCGAGGCGGTTTTGAAATGGTGCTGCTGCGGATGCTGGCCTTCCGGCCGGCGGACACGGCGGATGCCCCGAGGCAACCGCTAAAGCCAGTGGGGATCAGCCAGGCCACAGTTGATTCCGCAAACTCAGTGGCTGCCGCGCCGAAACCTGCGCCGGTAGTTGCTGCGGCTGTTGCGCCAGCGCCAGCGCCGGTGGTTGCACCTGCGCCTGCTCCCGAGCCTGCTCCCGAGCCTGCCCCGGTAGCCCCGGTGATTGCGCCTGAACCCGTACCTGAGCCGGAGCCCGAACCGGTCGCTGTCGAAGAAGTCGTCGATCTGCCGTGGAATGACCCGGTAGAACCAGCGTCTATCCAGCAGCCAGCGGTAGAGCCGGTTCTGGAAACCACCGCCGAGCAGCCTGATCTGCCGCCAATGCCGCTGCCGACCCCGGACAGCGTCGTGCCGGATGCGCCTGAATGGGCCGCTGCGCCGATCCCCGAGCCGTCCGTGGCCGAAGTCGATGCCTTTACGCCGGGCATGGACATGGACGACGAGCCGCCGCTCGACGAGGACTACATCGAGCCGGACATGGATTCGGCCTACAGTTACCTCGACGATCTGGCCAGCGAACAGGCGGCCGATCCGGTTCCGGAGCCCGAGCCGGAACCCGCCGCCGCGCCGGCCACCGGTCTGGCCCTGCAATGGCTGGAGCTGTTCCCGAAACTGCCGATTTCCGGCATGACCGGCAGCATCGCCGCCAACTGCACGCTGATCGCGGTCGATGGCGACAACTGGCTGATGCACCTGGACCCGGCCCACAGCGCCTTGTTCAACGCCACTCAGCAGCGTCGTCTGAACGATGCCTTGAACCAGTACCACGGTCGCACGATCAACCTGAGCATGGAGCTGATCAAGCCCGAGCAGGAAACCCCGGCCCAGGCTGCATCCCGGCGCCGTGCCAACCGTCAGCGCGAGGCGGAGGAGTCGATCCACGGCGATCCGTTCATCCAGCAGATGGTGCAGCAGTTCGGTGCGGTCGTGCGACACGATACTATTGAACCTGTCGACGCCCTGGTCAGCCAGGGCTAATAACTGAAGGCGTTTGGCGCAAGTCGCCGGGCGCTGTATTGATCCAAGTACTTTTGAGGTGATTACCATGATGAAAGGTGGCATGGCCGGCCTGATGAAGCAGGCGCAGCAGATGCAGGAAAAAATGGCCAAGATGCAGGAAGAACTGGCCAACGCAGAAGTCACCGGCAAGGCCGGCGGCGATCTGGTCACCGTGGTGATGACCGGCCGTCATGACGTGAAAAAAGTCAGCATCGACCCAAGCGTTCTGCCGGGCCTGGACGAAGACGACCGCGAAGTGGTCGAAGATCTGGTGGCCGCTGCCGTCAACGCCGCCGTGCGTCAGATCGAAGCCAACAGCCAGGCAAAAATGGGCAGCATGACCGCTGGCATGAACCTGCCGGCCGGTATGAAACTGCCGTTCTGATTCGCCTTCGGGTGGCAGATGAGCTACAAAAAATGCCAGGCATCGCGCCTGGCATTTTTGTTTCCGGCTGACGAAGCATCGAACGCGCAATTGCTGCAACGGTCTGCTCCCTATACCTACGGATTCACTGCTCACAGGAGACGCTGACATGTCCGACCCTCTGACCCTCAATCAACGCTTCGTGCTGGCCTCGCGGCCGGTGGGCGCGCCGACGCCCGAGAATTTCCGTCTGGAGCGCGAGGCGTTGCCGGATCTTGAAGACGGCCAGTTGTTGCTCAAGACCCTTTACCTGTCGCTCGATCCCTACATGCGCGGACGCATGAGTGACGCACCGTCCTACGCGGCACCGGTACAAATCGGTGAGGTGATGACCGGTGGGGCTGTCAGTCGGGTCGAGCAATCGCGTCATCCGAAATTCCAGGTCGGTGATCTGGTGGTCGGCGCCACGGGCTGGCAAAGCCACAGCCTAAGCGACGGTCGCAACATCATCCCGATCCCTTCGGGGCTGCCGAGTCCGTCGATGGCCCTCGGTGTGCTGGGCATGCCGGGTATGACCGCTTACATGGGGCTGATGGATATTGGCCAGCCGAAAGCAGGGGAGACCCTGGTAGTCGCTGCTGCGTCGGGCGCGGTCGGCTCGGTGGTGGGTCAGGTCGCCAAGATCAAAGGCCTGCGCGCCGTCGGCGTGGCCGGTGGTGCCGAGAAGTGCAAGTACGTGGTCGAAGAGTTGGGTTTCGACGCCTGTATCGATCACAAGGCGCCGGACTTCGTCGAACAACTGGCCAAGGCATGCCCGAAAGGCATCGACATCTATTACGAAAACGTCGGCGGCCATGTCTTCGATGCGGTCGTGCCGCTGCTCAATCCCAAGGCGCGGATCCCGTTGTGCGGCCTGATCGCCGGCTACAACGCCACCGAAGTGCCGAAAGGCCCGGATCGCTTGCCTGC
The DNA here is from genome assembly GCF_002112395.1 of Pseudomonas sp. R38(2017). Classification (NCBI taxonomy): domain Bacteria; kingdom Pseudomonadati; phylum Pseudomonadota; class Gammaproteobacteria; order Pseudomonadales; family Pseudomonadaceae; genus Pseudomonas; species Pseudomonas sp. R38(2017). The sequence goes on from NZ_NEHN01000006.1 coordinate 391,271, forward strand.
CTTGCAACGCACCCTGCTGACCAAGCGTGTACGCATTCAGGGCTTCATCGTGTTCGACGACTACGGCGACCGTCAGCCGGAATTCATCAGCGCCATGGTGCCGTGGGTGCGCGAGGGCAAGGTGAAATTCCGCGAAGACGTGGTCGATGGCCTGGAGCAGGCGCCGCAGGCGTTTATCGGTCTGCTGGAGGGGCGCAACTTCGGCAAACTGGTGGTGCGGGTCGCCCAGGACTGAGGATTTGACGCTGGCCGGAGGCGCGGGTATAAACCGCGTCTCGTTGTTTTGTCGGACTTTTTCCCCATGAGCTTCAGCCCTTTGATTCGCCAACTGATCGACGCCCTGCGAATTCTGCCGGGCGTGGGTCAGAAAACTGCCCAGCGTATGGCGTTGCAGTTGCTCGAACGTGACCGCAGCGGCGGCACGCGCCTGGCCCAGGCCTTGAGCCAGGCCATGGAAGGGGTCGGACACTGTCGCCAGTGCCGCACGCTGACCGAAGACGATCTGTGCCCGCAATGCGCCGACACCCGCCGCGACGACACGTTGCTGTGCGTGGTGGAAGGTCCGATGGACGTGTACGCGGTCGAGCAGACCGGGTTCCGCGGCCGTTACTTTGTGCTCAAGGGGCACCTGTCGCCGCTGGACGGGCTCGGACCGGAGGCCATCGGCATTCCGCAACTGATGGCGCGGATTGAAGAGGCGGGCACTTTCACCGAAGTCATCCTCGCCACCAACCCGACCGTGGAAGGTGAAGCGACCGCGCATTACATCGCGCAATTGCTCAACAACAAAGGCCTGATCGCCTCGCGTATCGCTCACGGCGTACCGTTGGGTGGTGAACTGGAACTGGTGGACGGCGGCACGCTGGCCCACTCGTTTGCCGGGCGCAAGCCGATTTCCCTCTGATCTACACAATCCGGTTGAAAACCAAGCAAGCGCTCGGTTAAGTTCGGCGAACCCTTCCATGGAGTTCGCCGATGCCCGCCTTCCAGGAATACTTCGACCCCAGCCACCAAATAGTCCGCGACAGCGTCAGACGTTTCGTCGAGCGCGAGATCCTGCCGGACATCGACGCGTGGGAAGAAGCCGAAAGCTTCCCTCGTGAGCTATACCTCAAGGCCGGTGCGGCCGGCATCCTCGGTATCGGTTATCCCGAAGCGCTGGGTGGCAGTCACGAAGGTGATCTGTTCGCCAAGATCGCCGCCAGCGAAGAACTCATGCGTTGCGGCTCCGGCGGGCTGGTGGCCGGGCTTGGTTCGCTGGATATCGGTTTGCCGCCCATCGTCAAATGGGCCCGGCCCGAAGTGCGTGAACGCGTTGTGCCTCTGGTACTCAGCGGCGAGAAAATCAGTGCGCTCGCGGTGACCGAGCCGGGCGGCGGTTCCGACGTCGCCAACCTGCAGACCCGCGCCGTACGTGATGGCGATCATTACCGGGTCAGCGGCAGTAAAACCTTCATCACCAGTGGCGTGCGCGCCGACTTTTACACCGTCGCGGTGCGTACCGGTGCGCCCGGTTTTGGCGGCATCAGCCTGCTGCTGATCGAGAAGGGCACGCCCGGTTTCACCGTCGGCCGGCAGCTGAAGAAAATGGGCTGGTGGGCGTCGGACACGGCTGAATTGTTCTTCGACGATTGCCGGGTGCCTGTGGGAAACCTGATCGGCGCGGAGAACATGGGTTTTGCCTGCATCATGGGCAACTTCCAAAGCGAGCGTCTGGCCCTGGCATTGATGGCCAACATGACCGCGCAACTGGCGCTGGAAGAGAGCCTGAAGTGGGCGAAGGAGCGTGAGGCGTTCGGCAAACCCATCGGCAAGTTCCAGGTGATCAAACATCGCCTCGCCGAAATGGCCACGGCGCTGGAAGTCTCCCGGGAGTTCACCTACCGGCAGGCGGCGAAGATGGCGGCGGGTCAGGGCGTGATCAAGGAAATCTCCATGGCCAAGAACTTTGCCACGGACACCTCGGACCGCATTACCACCGAAGCGGTGCAGATTCTCGGCGGGCTGGGTTACATGCGCGAAAGCCTGGTGGAACGGCTGTATCGGGATAACCGCATCCTGTCGATTGGCGGCGGGACGCGGGAAGTGATGAACGAGATCATCAGCAAGCAGATGGGGCTTTGAATGATCGTTCCCACGCGAGCGGGAACGATCGGCGTCGCGGTGTTGCTTACTTATCGGTCAACGCAAACTGCGTCAGGCAGAACGTCGGAATCCCCATGTCCTCAAGGCGCTGCGAACCACCCAGCTCCGGCAGATCAATGATCGCCGCCGCTTCATGAACGCGGGCGCCCATGCGGCGGATCAGGTTGGCCGCCGCGATCAGCGTGCCGCCGGTGGCGATCAGGTCATCGAACATCACCACCGAATCGCCTTCGCACAGACTGTCGGCATGCACTTCGAGGAACGCTTCGCCGTACTCGGTCGCGTAACCTTCGGCCAGCACGTCCGCCGGCAGTTTGCCTTGCTTGCGAAACAGCACCAGCGGCTTGTTCAGCTGATAGGCCAGCACCGAACCGATCAGGAAACCCCGCGCATCCATCGCGCCGATGTGGGTGAAGTCAGCTTCCACGTAACGGTGGGCGAAGCTGTCCATCACCAGGCGCAAAGCCTTGGGAGACTGGAACAGCGGGGTGATGTCGCGAAAGATCACGCCCGGTTTCGGGAAATCGATCACAGGGCGGATCAGGGATTTGATGTCGAAGGAATCGAAGACCATCGTCGAGGTGTCCTGGCAGGGCTGCAAACGGCGCAGTATACCCGCGGCTGAAACGATACGCTCGGCCGCGGGTCGAGATCACACTTCGAGCGAGCCACCGGCCAGGGCGCAGAGCTGGATCGGGTCGAGGATATGGATTTCCTTGCCCTCGGCGGCGATCAGTTCGTTCTGCTGGAAGCGGGTGAAGACCCGGGACACGGTTTCCACCGCCAGCCCCAGATAATTGCCGATTTCATTGCGCGACATGCTCAGGCGGAACTGGTTGGCCGAGAACCCGCGAGCGCGGAAACGGGCCGACAGGTTGACCAGGAACGTGGCGATGCGCTCGTCGGCAGTCTTCTTCGACAGCAGCAGCATCATTTGCTGGTCGTCGCGGATTTCCCGGCTCATCACGCGCATTAACTGACGGCGCAGTTGCGGCAGTTGCAGGGCCAGTTCGTCGAGGCGTTCGAACGGAATCTCGCAGACCGAAGTGGTTTCCAGGGCCTGGGCGGAAACCGGGTGCTTCTCGGTGTCCATGCCGGACAGGCCGACCAGTTCGCTCGGCAGGTGGAAACCGGTCAGTTGTTCTTCGCCGGTATCGCTCAGGCTGAAGGTCTTCAGGGCGCCGGAGCGTACTGCATAAACGGAATCGAAGGTGTCGCCCTGGCGGAACAGGAACTCACCCTTCTTCAACGGGCGGCCACGTTTAACGATTTCGTCCAGCGCATCCATGTCTTCCAGATTCAGCGAAAGTGGCAGGCAGAGAGGGGCCAGGCTGCAATCCTTGCAATTAGCCTGGTTGTGAGCGCGCAGTTTGACTGGCTCGGACATTTCTTAAATCCTTGTGGGAAAACACACATAAGCCGTAAGGGTAACCCAGGGGAGGACATTCAGGCCAGCCTACGGCGAGATTGCTCCCACGGGCAAAAAGCCGCATGGCAAAGCGCAGACCTGTTGATATGGGTTGACCCGCAAGGAAATGGCTTGATGGTGCGCACGCAATTGACGACGGTTCAGATCACCCGCGAAAAACGCTGGCGGTTCTGCTGTTCCAGATACGCGTCGAACACCATGCACACCGAACGCACCAGCAGGCGCCCCGCGGGCAGCACGTTGATTCCTTCGCGATCCAGTTCGATCAACCCATCCTTTGCCATGTCTTGTAACTGCGGCCAGAGCGTACCGAAGTAACCCTGGAAATCGATGTTGAACGTGCGCTCGATCTCGGCGAAATCCAGACTGAAATTGCAGATCAGTTGCTGGATCACCGCGCGGCGCAAGCGATCATCGGCGTTGCACACCAGGCCACGACTGGTGGCCAGTTGCGCGCCAGCCAGGGTGTTCTGGTAGTGATTGAGGTCGCTGCTGTTCTGGCAGTACAGGTCGCCGATCTGGCTGATGGCCGATACGCCCAGCCCGATAAGGTCGCAATGACCGTGGGTGGTGTAGCCCTGGAAGTTGCGTTGCAGGGTCGATTCTTCCTGAGCAATCGCCAGTTCATCGTCGGGCAGGGCGAAGTGGTCCATGCCGATGTAGCGATAGCCGGCGGCGGTCAGTTGTTCGATGGTGCGTTGCAGCATTTCCAGTTTCTGCGTCGGGCTCGGCAGTTCGTTGCCGTTGATCCGTCGCTGCGGCATGAAGCGTTCCGGCAGGTGCGCGTAGTTGAACACCGAGAGCCGATCCGGTTGCAGGCTGATGACTTCCTCGACGGTACGGGCGAAGTTGTCCGGGGTCTGCTTGGGCAGGCCGTAGATCAGGTCGATGTTGATCGAGCGAAATTGCAGGGTACGCGCCGCGTCGATCACCGCGCGGGTTTCTTCCAGGCTTTGCAGGCGATTGACCGCCCGTTGCACCGCCGGGTCGAGGTCTTGCAGGCCGATGCTGACCCGGTTGAAGCCCAGTTCCCGCAGCAGGCCCATGGTCGACCAGTCGGCTTCACGTGGGTCGATCTCGATGCCGTAATCCCCGGAGTCATCGTCCAGCAGATTGAAATGTTTGCGCAGGTGCGCCATCAGTTGCCGCAATTCATCGTGGCTGAGAAAGGTCGGGGTGCCGCCGCCGAAATGCAGTTGCTCGACTTTCTGCGCCGGGTCGAGGTGGCAGGCGATCAACTGGATTTCCTGCTCGAGCCGTTGCAGATACGGCAGCGCGCGGCCGCGATCCTTGGTGATGACCTTGTTGCAGGCGCAGTAGTAGCAAATGTTCGCGCAAAACGGCACGTGCACATACAGCGACAATGGGCGCAGGGCCTTGCGGCTGTCGCGTAGGGCATGAAACAGGTCGAAGGTGCCGACCTGACTGTTGAATTGCACGGCCGTCGGGTACGAGGTGTAGCGTGGCCCCGCCAGGTCGTAGCGGCGGATCAAATCGGTGTCCCAACGAATGGCGTCGAGCATGCGGGCATTCCCCCGGATAGGCTGGCAGTGTGAGCGAGTCTAGGGGAGGGCGTGGCGGGGCATCTTGATTTGCATCAAGCCTGGGTCAGTGGCCCATCAGCCAGTGCTGGTGCGGCCCCGGCAGGGTCCAGATACCGAACAGGATCACCAGTAATCCCCCGGCCATGCGCACGCTGCGTTTGCGCAACAGTGCCGTGACCCGCTCGGCCGCGAGGCCGGTCGCCAGCAATACCGGCCATGTGCCGAGCCCGAAGGCGAGCATCAACAATGCGCTGTCGAACGCATTGCCCTGACTGGCCGACCACAGCAACGTGCTGTAAACCAGCCCGCAGGGCAACCAGCCCCACAACGCGCCGAGCAACAGGGCCCGGGGCAGGCTCGACACCGGCAGCAAGCGGTTGGCCACCGGTTGAATGTAGCGCCACAGTCCGCGCCCGAGGCTTTCGATGCGGGTCAGACCGCTCCACCAGCCCGCCAGGTACAAGCCCATGGCGATCAGTAGTAACCCGGCGAGCACGCGCATGAACAACGCCGCAGGGCTGTTGGCCACGGCCCATCCGGCCAATCCGATCAGCAATCCGGCCGTGGCATAACTGAGGATTCGCCCCAGGTTGTAGGCCAGCAGCAATCGAAAGCGTCGGCTGCGTTGTTCCTTGGGAATCGCCAGGGTCAGCGCGCCCATCAGGCCGCCGCACATACCCAGGCAATGCCCGCCACCGAGCAGGCCGAGAATCAACGCAGACACCAACAGCGGCGCCAGTTCAAGCATGGGGCGGCGCCTTGTCGTCCGGTCTGGTCGGGTTGGCTTCGTCCACCGCGGCGGTGTGGTTCGGGTCCTGGTCATCGAACAGGATGCTGTGGGCCGGGCCGTCGAGGTCGTCGTACTGGCCGCTGTCCACCGCCCAGAAGAAGATGTAGACGGCGATAGCCACGATCAGTAGCGCGGCCGGGATCATCACGTAGAGAGCTGGCATCTGTACTCCATGCCCGCGCGGCTCAGGCCGGCAGCGGGCGGGTTTCTGACGTGGCGTTGACGGTCGGCGCACTCGGCAGGCGAGTCAGGCGCAAGGCGTTGAGCACCACGGTCAGCGAACTGATCGACATGCCGACGGCGGCCCACACCGGAGTGATCCAGCCGAGGGCGGCGAACGGCAACATGAGGCCATTGTACAGCGCGGCCCACAACAGGTTCTCGATGATTACCCGGCGTGTGCGGCGGGCAAGCGAAAAGGCTTGCACCAACGCGTCGAGACGATTGGACAGCAGCACCGCGTCGGCACTGGTTTTCGCCAGATCAGTGGCCGAGCCCATGGCCACGCTGATGTCGGCAGCGGCCAGCACTGGCACGTCGTTGACCCCGTCACCGAGCATCAATACCTTGCGGCCGTTATTGTGCAGTTGTTGCAACACTTGCAGCTTGTCGTCCGGGCGCAGGCCGCCCCGGGCCTCGTCGATGCCCAGTTCGGCAGCGACACTGGCGACCATCGGCGAGCTGTCGCCCGACAGCAGCAGCGTGTGCCAGCCGCGCGCCTTGCACGCGGCGAGCAGGGCAGGGGCGTCGGCGCGCAGGCGATCATCAAGGACAAACCACGCCAGCGGCCCTTTGCTGTCGCCGAGCAACAACCATTGGCCCGGTTCGTCGGGCATAGAGGGCACAGGCGCACCGCTGAGGTCACAGACAAAATCCGCCTGGCCAATGCGCAATCGCTGTTCGCCGACCAAGCCTTCAAGCCCGACTCCCGGCGTGCTGTGAACCTCTTCGGCGGCCAGCGGCGCCCGGCCGAAAGCCCGGGCAATCGGGTGTTCGGAGCGGTTCTCCAGCGCGGCGGCCAGGCTCAGGCAATGATCGCTGTCGACAGCGCCGAGCGGGCGGATCGAACGCAGTACCAGACGTCCCTCGGTGAGGGTGCCGGTCTTGTCGAAAATCACGGTGTCGATCTGGTTCAGGCCTTCCAGCACATGGCCGCGCGTGAGCAACAGGCCAAGTTTGTGCAGGGTGCCGGTGGCGGCGGTGAGCGCGGTCGGTGTCGCCAGTGACAACGCGCACGGGCAAGTGGCGACCAACATGGCGAGGACGATCCAGAACGCCCGCGAAGAATCCAGTTCCCACCACAGCAGGCCGATGGCGGCTGCCGCGATCAACGACAGCAGCAGAAACCATTGCGCGGCACGGTCGGCGATTTCCGCCAGTCGTGGTTTCTCCGCCTGGGCGCGATCCAGCAGGCGAACGATGGCCGACAGCCGCGTGTCCTGACCCAGCGCCTGCACTTCGACGGTCAGCGCACCTTCCACGTTCAGCGTGCCGGCGGTGACCGCATCGCCCAGTGTGCGCGGCTGTGGCAGGTATTCGCCGGTCAGCAGCGATTCATCAATACTCGACTGGCCGTCGAGGATCTTGCCGTCCGCCGGCAGCACAGAACCCGGTTGCACCAGCACCCGGTCACCGAGGCGCAGTTCGCTTAGCAGGATGCGTTCGCTCTGGCCGGCGGCGTCGAGGCGCAGGCACGAGGCGGGCAACAGATTGACCAGTTGCGCGGTGGCGGCAGCGGTGCGTTCCCGGGCGCGGCGTTCCAGATAGCGCCCGGCCAACAGGAACAGGGCGAACATGCCCACCGCATCGAAATACAGCTCGCCGACTCCGGTGATCGACGTCCAGATCCCGGCGACATAAGCCGCTCCGATCGCCAGCGATACCGAAACGTCCATGGTCAGGTGGCGAGTGCGCAAGTCGCGCATGGCGCCTTTGAAAAACGGTGCGCAGCTGTAGAACACGATCGGCGTGGTGAGGAACAGCGCGACCCAGCGCAGGATGGTGTGCAACTCCGGGCTGAGATCGATGTTGAATTCCGGCCAGGTGGCCATGGTCGCCATCATCGCCTGAAACCACAGCAGTCCGGCGACGCCGAGTTGGCGCAAGGCGAGGCGGTTTTCGCTGGCCAGTTGTTCGCTGGCACGGTCGGCCTGATACGGGTGCGCCGCGTAGCCTATGTGGCGCAGTTCGCCGAGGATCTGGCTCAGCGGCAACTGAGCGTCAGCCCAGCGCACATGCAGGCGATGATTGGACAGGTTCAGCCGCGCCTCGGCCACGGCGGGCAGGGTGCGCAAGTGTTTCTCGATCAGCCAGCCGCACGCGGCGCAACTGATGCCCTCCATCAACAACGTGGTCTCAGCCAGTTCACCTTCGTGACGGACGAAGGGTTGCTGCACGTCGGCGCGGTCATACAGCGCCAGTTCGTCCACCAGTTGCACCGGCAGTGCTTCAGGGTTGGCCGAGGCTTCGCTGCGGTGCTGGTAATAACTGTCCAGCCCGCCGGCGACGATGGCTTCGGCCACGGCTTGGCAACCCGGGCAGCAGAACTCGCGGGACTCCCCGAGCACGACAGCGGTGAAGCGGCTGCCCGCCGGAACGGGCAGGGCGCAGTGGTAGCAGGGGAGTGGGGTGGTCATCAGGAGAGTTGCTTACTTGTCCAGGTCTTCCGCGCCTTGCAGCGGTTCGTCACCGAGCAGCAGATCCTTGTCATGGCTGACCACTTCTTCCTCGAACATGCGCCACACCTGGTCACCTTGCGATCCGAGCAACTCAACAAAACGACGGCCTTCAACCTTGTCGTTCACCTGGCCAATGTAACGACCCTGCTCGGTTTCACTGCGGGTCAGGACAATCTTGCGATCCTTGTCTGGCTGGGTCGGCGAGATAAGGTTCAGTTCCAGGGTTTTCGGCTGGCTGTCGCCGCTCAGGCGCAGGTCGACTTCCCCGGTGATGTCGTCCAGATGAACGTTGGCGCGCATCTTCAGGTTCTGCGCCAGCAGTTCGCGATCCAGCGAGCGGTTGATGCCCTTGCCCGCCTCGTAGTAGTTGTCGTTGACCAGATTGTCCGGGTTGTTCACCGCAATGGTCACCATGGACAGCGTCAGGGTCACCGAGCAAGCGAGGATCCCGATGATGATCCACGGCCAGAGATGCTTGTACCAAGGGCTTGCGGCGTTTGCTGCGGGCATGTTCAGTTCTCTCAACGATTTTGTGGGCCGATGAACCGGCTCTTGGCTTCTACGTGGACGCTGTCGTCATCGGCATCCTTGAGGATGAATTTTACCTCGTTGGTGCTCGACGGCAGTTGTTCGGGCGCGCTCGACAACTCGACCGGCATGTTGAAGATTTCCCCGGCCGGTACCTTGATCTCGCGCTTGCCTTGCAGGCGCAGATCCGGCAGCCCGGCGGCTTCCAGCAAGTAGGTGTGGTCGCGCTGATCCTTGTTCATGATCTTCAGGCTGTAGACGTTTTCGATCCGGCCTTCCGCGTTTTCACGGTACAGCACGCGGTCCTTGCTGACATCGAAACCCACCAGCGAACGCATGAAGAATGCCGTCACCAAGAGACTGATCATCGCCAGCAGCACCACGGCATAGCCGATCAGGCGTGGACGCAGTTTATGGGTCTTCTGGCCGGACAGGTTGTGTTCGGTGGTGTAGCTGATCAGCCCGCGCGGGTAATCCATCTTGTCCATGATGCTGTCGCAGGCGTCGATGCAGGCGGCGCAACCGATGCACTCGATCTGCAGGCCATCGCGAATGTCGATGCCGGTCGGGCAGACCTGGACGCACATGGTGCAATCGATGCAGTCGCCCAGGCCCTGAGCCTTGTAGTCGACGCCTTTCTTGCGCGGGCCACGGCTTTCGCCGCGACGCGGATCATAGGAAACGATCAGGGTGTCCTTGTCGAACATCACGCTCTGGAAGCGCGCATACGGGCACATGTAGATGCATACCTGCTCACGCAACCAACCGGCGTTGCCGTACGTGGCGAGGGTGAAGAAACCGACCCAGAAATACGACCAGCCATCGGCCTGGCCTGTGAAGAAGTCGAACACCAGTTCACGGATCGGCGAGAAGTAGCCGACGAAGGTCATGCCGGTGACGAAACCGATCAGCAGCCACATGGCGTGCTTGGCGAACTTGCGCAGGAACTTGTTGGCACTCATTGGCGCCTTGTCGAGCTTGATGCGCTGGTTGCGGTCGCCTTCGGTGACCTTCTCGCACCACATGAAAATCCACGTCCACACGCTTTGCGGGCAGGTGTAGCCACACCAGACCCGGCCGGCATACACCGTGATGAAGAACAGGCCGAACGCGGCAATGATCAGCAGGCCCGAAAGCAGAATGAAATCCTGTGGCCAGAACGTGGCGCCGAAAATGAAGAACTTGCGCTCCGGCAGGTTCCACCACACGGCCTGGTGGCCGCCCCAGTTCAACCACACCGTACCGAAATACAGCAGGAACAGTGCCGTGCCGCCCATCATCCGCAGATTGCGGAACAGGCCGGTGAAAGCACGGGTGTAGATTTTTTCTCGAGAGGCGTAAAGGTCAACGCTGTTGTTCGCGTTCTTGTTGGGGGGCGTGACGTCGTGTACCGGAATCTGATTACTCATCATTGCATCCCACGGCAGTGGAAAAATGCCTCGGTCGATACGTGCCGGCCGGGGTCAGAAAGGGTGTTGCAGTGGCGCAATGATACGCCTGTGATGCCGACGAACGGGTGCGACCTTTGGTCGCGTTGGGGAAAAATCTTGAATGGTGTAGCGAATGTCGCAAAGCATGATGCAGATCAATTGACTATAGACGATCTCTGATCCTGCTTTCGCGAACGGCTCCCCGGATTGTGCCGACGTCACGTCAGCTTTCCACCACCAAGACTGTCCAGCCTGCTGTTTTGATTCTTCCCGGTACGTTCGACGGATTTCGTGTCGTCGTTGTGGTCTTTTGCTGGCGTATCTCCAACATCCCGATAGCCATAAGTGAAATCATCACGGGGCTGCACACAGTCGTGATCGGATTCTCGCATCGGTTTTCGTCCTTGAAATGAGTAGGTCGTTTGTCAGGCAGAGGAGCAAGCTACAGGGCACATCATTGATCGTCCATCGAGCATTCGTCTCAAATCATGAAGTGGCTGGAATGCAAAACGGCCCCGCCAGTTTTCACTGACGGGGCCGTTTTTTGCTTCAAGCGTCGGCCTTACTGAGCCTCGGCTTCCGGTGCTTTTTCACCATGGGACAGGCTGTAAACATACGCTGCCAACAGGTGAACCTTGTCGTTGCCTTGCAGTTGTTCCTGAGCAGGCATCTGGCCCTGACGGCCGTAACGGATGGTCTGCTGCAGTTGCGCGAAGCTCGAACCGTAGATGAACGCGGCCGGGTGGGTCAGGTTAGGGGCGCCCATTGCCGGGGTGCCTTTGCCTTCCGGACCGTGGCAGGCCACGCAGTTGGCCGCAAACAGTTTCTGGCCGTTGGCCGGATCTGCCTTGGTGCCTTCCGGCAGCTTGCGACCATCGAGGTTGGTCAGCACGAACGCAGCCACGTCGGCCACGCCTTGCTCACCGATCACTTCCGCCCAGGCCGGCATTACCGCGTGACGACCGCCCATGATGGTGGTCTTGATGGTTTCCGGCTCGCCGCCCCAGCGCCAGTCGGCGTCGGTCAGGTTAGGGAAACCATAAGCGCCCTTGGCGTCGGAGCCGTGGCAGACCGAGCAGTTGGAGGCGAACAGACGGCCACCCATCTTCAGGGCTTGCGGATCCTTCGCCACTTCCTCGATCGGCATGGCCGCGAACTTGGCGAAGATCGGACCGAACTTGGCGTCCGAGCGAGCCATTTCCTTTTCCCACTCGTGAACGCCAGTCCAGCCGGTCTGGCCGTTGGCGAACGGGGTCTGCTTTTCGTTATCGAGGTAGTTGTAGCCCGGCAGCAGACCTTTCCAGCTGCCCAGGCCCGGGTACAGCACCAGATAACCCAGAGCGAAGACGATGGTGCCCACGAACAGCATGAACCACCATTTCGGCAGCGGGTTGTCGTACTCCTCGATCCCGTCGAAGGAGTGGCCGACCGTCTCGTCGGTCTGCTCGGCGCGCTGACCCTTGCGGGTCGACAGCAACAGCCAGGTCAGGGAAAAGATCGTACCGAGACTGAGGACTGTGACGTACAGACTCCAGAATGTAGTCATTCTTTGTTACTCCTAGAAGCTTGCTCGACGTGCTTGATGGCTTCGGGATCATCCGCGAAGGGCAGCAAGGTCGCGTCTTCAAACTCCGACTTGCGCTTGGGGCTGAACACCCACAACGCCAGGCCGATGAAGGCAACCATCACGACAACGGTGCCCAGGCCTCGAATCATCCCGATATCCATTAAGAATCACCGTTTGCTTTTGATGATGGTGCCCAGGCCTTGCAGATAGGCCACCAGCGCGTCCATTTCGGTTTTACCCTTCACAGCGTCTTTTGCACCGGCAATGTCTTCGTCGGTGTAAGGGACGCCGAGCGTGCGCAACACTTCCATTTTCTTGGCCGTGTCTTTGCCGTCGAGCTTGTTTTCCACGAGGAACGGGTAAGCCGGCATTTTCGATTCAGGCACGACGTTGCGCGGGTTGTACAAGTGCGCACGCTGCCAGTCATCGGAGTAACGACCGCCGACACGGGCCAGGTCAGGACCGGTACGTTTGGAACCCCACAGGAACGGGTGATCCCAGACGCTTTCACCAGCGACCGAGTAGTGGCCGTAGCGTTCGGTTTCGGCACGGAACGGACGGATCATCTGCGAGTGGCAGCCGACACAGCCGTTGGCGATGTAAACGTCGCGGCCTTCCAGTTCAAGGGCGGTGCGCGGCTTCATGCCTTCGACCGGCTTGTTGGTGACGTCCTGGAAAAACAGCGGAACGATTTGGGTCAGGCCACCGACGCTGACGGCGATGACCATGAAGAAGGCCAGCAGGCCAATATTCTTCTCGACAGCTTCATGCTTCATCAGTGAGCTCCAACTACGGCGATCTTGGCGGCGGCTTCAGCTTCAGCCGGGTCCGAGGCGCGAACGGTGCGCCACACGTTGTAGGCCATCAACAGCATGCCGCTGGCGAAGAACGCACCGCCCAGGGCACGGACGATGTAGCCAGGGTGGCTGGCCTGCAGCGCTTCGACGAACGAGTAGGTGAGGGTGCCGTCGTCGTTGATTGCACGCCACATCAGGCCTTGAGTGATGCCGTTTACCCACATCGAAGCGATGTAGAGCACGGTGCCGATGGTCGCGAGCCAGAAGTGCGCGTTGATCAGACCCACGCTGTGCATCTGCGCGCGGCCGAACAGTTTCGGGATCATGTGGTAGATCGCGCCGATCGAGATCATTGCCACCCAGCCGAGCGCGCCGGCGTGTACGTGGCCGATGGTCCAGTCGGTGTAGTGCGAGAGCGAGTTGACGGTCTTGATCGCCATCATCGGACCTTCGAAGGTCGACATGCCGTAGAACGCCAGGGAGACCACGAGGAAGCGCAGGATCGGGTCGGTGCGCAGCTTATGCCAGGCGCCCGAGAGCGTCATCATGCCGTTGATCATGCCGCCCCAGCTCGGTGCCAGCAGGATGATCGACATCGCCATGCCCAGCGATTGCGCCCAGTCCGGCAGAGCGGTGTAGTGCAGGTGGTGCGGGCCGGCCCAGATGTACAGGGTGATCAGTGCCCAGAAGTGCACGATCGACAGGCGATAGGAGTAGATCGGACGTTCGGCCTGTTTCGGCACGAAGTAGTACATCATCCCCAGGAAGCCGGTGGTCAGGAAGAAACCCACGGCGTTGTGGCCGTACCACCACTGGATCATCGCGTCGGTCGCACCGGCGTAGGCCGAGTAGGACTTGAAGAAGCTGACCGGCAGAGAGGCGTGGTTGACGATGTGCAGCATCGCGGTCACGACGATGAACGCGCCGTAGAACCAGTTACCGACGTAGATGTGTTTGGTCTTGCGCTTGGTGATGGTGCCGAAGAACACCAGACCGTAGGTGACCCAGACAATGGCCAGCAGAATGGCGAGAGGCCACTCCAGCTCCGCGTATTCCTTGGTGGTGGTGTAACCCAGCGGCAAGGTAATGATCGCGCCGACGATGACCGCTTGCCATCCCCAGAAGGTGAAGGCCGCGAGGCTGTCGGAAATCAGTCGCGTCTGGCAGGTTCGCTGCACGACATAGTAGGAAGTGGCAAACAGTGCACAACCACCGAAGGCGAAAATCACCAGGTTTGTGTGCAACGGGCGCAAGCGTCCAAAGCTCGTCCACGGCAGACCGAAGTTCAACTCCGGCCAGACCAGTTGCGAGGCAATGAAGACACCGAGCCCCATGCCAAGGATCCCCCAGACCACCGTCATGATGGCGAACTGGCGGACTACCTTATAGTTATAAGCAGTCGGACTGATTGCTGTGCTCATTCTAAGGTTCCACGGTTTGGGTGTTTTATTAGGATTAAAATCGGCCGCAAGTATGTAGAAAGCAGGGGGTCAATGCAACGCGCCATGACCTGGGTCAATGCTTTCCAACGCTGATTCTGCGGCCTTTCCATGCGCCGCGTAAGGACAAAATTGCCCTCGGGCAAAATGTCGCAGCGGACGAAAAAAGCGAGGGGTCCCGGTCGGATGTAACGGGGTGTGTTCGAACGCTCGGTTCGGGTGACGGACGGTAATCGGCACGACAGCCGGTATCTACCGGCCTTTGCGGCCATGTCACTCAGCCGATTCGTTCAACGCCTCGCTCAGGGTCGACCTGGAACCGGCACGGGCCAGTCCGCATCGAGCAAGCGTAGACCCGAATCCGGGTAACCGAAAGGAGAGGGTGTGAAGGGGTGCGACAATGCGTCGCAAAGAGGCTGGAAACTGCCGCACTGGAAACGTGCGGCAGTGCTGTACTCAATGCTTACTGTTTTTTGTCTTCTGTAATCAGTTTTTCTGTATTCAATCCATGGCTTAAGCTGTACACATAAGCGGCAAGCAATTGCACTTTATCGTTGCCCAGCAGCTCGTTCTGAGCCGGCATGTGACCCTGACGACCATGGCGAATGGTCTGCTCAAGCTGGGTCAGGCTGGTGCCATAGATAAATCCGGCCGGGTGCGTCAGATTCGGCGCACCCATGGCTTCAGTGCCCTGGCCGGTTGCCCCATGACAGGCTACGCACATGGTGCTGAACGTCTGCTGTCCGGCTTGCAGGTCGGCCTTGTTGTCCGCCGGCAGTGGCAGCCCGGCCAGTTCGTGACGCACGTAGGCGGCGACGTTTTTCACGCCCACCTCACCGAGTGACTCGCCCCAGGCCGGCATCGCCGCGATCCGGCCACCCATGATGGTGGTCTTGATCGTCTCGGCACTGCCGCCCCAGCGCCAGTCCTGGTCGGCGAGGTTAGGGAAACCGAACGCGCCTTTGGCATCCGAGCCGTGGCACACCGAGCAGTTGGAGGCGAACAGACGGCCACCCATTTTCAGCGCCTGCGGATCCTTCGCCACTTCTTCCACCGGCATGGCGGCGAATTTGGCGAAGATCGGCCCGAACTTGGCGTCAGCCTTGCTCATTTCCTTTTCCCACTCGTGGACGCCGGTCCAGCCGTCCTCGTAGCCGGGCAGGATGCCTTTCCAGTTGCCCAGGCCCGGGTAAAGGATCAGATAGCCCACGGAAAACACCAGCGTGCCGGCGAACAGCATGAACCACCACTGCGGCAGCGGGTTGTCGTACTCCTCGATGCCGTCGAAGCTGTGGCCCATGGTCTGGTCGACGCTGCCCTTGGTCTCGCCCCGACGAGTGCCGACCAGCAGCCAGGTCAGGCCGATCAGGCTGCCGATGGTCAGTACGCAGATCCACGTACTCCAGAAGGTGGTCATGGCCGGGTACTCCTTGTTTCAGATGCTTGGGTTGGGTCGGGTTGCGGCTCGTCGGCAAACGGCAGCAGGCGCGCTTCGGCGAATTCCGGCGTGCGCTTGCGGTTGAACACCCACAGGGTCA
Source organism: Pseudomonas sp. R38(2017) (assembly GCF_002112395.1). Classification (NCBI taxonomy): domain Bacteria; kingdom Pseudomonadati; phylum Pseudomonadota; class Gammaproteobacteria; order Pseudomonadales; family Pseudomonadaceae; genus Pseudomonas; species Pseudomonas sp. R38(2017). The sequence goes on from NZ_NEHN01000006.1 coordinate 407,156, forward strand.
GGCCGACGAAGGCCACGAACACCACGACCGTGCCGAGGCCGCGAATCAGCCCCGCGCTCATTTCTAAGGCCATCTCGATCACCTCTTGCTCTTGATCGCAGTGCCAAGCACTTGCAGGTAGGAGACGAGGGCGTCCATTTCAGTCTTGCCCTTGAGGCTGGCCACCGCGCCGCTGATGTCGTCGTCGGTGTATGGCACGCCGAGGGTGCGCATGACCTTGAGCTTGGTTTCGGTGTGGCTGCTGTCGACCGGTTGAGTGACCAGCCATGGGTAGGCCGGCATTTTCGATTCCGGTACGACGTTGCGCGGGTTGTACAAGTGCGCACGGTGCCAGTCATCCGAGTAGCGCGCGCCAACGCGGGCCAGGTCCGGACCGGTACGCTTGGAACCCCACAGGAACGGGTGATCCCAGACGCTTTCACCGGCCACCGAGTAGTGGCCGTAGCGTTCGGTTTCGGCGCGGAACGGACGGATCATCTGCGAGTGGCAACCGACGCAGCCTTCGCGGATGTAGATGTCGCGGCCTTCCAGTTGCAGCGCGGTGTAGGGCTTCATGCCTTCCACCGGTTTGTTGGTCACGTCCTGGAAGAACAGCGGGACGATCTGGGTCAGGCCGCCGATGCTCACGGCGAACACCATCAGCAGCATCAGCAGGCCGACGTTCTTTTCAATCGTTTCGTGTTTCATGGCGGACTCCTCAGGCCATCTGCGCGGCAGCAACGACGTCAGCAGGCTGCGAGGCCCGCACGGTGCGCCAGGTGTTGTAAGCCATCAGGAACATGCCGCTGAGGAAGATCGCCCCGCCAATCAGCCGCACGACGAAGCCTGGGTGGCTGGCCACCAGGGTTTCGACGAAGGAGTAGGTCAGCGTGCCGTCCTCGTTCACCGCACGCCACATCAGGCCCTGGGCGATGCCGTTGACCCACATCGAGGCGATGTAGAGCACGGTGCCGATGGTCGCGAGCCAGAAGTGCGCGTTGATCAGGCCGATGCTGTGCATCTGCTCTTTGCCAAACACTTTCGGGATCATGTGGTACAGCGCGCCGATCGAGATCATCGCCACCCAGCCGAGCGCGCCGGCGTGTACGTGGCCGATGGTCCAGTCGGTGTAGTGGGAGAGGGCGTTCACGGTCTTGATCGCCATCATCGGACCTTCGAAGGTCGACATGCCGTAGAACGCCAGCGACACCACGAGGAAGCGCAGGATCGGGTCGCTGCGCAACTTATGCCAGGCGCCCGACAGGGTCATCATCCCGTTGATCATGCCGCCCCAGCTCGGCGCCAGCAGAATCAGCGACATCACCATGCCCAGCGACTGCGCCCAGTCCGGCAGCGCGGTGTAGTGCAAGTGGTGGGGACCGGCCCAGATGTACAGGGTGATCAGCGCCCAGAAGTGCACGATCGACAGGCGATACGAATACACCGGACGTTCGGCCTGTTTCGGCACGAAGTAGTACATCATCCCGAGGAACCCGGCGGTGAGGAAAAAGCCTACGGCGTTGTGGCCGTACCACCATTGCACCATCGCATCGGTTGCACCGGCGTACACCGAGTAGGACTTGGTGAAGCTCACCGGCAACTCAAGGTTGTTGACGATGTGCAGGATCGCCACGGTGATGATGAACGCGCCGAAGAACCAGTTGCCCACATAAATGTGCTTGGTCTTGCGCTGCATGATCGTGCCGAAGAACACGATGGCGTAGGCGACCCAGACGATGGTGATCAGAATGTCGATCGGCCATTCCAGCTCGGCGTACTCTTTGGAGCTGGTATAACCCAGCGGCAGGCTGATGGCCGCCAATAGAATCACAAGCTGCCAGCCCCAGAAGCAGAAGGCGGCGATTTTCGGCGCAAACAATTGCGTCTGGCAGGTGCGCTGCACCGAGTAGAACGAACTGGCGAACAAGGCACAGCCACCGAACGCGAAGATCACCGCGTTGGTGTGCAACGGGCGCAGGCGTCCGAAGCTGGTCCACGGCAGGTTGAAGTTGAGTTCGGGCCAGACCAATTGAGCCGCGAGAAAAACCCCGAGGCCCATGCCGACGATGCCCCACACCACCGTCATAATGGCGAATTGGCGGACCACCTTGTAGTTGTAGGCGGTACTGATAGAAGTGTTCATGGTTCCCCATCCACGGTTCAGCCGAAGTGAGTGCGCTTGCGACAAACAGGCAGCGCGTCCTTCGCCTGGAGTTATAGGCAGACTAAAAGCGAGGCAAGCATGGACAAACAGCACAAGGCCAGTATTGACGGGGATCAATGGGCGCAGTGCCTGCGGGATCACGGGTGGCTTTGGGATGCCGCTGTTGGGGAGGCTTCGGCGACGCTCATCCTCGCGCATGGGGCGGGGGCACCGATGGACAGTGAGTGGATGACGGATGTGGCTGGGCGCCTTGCTGGGCTTGGGGTGAATGTGTTGCGGTTTGAGTTTCCTTATATGGCGCAGCGGCGGGTTGATGGGGTTAAGCGACCGCCGAATCCTGCGCCGAAGTTGCTGGAATGTTGGCGTGAGGTTTATGGCTTGGTGCGACTTCATGTCGCTGGTTCACTGGCGATTGGTGGGAAGTCCATGGGGGGGCGGATGGCCAGTCTGCTTGCCGATGAGCTTGGCGCGGATGCGTTGGTTTGTCTGGGGTATCCGTTTTATGCGGTTGGGAAACCGGAGAAGCCGCGGGTCGAACATCTGGCTTCTTTGCGGACTCGGACGTTGATTGTTCAGGGGGAACGGGATGCGCTTGGCAATCGGGACGCCGTTGAGGCTTACGATCTATCGCCGAGTATTGAGGTGTTTTGGTTGGCCTCTGGGGATCATGATTTGAAGCCGCTCAAGGTTTCCGGGTTTACGCATGAGCAGTATTTGGCTTCGGCGGCGGAGAAGGTTGCCGGGTTTCTTTGTTGAGGCTTTCTGGGGGGGCATATCCGTTGCTGCGGTAACGGCTGCTTAGGGTTTCGCCCTTACGGCGACTCACTTTTTTGACAAACGCCTCAAAAAAGTAAGCAAAAAAAGGCTTGCTCCTACGTTCGGCCCGCTCGCTGAGGCTCGGGGTTCCTTCGCTCCGGGATTCATCCGGGGGGCATCGCCTACGGTTTGCTTCGCTGCACCTCCTCTCGATGTGTTTGGCTTCGCCAAACGGTCGCTGCGCTCCCACCCCCGGATAAATCCCTCCACTCAGCCTTCCGACGTCGCCCGTGGATCAAGATCAAAAGCGGTACTCGAGCTAACGCTCATCGTTTTGAGTGGTGAGAAGCGGATGGGAGCTGCTTTCGTTTTCTGTGGGAGCCAGCCTGCTGGCGATGGCGGCCTACGAGCCGACCAATCTCTTGCAGACTGCATGCGATCCCTGTGGGAGCGGGCTTGGTCCGGGCGGCGATCCGACGAAAGCGGTCTGCCACAGCACCGCAAAGGAACAGTCAAACATCCGGCTTTTTGGCGAATAAACGTAATTCTGCAAGCACGTTTAAAGTACACGAACCGTTACGCCAAAAGGGCTACAACACCTTGCGTCGTTGCCTACGCGTACGCCAGAATCCGCCGGCTTACGCGGCTATGGGGTGGGCTATATCGTTTCCCTGTCACTGAAAAACAGTGATCGGGTTTGGTAGCCCGTCTGTAATAGCTGTATGGCAACACCGTATGCCGTCCCTTTTGGGGGCTCTGTTTTATGGTGGTCATGCGTGGGGCTCATTCGTGAGCGCCGGGTTCCTATTGCAGCCGGTCTACCAACCCGCGTATGGCCGCCACCCATCGTTTGGTAGCGTGGGTGATGGCTCCTTGAAGTCTGCGATAGGAATTACATCTATGTTCAAAGCCACACCCAACCCGCCAGAAACCGATCCAACCTCCAACGACCCCGAGCTTGAGTCCCAAAAGACAAAAGAAGCCGCCGACCGCGCACTCGACTTTTATCTCGGCCCTGAAATCCCGAAGTACTTCCCACCCAAGGCCCGTCCGATCTACATGGTCGATCCCACGCTCGATGACGAAACGCTGCTCGTCGAAGCCAGCGAATCGCTGTCGTCAGCCAACGCCATGGCCGGCAATATCGCCAACTCGGTGAAAGGCCCGGAACGCAAACCGCTGCTGGCGCTGCAACAACTGATCATGTTGAATGAGCTGCTGGTGAATCGGTTGCTGGACAGGCTTCGTTTGCCGCAGTAGTCGTCAATCGCCGTAAATAACAAACAAAAAACCCCGGAAGCTTTCGCTGTCCGGGGTTTCTTTATTGCCAGAACAATCAGCGGTTAAACCGCTCCACCAACGAATACTGCGTGTTGGCAGTCTTGGTCAGCTCTTCACTCAGCAACGCCGAGTTATGCGCCTGTTCCGAGGTCTGGTCCGCCAGTTCCGAGATGTTGCTGATGTTGCGGCTGATTTCTTCAGCCACGGCACTTTGCTCTTCGGTCGCGGCGGCGATCTGGGTGGTCATGTCGGTGATGTTGGCCACCGCTTCGCTGATGCCCACCAACGCCTGATCCGCTTCCAGCACCCGCGCCACACCTTCTTCCGCCTGGCGATGGCCGGCTTCCATGGTTTGTACGGCGCTGGAGGCAGTCTGTTGCAGCTTGGCGATCAGGGCGTGGATCTGGCCGGTGGATTCGCTGGTGCGTTGCGCCAGTTGGCGGACTTCGTCGGCCACCACGGCAAAACCGCGGCCCATTTCGCCAGCGCGGGCGGCTTCAATTGCAGCGTTGAGCGCCAGCAGGTTGGTCTGGTCGGCGATGCCTTTGATCACATCGACCACGCCGCCGATTTCGTCGCTGTCCTTGGCCAGTTGGGTTACGGTCAGGCCGGTTTCGCCGACGACGACCGACAGGCGCTGGATGGCTTCGCGGGTTTCGCCGGCGATGTCGCGGCCGCGACCGGTCAGGCGATTGGCTTCCTGGGTGGCGTCGGCGGTGCGTTGAACGTGGCTCGCCACTTCTTGCGTGGTGGCGGCCATCTGGTTGACGGCGGTGGCGACCTGTTCGGTTTCCACGCGCTGACGTTCCAGACCGCTGGAGCTGTTGTGCGCCAGGGCGTCGGACTGCTTGGCCTGATCGGTCAGGTGCTCGGCGGTGTCCTGCAGACGGGTCAGGCAGGTTTTCAGGCGGGCTTCCTGGCTGAGGATCGACATCTCCAGACGCGCCTGGGCGCCACGGCTGTCGGTGTACATCTGCGCGATCAACGGGTCGGACGTGGTCTGCTCGGCCAGACGCAGCAGGCGCTTGAGCCCGCGTTGTTGCCATTGCAGGCCCAGCAGGCCCAGCGGCACCGACAGACCGGCAGCGAGGGCGAAGCCCCACTGCGAGTTCAGGGTGGCGCCGATCATGAAGCTCAACTGGCTGACCAGAATGAACGGCAGCCAGTCCTGCACGATCGGCAGCCATTTGTCGCTAGAAGGAATCGCCGACTTGCCCTGGTTGATGCGTTGGTAGAGCGCTTCGGCACGACGGATCTGTTCGGCGGTGGGTTTGACCCGCACCGACTCGTAACCGACCACCTGATTGCCATCGAACACCGGCGTTACATAGGCGTTCACCCAGTAATGATCACCGGTCTTGCAGCGATTCTTGACAATGCCCATCCATGGCAAGCCTTGTTTCAGTGTGCCCCACATGTGCGCAAACACCGCAGCCGGGACGTCGGGGTGACGAACCAGGTTGTGCGGCGCACGGATCAGTTCCTCACGCGAAAACCCGCTGATTTCGACGAAAGCGTCGTTGCAGTAGGTGATCACGCCCTTGGCGTCGGTCGTGGAAATCAACCGTTGCTGAGCCGGGAAAGTCCGTTCGCGTTGTGTAATGGGCTGGTTATTACGCATGGTTTTTCAATCCGCAAGGCTTTGAAAGGTTGTCGGCGGGGTCGGCGATTTGTTGAAGTTTTTTTTCATTTATCAGTACGGCGTCGCAAAACGGCCCTTGCTTCAACCCGCGAGCATCGGATAGGTGAACAGGCCGAAATGCAGCAGGTTCAGACCAAAGTGCGTGGCGATCGCGGCAGCAAGCCCGCCAAATCGGTAGGCCAGACCATAGCCGAGCCCCGCCAGACCTGCCAGCAACACCCATTGCCAGCCGGCGCCCACATGCACCAGACCGAACAGCAGGGACGCGAGCAGCAGCGCGAGGTTTTCGCCGTAAGGCAGGTGTTTGAAACGCCGGCTGAGGCCGCCCTGTATATAGCCACGAAACAGCGCTTCTTCGACCAGCGTCACCAGCAGCAGATTGTTCAGCACCCACAGCCACGCTTGGTCGGGCCATTTCGGCGCCCAGGTGATCATGCCCAGCAACACCGCGCCGCCCAACGCCAGAATCACGCTCAACGTCAGTGCCAGTGCGGTGGCGTACACGGTCAGGCGCAACGAGCGCCGCGCGACAATCCATGGGCAGACCAGCAGCAGCCAGAAGCCAATCAGTGGTTTGTCGAGATTCAGGTACATCGAGAACGGCACGGCGTTGTCGGTGAAGCGTTGCGCCGGGATGGCCCGGCCGTTATAGAAGCCCGGCAGCCAGTGCATGGCCAACGCCACGGCCAGCACGATAAACAGGCCATGGCCGAGATAACGCCCGACCGGCACGGTTTGCTGGCGCACGGCGTAACCGGCGAAAACCAGCAGTGCAATGGAGATCAGCGCCAGCCAGCCGAGCTGGCCGAAACTCAGCGCCAATCCGTAACCAAGGCTGAGAAGCCCGAGATAGAGCCATGGCAGAGCTGTCATGGAAAGTCCTTGTGCACGATTTGTGGACAGGCTTTCTACACGGGTGGGGGCGAGGGGACAAGTGAAGGTGTAGGGGAAAACCGGGACGCGGGCCCTGTGGGTTGATCCCCACAGGGCCTGTGCTGCGCACGAATCAGCGCAGATTGAGCTTCGCCGCCGCGCGCTCGGTGATTTCCCGGCGCAGTTTCAGCGAAGGCGCCGCACGCTTGCGCGCCTCATCGACAATCCCGCTCGGCGCAGTGTCCGGGCTGCCCGAATCAAACGGCGGCGCCGGCGCATATTCCAGCTGCAACTGCACCAATTGCGCCGTATCGACGCCGACCAGTTCCTGCGCCAGGGTCAGGGCAAAATCGATCCCGGCGGTGATACCGCCCCCGGTAAACAGATTGCCGTCACGCACCACCCGATCCTTCACCGCAATTGCGCCCAGTGTTGGCAGCAGATCGTGATAAGCCCAATGCGTGGTCGCGCGCTTGCCTCGCAGCAGGCCCGCCGCGCCGAGTACCAGCGAACCGGTGCACACCGACGTCACGTAACGCGCCTGCGCGGCTTGCGCCTTGATGAACGCCAGCGTCTGCTCATCTTCCATCAACGCCCCGACCCCGGCGCCGCCGGGTACGCAGATCACTTCCAGATCCGGGCAATCCTCAAAGGTGGTGGTCGGTTTCAGCAGCAGCCCGGTGCTGGAAGTCACCGGCACCAGATCCTTCCAGACCAGATGCACCTGCACGTCCGGCAGCGAGGCCAGCACGTCATACGGGCCGGTCAGGTCGAGTTGCTGCACCTGGGGAAACAACAGAAAACCGATCTGCAACGCCATGATTCTTCTCCGTGAAAAGGGGGTAGACGGCTTCACTGTAGGCGCGTAGGTTTTGGCGCATACGCCAATCAGCCCTCGAATTACGCCAAATGCTGAAAACCATCCACGTACTCGCGTTCGCCAATGTGCAATTGCTCGATGTCACCGGGCCTTTGCAGGTATTCGCCTCGGCCAACGACATTGCCCGCCAGCAGAGTTTGCCTGCGCCCTATGCGCCAACGGTCATTGCCAGTGGCGGCGGGGTGGTGAACTCTTCGGCAGGGTTGGCGATGCTGGTCGAACCGCTGCCGGAACAGGCCAGCGATACCCTGATCATCGCCGGAGGCTGGGGTGTGTATGCGGCCTCCGAAGATGTCGAGTTGGTCAGTTGGGTGCGTGAACATGCCAACGGATGCCGGCGCGTGGCCTCGGTCTGCACCGGCGCATTTCTGCTGGCGGCCAGCGGCTGGCTCGACGGCCGCCGGGTCGTCACCCACTGGACCCGCTGCGAGCAACTGGCACAGAAACACCCGCGCTTGCAGGTCGAGCCCAATCCGATCTTCATCAATGACGGCCCGGTCTGGACCTCGGCGGGTGTCACCGCCGGCATCGACCTGGCGCTGGCCATGGTCGAAGACGACCTCGGTCGCGACATGGCCCTGGACGTCGCCCGGCAACTGGTGGTGTTCCTCAAGCGACCGGGCGGGCAGTCGCAATTCAGCGTGACGCTGTCACTGCAAAAACAGGGCAACCGCTTCGACGACCTGCACGCGTGGATCGCCGAACACCTGACCTGCGATCTGGGCATCCCGACCCTCGCCGAACAGGCCGGTATGAGCGAACGCAGTTTCGTGCGCCACTACCGCGCCGACACCGGCCAGACCCCGGCCCGCGCCATCGAACTGATCCGCGTCGAAACCGCCCGCCGGTTGCTGAGCGATACGGGTTTGCCGATCAAACGGGTCGCGGCCAATTGTGGATTTGGCAGTGAAGAAACCCTGAGACGCAGTTTCCTGCGGGCCATGGGCGTGACGCCGCAGGCGTATCGGGAGCGGTTTTCGGTCAGCGCCGGAGCAGATCCAGTAATGCCTTGAGCGTTTCGGCCGGCGCTTCCTCGGGAATGTTATGCCCGACACCGGCCAACACCCGCCGCTCGTAAAACCCTGTGAAGTGGTGCGCATCTTCATCGTCTACCGGCGCCGGTCCGACGCCATCATCCGCACCGCACAGCGAAATCGTCGGAACACTGATCGCCGGTTGTTTCTCCAGCGCCTGCTCCATCCCTTCCAGCGCCTGATCGCCCGGCGCATACATGAAACGATGGCGATAAGAGTGAATCACCACCTCGACGAAATCCGGATTGTCGAAAGCCGGTGCGCTCAGCGGATAGCGCTCGGCGTTCCGCGCCCAGGTCGGTGACCACAACTGCCACAGCAACTCGCACAGCGCCCGTCGATTCTGCGTAAGCCCTTCAACGCCACGGGGCGTGTGGAAGTAATACTGATACCAGAAGCGATGCTCGGTCTCGGGATCCAGCGGCTGGATCGAATGCGGAATGTCTTGCAGGTTGTAGCCATCGCCCGTCACCAACCCGCGCACCCGCTCCGGGAACAACGCCGCCACAATGCACGCCGCCCGACCACCCCAGTCGTAACCGCACAACGTCGCTTGCTCGATACCCAGTGCGTCCATCAGATCCAGCAGATCCTGAGCCAGCGCCGCTTGTTGGCCGGAGCGCAGCGTGTCCGGGCTGTTGAAGCGGGTCGGGCCGTAACCGCGCAAGTACGGCACGATCACCCGGTAACCCTCGGCGGCGAGAGGCGGGGCGATTTCGTCGTAGGCGCGGGGGGAGTAGGGGAAGCCGTGAAGCAGGATGACCGGCGTGCCGTTTTCCGGGCCGTGATGCTCATAGGCGATGGTCAGACTTTCAGTCTTGCAAAACTGCATCACGGCTTGGGTCATACGGGATTCCTCAAGTTTCAGCGTCCGCCACCTGATTGAAATACTTGCTGCGATCCGGCGTAAACGTCACCACCATTTTCGTCCGCGAACAGGTCATGACCCGTTCGGCACCCAGATCGATATCCAGATCTTCCCCGCGCAACCCCTGCCACTGGGCCAGGTACTTCAGCGATCCGTACTTTTCATTCTTCTTCAGGCTGCGACTCACGCCACCTTTCCAGCCCAGCACCGGCAGTTCATCGGCGCTGCAGCGCTGGGCCAGGTCGGGGAAGCGGGCGGCGCGCTGGCGGCCGATTTCCCAACATTTGATCAGGCCCTTGTCGGCGGCTTCCCACAGTTCGTCGCGGGTCAGGCCCGTACGCAGGGGGGAATCGATGGGGCGGTGGATGCGTTGGCTCATTCTGGTTCCTTGAATCGGGTTTTTATTGGACAGCTCCGCTGTGCCCGTTGCGGTGGATGGTAGGGGGGGATGTAATAGCTGGCAACAAGGTATTTCGGGGTGTAAGTGCGAGTTGCGGGCCAAGCGTTACACGGGCTTGGCAGGTTTTTGTAGGCCGTGCCATCAACAAGTTGTATCGAAAGGAATCGATTGTGTGGGCCAGCCCTTCAACGACAAGGCTCGGGGGTGTTTGCCGCTCGTAGGTGGCCATCCTACAAGCGGCGATTGAGGTTGAGATCTTTCTTACAGGCTCTGGCGAATAAGGATGACTACGGCTGCCAGTAATTCTTCTCCCCACTCAACTTGCGATCAAGAAAGCTCGCCGCACTGATCAGCGCCAGATGCGTCAACGCCTGCGGCGTATTGCCCAGATGCCGGCCACGGTTGTCGAATTCCTCCGCGTACAGCCCCAACGGATTGGCATAACGCAGCAGTTGCTCGAATTCCAAATGAGCCTTTTCCACTTGCCCGGCCCGGGCCAGGCATTCGACATACCAGAACGAGCACGCAGCGAAGGCGCCTTCAGTGCCGGACAATCCGTCAATGCCGGCATCGTCATTGCGATAGCGGTAAACCATGCCGTCACGCACCAGGTGTTTTTCGATGGCCTCCAGCGTCGCCAGCCATTTCGGATCCTTGGCGCTGACGAAACGCACCAGCGGCATCAACAACATCGAGCCATCCAGCGCGGTGCCGCCCTGGTACTGCACGAAATGCCCGCGCTCTTGGTTCCAGAAGTTGTCCCAGATGTCGGCGTGGATCGCTTGGCGGGTCTGGTCCCAGCGGGCGAAGGGCGCCGGCAGCGAGCGTTTCGAGGCGAGGCGGATGGCCCGGTCCAGCGCCACCCAGCACATCAGGCGCGAATGCAGGAAGTGATGTTGCTCACCACGCATTTCCCAGATGCCTACGTCCTTGGTCTGCCAGGTCTCACAGACCTGATCGACCACTTCCATCACGTGTTTCCAGCCCTCGTGGGAAATCGCGTCGCCGTACTTGTTAACCAGGTAAACGGCATCCATCAGTTCGCCGAAGATATCCAGTTGAATCTGGTCGTAGGCGCCATTGCCGATGCGCACCGGTTTCGCGCCGCCATGCCCGGACAAATGCGTGAGTTCGGTTTCCGGCAGTTCCTGGCGGCCGTCGATGGCGTAGAGGATGTTGAGTTTCATCGGCTGACCGCTGCAATCACTGACCCGCCCGCGCAGCCAGCGCATGTAGCCGTTGGCTTCGTCGACAAAACCCAGGCGCATGAAGGCGTAAACAGTGAACGAGGCGTCGCGGATCCAGGTGTAGCGATAGTCCCAGTTGCGTTCGCCGCCGGGTGTTTCCGGCAGACCGAACGTGGCGGCGGCGAGGATTGCGCCGTGTTGGCGCGAGGTCAGCAGCTTCAGGGCCAGGGCCGAGCGGTTGACCATTTCCCGCCAGCGACCGCGATAGTTGGACTGGCCGATCCAGTCGCGCCAGAACTTCAGGGTGCGTTCGATGCACAACTGCGCGGCGCCTTCGGCAAAACGCGGATCATCGCTGTCGCCGAGCATGAACGCGGCGGTTTGATCCTGTTTGAGAGTGAATTGCCCGACTGCCGCATCGTGATCGACGCTCAAGGCTTGATCCGAGGCCAGCCGTAATGTCGGCTGGCCGCTGGCGCTGAACAGCACATCCTTCTTGTTGATTACGGCGCGCGTTTCAGCGCGGGCGTAGTCATGCCGAACGGCGCAGCGCAGATGAAACGTCGCCTCTCCACTGACCACTCGCACTCGGCGGATCAACAGCGGCAACGCTTCATCGTTGTCGCCAATGGGCAACAGGTCGGTGATTTCCACCACGGCGTGATCGCTGAGCCAGCGGGTTTGCAGAACGTTGGTGTCCGGCAGGTAAATCTGTTCGCGTCGGGCATCAGGCAAGTCCGGCGCGAGCTGGAAAATCCCGGCATCGGGTGTGTCCAGCAGCGAACAGAAGATCGACGGGCTGTCGAACTCCGGCCAGCAGAAGAAATCAACACTGCCCTTGTCATTGATCAGCGCGGCGCTGCGCATGTCGCCAATGATGCCGTGGGCGTCGATGGGGCTTTGTCGTTCGGAAAGATGCTCAGCCATTGCCACGGAACTCCGGATAGAGGCTCATGCCGCCGTCGATGAACAGGGTGGTGCCGACGATGTAGTCGGAGGCATCGGAGGCGAGGAACACCACCGCGTTGGCCACGTCCTCGACATCGCCGATGCGCCCGTAAGGAATGAGTTTGAGCAGGGCCTGGCCGGCGTCGCCTTCGGTGGCGTCCTTATTGATCGCCGTGCGAATCGCTCCCGGTGCGATGCCGTTGATGCGGATGCGCTGGTGGCTGACTTCCTGGGCCAGGGTCTGCATCAGTTGATCGACGCCGCCCTTGGACGCTGCGTAATTGACGTGCCCGGCCCAGGGAATGCGCTGGTGCACCGAACTCATGTGGATGATCTTGCCGGCAGCCCGCGACACGCCTTCGCGCACGCCCTGGCGGTTGAATATCCGCAGCGCGGCGCGGGCGCAAAGGAACTGGCCGGTGAGGTTGACGCCGATCACCGTGTTCCAGTCGGCCAGCGACATATCCACAGCTGCCGCGTCTTTTTGCAGACCGGAATTGGCTACCAGAATGTCCAGCGTGCCGAAGGCGTCGAGGGTCTGCCGGAACAGTCGCTCCACATCCTCTTCCTTCGAAACATCGGCGCCGATGGCGATGGCCTGACCACCGTCGGCGACGATCTGTCGGGCCAACGCTTCGGCCGGCTCGGCCTGGCGGTTGTAATTGATGACGACGGCGGCACCGGCAGCGGCCAGCGCTTTGGCGGCACCGTGGCCGATGCCGGAACTGGCACCGGTGACAAGAGCAACTTGGCGGGCGAGGGAAATCTGCATGCAGGGTCGCGCCTTGGGTTGGGGCTTACTTAGCTGACTGATGGCTGGCGACGAGAGTTCATCCGCAGACATGAAAAGATCGACAGTTTCGTGCCACAGCGATTGGCCCTGCACGCCACAGGGACTTCACACTCCACCAACAATTCCTCGCTTTGCCGCCCGTCAGGCTTTGTGGCAAGTTGGCCGCCCCTGATGAGGCTGTATCCGATGGCAAACCCTTACCGCGAACTGTTCAACGCCCCCGGCGCCCGGGCCTTTGTGATGGCCGGGATGATCGCGCGCATGCCGATTTCCATGACTGGCATCGGCGTGATCACCATGCTCTCGCAATTGACCGGCGGTTATGCGTTGGCAGGCGGGGTGGCGGCGACCTTTGCTTTGGCCACGGCGTTCTGCGCGCCGCAGGTGTCGCGGCTGGTGGACCGTTACGGTCAGGGGCGGATTCTGCCGGTGTCGGCGCTGATCGGTGGCGGGGCGTTGCTGATGTTGCTGCTGTGCACCCGTTTGCAGGCGCCGAACTGGACGCTGTTCGTCTGTGCCGCTTTGGCCGGTTGCATGCCGAGCATGTCGGCGATGGTGCGGGCGCGCTGGACGGAAATCTATCGCGGCCAGCCGCAATTGCAGACCGCTTACGCGCTGGAATCGGTGCTCGATGAGGTCTGTTTCATCGTCGGCCCGCCGCTGTCGGTAGGCCTGTGCGTCGCCGTGTTTCCCGAAGCCGGGCCGCTGGCGGCGCTGATAATGCTGGCGATTGGCGTGACGGCATTCGTTGCCCAGCGCGGCACCGAGCCGCCGGTGCATCCTCACGAATCGCATCATCAAGGTTCGATCATTCGTTCCACCGACGTGCAATGGCTTCTGCTGTTGATGGTCGCCATGGGCATGATCGTCGGCGTGGTCGATGTGGTCAGCGTCGCGTTCGCCCAGCAGCAAGGGCAACCGGCAGCGGCGAGCATCGTGTTGTCGGTGTACGCCATCGGTTCCTGCCTGGCCGGCATCGCGTTCGGGGCGATGCGCTCGAAGCTGCCGTTGCCACGCCTGTTCCTTTATGGCGGTCTGGCGACCGCATTGACCACGCTGCCGCTGTTGCTGGCGACCAACATCTTCGGCTTGGCTGTGGCGGTGTTCATCGCCGGGCTGTTTTTCTCGCCGACCCTGATCGTGGCGATGGCGTTGATCGAACGCATCGTGCCGCCGGCCAAACTCACCGAAGGCCTGACCTGGCTGGTGACTGGCCTGAGCATTGGCGTGGCCATCGGCGCCGCCGGTTCCGGCGCGCTGGTGGATGCGTTCGGTGCCCGCAGCGGGTTCTGGCTGGCGATAGTGGCCGGGGCGGTGGTGTTGTGTTCGGCGGTGCAGAGCTTCCGCCACCTCAAGTGATCGGGTTACCAGCCCCGGCCCGAATTCACCCAGAAGTTCACCGAGAGCGAGGTCGACACCGACTCCACCTGATGGAACCAGCCTTCGGGCAGGAACAACAGGTCGCCGGCCTCCAGCGTCACCCGCAGAAAGGTCACGTCGCGGGCCTTGGGGAAGCGTTCGTAGTCCGGCGCATCCGGGTTGAAATCGCAGCCGTCCAGGCCACCCTCGGGTACGGTGGACCAAGTGCCCAACGCTTCACGATGATGAGGCGCGGCGAGGGTGAACTTCTTTTGGCCCCAGACCTGGGCGAACAGGTTATCGGTGTCGTCGCGGTGCAACGGGGTCAGCGTGCCTTTGGGGCCGATCCAGATGCGCGGCGGGATGAACAAAGAAGCGTCGAAGTAGGGCGGGTATTGAATCTGCTGCATCAACGCCGCCGGCAGAATGTTGTTGCCCATGTAGGCCGGTGGCTCTCCGTCCGCGCCTTTGACCGCCGGGCTGTCCAGCGAGGCGATGAAATCGGCCATCGAGGTGGAGCGGAAATCCCGTTCGGTCGAGAACGTCTTCTTCACGTAATCGCCGTGGCGGGTGATGCCTTGCAGTTCGGCGAAGTGCACCAGTGATTCTTCGCGGCTGAGCTTGAACAGCGGCCAGTCGTGCAAGGCATTGCTGATCACCACCGGAATACCGTTGGGCAGGTAGCGGCTCTCGAATTCGATCAGCGACAACTCGCTGCGCGGTCTGCGCTCGACGACGGTTTGCGCTGGCAGGCTGGCGGTGAGTTTTTCGCTGAAGCGCGGTGGCGTCGGATAGCGCTTGTTCATGTCGACCTTTTCTACCGGCGCTGCACCCCGGCGAGCGTGGTCGATGATCTGCGGCAGCATTGTCGCCAGGCCCATGTTGCCGCTGATCTTCAGGCGACCGCTGGCAAATAGTTCCTCGACGTTGGCGATACCGGCCATGGTTGCGAGAAAGTCCTGCTCGGCGACTTCGATGGTCACGTCGGGGCTGGCATGGCGACCGGCCTCGGTGCGGCTGCTCGCGCTGACCTCGGACCAGAACGCCTGTGAACCCAACACGAATTGGAAAACGCCTTCGATACCGACCGCGCCGGCATTGGCGAACAGCTTGCCCAGGATGGTCTGCAGGTCCACGGTGAATCCTCGTTGTTGTTTTGGTCTGAACGGTTAACGAGCATTTGTATCGGAAATTTACAAACTGCCGACTAATTTGCCCGGGCAGCAATCCGTACCCCTTGAAGAGACTTTTTTCGAGGGATGCGTGGTGACCAAGTTGACCCTGCTGTGCCTGCCGTATTCCGGCGCCAGTGCCATGGTCTACAGCCGCTGGCGGCCGAAGCTGCCGCAGTGGCTGCAATTGCAACCGGTGGAATTGCCGGGGCGCGGCGCCCGGTTCGGCGAACCGTTGCACACCGACATGCGTGCACTGGCGATGCAATTGGCCCGGGAATTGCGCCCGACACTCAAGGCCCCTTACGCACTGTTCGGCCATAGTCTGGGCGCCTTGCTGGCCTGCGAAATCGCTCACGCCTTGCGCGCACTGGGTTGCCCGGAACCGGTGGCGCTGTTTGCCTCTGGCACCGCGGCGCCGACGTTGCGCGCCGACTACGACCGCGGTTTTGCCGAGCCCAAGACGGACGCCGAGCTGATCGATCAACTGCGCACGCTCAACGGCACCAGTGAGGAAGTGCTGGCTAATAAAGAGTTGATGAGCCTGACGCTGCCGATCCTGCGCGCCGACTTCCTGCTCTGCGGCAAATTCCAGCCGTTGCAGCGGCCGCCTCTCAACTGCCCGGTGCATGTGCTCGGCGGCAAGGCCGACAAGGCGACCACCGAGCAGTTGATCGGCTGGAGCAAGGAAACCCGTGGCAGTTTCTCGGTGGACATGCTGGCCGGCGGGCACTTCTTTATTCATGAACACGAAGCCAAGGTGCTGCGGGTAATCAAGGATCAGCTCGACGTGCATCATCGTCGGCACGGCTTGATGGCCGCCGTTTAACCCGAATTCATCGCTGTCCAGAACCCTGTGAGGAGCGAGCAGGCTTGCTCCCGCAGGGTTTTTTATCGCCCGTAAATCCTCGCTGCACCTCCATTCTGATAGTTCTTCTCAATCGCTAATTTTTGCGCTTTGCATTCGTTTTATAGGGACGACGTGCCTTTGTGCTGCCAGCCTACTGATTCGGATACCAAGAAATGAATGCTGAAGACTCCTTGAAACTTGCTCGCCGGTTTATCGGGTTGCCCCTGGAAAAGCGCCAGATGTTCCTCGCGGCCCTGCACAAGGAGGGCGTGGATTTTGCCCGTTTTCCGATTCCTCAAGGGGTCGAGGCCGATGATCGGCAGGCGCTGTCCTACGCGCAGCAGCGCATGTGGTTTCTCTGGCAACTGGACCCGCACAGCGGCGCCTACAACTTGCCGGGCGCGGTGCGCCTGACGGGGCGCCTGAGCCTGGCCGCCCTTGACGCGGCATTTGCCAGCCTGGTGGCGCGTCACGAAACCCTGCGCACGGTGTTCCAGCGACAGGCCGACGACAGCCTGCTGCAAGTGCCGGCCGATGCTCCGCTGGTAATCGAACACGTGGATTTCAGCGGTCTCGCCGCACCCGAGCGCGAAGTCGCGGTGGCCGACGCCGCTCAGCAACAATCCCTACAGCCATTCGATCTGGCTGTCGGCCCGCTGCTGCGGGTCAAGCTGCTCAAGCTCGACGAGCAGGAACATGTGCTGCTGCTGACCCTGCACCACATCGTTTCCGATGGCTGGTCGATGAACGTGCTGATCGACGAATTCATTCGTTGCTATGACGCCCATGAAGCCGGGCAGTCGCCGCAACTGACACCGTTGCCGATCCAGTACAGCGACTACGCGCTGTGGCAGCGCCGCTGGCTGGAAGCGGGCGAGCAGGCGCGGCAGCTGGAGTACTGGCAGGCGCAGTTGGGCAATGAGCACCCGGTGCTGGAATTGCCAACCGATTACCCGCGCCCGGCGATGCCGAGCTACCGCGGCACGCGGTATGAATTCACCATCGACGGCGCGCTGGCAGAGCAACTGCGCAGCAGTGCCCAGCAGCACAACATCACCTTGTTCATGTTGCTGCTCGGCGCTTTCAACGTGCTGCTGCATCGCTACACCGGGCAGTCGGACATCCGCGTCGGCGTGCCGATCGCCAACCGCAACCGGGGTGAGATCGAAGGCCTGATCGGCTTCTTCGTCAATACCCAGGTATTGCGTACCGAACTGGACGGGCAGACGTGCGTCGGCGACCTGCTGCGCGCCGTCAAAGAAACCGCGCTCGGTGCCCAGGCTCATCAGGACTTGCCGTTCGAACGGCTGGTCGAAGCGCTGAAACTGGAACGCAGCCTCAGCCACACGCCGCTGTTTCAGGTGATGTACAACCATCAGCCGCAAGTCGCCGACATCAGCACGGTGAGCACCGCTTCCGGGCTGGAACTGGGTGTCATCGAATGGCAGGGTCGCACCACGCAATTCGATCTGACCCTGGACACCTACGAGAAGGGCGGCAGGCTGCACGCCGCGCTGACCTATGCCAATGATCTGTTTGACCCGCAGACCATCACGCGCATGGCACAGCACTGGCTGAATCTGTTGCGCGGGATGGTGCAGAACAGCAATCAGCGCATCAGCGATCTGCCGCTGCTGGAAGCGGCCGAATATCAACGCATGGTGTTCGACTGGAACAGCGTGGAGGCCGGCACTGCCGAGGCGTCGAGCATCCATCGCTTGATCGAGCAACAAGTTGCCGCCCAGCCGGACGCACTGGCCGTGACCTTTGGCGAGCAAGCCTTCACCTACGCCGAGATCGATGCGCGGGCCAATGCGCTGGCGCACAAACTGATCGAATGCGGCGTTGGCCCGGAAGTCCGGGTCGGCGTTGCCATGCAGCGCTCCGACAGCTTGCTGGTGGCATTGCTGGCGGTGCTCAAGGCCGGCGGCGCATACGTGCCGCTGGACCCGGATTACCCGGCGGATCGCGTCGCCTACATGCTTGAGGACAGTCGCGCGCTGGTGCTGCTGACCGAGCACGATGTGGCCGCGACGCTTTCCGTCAGCGCCGAAACCCAAGTCCTGTTGCTGGACCGGATCGCTGCAGAACTGGCGGCGTATCCGTCCAGCGCACCCGTCACGGCGGTGACGCCGGACAACCTCGCCTACGTGATCTACACCTCGGGCTCCACCGGCAAACCCAAAGGCGTGGCCATCGCGCACCGCAACGTGCAGGCTCTGATCGACTGGTCGCGCACGGTCTACAGCCGTGATGACATTCAAGGTGTGCTGGCGTCGACGTCGGTGTGTTTCGACCTGTCGGTGTGGGAGCTGTTTGTCACCCTCGCCAACGGCGGCTCGGTGATCCTCGCGCGCAACGCCCTGGAGTTGCCGCAACTGCCGGCGCGCGATCAGGTGCGGTTGATCAACACCGTGCCTTCGGCGATCAATGCCTTGCAGCGCGACGGTGCGATTCCGTCGAGCGTGCGCATCATCAACCTTGCGGGTGAACCGCTGAAACAAAGCCTGGTGGAATCGCTGTATCAGCAGGCCAGCGTCGAACACGTTTACGACCTGTACGGCCCTTCGGAAGACACCACCTATTCCACCTGGACCCGTCGTGCGGCGGGCGGCACGCCGAGCATCGGTCGACCACTGACCGGCACCGCCAGCTATCTGCTGGACGCCGATCTGCAACCGGTGCCGCAAGGCGCAGCGGCCGAGCTGTATCTGGCGGGTGCCGGTATTACCCGTGGCTATCTGGGCCGCGCGGCGATGACCGCCGAGAAGTACGTGCCCAATCCATTCGCCCAAAACGGCGAGCGTCTGTACCGCACCGGCGACCTGACGCGTTATCAGGCCGATGGCGCGCTGCAATATGTCGGGCGGATCGACCATCAAGTGAAGGTGCGGGGTTTCCGCATCGAACTCGGCGAAATCGAAGCGCGGCTGTTGCAGCAAGAGACCGTGCGCGAGCTGGCGGTACTGGCTCAGGAGGGCGCCAGCGGCCAACAATTGGTGGCCTACATCGTGCCGACCGACGCGGCCGTGCTGGCGGCGGATGCCGATGCCCAGGCGAGCCTGCGCGAAACCCTGAAAGCGGCGCTGCGCCAACATTTGCCGGACTACATGGTGCCGGCCTACCTGCTGTTCCTCGAGCAATTGCCGCTGACGCCCAACGGCAAACTCGATCGCAAAGCGCTGCCGGCCGTCGATGGCAGCCAGCAACAACGCGAACACGTGGCGCCACGCAGCGCTCTGGAAAAATCCCTGGCAGCGATCTGGCAGGACGTGTTGTCGATTGAAAACGTCGGCCTCGAAGACAACTTCTTTGAACTGGGCGGCGACTCCATCGTGTCGATGCAAGTGGTCAGCCGCGCCCGTCAGGCCGGGATCGTGCTGAGCCCCAAGGAACTGTTCCAGCACCAGACCATTCGCAGCCTCGCGCAAGTCGCCCGTCAGGGCCAACAGACCTTGATCGACCAAGGCCCGGCCGTGGGTGTCGTGGCGCTGGCGCCGGTGCAGCAGTGGTTCTTCGAACTGGACATTCCTCAGCGTCAGCGCTGGAACCAGTCGCTGTTGCTGACGGCGCAACAGCCTGTGGACGCTGGCGCGCTGGATCGCGCGCTGAGCCAGTTGCTCAATCATCACGATGCGCTGCGCCTGCGCTACGCATCGACCGCCGAGGGTTGGCAGCAGGCGTATGCCGCGCCAACCGGCGAGTCGGTGTTGTGGCAACGCAACGCGCAATCGCTGGAAGACCTCAAGGCCTTGTGCGATGAAGCCCAGCGCAGCCTAGACCTGAGCAATGGCCCTTTGCTGCGCGCGTTGCTGGTGAATATGGCCGATGGCGGCCAGCGTTTGCTGCTGGTCGCGCATCACCTGGTGATCGACGGCGTGTCGTGGCGCGTTTTGCTGGAGGACTTGCAATCCGCTTACACCCAGGCCCTGAGCGGCGCGGTTGGCGCCTTGCCAGGCAAAACCAGTTCGTATCAGCAGTGGGTCGCTCGCCTGCAAGGGCACCTGCCGACTTTCGCCGAAAGCCTCGATTACTGGCAGGCGCAACTGCGTGACGCACCGCGTACCGAACTGCCTTGCGAGCGTCCTGACGGCGCACTGGAAAACCGTTTCGAACACAAGGTCGAGCTCAAGCTCAGTACCGAACAGACCCGCAAGTTGCTGCAACAGGCGCCGGCGGCCTATCGCACCCAGGTCAACGACCTGCTGCTGACCGCGCTGGCCCGCGTGGTCTGCCGCTGGAGCGGCCAGGCCAGTACCCTGATTCAACTGGAAGGTCACGGTCGCGAAGACCTGTTCGATGACATCGACCTGACCCGCACCCTTGGCTGGTTCACCAGTCTGTTCCCGGTCAATCTTCGTCCGGCGGACAATCTCGGTGCCTCGATCAAAGCGATCAAGGAACAGCTGCGTGCTGTCCCGGACAAAGGCCTGAGCTACGGCGCACTGCGTTATCTGGCGGATGCGCAAACGGCGGCGTCGCTGGACAGCGACGTCAAACCGCGTATTACCTTCAACTACCTCGGCCAGTTCGACCGTCAGTTCGATGAGGCGGCACTGTTTGTGCCGTCCGGTGAAGGTGGCGGTGCGGCGCAAGATCCTTCGGCGCCGCTGGCCAACTGGCTGACGGTCGAAGGCCAGGTGTACGGCGGCAAGCTGGCGCTGAACTGGGGCTTCAGCCGTGAGATGTTCGACACGGCGACCGTGCAGCAACTGGCGGATCAATACGCCCTCGAACTCAATGCTTTGATCGATCACTGCTGTGCGCTTGACGCGCCGCAGGCGACACCGTCGGACTTCCCGCTGGCGCGCGTGACGCAGGCGCAACTCGATGCGCTGCCGGTGCCGGCCGGTGAGCTGGACGATCTCTATCCGCTGTCGCCGATGCAGCAGGGTCTGCTGTTCCATACCCTGTACGAGCAAGCGGCGGGCGAGTACATCAACCAGATGCGTGTCGACGTTCAAGGTATCGACCCGCAACGTTTCCGCGATGCGTGGCAGGCCACGGTCGATGCCCAGGACATCCTGCGCAGCGGGTTTGTCTGGCAGGGCGAGCTGGCCGAGCCGGTGCAAATCGTCCACAAGCAGGTGCAATTGCCGTTCACCGCGCTGGACTGGCGCTCCCGTGACGATCAGCCAAAAGCCCTCGCGGCGCTGGCCGATGACGAGCGCCAACAAGGGTTCGACCTGACCTGCGCGCCGTTGCTGCGTCTGGTGCTGGTGCAGACCGGCGCCGAGCAGTGGCACCTGATCTACACCCATCACCATATCCTGATGGATGGCTGGAGCAACTCGCAGTTGCTCGGTGAAGTGCTGCAGCGCTACAGCAGGCAGATTCCGGCGAATGCCGGCGGACGCTATCGCGACTACATCGCCTGGCTGCAACGTCAGGACGCTCAACTCAGCGAAAACTTCTGGGGCGAGCAACTGGCTGCCCTGCAAGAGCCGACCCGTCTGGCCCGCGTGGCCTCGACCAGCGACAGCCAGAGCGGTCACGGCGATCACTTCCAGACTCTGGACGTGGCGCACACTCAGGCGCTGGAGACCTTCGCCCGCCAGCAGAAAGTCACCGTCAACACATTGATTCAGGCCGCGTGGCTGCTGTTGCTGCAACGCTACACCGGTCACGAAGCCGTGGCGTTCGGTGCCACGGTCGCCGGGCGTCCGGCGGACCTGCCTGGCATCGAGCAGCAAGTTGGACTGTTCATCAACACCTTGCCGGTGATCGGTGCGCCGCGTCCCGATCAGAGCGTTGGCAGCTGGCTGCAAGCCGTGCAGGGGCAGAACCTCAGCCTGCGCGATTTCGAGCACACGCCGCTGGCGGACATTCAGCGTTGGGCCGGGCAGGGCGGTGAAGCGCTGTTCGACAACATTCTGGTGTTTGAAAACTATCCGATTGCCCAGGCCCTGAAACAAGGTGTCGATCAGGGCGTGGTGTTCGGCGAAGTCGCCAACCTGGAACAGACCCACTATGCGTTGAGCGTCGCCGTCACCCTCGGCGAACAACTGGCGCTGCACTACAGTTTCGATCGTGGCCATTTCGCCGGCGCTGCCATCGAAGGGATCAGCGCGCATCTGCTGCAATTGCTTGAACAGTTTGCCGTGTCCGCCGAGCGCAGCCTCGGTGAAATCGCCCTGGCCGACGCCGGTGAACACGCCCGTCAACTAGCCGATAACCACCCGCAGCCGTACCCGGTGGACGTCGCTGTACACCAGCGGATCAGCACCCTGGCCGCCGAGCGTCCGCAGCGCACCGCGGTGATTTTCAATGGCCAGCACTTCAGCTATGGCGAGATCGATCAGCGCGCCAATCAACTGGCCCACGCGCTGATCGCCCGCGGTGTCGGTGCCGAAACTCGGGTTGGTGTGGCCTTGCCGCGCAGCGAAGCGGTGATCATCGCCTTGCTGGCCGTGCTCAAGGCGGGCGGTGCCTATGTGCCGCTGGACACCAGTTATCCGCGCGAGCGCCTGGCGTACCTGATCGAGGATTCGGGGCTGGCGTTGTTGATCAGCGATTCGTCGGTGTCGGCGCAATTGCCGGTCGCCGAATCGGTGCCGGTGCTGGAGCTCGACCGCCTCGACTTGCGCGAGTGGCCGATCAAGGCACCGCAGGTGCAGCTCGATCCGGACAACCTCGCTTACGTGATCTACACCTCCGGCTCCACCGGCAATCCGAAGGGCGTCAGCGTTGCCCACGGCCCGCTGGCGATGCACTGTCAGGCCATCGGTCAGCGCTATGAAATGCGTGACAGCGATTGCGAATTCCACTTCATGTCGTTCGCCTTCGACGGTGCTCACGAGCGCTGGCTGACCAGCCTGACCCACGGTGCCTCGCTTTTGATCCGCGACGACACGCTGTGGACCCCGGAACAGACTTACAACGCGATGCGCGAACACGGCGTGACCGTGGTCGCGTTCCCGCCGGTTTACTTGCAACAACTGGCCGAACACGCTGAGCGTGAGGGCAACCCACCCAAGGTGCGCATCTACTGCTTCGGCGGTGACGCGGTGCCGAGCGCCAGTTTCGAACGGGTCAAACGTGCCCTCGATCCGGACTACATCATCAACGGTTACGGGCCGACCGAAACCGTGGTCACGCCGCTGATCTGGAAGGCCGGTCGCGAAGTGCCGTGCGGTGCGGCCTACGCGCCGATCGGCAGCCGTATCGGTGATCGCAGCGCCTATGTTCTCGATGCCGATCTGAACTTGCTGCCGCAAGGCATGGCCGGTGAGTTGTACCTCGGCGGCACGGGGCTGGCGCGGGGTTATCTGAACCGTCCGGGGTTGACGGCCGAGCGTTTTGTCGCAGATCCGTTCAGCCACACCGGTGGCTTGCTGTACCGCACTGGCGACCTGGTGCGCCAGCGTGCCGACGGTACGTTCGACTACCTGGATCGCATCGACAATCAGGTGAAGATCCGTGGTTTCCGTATCGAACTGGGGGAAATCGAAGCCTGCCTGCAAGCCCTCGACGGTGTGCGCGAAGCGGTGGTCGTGGCGCAGGAAGGCAGCGCCGGCAGCGGCAAGCGTCTGGTGGCCTACGTGGTCGGTGATTCGGCGCGCGAAGATTTCGCCGAAGACCTGCGCGAGCAACTCAAAGCCACACTGCCGACGCACATGGTGCCGGCCTACGTGCTGCGTCTGGAGCGCATGCCGCTGACGCCGAACGGCAAACTCGATCGCAAGAACCTGCCGAAACCGGATGTCAGCCAACTGCAACAAGCCTACGTCGCGCCGCAAACCGTACTGGAGCAGCAACTGGCGACGATCTGGCAGGACGTGTTGAAACTTCAGCAGGTCGGTGTCAGCGATAACTTCTTTGAACTCGGTGGCGATTCGATCATCTCGATCCAGGTGGTCAGCCGTGCGCGGCAGGCCGCAATCCGCTTCACCCCGAAAGACTTGTTCCAGCACCAGACCATCGCCGCACTGGCGGCGGTGGCCAAGGTGGGCGAGCAGACGCAAGTCATCGATCAGGGCCCGGTGACCGGTGCGCTGCCGTTGCTGGCGGTGCAACAGGCCTTCTTCGAACAGGACATTCCTGAGCGTCAGCACTGGAACCAGGCGGTGATGCTCAAGCCGACTCAGCCATTGGAAGCGGCGGCACTGGAGCAGGCGCTCGATGCGCTGGTCGCGCACCATGATGGTTTGCGTCTGAGTTTCGTTGAGCAGGCCGATGGCTGGCACGCCGAGTACCGTGGCGTCGACAGCCGTAATGACGCTCTGTTGTGGAGTGTCGATGTCGCCGATGCCGCCTCGCTGGAAGCGGTGGCCAACGAGGCGCAACGCAGCCTCGATCTGCAAGCCGGCCCGCTGCTGCGAGCAGTGCTGGCGAACCTCGACGACGGCAGCCAGCGGTTGCTGCTGGCGATCCATCACCTGGTGGTGGACGGCGTGTCGTGGCGGATTCTGTTCGATGATCTGCAAAGCGCTTACCGGCAGATCGCAGCGGGCGAGCCCCTGCGATTGCCGGCCAAAACCAGCGCCGCCAAGGCCTGGGCCGAGCACCTGCAAACCTACGCCCGCAGCAGCGAGCTGCGCTCTGAACTGGCGTACTGGCAGGAGCAGCTTCAGGGTGTCGATGTCGCGCTGCCGCTGGACAACGCCGACGGTGGTCTGCAAAACCGTCATGCGCTGACCGTGCGTACCCGTCTGGACAAGGCCCAGACCCGCCAGTTGCTGCAAGACGCTCCGGCGGCCTATCGCACCCAGGTCAATGACTTGCTGCTGACTGCACTGGCCCGCGTGATGGTGCGCTGGACCGGCGCCGACAGTGCGTTGATTCAACTCGAAGGCCATGGCCGTGAAGAGCTGTTCGACAGTATCGACCTGACCCGCACCGTGGGCTGGTTCACCACGGTGTACCCGGCCAAACTGACGCCGGTTGCAGAGCTGGGAGCGTCGCTGAAACAGATCAAGGAACAACTGCGCGCGATCCCCAACAAAGGCATTGGTTTTGGAGCGCTGGCATATCTGGGCGAGGACGCCGATCGCGCCTCTCTCGCGCAGCTGCCGGTTCCGCGCCTGACCTTCAACTACCTGGGCCAGTTCGACGGCAGCTTCGATGCCGCCGATGGCGCGCTGTTTGTGCCATCCAGCGAAGCGGCGGGCGATGAGCTGGATGCCAATGCGCCGCTGGCCAACCACTTGGCGCTCAACGGCCAGGTGTATGGCGGCGAACTGAACCTGGGCTGGACGTTCAGCCACGAGATGTTCGATGAGGCAACGATTCAGCGTTTGGCCGATGATTACACCCAGGAGTTGCAAGCGCTGATCGCGCATTGCTGTCAGGCCGATCATTACGGTGTCACGCCGTCGGACTTCCCGTTGGCGCGCTTGAGCCAGGCTCAACTGGACGGTTTGCCGCTGGCGCCGCAGTTGATCGAAGACGTTTATCCGCTGTCGCCGATGCAGCAGGGCATGCTGTTCCACGCAGTCTATGAAGAATCCACCGGTAACTACATCAACCAGATGCGCCTGGACGTCGAAGGCCTCGACCCCGAGCGTTTCCATCAGGCCTGGCAGGCCGCCGTCGATGCGCACGACATTCTGCGCACGCGATTCGTCTGGCAAGGTGAGCTGGATGCGCCGGTGCAAGTGGTCAGCAAGCACGCGCAAATGCCTTACAGCCTGCACGACTGGCGCGCGCAGCCGCATCTGGAAGACGCGTTGCAGACCCTGGCCGACGCCGAGCGTCAGAGCCTCGATCTGAATGCGTCGACCCTGCTGCGTCTGGTGATCGTGCGCATCGATGACCAGCGTCATCACGTGATCTACACCAACCACCACATCCTGATGGATGGCTGGAGCAACTCGCAGTTGCTCGGTGAAGTGCTGCAGCGCTACAGCGGCAAGTTCAGTGCCGCGCACGCCGGTCGCTACGGCGATTACATCGGCTGGTTGCAGCGTCAGGACGCGGCGGCGAGCGAAGCGTTCTGGCTGCCGGCGTTGCGCACGCTGGACGAGCCGACGCGTCTGGCTCACGCCATTGCCCGGCCGAAAGATGCGCCGGCGGTGCAAGGCTACGGCGACCATTATCGCGTGCTCGACAGCGAGCAGACCGCGCGCCTGGGCGAGTTTGCCCGCGCTTCCAAAGTCACCGTCAACACTCTCGTCCAGGCCGCATGGCTGCTGGTGCTGCAACGCTACACCGGCAAGGCCAGCGTCGCGTTCGGCGCCACCGTGGCGGGGCGTCCGGCGGACTTGCCGGGGATCGAGCAACAGATCGGTCTGTTCATCAACACCTTGCCGGTGATCGCCAGCCCACGGCCCGAGCAATCGCTCGGCAGCTGGCTGCAAGCGGTGCAGGCGCAAAACCTCGCGCTGCGCGAGTTCGAACACACCGCGCTGTTCGATATCCAGCGCTGGGCCGGGCAGGGCGGTGAAGCGCTGTTCGACAACATTCTGGTGTTCGAAAACTACCCGATTGCCCAGGCGCTGGAGCAGGGCGCACCGCAAGGTCTGCGCTTCGGCCCGGTGGCCAACCACGAACAGACCAACTATCCGCTGACCCTGGGCGTAAGCCTTGAAGGCACGCTGGAAGTGCATTACAGCTTTGACCGCTTGCACTTTGCCGACGCCACCGTCGAGCAACTGGGCGCTCAGTTGAACCATGTGCTGATGCAGATGGCCGGCGGTTCCGATCAACGTTGCCTGGGCGACCTGCAACTGCTCGATGCGGCCGCACGGGAGCTGGCGCTCAACGATTGGGGCTATTGCGCAGGGCACTACCCAACTGCGCTGCACGTGCATCAATTGTTCGAACAGCAAGTGCAACGCGCACCAGATCAGGTCGCGCTGTACTTTGCCGATCATCGTCTGACGTACGCCGAACTCAACCAGCAGGCCAACCGTCTGGCGCACACCTTGCGTCAACGCGGCGTTGGCCCAGACGTACTGGTGGGAATCGCGGTCGAGCGTTCGCTGGAGATGATCATCAGCCTGCTGGCGGTGCTCAAGGCCGGCGGTGCGTATGTGCCGCTGGACCCGCAATACCCGGGTGATCGACTGACCTGCATGATTGAAGACAGTGGTCTGCTGCTGTTGCTGAGCCAGAGCCATTTGCTTGAGCGTCTGCCGCAGGTCGCAGGCGTCGAGGTGCTGTGCGTTGAACGTCTACCGGAGCAGCTCGAAAGCGCTGATCTGCCGAATCTGACCCTGGCCGATAACCTCGCTTACGTGATGTTCACTTCGGGCTCAACTGGACGTCCGAAAGGCGTGGGGATCAATCAGGCCTCGCTGACCAAGCACGCCTACGTGACCGTGGACTTGATGGCGTTGACCGCGCAGGACTGCGTGCTGCAATTCTCGACGTTCAACTTCGACGGCTTCGTCGAGCAGCTGTACCCGGCGCTGATCACCGGTGCTTCGGTCGTGCTGCGCGGCACCGAGATCTGGGACAGCGAAACCCTTTACCGTGAGATGCTCGACAAGCGCATCAGCGTGATCGACCTGACCACCGCCTACTGGGGCATGCTGGCCAAGGACTTCGCCGAAGTCGGCCCGCGTGACTACGGCGTGTTGCGTCAGGTGCATGCCGGCGGTGAAGCGATGCCGCCCGAAGGCATGGCGGCCTGGAACAAGGCCGGTCTGGCCCACGTTCGTTTGCTCAACACCTACGGCCCGACCGAAGCCACCGTGACCGCCACGTCGCTGGATTGCGGCGACTACGTGACCGGTGTCGAGCCAACGCCATCGACCTTGCCGATCGGTTCGGCGTTGCCGGGTCGTTCCATCTACCTGTTGGACATCGCCGGCCAACCGGTGCCGGTGGGCGCGGTGGGCGAGCTGATGATCGGCGGCGAATTGCTTGCTCGCGGTTACTTCAACCGTCCGGACTTGAGCGCCGAGCGCTTCATGCCGGACCCATTTTCGGTGCAACCGGGCGCACGTCTGTATCGCACCGGTGACCTGGCGCGGTTCCGTGCCGACGGGGTGATCGAGTACATCGGTCGTGTCGACCATCAGGTGAAGATTCGCGGTTTCCGTATCGAACTGGGTGAAATCGAAGCGCGTCTGCTGGATGCCCAGACTGTCCGCGAAACGCTGGTGATGGCGGTGGCCGGGCCAAGCGGTCAGCAACTGGTGGCCTATGTGGTGCCGACCGACGCCGAACCGGTCATGGCCAACAGCGATCTGCAAAGTGAGCTGCGCCGTGCATTGCGCGAACAGCTTCAGCAAACCCTGCCGGACTACATGGTGCCGACGCACCTGTTGTTCCTGGCGAAAATGCCGCTGTCGCCCAACGGCAAACTCGATCGTCATGCGTTGTCGAAACCCGATGCGGCGCAAACGCAGAAGGATTATCTGGCCGCTACCAATGCCACCGAGCAAACGCTGGTGGACATCTGGCAAGCGGTGCTGGGCCTGGCGCAAGTCGGTGTAACCGACAACTTCTTCGAACTGGGCGGTGACTCGATCGTCTCGATTCAAGCGGTCAGCCGCGCCCGTCAGGCGGGTATTCATTTCAGTCCGAAAGACCTGTTCCAGCACCAGACCATTCAAGGTCTGGCCAGTGTCGCGCGGGTCGGCGAGGGCGGTTTTGTCATCGACCAGTCGCCGGTCACCGGTGCATCGCTGTTGCTGCCGGCGCAGTTGCAGTTCTTCGAAGAGGGCGTGGCCGAGCCACATCACTGGAACCAGTCGGTGCTGCTCAACACCTCGCAGACCCTGGAGGCCGGGCATCTGAAGGCCGCCCTAGACGCGTTGATCGAACACCACGATGCACTGCGCTTGTCGTTTGCGTCTGTCGATGGCCAATGGGTCGCGCAACACCAGGAAGTCGGCGAGCAGCCGGAGGACCTGCTGTGGCAAGCCCAGGTCGCAAACGCCGCAGAACTCGAAGCGCTGGGCCTTGAAGCGCAACGCAGCCTCGTCCTCGGCGGGCCGTTGTTGCGCGCCGTACTGGCGACACTGGCGGACGGTACTCAGCGGCTGTTGCTGGTGATTCATCACCTGGTGGTCGACGGCGTTTCGTGGCGTGTTCTGCTGGAAGACCTGCAAGGGCTTTACCAGCAAATCAGCAGCGCTCAGCCGGTGAAACTGCCGGCCCGGACCAGCGCGTTCAAAACCTGGGCCGAGCGCCTGCATGCCTTTGCGAACAGTGAAGTGCTGCTGGCCGAGCAACCTTACTGGTTCGAACAGCTGCAAAACGTGTCCAGCCAGTTGCCGGTGGATCACGCCGAGGGCAGCTTGCAGAGCCGTTATGAACACACGGTACAGACCCGCCTCGGCGCCGAGCAGACCCGCCAACTGCTGCAACAGGCACCGGCGGCCTATCGCACGCAGGTCAACGACCTGTTGCTGACCGCACTGGCACGGGTGATCAGCCGTTGGACCGGTGAGGATTCGGCGCTGATTCAACTCGAAGGCCATGGCCGCGAAGATCTGTTCGCCGACATCGACCTGAGCCGCAGCGTCGGCTGGTTCACCAGTCTGTTCCCGGTCAAGCTGACTGCCGGCGCCGAGCTCGGCGCATCGCTCAAAGCGGTCAAGGAACAACTGCGCGCCATCCCGAACAAAGGCATCGGCTTCGGTGTGTTGCGTTATCTGGGCAGCGACGCGGTACGCGAAACCCTGCGTGCCTTGCCGCAACCGGCGATCACTTTCAACTACCTCGGGCAGTTCGACAGCAGCTTCGATGCTGGGCAGGCCACCCTGTTCACGCCGTCCAGTGAAGCACGCGGTGCCGAGCAAAGCCTGGACGCCTTGCTCAGCAGCCCGTTGACCCTCAACGGCGGCATTTACGGTGGCGAATTCAGCCTCGGCTGGACCTTCAGTGAGCGCATGTTCGAGCGCGGCACCGTTCAGGCCCTGGCCGATGATTACGCCCAGGAACTGACGGCGCTGATCGAACATTGCTGCCGCGACGGCGTGCACGGTGTGACGCCGTCGGACTTCCCGCTGGCGCCGCTGAGCCAGGCACAACTCGATGGATTGCCGCTGCCGGCGTCGTTGATCGAAGACATCTACCCGCTGTCGCCGATGCAGCAAGGCATGCTGTTCCACACGTTGTACGAGGAGGAGGCGGGAGATTACATCAACCAGACCCGCGCCGATGTGCAGGGTCTGGATGTCGAGCGCTTCCGGGCCGCCTGGCAGGCGGCGTTGCAGGCGCACGACGTGCTGCGCAGCGGTTTCCTGTGGCAGGGCGAGCGTCCGGTGCAAGTGGTGCAAAAACAGGTCGAACTGCCGTTCAGCGTGCAGGACTGGCGTGGTCGCCATGACTATCAGGCCGACCTCGACGCACTCGCCGCGCAGGAGCGCAAACACGGCTTCGAGCTGACGGCCGCGCCGTTGCTGCGCCTGTGTCTGGTGCGCATCGACGATGACACGTATCACCTGATTTACACCAACCATCACATCCTGATGGATGGCTGGGGCAACTCGCAGTTGATGGGCGAAGTGCTGCACCGCTACAGCGGTCAGCCGCTGGCGCAATCGGTGGGGCGTTATCGCGACTACATCGCCTGGCTGCAACGTCAGGACGGCAGCGTCAGCGAGTCCTTCTGGAAAACCCAGTTGGCCGACCTGCAAGAGCCGACTCGCCTGACGCAAGCCATCGCCCGTCGTGATGACCTGATGGACGTTGCAGGGTATGCCGATCATCAGTGCGTCCTGAATGCCGCTGCGACCCGGCAACTGGCCGAGTTCGCCCGTGAACAGAAAGTCACCCTCAACACCCTGGTGCAAGCGGCGTGGCTGCTGTTGCTGCAACGCTACAGCGGTCAGGACACGGTCGAGTTCGGTGCGACGGTGGCCGGGCGTCCGGCGGATCTCAAAGGCATCGAGCAGCAGATCGGGCTGTTCATCAACACCTTGCCGGTGATCGGCACCCCGCGCGCCGAGCAGAGTGTTGGCCAGTGGCTGCACACCGTGCAGACGCAAAACCTGAGCCTGCGCGAGCACGAACACACGCCGCTGTTCGAGATCCAGCGCTGGGCCGGCAAGGGCGGCGATGCCCTGTTCGACAGCATTCTGGTGTTCGAGAACTACCCGGTGTCCGAGGCCATGCAACAAGGCGCGCCGGCCGGATTGCGCTTCACCGACGTCACCAACCACGAACAGACCAACTACCCGTTGACCCTCGCCGTGAGCATGGGCGACACCCTGTCGCTGCACTTCAGCTACGGCCGTGCGTACTTCGCCGAAGTCGACATTGCGCGACTGGGCGAACACTTGCACAACCTGCTGACGCAGATGATGCAGGGTGGTGCTCTGGCGTTGGGCCAACTGGAATTGCTCTCCGACGAGGAGCACCAGCAGCAGGTCGAACAATGGAACGCCACGGCCACCGAATATCCGCTGTCGCGCAGCGTGCATTCGCTGATCGAGGATCAGGTACGTGCCACACCGGACGCCTTGGCGCTGGTGTTTGGCGAGCAACGCCTGACTTACGCCCAGCTCAACGCCCGCGCCAACCAGTTGGCAGCGGTACTGATCGAACACGGTGTTGGCCCGGAAGTCTTGGTCGGCATCTCGGTCGAGCGTTCGCTGGAAATGGTTGTCAGCCTGCTGGCGATTCTCAAGGCGGGCGGCGCGTACCTGCCGCTGGATCCGGAGTACCCGCAGGATCGTCTGGCTTACATGTTCGAGGACAGTGGCATCGCCTTGCTGCTGACCCAAAGTCATCTGCTGGCGCAACTGCCGGTCCCGGCGGGGCTGCGCAGTCTGGTGCTGGATCAGGACGGTGACTGGCTGGAAGGTCGCAGCGAAGCCAACCCGGAGCTGAACATCGATCCGGAAAACCTCGCCTACGTGATCTACACCTCCGGTTCGACCGGCAAACCGAAAGGCGCGGGCAACCGTCATTCGGCGCTGGTCAACCGTTTGTGCTGGATGCAGCAGGCGTATCAGCTGACGGCTGAAGACAGCGTGCTGCAAAAGACCCCGTTCAGTTTCGACGTGTCGGTGTGGGAATTCTTCTGGCCGCTGATGACCGGTTCGTCGTTGGTGGTAGCGGCTCCGGGCGCGCACCGTGATCCGGCGCAGTTGATTCAGGTGATCACCGAACAACGCATCACCACGCTGCACTTCGTGCCGTCGATGTTGCAGGCCTTCCTGCAGGATCCAGCAGTGGCGGAGTGCACCAGCCTGACCCGGATCGTGTGCAGCGGTGAAGCGTTGCAGGTCGATGCGCAGCAGCAGGTGTTTGCCAAACTGCCGAACGCCGGGTTGTTCAACCTCTACGGCCCGACCGAAGCGGCGATCGACGTGACCCATTGGACTTGCCGCGACGAAGGCCGTGACAGCGTGCCGATCGGTCAGCCGATCGCGAATCTGAGCACCTACATCCTCGACAACAGCCTGGCGCCGTTGCCGGTGGGTGTGATCGGTGAGTTGTACCTGGGCGGCGAAGGCCTGGCCCGTGGTTACCACCGTCGTCCGGCGCTGACGGCAGAGCGTTTCGTCACCAGTCCGTTCGGTGACGGCCAGCGCCTTTACCGCACCGGCGACCTGGCGCGCTATCGCGCTGACGGTGTGATCGAGTACGCCGGGCGCATGGACCATCAGGTGAAAATCCGTGGCCTGCGTATCGAGCTGGGTGAAATCGAAGCGCGTCTGGCCGAACACGATGATGTGCGCGAGACCGTGGTCATCGCTCAGGACGGTTCGTTGCTGGTGGGTTATGTGGTGCCGAACAACGCCCGTCTGGTGGAGGCCGACGAGGCCAGCCGCAGCGAACTGATCCAGCGGCTTAAAGAACACCTCGCCCGGAACGTTCCTGACTATATGGTTCCGCTGCACTGGGTGCTGCTGGCGAAAATGCCGGTCAGCCCGAACGGCAAACTCGAACGTAAGGCACTGCCCAAGTTCGATGCCAGCCAGGCGCAGCAGGCCTTTGTCGCGCCGTCCACCGAACTGCAACAACAAGTGGCGGCTATCTGGCAGGGCGTGCTGCAACTGGAGCGCATCGGCCTCAACGACAACTTCTTCGAACTGGGCGGCCACTCTTTGCTGGCCGTCACCGTGGTTTCGCGCCTGCAACTGGAACTGGGCCTGAAGCTGACACCGCAATTGATTTTCCAGTACCCCGCGCTTGGCGATTTCGTCAGCCAGCTGGATGCCGCCGATGAGCAAGTCGATATGTTGAAACTGAGCAAGCTGGAATCCCTGCTTGATGAAATGGAGGAGGCTTGATGGATAGGAATGTCGCACTGAAGATTGCCAGGCGGTTCATTTGTCTGCCCCTGGAAAAGCGCACGCTCTATCTTGAAAAGATGCTCCAGGAAGGGGTTTCCCCCGCGAACCTGCCGATCCCGCAGACCCGCGAGGAGTTCACCGCGATCCCGTTGTCGTTCGCTCAGGACCGGCAATGGTTTGTCTGGCAGATGGACCCACACAGTGCGGCCTACAACATTCCGACCGCGCTGCAGTTGCGCGGCGCCCTGGACGTGCCGGCGCTGGAGCGTGCGTTCAACGCCGTGATCGCCCGTCACGACAGCCTGCGCACCACTTTCGGTCAGGACGACGAGGGTGCTGTGCAGGTAATTCACGCGCAGTTGCCGCTGACCATCTCGGTGGATGCGCTGGAAGTCGCGGCGGCCCCGGCTCAGCGCGAGCAGCAGATTCAGGCCTACATCAACGAACAGTTGCACCTTCCGTTCGATCTGCAGACCGGCCCGCTGATGCGCGCGAGTCTGCTGCGCATGGCGGATGACGACCATGTGCTGGCCGTCACCGTGCACCACATTGCGGCCGACGGCTGGTCGATGCGGGTCATGGTCGAAGAGCTGGTGCAGTTGTATTCCGGTTATGCACAGTGGCGCGACGTCAGTCTCGCCGAATTGCCGATCCAGTATGCCGACTACGCCATCTGGCAGCGGCACTGGATGGAGGCGGGCGAGCGCGCGCGGCAACTGGCTTACTGGCAGGAACAACTGGGCACCGACCATTCGGTGCTGCAACTGCCGACCGATTTTCCTCGGCCGTCGGTGCAGAGTTTCCGTGGCCAGCGGCTCGACGTGACCCTCGACCATCAATTGGCCGCCGGTTTGAAAACCCTTTCCCAGCGCGAAGGCATGACCGTGTTCATGGTCTTGCTGGCCTCGTTCCAGGCATTGTTGCACCGTTACAGCGGCCAGAGCGAAATCAGCGTCGGCGTGCCCAACGCCAACCGCAACCGGGTCGAGACCGAGCGCTTGATCGGCTTCTTCGTCAACACTCAGGTTCTCAAGGCACGCATTGACCCGCAGGCGAGTTTTCGCAGCCTGCTGCAACAGGTCAAGCAATCGGCGATGGGCGCACAAGCGCATCAGGAACTGCCGTTCGAACAATTGGTGGAAGCCCTACAACCGGAACGCAGCCTGAGCCACAGCCCGCTGTTCCAGGTGATGTTCAACCACCAGAACCTCGCGACCGGCGAGTCCCAGCAAGGCGCGCGCTTGCCGGGGCTACAAATCGATCCGCTGAGCATGGACAGCCAGACCGCCCAGTTCGACCTGAGCCTGGACACCTTCGAGACCCCGCAAGGTCTCGGCGCACAGCTGACTTTCGCCACCGACCTGTTCAGCGCCGCGACCATCGAACGGATGGCCGCGCATTGGCAAAACCTGCTGGCAGCGGTTGTAGCCGACGCGAGTTGCTCACTGGCCGAACTGGTGTTGCTCGACGCCGCGGAACGCGAGCTGATTGTTGAAGGCTGGAACGCCACGGCCACCGAATACCCGCTGTCGCGCAGCGTACATTCGCTGATCGAGGATCAGGTACGTGCCACACCGGACGCGTTGGCGCTGGTGTTTGGCGAGCAACGCCTGACTTACGCCCAGCTCAACGCCCGCGCCAACCAGTTGGCAGCGGTACTGATCGAACACGGCGTTGGCCCGGAAGTCTTGGTCGGCATCTCGGTCGAGCGTTCGCTGGAAATGGTTGTCGGCCTGTTGGCGATTCTCAAGGCTGGCGGTGCTTACTTGCCGCTTGATCCTGAGTACCCGCAGGATCGTCTGGCCTACATGTTCGAGGACAGTGGCATCGCCTTGCTGCTGACCCAAAGTCATCTGCTGGCGCAACTGCCGGTCCCAGCGGGGCTGCGCAGTCTGGTGCTGGATCAGGACGGTGACTGGCTGGAAGGTCGCAGCGAAGCCAACCCGGAGCTGAACATCGATCCGGAAAACCTCGCCTACGTGATCTACACCTCCGGTTCGACCGGCAAACCGAAAGGCGCGGGCAACCGTCATTCAGCACTGGTCAACCGCTTGTGCTGGATGCAGCAGGCTTATCAGCTGACGGCTGAAGACAGCGTGCTGCAAAAGACCCCGTTCAGTTTCGACGTGTCGGTCTGGGAATTCTTCTGGCCGCTGATGACCGGTTCGTCGTTGGTGGTGGCGGCTCCGGGCGCGCACCGTGATCCGGCGCAGTTGATTCAGGTGATCACCGAACAACGCATCACCACGCTGCACTTCGTGCCGTCGATGTTGCAGGCGTTCCTGCAAGACCCGGCGGTGGCGGAGTGCACCAGCCTGACCCGGATCGTGTGCAGCGGTGAAGCGTTGCAGGTCGATGCGCAGCAGCAGGTGTTTGCCAAACTGCCGAACGCCGGGTTGTTCAACCTCTACGGCCCGACCGAAGCGGCGATCGACGTGACCCATTGGACTTGCCGCGACGAAGGCCGTGACAGCGTGCCGATCGGTCAGCCGATCGCGAATCTGAGCACCTACATCCTCGACAACAGCCTGGCGCCGTTGCCGGTGGGTGTGATCGGTGAGTTGTACTTGGGCGGCGAAGGCCTGGCCCGTGGTTACCACCGTCGTCCGGCGCTGACGGCAGAGCGTTTCGTCACCAGTCCGTTCGGTGACGGCCAGCGCCTTTACCGCACCGGCGACCTGGCGCGCTACCGCGCTGACGGCGTGATCGAGTACGCCGGGCGTATGGACCATCAGGTGAAAATCCGTGGCCTGCGTATCGAGCTGGGTGAAATCGAAGCGCGTCTGGCCGAGCACGATGATGTGCGCGAGACCGTGGTCATCGCTCAGGACGGCTCGTTGCTGGTGGCCTACGTGGTGCCGAACGACGAATCGCTGCTTGAAGCGGATGAAGATCGTCGTCAGGCCTTCCAGCGCCGTCTCAAGGAACACCTGAGCCAGAACCTGCCGGAATACATGATCCCGCAACACTGGCTGTTGCTGGCGAAGATGCCGGTCAGCCCCAACGGCAAACTCGAACGCAAAGCCCTGCCGAAGGCCGATCTGAGTGTCAGCCAGAAAGCCTACAGCGCGCCGACCAGTGAGATCGAGCAAGCGCTGGCGGCGATCTGGCAGAACGTGCTGGGCCTGGAGCAGGTAGGCATTCACGACAACTTCTTCGAGCTGGGCGGTGACTCGATCATCTCGATTCAGGTGGTCAGCCGCGCGCGTCAGGCCGGGATTCATTTCAGTCCCAAGGATCTGTTCCTGCACCAGAACGTGCAGAGTCTGGCGGCGGTGGCCAAGGTCGGTGTGACCGGTCCGAGCATCGATCAGGGCCCGGTGGTGGGCGACAGTCCGTTGCTGCCGTTCCAGCAATTGTTCTTCGACAGCGCAATGGCGGAGCCGCATCACTGGAACCAGTCGGTGTTGCTTAAACCGCGCGAAACACTGGATGCCGCCCATGTTGAACAAGCGTTGCAGGCACTGCTGGTGCAGCACGATGCCTTGCGACTGGCGTTCAGTCAGCGTGATGGGCAGTGGTCAGCAACTCACCGTGTTCCGGGCACCGAACCGCTGCTCTGGCAACACACGGTGGCGGATGATGCCGCGCTGGAACAACTGGGCGAACAGGCACAACGCAGCCTCGACCTGACAAACGGCCCGTTACTGCGGGCACTGCTGGCGACGCTGGCCGATGGCAGCCAGCGCTTGCTGCTGGTGATCCATCACCTGGCGGTCGACGGGGTGTCGTGGCGGATTCTGCTGGAAGACCTGCAACAGGCGTATCAGCAGTTGCAGGCCGGTCAGGCACTCAAGTTGCCGGCCAAGACCAGCGCTGCGAAAACCTGGGCGCAACGTTTGCAAACCTACGCCGCCAGCCCGGCCCTGCAAGCAGAGCTGGGTTTCTGGCAGGCGCAGTTGCAAGGTGCGAAGGTTGAACTGCCGCTGGATCACGCTGACGGCGCGCTACAAAACCGTTACGCCGCGAGCGTCGAAACCCGCCTCGACAAAGAGCAGACCCGCCAACTGCTGCAACAGGCACCGGCGGCCTATCGCACGCAGGTCAACGACCTGTTGCTGACCGCGCTGGCACGGGTCATTTCCCGCTGGACCGCCAGCGAATCGACCCTGATTCAGCTCGAAGGCCACGGCCGTGAAGACCTGTTCGATGAGCTGGACCTGAGCCGCACCGTGGGCTGGTTCACCAGCCTGTTCCCGGTCCGGTTGACGCCGACTGCCGACCTCGCCGGGTCGATCAAGGCAATCAAGGAGCAACTGCGCGAGATTCCGGCCAAAGGCATCGGTTTCGGTGCCTTGCGTTATCTGGGCGACGACGCGGCGCGTCAGACCCTGCAAGCACTGCCGATGCCGCGCATCACCTTCAACTACCTCGGGCAGTTCGACGCCGGTTTTGCGGAAGATGGCGGCGCGCTGTTCAGCCCGGCCAATGAACCGGCCGGCGCCGAACAGAGCCCGTTGGCGACGCTGGGTAACTGGCTGACCCTCAACGGTCAGGTGTATGGCGGTGAGTTGAGTGTCGGCTGGACGTTCAGTTCGCAGATGTTCGATATCGCGACCATTCAGACGCTGGCCGATGCCTACGCGCAGGAATTGAAGGCGTTGCTGGAGCATTGCTGCCAGAGCGATAGCCACGGCGTAACACCGTCGGACTTCCCGCTGGCGCACCTGACTCAGCAGCAGCTCGATTCGCTGGCGCTGGCGCCGCAACAGATCGAAGACATCTATCCACTGTCGCCGATGCAGCAGGGCATGTTGTTCCACACCCTGTACGAGCAACAGGCCGGCGATTACATCAATCAGATGTGCGTCGACGTTCAAGGCCTGGACATCGAACGCTTCCGTGCGGCGTGGCAAGACGCGCTGGATGCCCACGATGTGCTGCGCAGCAGTTTTGTCTGGGACGGTGAATTCCAGCGTCCGGTGCAAGTCATCCACAAGCATCTGACCGTGCCGTTCAGCGTGCTCGACTGGCGCGAACGCGC
Source organism: Pseudomonas sp. R38(2017) (assembly GCF_002112395.1). Lineage (NCBI taxonomy): Bacteria > Pseudomonadati > Pseudomonadota > Gammaproteobacteria > Pseudomonadales > Pseudomonadaceae > Pseudomonas > Pseudomonas sp. R38(2017). Next base: position 445,467 of record NZ_NEHN01000006.1, read on the forward strand.
GGACCTGCAGCAAGCCATCGCCGCCCTGGCGCTGGCCGAACAGCAACAAGGTTTCGAACTGGGTGCCGCGCCGTTGTTGCGTCTGCGGGTGGTGCGTACCGCGGCCGATGTCTGCCGCCTGATCTACACCAGCCATCACATCCTGATGGATGGCTGGAGCAATTCGCAGTTGCTCGGCGAAGTGCTGCAACGCTACAGCGGTCAGCCACCGGCCAGCGGCGCGGGTCGTTATCGCGATTACATTCAGTGGCTGTCGCGACAGGACGCGCACGTCAGCGAAGCGTTCTGGAACGCGCAGCTGGCCGATCTGCAGGAGCCGACCCGACTGGCGCGCGCGTTTGTCGCAGTGCAACCGGTCAAGGGCCGTGGCGAGCGTTTCCATGTGCTGGACGAGGTGCGCACGCGCCAGCTCAACGAGTTTGCCCGTGGCCACAAAGTCACCCTCAACACGCTGGTGCAAAGTGCCTGGCTGCTGCTGTTGCAACGCTTCACCGGGCTCGACACCGTCAGCTTCGGTGCGACCGTGTCCGGGCGTCCGGCGCAACTGGCCGGCGTCGAGCAACAGATCGGCCTGTTCATCAACACCTTGCCGGTGATCGCCAGTCCGCGTGCCGAGCAAACGCTGAGTGCCTGGTTGCAACAGGTGCAGGCGCAGAACCTCGCACTGCGCGAGCAGGAACACACGCCGCTGTTCGAGATCCAGCGCTGGGCCGGGCAGGGCGGTGAAGCGCTGTTCGACAACATTCTGGTGTTCGAAAACTATCCGGTGTCCAAAGCGCTGCAACAAGGTGCGCCGCAGGATCTGCGCTTTGGCGAAGTGGCCAATCACGAACAGACCAACTACCCGCTGACCCTGGCGGTCAGCCTCGACGCACAGCTGTCGCTGCACCTGAGTTTCGACTGTGAGCAGTTCGACGGACGTTCGGTCGAACAACTGGCGAGCCAGCTCGATCACCTGTTGCAGCAGATGGTGCAGGCACCGGCGTCGACCTGTCTCGGCGAACTGGCCCTGGCGGCCGGGCCGATGCTCACCGCGATCGACGCACCGGTCAGCGAACATTGCGTGCATCAGTGGTTTGAGCAGCAAGTGGCGCAAACCCCGGACGCCATTGCGCTGATATTCGAAGACCGGCAACTGACTTACGCCGAGCTCAATGCGGCCGCCAACCGCGTGGCCTACGGCTTGTTGCAACACGACGTCGGCAGCGATGTGCTGGTGGGGATTGCGGTTGATCGTTCGATGGACATGATCATCAGCCTGTTGGCCGTGCTCAAGGCGGGCGGCGCCTATGTGCCGCTGGACCCTGGCTACCCTGCCGACCGTCTGCTGGCAATGATCGAAGACAGCGGCCTGCGCCTGATGCTCAGTCAGCAACACCTGCTGCAGTGGCTGCCCTCGGTGGCCGGTGTGCGCACGCTGACCGTGGACGGCGATGCATGGCCGTTGCTCGACAGCAACCCGACACCCGTCGTGCACGGGCAGAGCCTGGCTTACGTGATGTTCACCTCCGGCTCGACCGGGCGCCCGAAAGGCGTGGGCATCAGCCGCGCCACGCTGGCGCGACACGCCCGTGTGTCCGAAGCCTACAAAGGCCTGTCGGCCAGTGATCGGGTGCTGCAATTTGCTACGTTCAACTTCGACAGTTTTGTCGAGCAGGTCTACCCGGCGCTGATCTGCGGCGCGGCGGTGGTGTTGCGCGGCAACGAGGTGTGGGACAGCGAAACCCTGTATCAGCAAATTATCGACCGGGACATCAGCATCGCCGACCTGACCACGGCGTACTGGAACGTGGTGGTGCAGGACTTCGCCGACCACGGCCCGCGTGACTACGGCCGTCTGCGCCAGATGGTGGTGGGCGGTGAAGCCATGCCGCCGCAAGGCATCGCGGCGTACCAGCGTGCCGGGCTTGAGCAGGTGCAACTGATCAACGCCTATGGCCCGACTGAAGCGACGGTCACCAGCACCGTACTCGACTGCGTCGACTACGTGCAGGGCGGCCAGCCGCTGCCGGTGGCATTGCCGATCGGTCATGGTCTGGCAGGGCGCACGATTCATATCCTCGACAGCGCCGGACAGCCGGTGCCGAAAGGTGTGGTGGGCGAGTTGCTGATCGGTGGCGAGCTGTTGGCGCGGGGCTATTTCCAGCGTCCTGAGCTGACGGCTGATCGCTTCCTGCCTGATCCGTTCAGCACGGTGGGCGGACGGCTGTATCGCACCGGCGATCTGGCGCGGGTCAACGCCGACGGATTGATCGAATACGTCGGGCGTCTCGATCATCAGGTCAAGGTGCGCGGTTTCCGCATCGAACTGGGCGAGATCGAGACTTGCCTGTTGCATCAGGACGGTGTGCGTCAGGCGCTGGTGCTGGCACAGCCGGGGGCGGGTGGTCAGCAACTGGTGGCTTATGTCGTGCCGCACGACGAATCATTGGCCAGCAACGCTGATGCGACATGGCTGCAAGCATTGCGCGACGGGCTGAAAAACCGCCTGCCGGACTACATGCAACCAAGCCATATCCTGCTGCTGACGCAATTGCCAATCGGCCCGAGCGGCAAGCTGGATCGCAAGGCCTTGCCACTGCCGGACAGCCAGGTGTCGAGCGAAGATTTCGTCGCGCCACAGGGCCAGCTGGAGCAACAGATCGCTCAGGTCTGGCAGGACGTGCTGGAGCGCGAGCAGATCGGGCGCAACGAGCATTTCTTCGAAGCCGGCGGTCATTCGTTGCTGGCGACCCAGGCCGTCTCGCGCTTGCGCAAGGTCACCGGTCTGACGCTGAGCCTGCGCGATTTGTTCGGCGCGCCGGTGCTCAAGGATCTGGCGGTGGTCATGCAGGCCAACGTCGGGGCGGAGCTGGCGGCGTTCGATTCGCGTCAGGTCGAGCTCAAGGCTCATGGCACCAAGAGCAGCGCGCCGTTGTCGCTGGTGCAGCGCCGCTTGTGGATTGCCGAGCAGTTGTCCGGCGGCACGTCCGCTTATGGCATGCCGATGGCGTTGCGCTTGCGCGGTGATTTGTCGGTACGGCGTCTGCTGGCGAGTTTCGCCGAAGTGGTGCGGCGCCATGAGGTGTTGCGCACCGCCTATGTGCAGGACGACGAAGGTGATCCGATTGCCGTGATCGTCGATGAGGTCGAGCTGGATTTCCCGCTGGTCGATCTGTCCGGCCTGTCGCGCAGCGATCAGGAAGAACAGGTGGCGCAAGCCGTCCTCGACAATGCCAACACGCCGATCGACATGGAGCAGGCGCCGCTGTTGCGCGGACGCATCCTGCACCTGAGTGCGAGCGAACATGTGTTGCTGTATTCGATGCACCACATCATTTCCGATGGTTGGTCGATGGGCGTGTTGATCAACGAACTGGTGGAGATCTACGACCGTGCCAGCGCTGGCGAACCGCATGCCTTGCCGGCACTCGCCGTGCAGTATTCAGACTTTGCCTTGTGGCAACAGGCGCTGGAACAGCAAGGAGTGCTCGGTCAGCAGGCGACGTTCTGGAAAGAACAACTGGCGGGCTACAACGGCCAGCTCGGCCTGCCGCTGGACAATCCGCGCGGTGCGACGCCGTCCTACGCTGGCGACGCGGTGCAGTTTGCCCTCGGCGCTCAGTTGAGTCGCGACGTCCGGGCGCTGGCCTCACGGGCCGGTGTCACGCTGTACAGCACGTTGCTGGCGTCGTTCCAGGTATTGCTGCACCGCGTCAGCGAAGGCACCGACGTGTTGGTTGGTGCCGACGTGGCCGGGCGCGAGCGGGCGGAGCTGGAGCACTTGATCGGCTTCTTCGTCAACGTGCTGCCGCTGCGTTCGCGGTTTGCGAGTGAGGCCTCGTTCCGCGGCTTCCTGACGCAGACCCAGGACACGCTGTTGCAAGCGCTGGAGCACCAGGACCTGCCGTTCGACATGATCGTCGATGCGTCGGGCGTGCCGCGTCACAAGGGCATGAACCCACTGGTGCAGGTGCTGTTCGTGATGAACAACCTGCCGGGACGCACCCAGGCCATGGGCGGTTTGAACGTCGAAGCGCTGCCGTCGCTGGAGACCCATTCTAAATTCGACATGGCATTGTTCGTTGACGAAGAAGAAGGGCAATTGCTGGGTAATTGGCAATTCGCCACAAGCTTGTTCGGACATGAGCGCATTCAGTACCTGGTCAAGGCCTGGATAGCCCTGTTGGAACAGATCGTCGCTGATCAGGACATTCAATTGGGAGCTATCAGCATGCCAGTCGACAATTTAGCAGCGGCCACCCGGCCGGCTGCCCCCGGACCCAAGGCCGACAAATTGGGCAAATTCCTCAAGCGCGGCGCCGCCCCGGTGGCCAAGGTACGCCCGGCGCCGGTGCGTGAAACGTTGATGGCGGCGCCACAACCGTTCCCGCTGCTGGTGGAACCGAACGAGCCGCAGCTGGACCTGATTGAGTGGATCAAGAACAACCGGCCGCTGATCGAGTCGAAGCTCGCCACCCACGCCGGCATTCTGTTCCGCGGTTTCGAACTCGACGGCATTCAGGGTTTTGAAGCTTTCGCCGAAGCGATCCAGCCCGGTCTGTATGGCCAGTACGGCGATCTGCCGAAGAAGGAGGGCGGCAAGAACACCTACCGCTCCACGCCGTACCCGGAACGCAAGATGATTCTGTTCCACAACGAGAGCTCCCATCAGGACCGCTGGCCGCGCAAGCAGATGTTCTATTGCGAAGTGGCGGCACCGATTGGCGGCGCGACACCGGTGGTGGATTGCCGCTTGATGTACGAAAAACTGCCGGCGGATCTGCGCGACAAGTTCGAGGAAAAAGGCCTGCTGTATGTGCGCACCTTCACCGACAAACTGGACGTGTCGTGGCAGCACTTCTTCAAGACCGAAGATCGCGCCGAAGTCGAGGCTCGTTGCCGGGCTGGCGGTATCGAATGGCGCTGGCTGGACAATGACGAACTGCAAACCCGCACCCCGGCCCCGGCGATCATTCGCCACCCGGTGACCGGTGCGAAATCGTTCTTCAATCAGGTGCAACTGCACCACATCTACTGGCTGGAGCCGGATGTGCGTGAAGATCTGTTGTCGATGTTCGGTCTGGAGCGCATGCCGCGCCATGTTTACTACGGGGATGGCACGCCGATCGAAGACGAGGTGATGCGGCGTATCGGCGAGCTCTACGAAGCGTGCGCGGTGCGGTTCGACTGGCAGAAGGGCGACGCCATTCTGCTCGACAACATGCTGGTTGCGCATGCCCGCGATCCGTTCGAAGGCCCACGCAAGATTGTCGTGGCCATGGGTGACATGTTCGACCACAGCGACTTGCAAGGCGCCCGTGGCGAGCCGGTCCGCGCAACCGAAGGAACAGAGGCATGAACGAGGTGGTGATGGAACAACAGGACGTGGGGCAAGCGTTGACCCCCGAGCAGCAGATGCTCTGCGATCAACTGCCGGGCGCTGCGTGCTGGGCCGATGCCGCACGTTTCCTGCGCATCGATGTTGCTGGCGAACTCGACGTGGCGCGCCTGCAAGCGGCCTTCGACCACGTGCTGGCGCAGCAACCGATGTTGTTGGCCCGGCTGGCCAAGGCTCCGGGTTTTCATGGCCTGCGTCAGTTCACCGTCGTCGCCGAGAGCTTTCCGCTGACGGTGCAAAACGCACCGGCCAGCGAAGCCGAGATTCAGGCGCAATTGACCGAATGGGCACAGCGCGCCTTTGTGCCCGGCGAATCCGCCGGCGTGCAAGCGGTGTTGTACGCGCTGCCCGAACAGCGTTGGACGCTGCTGCTGGGCGCGGCCCGTCACAGCCTGGACGACAACGCGCTGACACTGGTCTATCAGCAGTTGCTGCGCGCGTATGAACAGCCTGAATGGCCTGAGGACGAAGAGGCGGGTGAGTTTGGTCAGTATCTGGAATGGCGTAGCGAAGTGATCCTCGACGAGGATGCCGCGACCGCCCGGGCGTATTGGCAGGCACAACTCAATGGCGTCGATGCGAGCTTGTCGACGCCTTGGCTGGCGGCGCGCGAATCCACGGTGTCGGGCACTGATTCGGCAACCCTCAATAACCCACTCGACGCAGCATTGATCGCCGGGCTTGAGCGTCTGGCGCAGACCGTTGCACAACCGGTTGCGGTGCTGATGCAAAGCGCCTGGTGGTTGTTGCTGGCGCGTTTGAGCGGTCGTGACGAAGTGTTGATGGGGTGGCGCCACGATGGTCGTGAAGACTATGAGTATTTCTCTGGCGCGCTTGGCGTGTTCGAGAAAACCTTGCCGCTGAATCTGCCTGTGGATGCCGATCAGTCGTTCACGCAATGGCTGCCGACAGTCGCCGCGCGCCTGGAAGAACATCGGCTCTGGCAGGAATACTGGGGCCCTGAACTGCAACCGGCGGCTGCGCGCCCGGCCTATGGTTTTGCGTTGCATCGTCAGGCACAGCCGGTGGCGATCGGCGCGACCCGCTGCACAGCGCAACGGGTGGAAACCGGGCGTGGTGGCGTATTCGAGTTGCTGCTGCAAGTGCAGTTGAACGCGGAAAACGTGGCCAGCGCGGTGGCGCTTGAATATGCCGCGCAGCGCTACAGTGTGGCGTCGATGCAGGTGCTGCTGGGTCAATACGTCACGCTGCTGGGTCAGCTCGTTGCCGACGCACACGCGCCGTTGAATGCGATCAGCCTGCTGACCGAGGCCGAGCGTCAGCGCTTGCTGTCGATCAATCCGTCGGCACGTGTCTGGGCCGATACCCCGTTGCTGCCACAACGCATCGCCAAATGGGCGCAGTCCACGCCAGAGGCGCTGGCACTGACCGATGAGGCCGGCCGCCTGAATTACGCGCAGTTACAGGCGCAGGTCGAGCGACTGGCGGCAGGCTTGCATGCCGAGGGTGTGGGCAGTGATTCGGTCGTCGCACTGGCGTTGCCGCGTTCAGCGGCACTGGTGGTGGCGATGCTCGCGATCTGGCGGGTCGGCGCGGCGTATCTGCCTCTGGATCGCCAATGGCCGCTGGCACGTCAGCAACTGATGATCGAGCAAGCGCGTGCAGGCCTGTTGCTGACCGATGCCACGCAGATCGCTGAATGGCACGACAGCACGCTGCCGGTGCGTTCCATCGATCAATTGCTGGCAGCGGAAGCTGTACCGGCGCCGGCCCATGAGGCCCAGGGCAGTGATCTCGCCTACGTGCTGTTCACTTCGGGTTCTACCGGCATGCCGAAAGGCGTGTTGATCGAACATCGGCACCTGCTCAATTACACCGCCAGTGTCAGCACGGCACTGGGGCTGGACAGTCACCGGCACTTCGGTCTGACCTCCACGGTGGCGGCAGATCTGGGCAACACCACGTTGTTCGGTGCGCTGTTCAACGGGGCGGCGCTGCACGTGGCCAGCGATGAATGCATGCAGGACGCACAGGCATTCGCCGGTTATCTGCAAGAGCGTGCCATCGACTGCCTGAAAATCGTGCCGTCGCATCTGGCGGCGCTGCTCGACAGCGACACGCCGCGTTTGCCGCGAACCCTGGTACTGGGCGGGGAAGCCATTGCCGCACCGCTGATCCAGCGAATCGCGCAGGTGCGCAGCGACTGTCAGGTGTTCAACCACTACGGCCCGACCGAAACCACGGTCGGCGTGATGGTGCACAAGCTTGCGCCGGGGCAGGGCGCCGGTCTGCTGAGCCAGATGCTCGACAACAATCAGGTGTACGTGCTCGACGCGCAGCAGCAATTGGCACCGGTCGGTGTCGTTGGCGAGTTGTATGTTGGCGGTGCGCAGCTGTTTCGCGGCTACGTCAATGTCGACGCCGAGGCGGGATTGTTGATCGATAACCCGTTCATCAACGGCGAACGCCTGTATCGCACGGGCGATCTTGCGCGCTACTCACCTGAAGGCGCGATTGTCCTGCACGGGCGGCGCGATCATCAGATCAAGGTGCGCGGTTTCCGCATCGAACTGACCGAAGTCGAGGCGCAACTGCTTCGCCTGCCATCCGTGCAGGAGGCGGTGGTGATTGCCGGGGACAGTCCCGAGCAAGGCTTGCAGGCATTTGTCGTGGCGCGTGAATCGCTGGCGGCGGACAGTCTGCGTGAGCAATTGGCTCAACAACTGCCGGCGGTGATGGTGCCGCAGCAGATTCGCTTCATCGAGCGCCTGCCACGGCTGGCCAACGGCAAGATCGACCGCAAGGCTTTGCAGCAACTGGCCGATCAAGGCGTCGACGGCGATTACGTCGCGCCGCGAGACGCTCTTGAAATCTTGCTGGCCGGGCGCATGGCGCAACTGCTCGGTCAGGATCGCCTGAGCATCGAACGCGACTTTTTCGCCGCCGGTGGCCACTCGTTGCTGGTGATCAAACTGGTCGCGGGTATTCGCAAGCTGTTGCAGTGCGAAATCCATCCCGGCGTGGTCTTCGACCATCCGACCGTGGCCGGGCTCGCGCAGGCGTTGCGCGGTCAGGAAGCGAGTCCCGGGCAACTGGACAAACTGGCTCAGGCGCGGCTGCGTCTTGAATCGATGAGTCCCGAGGAAAAAGCCCTGCTGACCGAAAAGGCCCGGCAGCTGCAAGCCGCCAAGGTGGCCCAGGACGTTTAACCGTCCGGCCAGGAAAAACCGTCGCCTCAGTGCGACGGTTTTTTTTAATTTATTTCACAAATGATAAACAAACGCATTCCGGTTTTTCCGGTCTGCTCCGTCTTACTAACGTAAGCGCGTGAAATGACTCGAAAAAGGGCCTTTTCAGTCAGGTTTTCACGCGGCAACAAACGGATTTCTTACGCAACCCATGACCGGCTCGCGCCACTGCGCGGGCGACTGCTGCCCGGGGAGGGGCCAGTCGATCGATTCACATGATTGAACGATCCCGGCGCGCGGATGTGCATTTCGAGGGGCGCTCGGCGGCCCGCAGGCTTTTCCACTTCGACCAATAATAGAGAGCACAATGTCCGCAATTCACGAATTGAAACCCCTGTTCAAGGCCCTGGTGATTTCCCGAACGTTGCGCTCGCGCTCTGTGCTGGCGGGGATGGGCATGGCGTGCCTGCTGCCGCTCAGCGCTCAGGTCCAGGCCGAAGACAAAGCCTTCAATATCGCGGCACAGTCCCTGCCACAGGCGCTGCAAGCGTTTGGCGAGCAGAGCAACATGCAAGTCATCTACAGCGCCGATGATCTGGCGGGCCTCAAGAGCTTTGCAGTCAAAGGCAACATGACGCCGGAGTCGGCCATCGGCCAGCTCCTGCGCGGCACCGATGTGCGTTTCACCGTGGAAGGCAACACCCTGATGCTGGTGCGCAGTGGCAGCGCCAAAGGTCTGGAACTGGGTGCCACCACGATCAACGCCACCTCGCTGGGCACCACCACCGAAGGCACCAATTCCTACACCACCGGTGCAGTGACCATCGGCAAGGGCCAGCAGAAACTCAAGGACATCCCGCAGTCGGTCAGCGTCCTGACCCGCAAGCGCATGGATGACCAGAACATCAGCAATCTGACCCAGGCCGTCGAGGCCACCACTGGCCTGACCGCGCTGAAGTCACCGGGCCCGGGTATCTTCATTTACTCCCGTGGTTTCGACATCGAAGCGATCCAGTACGACGGCGTGCCGATCCCGCGCAACGTGTATGCGCTGGGCAGCTACATCACCGAAAACATGGCGATCTACGACCGCATGGAAGTAATCCGTGGCGCGGCCGGCCTGCTGCAAGGCGCGAACAGCCCGGGCGGCGCGATCAACATGGTGCGCAAGCGCGGCCAGGCCGAACCGACCGTAACCCTCACCGCCAAGGCGGGCAGCTGGGATCGTTATGGCTCACAGGCTGACGTGGGCGGCCCGTTGAACGATGCCGGCACCATTCGTGGTCGCGCAGTGGTCAACTATGAAAAAGACCACTCGTTCACCGACTACGCCTGGAACTGGGAACAGACCGTGTACGGCGCCCTGGACTTCGACCTGGACGAAGACACCGTGCTCGGCATCGGTTTCAGCAACAAGAAGAGCCACGGCCGTCCGTACCTGCTGGGCCTGCCGCGCTACGCCGACGCTAGCAACATCAACTTGCCGCGCTCGACCTACACCGGTGCAACCTGGAACCGTTCGATGAACGACCAGACCGCGGTGTACGCCGATCTTGAACACCACTTCAACGACAGCTGGAAAATCAAGGCCTCGGCCATCGCCATGAACGAGTCGAACGAGGCGACCTACCAGTTCATCGCCGGCGTGGTACCGGTCGGTGGCAGCACCGGTCCGCGTTTCTCCGACTACGCGACCGACTTTTCCAACAAGAACCGTGCGTTCGACATCTACCTCGACGGCCAGTTTGAAAGCTTCGGCTTCAAGCAAGGCCTGACCGTTGGCGCCAACTACTCCAAGTTCACCAGCGATGATCAATACGCTCGCCAGTTCACCCCGGGCGTAGACATCTTTGACATCGATCACAACCGTCCGCAGAAGTCGTTCGACATGATCGCCGACGCCGCCAACCTGGCCGTGAGCACCTACGATGTTCGCCAGAAAGGTCTTTACGGCAGTTACCGGATCAACCTGACCGACCCACTGACCCTGATTCTCGGTGCGCGTACCAGCTGGTACGACTACTCCTTCGACCAGGACAACTACTTCGCCCGCGAACTGCAGGAAGGCGGCGAGAAGAACTCGATCAAGAGCACCGGCCGCGTAACGCCTTACGTCGGCATGGTGTATGCGCTGAACGAACAGTGGTCGGCCTACGGCAGTGTTGCCGAGGTGTTCATTCCGCAAACCCAGCTGACCAAAGAGAAGACCGCGCTCAAGCCGATCGAAGGCACCAACTACGAGCTGGGTATCAAGGGCGAGCTGATGGATGGCCGCTTCAACACCTCCCTGGCGTTGTTCCGCTACATCCAGAAAAACCGCGCCGTGTCTGACCTGACCACCGACATCGAAGGGCCGGAGGCCTGCAACGGCTGGTACTGCTCGACAGCGTCGGGCAAGGTTCGCAGCCAGGGTCTGGAAGCGGAAATCGCCGGTGAACTGTTCGATGGCATGCAGATCTCCAGCGGCTATACCTACAACACCACCAAGTTCCTCGAAGACTCCGACCTCAAGGGCAAGCGTTTCGCCACTGGTACGCCGATGCACATGTTCCGCCTGTGGGGCGACTACACCCTGCCGGGTGATTTCCACAAGGTCAGCGTCGGTGCCGGCGTGAATGCCCAGAGCAGCACGCTCAGCTTCGACCGCAGCTTCGACCTGCCGGGCTTTGCCATCTGGGGTTCGCGCGTTGCCTACCAGGCCACCGACGAGGTCAACCTGGCCGTCAACCTGAACAACATGTTCGACAAGCGCTACATCATTCCGGCCTTCGCCCAGATCAACAGCAACAGCTACTACGGCGACCCGCGTAACGTGATGTTCAGCGTGACGTACAAACCGCAGTTCTGATCCATCGGTCATACCCAAACCCGGTCTGCCATTGCAGGCCGGGTTTTTTATTGCCCTGAATAAATCGGCGGCGCCTGGCTTCAGGGTGGATGCACGAAAGGCCTCCAAAGAAAAACCCCGTCAATCAAGGACTGACGGGGTTTTTGGGGCTTGCGCGGAGGGCTCAGCGCACTCGACTGTTGCTCAGGAACGTATCGATCAGGGGGTCAAGCAATTCATCCTGAAAGATCATGCTGCGGTGTTCCAGCGGTGACAGCTGCGAGCAGTTCAGTTCGCCCGTTTGGCTGTAGCGCTGGATCAGCGCCTGGCTGAAGACCAGTTCCTCTGCGGTTTTTTCCGGTACCGCCCACCAGCAACTCGGTTTGACCCGAAGTGGCTTGTAGGTGAAGGTCTCGAAGGCTTCCACCAGACGCTCGTGCACCGAGAACGCCTGGGCGTTCATGACTTCACTCTTGATGTTCTGCACGGTGGCCAGCAAGTCACCTTGACCCGGTTCGACCTGACCGGCTGCCCAGTCATAGAAGTCTTTGACGCTGCCGTGCGGCGTCGTTTGCAGGTAGGCGGTGGTGCGCAGTGCCAGGGTCGGGAACAACAGGTTGAAGTAGTGCACGGCGTCGAGCACTTCTTCCGAGGTGATGCCGAGCGCTTCGTCGTCCGGTCGCTGGAAGCGTGACAGGTCGGCGGGGAAGGCCGAAGCCGGCACGGTGCCGTCGACCAGCCCGAGGAACGCCACTTCATGACCCTGAGACTCCAGCGTCGCGGCCACGTCCATGGCCAGCGGGCCACCCAGCGACCAGCCCATCAGGTGATAAGGCCCCTGCGGCTGAGTGTTGACGATTTCACGGCTGTAGTCGGCGATCATCTCCGACCAGGTTTGCGCGTCGTTGTGTTGTTGCGAGAAGCCGCGATGCATCACGCCGTAGACTTTCGCCCGATTGTTCAAGCGTTTGGCCAGCGGCTGATAGCAGAATACGATGCCACCGCTGGGGTGCAGGCAGAACAGCGCCGGTGCATCGGCCGGTGCGTTGTTGAGTTCGATCACGCATTGCGCGGTTGCGAAATGCTGGCGGGCGACGAAAGCGGACAGTTCGCCGATGGTCGGGTTAGCCAGCAGCTCTTGCAGACGTACTTCGATATCGAGCTGCGCCTTGAGTTGGGCGATCAACTGGATCGCGAGAATCGAATGGCCGCCTAACTCGAAGAAGTTGTCGGTGATCCCCACGCGTTCGATGTTCAACGACTGCTGCCAAAGACTGGCCAGCGCTTCTTCCAGCGGATTGCCCGGCGCCACGTAGCTGCGTTGCCAGAGGCTGGCGTCCGGTTCCGGCAGTGCCTTGCGGTCAAGTTTGCCGTTGGCGTTCAACGGGAAGCGCTCAAGGAACAACAGGTGCGCAGGCACCATGTAATCGGGCAATTGCGCACGCAGTGCGGTGATCAGGGTGTCGCGCAGTTCCGTCGAATCCGCAGCGATGACGTAGGCCACCAATTGCAGGCCGCTCGGGCCTTCGTGGGTCAGCACCGCGCAATCCTGCACCTGCGGCTGATCGAGCAGACGCGCTTCGATCTCGCCCAGTTCGATGCGGAAACCACGGATTTTTACTTGATGGTCGATTCGCCCGACGTATTCGATGCTGCCGTCGTTGCAGTACTTCGCGAGGTCGCCGGTACGGTACAGACGCCCACCCTGAACACTGTCGAACGGGTCGGGGATGAAACGTGTGGCGGTCAGGTCGGTGCGGTTCAGGTAGCCTCGGGCGAGCCCGGCGCGACCGATGTACAGCTCGCCGGTGCAGCCTTTGGCGACCGGGTTGAGGCCTTCATCCAGCAGATACCAGGACAGGTCGGCAATCGGCACGCCGATGGGGCTGGCGGATTCGGTATCCAGGTCAGCCAGTGACAGCGGCCGGTAGGTGACGTGAACGGTGGTTTCGGTGATGCCGTACATGTTGATCAGTTGCGGGGCCTGATCGCCGAAGCGCTCGAACCAGGGGCGCAGGCTTTTCACCTCGATCGCCTCTCCGCCGAAAATCACGTAGCGCAGTTGCTGGGTCAACGGCTGGTCAGGTTCGCAGGCTACTTTCATCAGTTGTTTGAACGCCGACGGCGTCTGGTTCAGCACGCTGACGTTCTCTTCGCAGAGCAGCATGTAGACGTCTTGCGGAGAGCGGCTGACTGCGTGCGGCACGATGACCAGGCGACCTCCGTACAGCAGCGCACCAAAGATCTCCCAGACCGAGAAGTCGAAGGCATAGGAATGGAACAGGCTCCAGACATCGTTCTGATCGAAGCCGAACCAACCGCTGGTGGCTTCGAACAGGCGCACCACGTTGTGATGCGCGAGCAGGGCGCCCTTGGGTTTGCCGGTCGAGCCGGAGGTGTAGATCACGTACGCCAGATTGTCCGGCTGCACGGCCACTTCGGGGTTGTGCTCGGCGACGTCGGTCAGGCTCGTGGCATCGTCGAGCAGCACGCAGCGTACGTGGGCGGGCAATGGCAATTGCTCGCGCAGATGGCTCTGGGTCAGGACCCAATCGATGCGGCTGTCCTCGATCATGTAGGCCAGACGATCAGCCGGGTAGGCCGGGTCCAGTGGCACATAGGCGCCGCCGGCCTTGAGAACCGCCAGCAGGCCGATCAGCATCTGCGGCGAGCGCTCGGCGGCGATGCCCACCAGCACATCCGGGCCGACACCGTTGGCGATCAAGCGGTGGGCCAGACGGTTGGCCTGGCGGTTGAGCTCGGCGTAACTGACCTGTTGTTCGCCGAAGGTCAGGGCGATGGCGGTGCCATTGCGCGCGACCTGGGCTTCGATCAACTGGTGCAGGCACAGCGACGGGGCGATTCGAGCCTGTTGCGGGTTCCATTCGGCGAGGGTCTGCCGCTGCTCTTCGGCATCAAGCAGTTGCAATTCGTCCAGGCGCCAATCGGGACGGGCGATCAGTTGCAGCAGCAGTTGCTGCCAGTGCCGGGCCATGCGCTCGATGGTGGCGGGGGTGTAGAGGTCGCGGCTGTATTCGAACGTGGCTTGCAGGTTCTGCGGGCTGAAGTCGACGTCCAGCGACAGATCAAACTTGGCCTGGCTTTCGCCGGCATCCAGAAACTGCAGGTTCAGCCCGCCCCATTCCACGGCCGCCGGCTCGCCGCCGTCCGTGCGCCAGTTGAACAACACCTGGAACAGCGGATTGAGCGAGGTGGCACTGCCGCGTTGCAGTTGATCGAACAACAACTCCAGCGGGTAATCGGCGTGTTCCAGCGTCGCCAGCGAATGCGCGCGCAAGGCTTGCAGGAAGTCCCGCACCGATTGCTGGCCGTCGAGCGTCGCCTTGTACACCTGACTGCTGACAAAAAAGCCCACCAGTTCCTGGCTGTCACTGCGGTTGCGGCTGGCATTGGGCACGCCGACGGTGAATTCGCGCTGCTGACTGTAACGGCCGAGCAGCAGTTGCCACGCGCCCATCGCCAGCACGAACGGGGTCAGGCCCTCGTTTTGGCAGAAACGGTTGAGGGCTTGCAGCGCTGTGGGCGCAAGGCTCAGGGAATGACGCCCGGCCAAATGTTGCTGGCCTTCGACGCGGGCATAATCGACCGGCAGCTCAAGCGCTGGCAGTTCGCGGCCCAGATACTGACGCCAGTAATGGTCGGCGCGCTTGCAGGCCACGCTGTCGATGTACTCGCCGCGTTGCCACTGCGCGTAGTCGCTGTACTGGAGCGGCAACTCGCTCAGCACCGGGCTGAGGCCGGCACTGGCTTGCGCATAGGCGCGCGCCAGATCCTGCATGAGGATTGCGTTGGACCAGGCGTCGGACACGATGTGGTGCATGTTCAGCAGCAACACGTGTTCACGCTCGGCTGTCTTGATCAGGGTGGTGCGGATCAGCGGTGCGCGGCTCAGGTCGAACGGTTGCAGGGCCTGGGTTTGCAGGCGTTGTTCGAGGTGCAGGCTACGGGTGTCCTCATCCAGCAAGGAAAGGTCCTGGCGCTTGAGGTTCAGGCGTGCCTGGCGCTCGACCACCTGGGTCGGCACGCCGTCGATTTCGCGAAAGGCAGTGCGCAGGATGTCGTGGCGGTCGATCACCGCGTTGAGCGCGGTTTCCAGCGCCTGCGGATCGAGGTCGCCGTCCAGGCGCAAGGCGCGTGGCAAGTTGTAGGCGGCATTCGCCGGCGCCTGTTGCTGCACCAGCCACAGACGTTGCTGGGCGTATGACAGCGGCGCCCGATCCAGGCGCGCGCGGCGGTTGTCTACCGGGTCTGGCTCGACGGCGTCGGCATCGGCCAACAGCAGTGCCAGCAGGTCATCATCAAGAAGTTCGTTCATGGCTTTCTCTTAACACTCGACAGGGGCGGGCCGGTCAGCAGACGGCTGCCGGGGCTTTTTCGCTGATGACCTGGCCGCCTTGCATGCGCACCAGTTGGTCGGCGACGTCGAAATAACGGTCGTCGTGGGAGATCACGATGATGGTCTTGCCCAGGTATTTGAGTTCCGGCAGCAGCTCGGTGTAGAAAATCCGCCGGAACACCGGGTCCTGATCGGCCGCCCATTCGTCGAACACCAGCACCGGACGTTCCTCCAGCCAGGCGTTGAGCAGGGCCAGTCGCTTGCGCTGGCCGGTGGACAGATCGGTGGTGCTGAACGCGCCATCGCGAATGCTGACCTTGTGCGAAATCTCCAGGCGTTCGAGGTAGCGGTTGGCGTCCTCGGGTACTTGCTGATCGCCCTGCACCAGTTCGTCAAACAGGTAGTAGTCGGCAAAAATCGTGGTGAACAATTGACGGTAATCGTCACGGTTCTCGGCCACCACGGGCGCACCGTTGAGCAGGATTTCCCCGCCCTTTGGCGCGTACAGCCCCAACAGCAATTTGATCAGGGTGGTTTTGCCGCCGCCGTTCTCGCCGACGATGAACACGATTTCACCCTGACGGATCGACAGATTGACCGGGCCGAGGGTGAACGGTTTGTTGTTGTCCACGGCGGCGAATGCGTAGTGAACGTCGCGCAGTTCCAGATGCTCGACCACCGGTTTGGCGCTGGCGGTGTCGCTCAGCAGCAGGTGGGGTTCCGGGGAGGAAAACTGCTCCGCCAGATCGGCAATGCGTTTGAAGGCGATGTTGGCGCGACTGACCACCGGCAGGGTGGTCACCAGGTATTCCAGCGGGCCTTTCATGTACAGCAGCACCAGCACGAAACCGCTGAGCACCGCTTTGTCGGTACCCAGCCAGAAGGATTGCAGGGCGAGTGCCAGGCCGATCACCACGAAGAACAGCATCGAGCCAAACGTCTTGGCGACCACGAAGGTGTTGATCGAACGGATGTGGGTGTTGCAGATGTAATCGGCGGTGCCTTCGATGCGCTGACTGAACATGCGCTGACGGCGCGGGCGATGGATGCGCAGTTCCTTGGCGCCGGCCGCGATGGCGCTGTAATGCTTTTGCAGTTCGTCTTCGGCTTCACGGGCCGCTTCGAAACCCTTGATGCCTTTGGCCCGGGCGACGTATTGCACGACGGTGCCGATGATGATCGCCACCAGCAGCAGCGCGAACATCGGCACCGAGAGGTAAGCCAGGTAACCCAGGCAACCGAGGGTGACGGTGAAGGCGATGGCCAGTGGCGCGAAGGAAAACGCGAAGTCGCTGACGGTGTCGACGTCATGGGTCAGCACCGGGATCAGGCGATGGCTGCGGAAGCGTTCGATCTGTTCGATCGGCGCCAGCAGGACTTTTTCGCCAAGGGATTTTCGCAGTCCGGCAATGATGTGCTGTCCGACATGGTTCGTGCCAATGTCGGACAGGATCGAGCTCAACAGCGCCAGTGCACAGAGCCCGGCGAAACTGGCGAGCACACCCAGCGACGGGCTGCCGTTGGCGTTCAGGGCGTCATTGATGGTCGCCAGCAGCGCCGTGACGCTGAGGCCGCCGACCATGCCGAGCATGATCGAGATCATGACCACCAGCCAATAGGGCTTGAGCAGGCTGAGAACTTCGCTGATGGCGCCACGGGATTTAGTGGTCATGGGGGATTCCGCTTTTGGAGGCCGCTGGGGCGATGATTCGAGAAAAACCGGGAGGGCGTCGATCCGATGGCCGACGCCGGGGTGGATCAGAGGTCGCGGGCTACACGAAAGCCCAGCCAGTCGCCCCGCACTTTGGGGTAGACCGCGTTGCGGTTGCCGGAACGCGAGAACACCGGCGCTTCGCCCCAGTCATTGCCACGGATGCGCTGGATGGTGCAGTCGCCGCTCCGCCACGCACTGCCGTCACTCGGAGCGCCGACGTAGTTTTCGTTGTAGCAGTCGGCGGTCCATTCGTAGACGTTGCCGTGCATGTCATAGACGCCAAAGGCGTTGGCCGGGAAGCTGCCGGCCGGTGCGGTGAAGTTAAAGCCATCTGCGGCGCCATAGGTGTTGGCATGTTTGGCGATGCTGTATTCCTTGCCCTCATCGAATGGGAACGGGAAGGGCCCGGTGCTGCCGGCACGCGCGGCGTATTCGCGCAGGGACTCACTGACCAGACGGTATTGCTTGCCAGTCTTTTTCGAGAGCCACGCCACGTACGCGTTGACCTCGGCGAAGTCCATGCACACGGCCGGATGCCTGTCGGTGTACTGCTTGCGCGGGTCGCTGCCCGCGTAATCCGGAATCCCGGCCTTGCACGCTCGGCCCTTGCGATCATCACCGTCGGGCATCTGATAACCGGTGTCCTTGAGGTAGGCGTCCCACTGCCCCCGAAGGACCTGGAAGCGGCTGATGGCCAGCGGTTTGGCGAACGTCACCGGGTGCATCGGACCTTCGTCCGGCTCGCGACCGACTTCGTCTTCCGGGGTGCCCATGGTGAAGGTGCCGGTGGGCAGCACGACCATTTCCGGGCAGTCCTTGCAATCTTTGAACACCTTGCCCGGCTGCAGCGGTTCAGCCGCCTGCGCCAGCCCCGGCAACAGGCTGGCGAGCAGGGCGGCGAGGGTCAGCGCCGGGAGCGACTTGATGGAAAAACTACGTAGCTCACTGTTCATCATTTCTCTCGATAACAGGTTTAAAGGAGTTCGCGGTGCTCAGATCTGGCTGACGAGCACGGTCATGAAGCGGTCGATTTCTTGTTCGTTGTTCAGCAGGCCCGGTGCGCTGCGAATGACCGGCCCGACGTCGCGGTCGACGGCGTCGGCGATCACCTTGTTCTGCATCAGGTAGGCGGCGATCTTGTCGCAGTCCTTGCCCTTGACCCGGAAGAAGGTGAAACCGGCGGAGAGCTCGGGGCTCAGCGGCGTGACCAGTTCGATCTGCGGGTGTTCCTGCAGGCGCTTTTTCAGGTAGCTGTTCAAGGCGTGAATGCGCGCCTGGACGTCGGCCTTACCCAGTTGCAGGTGCAATTTGAACGCTTCGTTCAGGGCCCAGCGGTGCTCGAAGGCGTGATAGCCGCCGGGGGTCATGGTGGTGGAAAACGCGGTGGCTTCGGAGAAGGTCGGAATGATCGGCGTGACGTACCTGACCTGATCGAAACGGCTGCAGACGATGCCGGTACCACGCGGGCCGAACATCCATTTGTGGGTGCCGGCAATAAAGAAGTCGCAGTTCATCGCCGGAAAACTCAAATCATCGACGCCGAAGCCGTGCACGCCGTCCACCAGATAGATGATCCGGTTGTCGTCCGAACGGCCCTTGTTGTGCTTGTCGACCAGTGCGCCGATTTCAGCGATCGGCAGTTTCACGCCGCTGCCCGAATGCACCCAGCACATGCCCAACACACGGGTTTCGGGGCGGATGTTGCTGTCGATGGCCGCGAGGATTTCGGTCTTGGTTGCCGTGTGCGGATCCTTGAACAGACGGATCTTGCGCACCTTGGTGCCTTCACGCTGTGTGCGCAGCGCGAGGATGGTGTGGGTGGCGTAGTGTTCGTGTTGAGTGGTGAGGATTTCCTGATCGGCACGCACATGGGCGCCGCCGTAAATCATCGCCAGGCCCTCGGTGGTGCTGCCGGTCAGGGCGATCTGTCTGGCGTCGGCTTGCAGATAGCGTCCGGCCCAGACGCGCACCTCTTCTTCGCGCTGCTCGATCACGCCCAGGTCCCAGTCCATCGCCAGCCCTGGATTTTTGTCGAGGGCAGCGCGGTGCAGGGCGATGGCGTCACGCACCGGTTTGGGGTGTGAGGTGATCAGGAAGTTGGAGAAGTGCAGGCAGTCCGGGTCTTGCTCGAACAGCGTGCGCAACTGCGCCCATTTGTCCTGTGCCGGCGCTGCTGGCGCAACGTTCGCGGTGTTGACGGGGCTGGCGCCCTGGACGATACCCGAGGCCAGTGGCAGGCCGGCGGCGAGAATCCCCGCCTGCTTGAGAAACGTACGACGATCACTCATGGCGTGGTCTTGTCCTGCTGTGAAATCAACGCAGGTCGGGCGGCTTTCTGCACCTGATCCCAGACCCGCAGGAAGTTGCCGCCCCAGAGCTTGGCGATGTCGGCTTCGGAGTAGCCGCGCGAAATCAGCTCGGCGGTGACGTTGGGGATGTCGCCGACGTTCTCCCAGCCTTTGACGCCGCCGCCTTCGTTGAAGTCGGAGCTGATGCCGACATGGTCGATGCCGATCTTGCGTACGGTGTAATCGATGGCGTCGCCGTAATCCTTGAGCGTGGCTTTGGGTTCTTCATCGAGGATCGCGTAGAGACGGCTGGCGTACTGGCCGAACTTGGCCTCGGGCCACGCGGCGATGATCGGGTCGCCCGGCATCAGCGCCACGGCCAGATTGGGCAGGGGCGGCAGGTCGAAGCTCTTGCGCAGTTCGTTGAGTTTGTCCTGGGTGGTCTGGGTCAGCGGGCGCAAGTACTGCGAGAAGCCCACCACCTGCACCACGCCGCCGCTGTTCTTGATCAGTTGCAGTTCTTTGTCGCTGAGGTTGCGGGGGATGTCGACCATCGCCCGTGGCGCCGAGTGCGAGGCCACCATCGGCGTACGGCTCAGTTGTGCGACTTGCTCCAGGGCTTTGGTCGACATCTGTGACACGTCGATGATCACGCCCAGATCGTTGAGACGCTTGACTGCTTGCTTGCCGATGTCGGAGAGGCCGTCGAGTGCATCCGGAGAATCATTGAAGAACGGCAGCGGCCGGGACGAATCGGCCCAGTCGTTGTTGCCGATGTAGCTGAAGCCGAACATGCGCATGCCGCGCGCCGTCCACAAGTCCAGCAGGTTCAGGTCGTGGCCCAGCGGGTAGGCGTTGAGCATGCTGATGAAGATCGCGAACTTGCCTTCGCCATGCAGGCGGCGGAAATCATCGGGCGTGTAGGCAATCCCGACCTGATTGGGAAAATCGCGGACCATGCCGGAGATGATCTTGTAGCGGATCTCCTGCTGGTTGCGCGCCTCTTCAACGAAACCCGCGGTCGGCTTGTGCGGCGCATTGGCGCCGTTCCACAGTTCCGGCCAACCGAAAATAGTCAGCGCCGCACCGGACAGTTGCCCGCGATTGGCCTTGATCAGATCGAACTGCCCGGGGCCGTCCTTGTCGGCTTCATTGCCGTGGGTGCCGAAGTCCTGGAGGACGGTGATGTGGCTGTCGAACGACAGCAGGTGCTGGTGCATCTCGCGGGCCTGCTCCATCACCTTGGCCGGATAGCCGGGATTGTCGTTGAGCCAGTAATCCCAGGCTGCGAAGCCTGCTGCGGCACTGATCGCCAAGGCCAGTGGCAGGCCAATGAAAAGAGCCTTTTTCGAACGTGGTTTTGTCATTGCCATCTCAGTCAGGTTCGCCGTCGAGGTGCTGGCGCAGGGGCCATTGCTATCTGGAAAGAACGAGTGATTGGTAACGAAATTTAGTCGCATCGCCCTGTGGCGAGGGCGCCCTTAAATTTGTCGGGGCAGCGTACGTTCTAGCTTGGATAAAGCCTGCTTCATGGCTGACACAGGTAGGGCAATGAAGATTTCTCGACGATGGTTCATGGCAGGCCTGGCGCTGACTGGCGCTGCGGTGCCTGCGGCTTATTTTGGTCATCGTGAATGGACCAGACCGGACCCCACGATCACCCCCGGCGAAGCGTCGTTCGACGTGGCCGACATGGCTGGTCAGCGTTTGGCGAACAAACTGCGCGGAGTCTGGGACATCCGTTTCGAGGGCCGCGACGCCGGCGTCGAAGGGCTGCCGGCAAACGGTCTGCAAGTGTTTCTCGACATCGGCCAGAAGGGGCGCGGTGTCTGCGGTTTTCTGGATACACCCGAGCGTCTGCGCTCTGGCGAAACACCGCGTTACCGAATAATCGGTGATCTGGCCGAGGGTGACGCGGCGAAGTTGAGCTGGCGGCTGATCAGTGCAGGCGGCCATATCGACTACGAACTGCAAATGATCCTCGACGAAGTCTGGGCCGATTTCGGCAACGCCGGCAGCGGCAGCCTCAGCGGTCGGGTGTCACGCCTGGATCGGCCGTTGGCACTGCCGATGCAGGACAACCGCTTCATTGCCGTCAAACATCTGTTCCCCGAAGCACGGCAGCGCACGCCGCTGAACCCGACGCTGCTGGCGTGGCTGATCTCTCCCGAGCATCGGTTGTTTCACCAGGTCTGGCACGCCACGCGAGACAAATGGCACACCTTGGCTGAAGACAAGCGCAACGCGTTGCGCGGTCTCGGCTGGCAGCCCGGCCCGCGCGACAACGAGCGCGATGCTCGTGGCGACCGTAAGGATCGCAACGGTTCGGGCGTCGACTTTTTCTTCATGCACCGGCACATGCTGGGCACGGCGCGTTCGATGCAGGATCTGCCGTCGTGGGAGTATTTCCCGCTCCCGCAGCCTGAATTGATCCGCGACCGGATCGGCTTCGCCCGTTACTTCGATAACCACGACGGCACGGCACTGCCGCCGACCTGGCTGGCCGACGGCGACAACGAGTACAGCCAATGGGTCAGCGACCTGAAAACCGCTGAGACCTACGAAAGCAACTTTCAGGTCTGGGAGTCGCAGTACCGCGATCCGGCTTATCTGGCCAAACTCACGCTGGGGCAGTTCGGTTCTGAAGTCGAACTGGGGCTGCATGACTGGTTGCACATGCGCTGGGCCTCGGTGCCGCGCGATCCGTCCAACGGCCAACCGGTACCGTTTGCCCGGGATCCGGCGGATTTCGCCGCACGCTGGTTTGCGGCGGAAAACGACTTCCTCGGCGATCCGTTTTCATCCCACGTCAATCCGGTGTTCTGGCGTTTCCACGGCTGGATCGATGACCGCATCGAAGACTGGTTCCGCGCTCACGAGCGTTTCCACCCGGGTGAAGTCACGCGGCAAGTGGTCAACGGTGTGCAGTGGTTTGCGCCGGGGCGCTGGAACGAAGTCGCGGATCCGTGGCTGGGGCCGACCACCCACGGTTGCAGCACCACGCCGGGGTTGCAGGTGGGCAAGTCAGTGGAGATGGATCCCGAGACCATGAAACTGGCGCTGCGCATCACCTTCATCGGCGACGAGAAGAAGCTCGCCGCGCTGTTCCGCCGCGTGCCGCAACGGCCGTGGTATGCGCGTCATTTGAAAGCCAAGGTTTGAAGCAAAAGATCGCAGCTTGCGATCTTTTGTTTTTCAGCGCGTCTCCCAACCCCCACCCAACGCTTTGTACAACGCAATGCTCGCCTGCATCCGTGCCAGTCGCAGTTGCACGTTGAGATCCTGCGCGGCGTACAGCGTGCGCTGGGTTTCCAGCACGGTCAGCAAGTCTTCGGCCCCGGCCTGGTAACGGCTTTGCGAAAGGTTGAACGCCGTCTGTGCCTGATTCAGCTCTTCGGTCTGCCATTGCCGCTGCTGATCCAGACCTTGAATGCTGTTCAGGGCTTTTTCCACGTCAGCGAAGCCATTGATGATCGCGCTGCGATAGGTTTCCAGCAGTTCTTCCTGGCGGGCGATTGCCTTGTCGCGTTCTGCGGACAGCCGACCGTTATTGAAGATCGGTGTGATCAGCCCGGCGGTGAAATTGTAGAACGGGCTACGCATTACATCGTCGAAGCGGTTAGCGCCGGAGCCCAACTGTGCGCTCAGGGTGACCTTGGGTAGCATGGCGGCGCGGGCGACGTTGACGTCTGCCTGTGCGGCTGCCAGTTGCGCTTCGGCGCGGGCGATGTCCGGGCGCCGGGTCAGCAGGTCGCTAGGCAATCCGGCAGCGATTTGTGGCCATTGCAGTTGATCGAACGATTCGAGGCTCGGCGGCAACTCCTGCACTGGTCGCCCGAGCAGAGCCGCAAGACCGATTCGCGCGTCCTCGGCCTGTTGCTGCACCGTCGGCAGTTGCCGCTGTTGCGCGGCCACCAGACTTTTCTGTTGGGCCAGTTCCAGCGCAGTGGCGGAACCGGCGTTGAAGCGAGTCTGCACCAGTTGCAAAACACTCTGCGCGTTGGTCAGGTTCAACGCGGCAATGCGGCTTTGTTCCTGCAATGACAGCGCCTGGGTGTAGCGGTTGGCGACGTCGCTGAGCAGGGTCAATTCCACGGTGGCCTGATCGAACTCACTGGCGCGCAAACCCTGACGGGCGCTTTCGCGGGTGGCGGCCTGACCGCCCCAGAAGTCGATTTCATAACTGGCGCTGAGGTTGGCGTCGAAGTAATCCACGGCCTTGTTGCTGCTGTCGGCATCCAGTTGGCTGTAGCCGTTGCCGCGCAGCAGTTTCTGGCGGTTGGCGTTCAGGCCGGCGGTTATTTCCGGCAATTGCGAACCGCCGGCGATGACCGTGCTGGCGCGAGCCTGACGCACGCGGGCGATGGCGGCGGCGAGGTCGTGGCTGCCGCTTTGCGCCTGTCCGATCAGTTGGTTCAGGTGCGGGCTGGCGAAGTGCGTCCACCATTGCTGGTTGGTCTGCGCCACCGATTGACCGGTAGGCGATTGCCACGCGGCGGGGGCGATCACGCCACTTTCCGGGCGTGGAGCGGGGCTGCCGCAGCCGCTCAGCATCAGGCAAAGGGTCAACAGGCTCAGTTGCGGTTTCATAGATCGATCATTCACTGGTGAGGGCCGTGACCGGGTCGAGCCGGGCAGCTTTGCGGGCGGGCATGAAGCCGAAAACGACCCCGGTGATCAGTGCGCAGGCGAAAGCGCCGGCGATTGCCACCAGGGAAAATGCGACGGCGACTTCGCTGAGTATCAACACGCCGCCCACGAGCAGCGCCAGGCCAATACCGGCAATGCCGCCAACCACCGACAGCATCACCGCTTCGGTCAGGAACTGACGCAGGATGTCGCGCTGACGGGCGCCGGTAGCCATACGGATACCGATTTCGCGAGTGCGTTCGCGCACCGTCATGAGCATGATGTTCATCACCCCGATGCCGCCGACCAGCAGCGAAATCGCGGCAATGGAACCGAGCATCAGCGACAGGGTGTTTTGCGTGCGGGCTTCGGCCTGAATCATCGCGGCATTGTTGGTCAGTTCGAAATCCTTCTTGCCGTTGTGCAACTGCAACATCAATTGCTCGATGGCCATTTCGGTTTCATGGACCTTGCGCGCATCGGCGGCGGCGATCACCACGTACTCGGGGTTATGCGTGCCGAACAACCGCACGCTCGCGGCGGAGTAGGGGATGGCGATGCGATTGTCGCTGTCCTGATCGCCGGAGCTGGCGCCTTTACCGGCGAGTACACCGACCACCTGGAACGGCACATTCTCGATCAGGATGTATTGGCCGATGGGGTTGCTCACGTTCTTGAGCAACTTGTCGCGGACCTTTTTGCCGATCACCGCGACGGCCGCACCGTTGCGCTCGTCGGCCTCGGTGAAGTAGCTGCCTTCGACCACCGGCCAGTTGAAGATGTCGGGGAAATTGGTGTCATTGCCGCCGATGTAACTCATGTGGTCGAGGTTGCCGAAGCGCACCCCGGCTTCGGCGCCGTTGACCGGCATGATGCGAGTGATCTGCGGCAGGCTGGCCAGTGCGGAGACTTCATCGAGGGTGACGATGCCCGGCGGCGTGCGCGGGTTCGGCGCGGCGCCGCTGAGGTAAATGATGTTGGAGCCGAAGGCGCCCATCTGCGCCATGACCTGGCGCTTGCTGCCTTCACCGACCGCGAGCATGACCACCACCGACGCCACGCCGATGATGATCCCCAGCAGCGTCAGCGCGGTACGGAAGCGGTTGATCCACATGACGCGCCACGCCGCCTGTACCGCATCGATCAGCTCACCTTTCCAGGCGCCGCTCGCTTCGCTGCCCTCGCTCAGGCGCTTGCGCAGATCCACTGCCTGCAAGGCACCGGGGTTGGCGCTGGCCTGCACGGTGGGGTGTTCCTTGGCGCTGTCGCGGATGATCAGGCCGTCGCTGATTTCAATGATGCGCTTGGCCCGGGCCGCCACTTCACGGTCGTGGGTGATGAGGATGACCACATGGCCCTGGCTCGCCAGCTCGTCGAGCAGCGCCATGACTTCCTTGCCGCTGTGGCTGTCGAGGGCGCCGGTCGGTTCGTCCGCCAGAATGATATGACCGCCGTTCATCAAGGCGCGGGCAATCGACACCCGTTGTTGCTGGCCACCGGAAAGTTGATGGGGGCGATTGCCAGTGCGCGAGGCCAGGCCGAGGCGCTCGAGCAGGACGGCGGCCCGTGCATGGCGCTCGGCGGCAGGAGTGCCGGCATAGATGGCCGGCATCTCGACGTTTTCCTGGGCGGAGCCGGACGGAATCAGGTGGTAACCCTGAAACACAAAACCGAAGGCCTCGCGACGCAGCCAGGCCAGTTCATCGGTGTCCAGGCCCGCGACGTTTTCCCCGGCAAACCGGTATTCGCCGGACGTGGGCCGGTCGAGGCAGCCGAGGATGTTCATCAGCGTCGATTTGCCGGAGCCGGACGCGCCGACGATCGCCACGAACTCGCCGGCATGGATCGACAGGTCGATGCCGCGCAGCACGTGAACTTCGGGCGCGTCACCGCCGCCGTAGGATTTGCGGATGTCCTGCAGGTCGATCAGGGGCGTTTGCATTCAACCTCCGCTACCGTCGGCCGGGCCGATCAACAGATGATCGCCCTCGCTTAGGCCATCGAGGATCTGCACTTTCAAGCGATCGCTGATGCCGGTGCGCACGGTGCGCTGCTCGATGTCGCCGTTCTGCGCCACGACCCGGGCGACCTGGCTGTCGGGTTTGGCGCTGCCATGCAGGGCGGCAATCGGTGCGGTGAGGACGTTTTTTGCCTCGTTGGAGACGAAAAACACTTGCGTGGTCATCTCCGCCATCAACGCGTTGTCGGCGTTGTCGACATCCAGCAACACGGTGTACAGCACCACGCGGCCGGCACCGCTTTTACTGGTGCTGGTCGGGCTGCCGCCGCCCTGGCTGGTTTGATCCAGCGGTTTGGGTGGCACCGGCAGGATCTGCCGCACGGTGCTGCTCCAGCGCCGGTTGCCGCCGCTGAGGGTGGTGAAATAAGCGGTCATGCCCGGTTTGACGTGGCCGATGTCAGCCTCGGAAACTTCAGCCCAGACCGTCATTGGCGACAGCTTGGCAATCCGCAGGATCAGTGGCGTCTGTTGTTGCGCGTTGAGTGTCTGGCCCTCACGAGCGTCCAGCGCAACCACGGTGCCGGCCATCGGCGCGAAGATCCGGGTGTAGCCGAGTTCGGCCTGATCGCTGCGCAGGCTCGCCTGTGCCTGACGGATCTGCGCCTGGAACATGTCGATGCGCGCTTGCGTGGCTTTCAGCTCGGCGCGGGCAGTCTGTACGTCTTCTTCACGGGTGGCGCCGCCGGCGGCCAGATTCTGCTGGCGCTGATATTTCTGGCGCGCCAGTTCGTGTTGGGCCTGTTGTTCCTGCAACTGCGCCTTTAGGTTTTCGATGGAAAACTGGCTGGCGTCGAGCTTGGCCTTTTGCGTGGCCGGGTCGATCTCCACCAGCAACTGGCCTTCCTTGACCACGTCGCCGACTTCCACGTGGATCTTGCGAATCTGCCCCGAAGCCTGGGCGCCGACGTCCACATAGCGCCGTGGTTGAAGGGTGCCGAGTGCGGTCACGCTGCTTTCTATATCGCCACGGGAGACTTGTACGGTGGCGAATTTGTCCCGGCCGGGCGGCAAGACTTGCCAGGCGGCAACGGCAATAACGGGAATCAGACAAAGGGCGATGAGCAGGGCGCGTCGGGCGGGGCGGGGACGTTTCATGCAGGGTTCCGGCCAGTGGAAATCGGCCCGTCGTTCAGCAGGCACCGCGAACGGGCCACGGTCGAACGCTGTCGCAGGGCGCGACAGATACGGGGGGCTGTCCTTTAAACGAGAGACGAGGTGGGGAATTTAAGCGCTGAAAAACGCGGTAACAGGTATAGCTGGCAACAATTTGTCGGGCAAATGGAAAGAGCACTTTAAATCTATATGAGAATTACTATAAATTACGTGTCTGAATTTGCCACCATCGTGCCACTGCCTGTTTTGGCAGATCGCCGGTCTGGCTCAAGGATCGAAACCGCACCCTGCGGCCGGGAGTCATGTTGGAAAACTACTATCGCGAGCTGGTGTGTTTCCTGAACGCCAAGCTAGGCAACCGCCAGGTGGCCGAAGATGTAGTGCATGACGCTTATCTGCGGGTACTGGAGCGGTCCAGCGACACGCCGATCGAGCAGCCCCGCGCGTTTCTCTACCGCACAGCTCTCAACCTGGTAATCGATGACCATCGGCGCAATGCCTCGCGTCAGGTCGAATCCCTTGATGTGCTCGATAGCGAAGAGCGCTATTTCAGTCCTTCTCCTCATCACAGCCTCGATCATGGCCAGCGCCTGGCGCTGTTGCAGCGTGCACTGGCCGAGTTGCCGGCGCTGTGCCGCGAGAGCTTTTTACTGCGCAAGATAGAAGGGCTGTCGCACCCGGAAATCGCCGAACACCTTGGCATTTCCAAGGCACTGGTTGAAAAACACATCGTCAACGCCATGAAACATTGCCGGGTGCGCATCAAGCAATGGGATGGACATTGATCGTTCCCGGTTAAATTTTTTTTCACCGTCCTCGTTCCTACTCAACAGACGATCTGCTGTCCTGCACAAGGCCGGTCAGGTCACCCAGGCTTCATCCCCGCTGTTGAGGGGTTCATCCAGAGGACACTGGAAATGACACAGGCAATTGCATCGCCCATCGTTCACGACTTGATCGGCGTCGGTTTCGGCCCTTCGAACCTGGCGCTGGCCATCGCTCTGCAGGAGCGAGCCCCGACCCTGGGCGAACTGGATGTGCTGTTTCTCGACAAGCAACCGACCTACAGCTGGCACGGCAACACCCTGTCGACCCAGAGCGAGTTGCAGATTTCCTTCCTCAAGGATCTGGTGACCCTGCGCAACCCGACCAGCCCGTATTCGTTCGTCAATTACCTCAAGCACCACGGTCGTCTGGTGGACTTCATCAACCTCGGCACCTTTTACCCGTGCCGCATGGAGTACAACGACTACCTGCGCTGGGTCGCCGCGCAGTTCACCGAACAGAGCCGTTATGGCGAAGAAGTGCTGACCATCGAGCCAGTCCTGCACAACCATCAGGTTGAAGCGTTGCGAGTGATTTCCCGTGGTGTGGACGGCCAGCAATTCGTGCGCACCGCGCGCTCGGTGGTGGTCAGCGCCGGTGGCACGCCGCGTATTCCTGAGGCGTTCAAGGCGCTGAAAGGTGATGCCCGGGTGTTCCACCACTCGCAGTATCTGGCCGAGATGGCCAAACAACCGTGCGTCAACAACCAGCCGATGAGCATCGCGATCATCGGCGCCGGCCAGAGCGCGGCGGAAGCCTTCATCGATCTGAACGATTCGTTCCCGTCGGTGCAGGTCGACATGATCCTGCGCGGCTCGGCGCTGAAGCCGGCGGACGACAGCCCGTTCGTCAACGAAGTGTTCTCGCCGGAATTCACCGACCTGATCTTCCAGCAGAAGAGCAGCGAGCGTGAGCGTCTGGTCAACGAGTACCACAACACCAATTACTCGGTGGTCGATATCGACCTGATCGAGCGCATCTACGGCATCTTCTATCGGCAGAAAGTCTCCGGCGTGGCACGCCATGCGTTCCGCACCCTGACCACTGTCGAGAAAGCCACTGCTACCGAGCACGGCATCGAACTGACCGTGCGCAACAACGCCACCGGCGAAGTCACCGTGCGTGCCTACGATGCAGTCGTGCTGGCCACTGGTTACGAGCGTCAGATGCACCGCAAACTGTTGGCGCCGCTGGAAGAGTACTTGGGTGATTTCGAGGTCGATCGCAACTACAAACTGATCACCGACGAGCGCTGCAAGGCCGGTCTGTACATGCAGGGCTTCTGCCAGGCCAGCCACGGCCTGAGCGATACGCTGCTGTCGATCCTGCCGATTCGTGCGGACGAGATTGCCGGCTCGCTGTATGAGCATGGCAAGAGTCGCGGGCACAGCCGTTCGGTGTTGGATCTGTTGTTGGCGACTGCCAGCTAATGACTTACTGACGACTCCCGCGCCGAGCGCGGGAGTCGTTTCGAGGTCAATCCTGAACCCTTCCTGAATGGCCCTGCATTTGCCCGACACACTTCTTTTTGCGGGTTTACTCTCCAGGCACCGGGGCGTAAGCTTCGCGCGTTTTCATCAATAGCGGAGACCCACAGTGGGTACTTGTTCGAGTGACAGTTGTCGGCCGGTCCTTGTAACCGGCAGATTCTCGGCAAGATAACGCGCATTCCTTTGTGCCGTTGTCTCGCCGAACAGCGAGCAGCGGCATCCCGATCATGGTCAGTTGAGACCATGTCCCGACGTCCTTCTCATCGACGCTGAAAAGAGCGTGGTTTCGACTTCATTGTCGCAATCGCAGCCCTATCGACACGCCTGTCTTTTTGACCGGCGCGCCAACCCTTGCCGTGCCGGTTTTGCGGTGCAAGAGGGCTGGACGTACCTGCTTGACGGTTTCCCGGCTGACCATAGGGGCAACAGCCATGAAACTTACGCTCAAGGAATTTTTCGCAGGCTTCCTGCGCACACGCCACATCGCCCGGCACTTCCGTCGCCTGGCGTTGCTGGAAACCCTCAAAGACACCACGGTCAGCCGTGAGGTGCCGCCCACCCTGGCCAATACGCTGGTGGACGCCGCCCATTGCGACAGCGGTGTGCTGCTGTCGAACCTCGGCACCCACACTGATGGCCTCACCGATTTCGAAGTCGATGTGCTGCGTGCACAGCATGGCCTCAACGAAGTCGAGCATGAGCAACCGCTGCCGTGGTGGACCCACCTGTGGCACTGCTACAAAAACCCGTTCAACCTGCTGCTGACCCTGTTGGCAGTGATCTCGTGGCTGACGGACGACCTCAAGGCTGCCATCGTGATTTTCTCGATGGTGGTGCTCTCGACCCTGCTGCGCTTCTGGCAGGAAAGCAAATCCAACCAGGCGGCCGACGCGCTCAAGGCGATGGTCAGCAACACCGCCACCGTGCTGCGCCGGGATGCGCCGCGTGCTGAACTGCCGATCAAACAACTGGTGCCCGGGGATCTGATCGTGCTCTCGGCCGGCGACATGATTCCCGCCGATTGCCGGGTGCTCAGCGCCAAGGATCTGTTTGTCAGTCAGGCCGCGATGACCGGCGAATCGATGCCGGTGGAGAAATTCCCCCGTCAGGCGGATCGCGATACGCGCAACCCGCTGGAGCTGGACAACATCCTGTTCATGGGCACCAACGTGGTGTCCGGGACAGCGGTGGCGGTGATTCTCACCACCGGCAACAGCACCTATTTCGGTGCGCTGGCGCTGCGGGTCGGGGCAACCGATCGGGCGGTGACTTCGTTCCAGCAAGGTGTGAACAAGGTCAGCTGGCTGTTGATCCGCTTCATGTTCGTCATGGCGCCGCTGGTGTTGTTCATCAACGGTTTCACCAAGGGTGACTGGACCGAAGCGTTGCTGTTCGCGCTGTCGATCGCCGTGGGCCTGACCCCGGAAATGCTGCCGATGATTGTCACCTCGACCCTGGCCAAGGGTGCGGTATTCCTGTCGCGCAAGAAGGTCATCGTCAAACGCCTGGACGCGATCCAGAACTTCGGCGCCATGGACGTGCTGTGCACCGACAAGACCGGCACGTTGACCCAGGACAAGATCTTCCTCGCGCGCAATGTCGATGTCTGGGGTGAAGACTCCGATGACGTGCTGGAAATGGCTTATCTGAACAGCTACTACCAGACCGGCCTGAAAAACCTGCTCGATGTGGCAGTGCTGGAGCACGTGGAAATCCACCGTGAACTGAAAGTCGGCACGGCGTATCGCAAGGTCGACGAGATCCCGTTCGACTTCAATCGCCGGCGCATGTCGGTGGTGGTGGAAGGACACGGCCAACCGCATCAGTTGATCTGCAAAGGCGCGGTGGAAGAAGTGTTGTCGGTGTGCACCCGGGTTCGTCACGGTGAAGTCGACGAAGCCTTGAGCGATGAATTGCTGGCGAGAATTCGTCAGGTCACAGCAGCATTCAACGCTGAAGGCTTGCGCGTGGTCGCGGTGGCGGCACGGTCGATGCCTGAAGGGCGCGACACTTACAGCCTGGGCGACGAGCAGGAGCTGACGCTGATCGGTTACGTGGCATTCCTCGATCCTCCGAAGGAAAGCACCGCGCCGGCACTCAAGGCTCTGGCCGAACACGGTGTGGCCGTAAAAGTGCTGACCGGCGACAACGAGCTGGTGACCGCTAAGATCTGCCGTGAAGTGGGCCTGGCCCAGCAAGGCCTGTTGATGGGCAACGACATCGAACGCATGAGCGATGCGCAACTGGCAGTGGCGGTAGAAACCACCAACGTGTTCGCCAAGCTGACGCCGACCCACAAGGAACGCATCGTGCGCATCCTCAAGGGCAACGGCCATGTGGTCGGGTTCATGGGCGACGGCATCAACGACGCGCCGGCCCTGCGCACCGCGGACATCGGTATTTCCGTGGACAGCGCAGTCGATATCGCCAAGGAAGCGGCCGACATCATCCTGCTGGAAAAGAGCCTGATGGTGCTGGAGGAGGGCGTGCTGGAAGGGCGCCGGACCTTCGCCAACATGCTCAAGTACATCAAGATGACTGCCAGCTCGAACTTCGGCAACGTGTTCTCGGTACTGGTGGCCAGTGCGTTCATTCCGTTCCTGCCGATGCTGCCGATGCACCTGCTGGTGCAGAACCTGCTGTATGACATTTCGCAGATCGCGATCCCGTTCGACAACGTCGACGACGAAATGCTGAAACAGCCACAGCGCTGGCAGCCTGGGGATGTCGGGCGCTTCATGCTGTTCTTCGGCCCGATCAGTTCGATCTTCGACATCACAACGTTCGCCTTGATGTGGTACGTGTTCGATGCCAACACCCCGGATCACCAGACCCTGTTCCAGTCCGGCTGGTTCGTGGTGGGGCTGCTGACCCAGACGCTGATCGTGCACATGATCCGCACGCCGAAGATTCCGTTCCTGCAAAGCCGCGCGGCCATGCCGCTGCTGGTGATGACCGGAATCATCATGGCCGTGGGCATCTTCCTGCCGATGGGGCCGCTGGCGCACTACTTCAAACTGCAGGCACTGCCGTCGATGTACTTCGTGTTCCTGCCGGTGATCCTGCTGGCGTACATGGCACTGACTCAGGCTGTTAAAGGCTTTTACATCCGTCGGTTCGGCTGGCAGTAACAGGAATGATTCCCCCCTTGTGGGAGCAAGGGGGGCGGTTTCAAGGAGTTCAACATGCAAGCCATCAACAACATCAACCTCGATTCGCTGCTCGATACTCTGGTCAGCCTCAGCGCGGCGTTCATTCTCGGTGGGCTGATCGGTTTCGAGCGCCAGTACCGGCAACGTACGGCGGGCTTGCGCACAAACGTGCTGGTGGCGGTCGGTGCGGCGATTTTCGTCGATATGGCCAACCGTCTCGGCGGGGCCGAAGGCGCAGTCCGGGTGGTTGCCTATGTGGTGTCCGGGATCGGTTTCCTCGGCGCCGGTGTGATCATGCGCGAAGAGGGCAACGTGCGCGGTCTCAACACCGCCGCCACGCTTTGGACTTCGGCAGCGGTCGGCGCCTGTGCCGGCGCCGACCTGCTGGCCGAAGCCGTGCTCGGCACCTTGTTCGTGCTCGCCGCGAATACGTTGCTGCGACCGATCGTCAACAACATCAACCGCCAGCCACTGGATGTGGTCTCGGCGGAAGTCACCAACATCGTCTACGTCATCGCCCGGCGCTCGCAGCAGACCGCCGTGTTTGCCTTGCTTGAGGCCGAGCTCGAACGCAGCAACTACCCGGCCAGTGACGTCGATGTACACGCTTTCGGTGCCGATGAAATCGAGATCGAAGCCACGCTCGCAACGACATCGGTGGACGGCGATGAACTGGACGCACTGGTGAAGCGGATTTCAACTTCGAACCTGGTGGTTCAGGCGTTCTGGAGTCCGAGTACCACGGAGTAAGCAAGCGAATGCCCATTGTCGGGCAATGGCAAAGGTGGCCATCAATCCGGATGAGTGACGGTTATTTTCGGAATAGTCCTACAGAGCATGCCTCGATGCTTGGGTAGTCTTGCCGCCACTTGAAGCGACTGGCGGGACTTTCACGATGGCCGACAAAACCTTGCGTATTTTGATCGCTGACACCCGGCACTTTCACCGGATGAAGATCGAGCGGATGTTCAATGCCCTCGATTACTACCGCATTGCACCGGTGCAGAACTTCACCGAACTGCTGTCACTGATCGATTTCGGCTGCGAGCCGTTCGATGTACTGGTGACCGATTCTCAACTGGCAGGCGCAATGCCGGAACTGCACGGATTTCTGTTCGATCTGGCGCAGGTCCGGCATGCACTGGTCTACGGCGAAGCGCTGAACTCATCGGATGTTCCCGGATACTTTCGGTCAAAGATCACCACCTGCGACGCCGCGTTGCCCTCAATAAGCGCCATCTCACAATTGATGGCGTCGGTCGAGGCTTCCCGGGTGCGCTCTTCAGAGGGCTGCCCGGTTAAACCTCGGGTGCAATTGCATGCCGGATCATAGTTGAGGCGATGGCACAACTGTCAGGTTTGACAGGTGCCACAGTGGGCGTCTCGTGTAACAGTCGTCGCGCGGGCGCCATTTGTTCCGTTCAGTCAAGATCGTTGGCGTAATCATGTATTCGCACCGGGAGTGGACATGGGTTCAGTAGTGTTCGCCGAAGACCATCCGGTGGTGGCCTTGGCCATCCGAATTCTGTTGCAGGAGTTGGGTTACAAAGAGATTCACGTTGTGTCGCGCGGAGTCGACGTCGTGCCGATGATCCGTAAACATTCGCCGGAGCTGGTCATACTCGACTTGAATCTCCCCGGAACGGGCGGACTGGCGGTGCTGGAGCGTATCCAGATCATCGGAATCGTCTGCAAGGTGGTGATTTTCACTTCGGCCGATCCGGCGCATTTCATGGTGCGTTGCCGTCAGGCGGGGGCCATGGCTTTTGTCAACAAATCTGCCGAATTGCGGCAGTTGCAGAATGCAATAAAAGCTGTCCGCTCAGGCTATAGCTACTTTCCCGAACTGCCGGCGGTCAATGCAGGACAACCCGGTGTACACAGTAATGAGAAAGCGCTGATCGAACGGCTGTCCAACCGCGAAATGTACATCCTGCTGCAACTGGCTCACGGCAAATCCAACAAACTCATCGCCGAAGAAATGAGCCTGAGCCACAAGACCATCAGTACCTACAAGACCCGCTTGATGCTCAAGCTTGGAATGAGTTCGCTGGTGTTGCTGCGAGAGTTCGTCAAACGCAACGGTCTGTTCTGAGGGGCTGCCGATGAAAAGAGCGCAGCGTTTCGTTTGCCTGTTGCTGTTGATGTTTGCCACAGCAGTGCAGGCGATCAACGTTGCGCAGCCGCTGGAAATCATCTCTCGCACCCGGCTGGAGGGCGTGCGGGTTCGCCTCGACGACCAGGATCGGCAGTGGCTCCGGGCACACCCGGTATTGCGCATCGGCGCTTCCGGGCCGGACTATCCTCCCTTTGAGTTGACCCGCAACCGGCATGAACTGGAAGGCCTCACGGCCGAGTACGCCGACGCGATCGCACAGGTGCTGAATGTCCGGATCGAGGTCTTGTGCTACCCCGACCGCGAAACCGCCATGGCCGCGCTCAAGGCCGGGGAACTGGACTTGCTGGGCACCTCGAACAACTTTGAGATTGCCGATCCCGACCTGATGCTTTCTCGTGCCTACGCCGAAGATCAGCCGATGTGGGTGACCCGGCTCGACGAACCGGTGCCCGATGATCTGTCAGGGAAGCGTATCGCCATAGTGGATGACTACCTGCCGGCCTCGACCATCGAAAGGGCTTACCCGCAAGCCACCTTGCAGCGTTATCGCTCGATTCTCGATGCCCTCGGCGCCGTGGCATTCGGGCGGGATGACCTGTATCTCGGCGATATCATCAGCGCCAGCTATCTGATCAACATCAACTTCCACAACGATCTGCAACTGGCCGGCCCCTCGGGTCTCGACGCCAACCCGTTCGCCTTTGCCCTGACTCGCAGCAACACACGCTTGAAACGACTGGTCGACAAGGCCTTGCTGGCCATTCCCATGGAGCAACGCCTGGCCATGGAGCTGCGCTGGAGTGCCGGGCGTGCGGACATTACGGGACAAGCGCGGGTAAGTCTCAGCAGCAGTGAAAAGGCGTGGCTCGGTCGGCATCCGAGCGTGCGGGTCGGTGCGATCGAGGATTTCGCCCCACTGACGTTCTTTGATGCCGAGGGAAAAGTGCAGGGGCTCACGGCGCAGTTGTTGAGCCTGATCAGTCAGCGCAGCGGCCTGAAGTTCGAGATCGTACGGGGGCAGTCACTGGACCGACAGATCGAACAGTTGAAGGCCGGGGAGCTTGATCTGCTGCCCGTGGTGACACCCAGCAGCGAGCGTGAACTCGAAATGCGCTTCTCCCGGGCCTATCTGAACAATCCGTTCGTGCTGGTCAGCGGGGTATCGGCGTCGGGCGTGAGAACCCTGGACGACATGGCCGGCAAACGGCTGGCGATCTATCGCGGTCACCCGTTGCGCGATTATCTGCTGGAGCGAGTACCGCAGCTCAAATTGGTTGAAGTACCAAGCCCGGCTGCCGGAATGGAAGCGATTGTCAGCGGGCAGGCCGATGCCACGTTGAGTTCGTTGATGGTGGCGCGCTATCTGATTTCCCGTCAGTACCGGGGGCGTACCCGGATTGTCGGCACGGTGGGGGATCAGCCTGCCCGGATTGCATTGGCCACCGCCCCGGATGCCGTGGTGTTGTACTCGATTCTGAACAAGGCGTTGTTGAGCATTGCCCCCAAGGAACTCGACGATCTGGTCGAGCGCTGGGGCCGTGACGCGGTTGCCGATGACAGTTACTGGCAGCGCCATCGACGGGAAATTCTGTTTGGATTCGCCGGTGCGTCGGGATTGCTATTGCTGGCATTGGGCTGGATCGCTTTTCAGCGCCGACAGATTCGCCAGCGCCAGCAATGGCTACGCCAATTGCAGGAGGCCAAGGATGCGGCCGATGACGCCAACCGTGCCAAAAGCACGTTTCTCGCGGTCATGAGCCACGAAATCCGCACACCCATGAACGCGTTGCTGGGCATGCTCGAGCTGGCGCTCAAGCGTGCCGAAGAAGGCGTGACTGATCGCCCGGCCATTGAGGTGGCATCCAGTGCGGGGCGGCAGTTATTGGCATTGATCGGCGATATTCTCGACATTGCGCGCATTGAATCCGGGCGTTTGTCACTGAGTCCCGAGCGTACCAATCTGCGCGAGGTGGTGGCCTCGGTGTGCCAGATTTTCGAAGGCCTGGCGCGGCAAAAGCATTTGTCGTGGCACGTAGAACTGGATAAGCGCAGCAACGTTGAGGTGATGCTAGATCCCCTGCGTTTCAAGCAAGTGCTGGCGAACCTGATGAGCAACGCGATCAAGTTCACCGATGACGGAGAGGTGAGCCTGCTGCTGCAAGTGTTCACCGCGCAGGATGGACAGGTGGAAGTGGGGGTGATCATCGAAGACAGCGGTCGCGGTATCACTGCCGAGGATCAGGAGCGATTGTTCAGACCGTTCGAACAAGTCGGCATTCATCAATCTTCGGGGCGCAGCGGTTCAGGTCTGGGGCTGGTGATCAGTCGTAACCTGTGCCAGATGATGGGAGGCGATCTGTGGATGAGCAGCGAGCCGGGTCGCGGCACACAGGTCATGCTGCGACTGGCGCTACCCGTTCTGGAACCACGTGTACAGGAGGCGCTGACGGAGCCAGCGGCGACAGAACAAAAGTCGCTCAAGGTGCTGGTGGTGGATGATCATCCGGTCAATCGCTTGTTACTGTGCCGGCAATTGAGTGAGCTCGGGCACCGCGCCGTTGACACCGGAGACGGTGAGCAGGGGCTGGCGGTGTGGCGTGGTGAATCTTTCGATGCATTGATCACCGATATCAACATGCCCGGAACCAATGGTTATGAATTGGCGCGAACGATTCGTGAAAACGAGGCGGCGACGGGCAGTGCGCCTTGCCTGATACTTGGCTTTACCGCCAATGCGCAGATCGAAGAAAAACAGCGATGCCTGGCAGCCGGCATGGACGATTGCCTGTTCAAGCCGATTCTGCTGCGCGAGCTGAGCCATGCCTTGATGGCCGCAGGGGCCGGTGAAGCGCAGGTCGAGCACTTGGACGATCAGGGATCGGCTGAATTCGACCTGAGTACGCTTTTGCAACTGGCGGGGGCGGACAACCCGCTGATCGGGCAATTGCGTGAGGAGGTACTGAACAGCCTGCACGCCGACCTCAAACGGCTGGACGTGTCAGGCCGCAAAAGAGACCGTGCAGGCTTGCGTGATCTGGCACACCACGTCACGGGCGGGGCGCGCATGATCGGTGCCGAGCGCGTGGTCTCGGCCTGCCGGATACTCGAACAGGCCTGCCGCGACGACGAGCCCGAGGCTGCACTTATGGCCGCCATTGATTCACTGCGCAAGGCCATGCACGACCTCGCACAGCAACTTCAGGCCTGATCGATCAGTCCCACTGCGGCGCTATGCCTTGGGGACAGGTCAGGCGATGGCCGCGATCGAGAGTGGAAATCAGCGCCATGTCGGCATCGCTCAGGGTCAGCGCGGTGGCGCCGAGGTTGCCTTGCAGGTTGGCGCGCTTGGTCGACGACGGAATCACCGCGTAACCCGATTGCATCGCCCACGCCAGCGTGACTTGCGCCGGGGTAGCTTGCAGGCGTTCGGCGATCTGCACGATCAGGGGATCCTTCAGCACTTCGCCATAGGCCAGGGTCATGTATGACGTGATCTGGATGCCCTGACTCTGCGCGAACTCGACGACCTGGCGGTTTTGCAGGTACGGGTGCAACTCGATCTGGTTGGTAGCGATGTTTTCCGCGCCGACTGCTGCGATGGCTTGTTTCATCAAGTCGATTGTGAAGTTGGACACACCGATCTGCCGGGTCAGGCCCAGGCGCCTGGCCTCCAGCAGGGCACCCATGAATTCTTCGACCGGCACCTGATCTTCCGGCGACGGCCAGTGGATCAGCGTCAGGTCGAGGTAGTCGGTCTGCAGCTTTTGCAGGCTCTCCTTGAGGCTCTCGACCAGGCGCTCACCGGCAAAGTTGGCGATCCAGATCTTGCTGGTGATGAACAGTTCTTCGCGAGGGATGCCGCTGGCAACGATGGCCTGGCCGACCTCCGCTTCGTTCTCATAGATTTGCGCGGTGTCGATGACCCGGTAACCGAGTTCAAGGGCGGTGCTCACCGAATCGATGACCACCTGACCTTGCAGGCGAAACGTACCAAGACCGAAAGCGGGAACAGACATGCAGGACTCCAGGGGTGCAGTGGGAATGGGCGGGAGTATCCGCTGCTGTTTCCTTGAGAAAAACCGCTGTCGGGACAAAGTACTGTTGATCAAAAATCACGAATCGTTGGATGGAGTATCGTTCCATCCGTAGAACGATGAGGCCGGTTTTGGCTGACTAGTGCTAAATACGTGGCGAATTTATGATCAGTCCATGATCAACCTCAATTCGGAGCCCACCATGAAAAACCTCATCGGTATCTACACCAGCCCTCGCGGCCACTGGGTCGGCGATGGGTTTCCGGTGCGTACCCTGTTTTCCTACGACAACCTGGGCAAGCACATCAGCCCGTTCCTGCTGCTCGATCACGCAGGTCCCGCGCATTTCACCCCGACCACTGAACGGCGTGGGGTGGGTCAGCATCCACACCGTGGTTTCGAAACCGTGACCATCGTTTATGACGGCGAAGTGGAGCACCGCGATTCCACGGGCAGCGGTGGCAAGATCGGCCCCGGCGACGTGCAGTGGATGACCGCTGCTTCCGGAATCCTGCACGAGGAGTTTCATTCCGCAGATTTCGCCAGAACGGGTGGCAACCTGGAAATGGTGCAGCTGTGGGTCAACCTCCCGGCCAAAGACAAAATGGCCGCCCCGGGTTACCAGACTATTCTCGATAGCGATATCCCGAACGTCGCCCTCCGGGACGGTGCCGGCAACCTGCGTCTGATCGCGGGTGAATTCGACGGTCACAAGGGGCCTTCCCGGACCTTTACGCCAATCGACGTCTGGGACCTGCGCCTCAATGCCGGCAAGTTGCTGACGTTGGGGCTGCAAGAAGGCCGCAACACTGCGCTGGTGGTGCTGCGTGGCTCGGTCCGGATCAACGGCGAGGAGTCGGCGGGCGTAGGGCAACTGGCGTTGTTCGAGCGTGAGGGTGACCGCCTGACGCTTGAGGCCAGCGAAGATGCGATGGTGTTGCTGCTCAGTGGCGAGCCCATCGATGAGCCGATCGTCGGTCACGGCCCGTTCGTGATGAATACAGAGCAGGAAATTCACCAGGCGTTCGTTGATTTCCAGTCTGGCCGGTTCGGACGGATGCCTGCGTAGATCGACATTGTGGGAGTCAGCGTGCTGGCTCCCACAGTTTTTTTCAGAGGGGCATTCAATCGCCCTTATCCCGCCAAATCAATTGCTCCTACACTAAGCCCAATCTGTGCGATCTTCTCGCGATTGACCTCTGTCGGAGTTGTTTGATGCTGTCTTTGCTGACTGAACATCCGTTGTTCTGCGCGTTGATCCTGATCCTGCTCGACCTGGGCCTGTGGCGCCTGATCAGCTCCCGGGGCAGCGAATGGAAGCTGCTGGTGCGGGTGCTGATTTTCAGCCTGTTCAGCGTGCTGCTGTTCAACGAAGGCCTCAATCCGATGGAACCAGCGCCGTGGGCCGACAACGTGCCGCTGCATCTGGCGGCGACCGGGTTGCAGATCGGCTGGTGGCTGTTCGGTGCGCGCACCCTGACGGTGTTGATCGGGGCGGTGATGAT
This sequence comes from Pseudomonas sp. R38(2017), assembly GCF_002112395.1. NCBI lineage: Bacteria > Pseudomonadati > Pseudomonadota > Gammaproteobacteria > Pseudomonadales > Pseudomonadaceae > Pseudomonas > Pseudomonas sp. R38(2017). Next base: position 486,069 of record NZ_NEHN01000006.1, read on the forward strand.
GCAGCGAGTCGGACACACCGGACGGTTGTTGCAGGATCTGCTCGGCGCGGTGATTTTCCTGATCGCCATTATTGCGGCACTGGCCTATGTGCTGGACCTGCCGGTCAAAGGCGTGCTGGCCACGTCCGGGGCCTTGGCGATCATCGTCGGTCTGGCGTTGCAGAGCACCTTGAGCGACGTGTTCTCCGGGATTGTCTTGAACACCACCAAGCCGTACCAGCTCGATGACTGGATTTCCATCGATGGCACCGAAGGGCGGGTCACCGACATCGATTGGCGCGCCACACGCCTGCAGACTTCTCAGGGCAGCATGGCGGTGATTCCCAACTCGCTGGCGGCCAAGGCCAAGATCATCAACTTCAGCCGGCCGAGCAACATGTTCGGCGTTTCCGTCAGCGTGCAGGTCAGCCCCCATGCTCGGCCGAATTCGGTGATCGATGCACTGGAACGGGCGATGCAGGGCTGTCGCCCGTTGCTGGACAGCCCGGCGCCAAGCGTCGCGTTGAAGAGCTCGAGCAGTGCCGGCGCGGAGTACGAGATCAGCGGCTTCGTGGCTTCGATGAGCGAGAAGCGTGCAGTGCGTAATCAGTTGTTCGATCTGGCTTACCGACACTTGCAGGCGTCCGGGGTCAATCTGTTGTCGAGCGATGAACCCGCCGCCCCGGCCCATCTCTCACGGCCACGGGCGCTGCTCGACAGTTCGCCGATCTTCTCGACCCTGCGCCAGGAAGAGAAAGAGACCTTCAGCCAGAACATGGCCCTGCAAACCTTCCGCGCCGGCGAGATCATTCTGGCGGGCGGCGAGGTCAGCGACCACCTGTTCATCATCGAGTCCGGTGTGGTCTCGGTGACTTTGAACCGGCACGGCGTTCCGTTCGAATCAGGGCGCATGGGACCGGGAGAAGTGATCGGCGAGGCCGGGATTCTTTCCGATACCTCGTTGCCGGCCGACTTTTCCGCCAAGACGTTCTGCGCTCTGTACCGCATCGAGAAGTCGTATCTCAAGCCTTGCCTGGATGCTCGTCATGACATCAACGATGCAATGAAGGCGCTGCTCGATTTCCGCCTGCTCAAGGCACAGGCGCTGACTCAGGAAACGCCGGTAGCCGCACCGAAAAGAGGCTTCCTGCAGTGGCTGCGCAATCGCGCCTGAATCGGATCAGTGGTGTTTGTATCCGGCAAGTTTCTGTTCGAGGTTCTGACGCACCTGCGGCCATTCGTCATCGATGATGCTGAAGCGCACCGAGTTGCGCTTGCGGCCGTCGGGCATGATCCGCTCGTGTCGCACGATGCCTTCCTGATGTGCGCCCAGGCGCAGGATCGCATGGCGTGATTTCTGGTTGTTTTCGTCGGTGGTGAATTGCACGCGCACGCAATCAAGCACCTCGAAGGCGTGGCGCAGCATCAGGTACTTGGCCTCGGTGTTGACGAAGGTTTTCTGAAAGCGTGCCGCGATCCAGCTGCTGCCGATCTCCAGTTTGCGATTGAGCGGGTCTATCTTCCAGAAGCGAGTCGAGCCGATCACTTCACCGGTCTTTTTCAACACGATCGCAAACGGCATGACCGTGCCGGCCTCACGCCCGTCGAGGGCCTTTTTCAGATAGCTGTCGATGGTGGTGGCGGAGGGCACCACGGTGACGGTGAGATTCCATAACTCGCCGTCGGCTGCAGCGTGGAGCAGGGCGTCGGCATCGGTGTATTGGAGAGGGCGCAGGACGATGCCCTGGCCTTGCAGTGTGGTGTGCATGTGGCGATTCTCGACGGATCAGGCGAGGCCCTATTACGCCGTATGGAAAGGATCCCACGCAACCGTCGCGGGGGGCTGATGTCACAGTTTTTATCGGTCAACAGCAGGAACACGGACGATGAAAAAAATGCGGATTGCCACGTTCAACGTCAACGGCCTGCGTGCCCGTCTGCCGAATCTGCTGGAGTGGCTCAGGCGCGAGCAGCCGGACATCGTCTGTTTACAGGAACTCAAAATGGTGGACGGCGCGTTTCCTGCCGCCGATCTGGAGGCCGCCGGTTACGGTGCCATCTGGCACGGTCAGGCGTCATGGAACGGCGTGGCGATTCTTGCCCGCGATGCGCAACCGCTGGAGAGCCGGCGCGGTCTGCCCGGCGATCCTGACGATAAACACAGTCGCTATCTCGAAGCGGCGGTGCACGGGGTGTTGGTGGGGTGCCTGTATCTGCCCAATGGCAATCCGCAACCGGGGCCGAAGTTCGATTACAAACTGGCCTGGTTCGAGCGCCTGATCACCTACGCCCAGGCTTTGCAAAGCAGCGATCACCCGGTGGTGCTGGCCGGTGATTACAATGTAGTGCCCACTGATCTGGATATCTACAACACCCGCTCGTGGCTCAAGGATGCGCTGTTGCAACCGCAAAGCCGAGAGTGCTACCAGCGTCTGCTGGATCAGGGCTGGACGGATTCGTTGCGGCACCTGTATCCCGAAGATCGGCTGTACACGTTCTGGGATTACTTCCGCCAGCACTGGCAGAAGAACTCCGGATTGCGCATCGACCATTTGCTGCTCAATCCGGCATTGACGCCCTATTTGCTGGAGGCAGGCGTCGATGCCTGGGTGCGGAACGAGCCCCATGCCAGTGATCATGCGCCGACCTGGATTCGAATTGGCTCACGCAAGAAACGCTGACAGGCGATTGGTTATTTCAATTGTCGATCCGGGGCTCTGATCCCGTATACATGGCGACCATCGGCGGAGTGATCCGCGTCTCCATGCATAAGGACCGAGCAATGAGCGAGCCACGCCTGACGAATCTGGAACAGTATCTGCAACGGTTGGGATTCGACACGCCCCCGGCACCGACCCTCGAAACGCTGCGCCTGTTGCAGTTGCGCCATACCGGGGCATTTCCCTTCGAGAATCTTTCGACGCTCAGCGGCGAACCTGTACTGATCGATCTGCCGTCAATACAGCGCAAGGTTCTGGAGGATGCCCGTGGCGGTTACTGCTACGAACTCAACAATCTGTTTCTGGCCTTGTTGCTGGAGCTGGGGTTCGATGCACGAGGCATCAGCGGCCGTGTGGTCATGAATCAGCCCGAAGGCAGCTGGACGGCACGGACTCACCGTTTGAGTCTGGTGACCCTGGACGGCGTGCGGTACATCACCGACGTGGGTTTTGGCGGCATGGTCCCGACTGCTCCGCTGATTCTGGATACCGAGGCCGAGCAGTCCACACCCCACGAGCCTTATCGCATCGAAGTGCAGGCCGATGGCTACATGTTGCGGGCCAGGGTCGCTGGCGAATGGCGGCCGATGTACCTGTTCGACCTGCAACGCCAGGAAGACATCGATTACACCCTCGGCAACTGGTACGTCTCGACTCATCCGGATTCACCGTTCGCTCAGCGCCTGATGGTCGCGCGTACCGGCGACGGCTGGCGGCGCACGTTGAACAACGGCAGTTTCGCGATCCACCGCATGGGCGCCGAGAGCGAGCGGCGTGAGGTAACGGATATCGATGAACTGATCGAACTGCTGGAAAGGGAGTTCGGCCTGCGCTTGCCGCACCAGCCCGGTGCGCGTCTGGCGCTGGCGCGCTTGATTCAACCGGTTTGAAGTCTAAGGTTTTGCCTCCGGCTCCAGCACCCGGCGGATCTCGTTCACTGCTGCCGACAGTTTTTTCTCAAGACTTTTGAGGTCGGTGGCGGTGATTCCTTGCTTGAATTGCCCGCTGGAGTGCTCGAGTTCATCGGTGGCGCCACGGCTGTTAAGTAATGCGTGGCGCAGGGTGTTGTTGATTACCGTCTGATAACCAAACCCTTCCTCTTCGGCGACCGTACGTGCGGCCTCGATGACTGCATCATCAAGCATGATGGTGATGCGCGTCTTACCCTTGTTGGACGCCAATGCGCCGCGTTTTCCCTGAGAGAAGTCGTATTCGTCTTTCATAGGTCAAGCCTCCAGAAGATATTTGCGACGTTCGCTCGGTGTAGCGACACGTGCGGAAATGATTCGAACGAAATTCGGTTCGCGGTAACTGTACGCAACAACCAGCAAACGTCCTTTGCCGTCGTTGCCGAGTGTGATCCAGCGTTGCTCGTCATGGTCGTTGTCTTCAATCGTCAGTGCTCGGTCGTCGTAGAAGACCGGTTCAGCCTCGGCGAGGCTGATCCCTCTGTGCTTGAGTTTGTTGGCAGCATTCTTGCTTTTGTCGAACTGAATCTTGAATGACTTCATTATGCATACTTTATATGTATAAAAAAGAGTGCGACCGCGCCGTCGGTCGCCATGAACACTTCAGCCTAGGTGGATAAAAAGGGGGGGCAGTCAACGATGTGTTGCCGGATTTGTGGGGGACTAAAGCAGCGAGATAGAAGGTTGGGTGGCTAGCTAACCATTATGTGACTGATAAGTTGTATACAAGTCTATGGACATTTGTCCTGACTCTTGCATACAGTGTGCGCATAACAAAAACCAGGGAACTCCCCCACCATGAAAACGCCCCATGTTTCACACCAACGGCCCGAGGACGAGAATCTCGGGGTCGGCGCGAATATGGCTTACGGCCTGCAACACGTTCTGACCATGTATGGCGGTATCGTCGCGGTGCCATTGATCATCGGTCAGGCCGCCGGGCTTTCGCCCGCGGACATTGGTCTGTTGATTGCTGCTTCATTGTTTGCGGGGGGGCTGGCCACGTTGCTGCAAACCCTGGGTCTACCGTTTTTCGGATGTCAGTTACCGCTGGTGCAGGGCGTGTCGTTCTCCGGTGTTGCCACGATGGTGGCGATTGTCAGCAGCGGTGGGGAGGGCGGCTTTCAGTCGGTACTTGGCGCGGTGATCGCGGCGTCGCTGATTGGCTTGCTGATCACGCCGGTGTTTTCACGAATCACCAAGTTTTTCCCGCCGCTGGTCACGGGCATCGTGATCACCACCATCGGTCTGACGCTGATGCCGGTGGCTGCACGCTGGGCCATGGGCGGCAACAGTCACGCGCCTGACTTCGGCAGCATGCAGAACATTGGTCTGGCGGCGGTCACGCTGGTGTTGGTGTTGCTGCTGAGCAAAGTCGGCAGCTCAACCATCTCGCGTCTGTCGATCCTGTTGGCCATGGTGATCGGCACGGTGCTGGCGGTGTTCCTCGGCATGGCGGACTTCTCCAACGTCACCCAGGGCCCGATGTTCGGCTTCCCGACACCGTTCCATTTCGGCATGCCAACCTTCCACTTCGCTGCAATCCTGTCGATGTGCATCGTGGTCATGGTGACCCTGGTGGAAACCTCGGCGGACATCCTGGCGGTCGGTGAAATCATCGGCACCAAGGTCGACTCCAAGCGTCTGGGCAATGGTCTGCGGGCGGACATGCTGTCGAGCATGTTTGCGCCGATCTTCGGCTCGTTCACCCAGAGCGCCTTCGCCCAGAACGTCGGGCTGGTGGCGGTGACCGGGATCAAGAGCCGTTATGTGGTGGCCACCGGCGGTATCTTCCTGGTGATCCTCGGCCTGCTGCCGTTCATGGGCCGGGTCATCGCGGCAGTACCGACTTCGGTGCTCGGCGGCGCCGGTATCGTACTGTTCGGCACCGTGGCGGCGAGCGGCATTCGCACGCTGTCCAAGGTTGATTACCGCAACAACGTCAACCTGATCATCGTCGCCACCTCGATCGGCTTCGGTATGATTCCGATTGCCGCGCCGAACTTCTACGATCACTTCCCGAGCTGGTTCGCGACCATTTTCCATTCGGGCATCAGCTCGTCGGCGATCATGGCGATCCTGCTGAACCTGGCGTTCAACCACTTCACGGCGGGTAACTCGGATCAGCAATCGGTGTTCGCGGCGGCGGAAGAGCGGACCCTGCGTTATCGGGATCTGGCGGCGCTGCGTGAAGGCGACTACTTCAGCGATGGCAAGCTGCATGACTGCGATGGCAATGAAGTGCCGGTGATCGATCCGGATTCGGATCACGGTCATGGCGCACCAAAGGTACATGCCAAGAGCAGCGAGCACGTCTGATCGCTGTTTTTGAAACAGAAAAGGGCCGATCAGTCGGGAAACTGATCGGCCCTTTTTATGGCGCGTACTTTTTCAACGCCCACAAAAAAAGCCCCTGAATCTTTCGATTCAGGGGCTCTGTATTTGGCTCCACAACCTGGACTCGAACCAGGGACCCAGTGATTAACAGTCACTTGCTCTACCAACTGAGCTATTGCGGAATTGGTGCGTATGTTACTGATTTAAAAAGACTAGTCAAGCTTTGCCGGATGTTTTTTTGCTGAGCGGCTTTCAGCCACCGAATGTGAAGGTGCCCATCAGCAGTTTGGCGTACAGCGCCGTGGCCGCCAGTTGCACCAGCCAAAGGGCCAGTCCACCGAGAAACACGCCGGCCGCCACTTGCAGTACCAGGCTCTTTTCGCGTTTGCCCGAGGTGCGGGGTGGATAGTAGTCCAGCTCATCGCGGTCGGCGCGCAGGTCATCGTTTTTCATGTCGGTTCTCTGAATTATCGTCTGTGTGCAGTCTAGAGGGTGTTGCAGCTTTTCTTCAGACAAATAAAAACGGGAAGCCCGAAGGTTTCCCGTTTTCAGTGCAGCGTCAGATCAGATGACCTGAACGATGGCGTCCGTCACGACTTCGATGTTGCTCTGGTTCAGCGCGGCGACGCAGATGCGGCCGGTGTCCAGGGCGTAGATACCGAACTCGTTGCGCAGGCGGTGAACCTGCTCGGTGGTCAGGCCGGAGTAGGAGAACATGCCACGCTGACGGCCAACGAAGCTGAAATCACGCTGCGGGGCTTTCTTCGCCAGCAGAGCAACCATCTGCTCGCGCATGCCGCGAATGCGCAGGCGCATTTCAGCCAGTTCGGCTTCCCACTGGGCGCGCAGTTCCGGGCTGTTCAACACAGCGGCGACAACGCTTGCACCGTGAGTTGGCGGGTTGGAGTAGTTGGTGCGGATCACGCGCTTGACCTGCGACAGAACGCGGGCGCTTTCTTCTTTCGACTCGCTGACGATCGACAGGGCGCCGACGCGCTCGCCGTACAGCGAGAACGACTTGGAGAACGAGCTCGACACGAAGAAGGTCAGGCCGGATTCGGCGAACAGACGCACGGCAGCGGCGTCTTCGGCGATGCCGTCACCGAAACCCTGGTAAGCCATGTCGAGGAACGGCACGTGACCTTTGGCCTTGACCGCTTCCAGCACGTTGTTCCAGTCCGCCGGGCTCAGGTCGACGCCGGTCGGGTTGTGGCAGCAAGCGTGCAGCACGATGATCGAGCCGTTCGGCAGGGCGTTGAGGTCTTCGAGCAGGCCGGCACGGTTCACGTCGTGGGTGGCGGCGTCGTAGTAACGGTAGTTCTGCACCGGGAAACCGGCGGTTTCGAACAGCGCGCGGTGGTTTTCCCAGCTCGGGTCGCTGATTGCCACAACGGCGTTCGGCAGCAGTTGCTTGAGGAAGTCGGCACCGATTTTCAGTGCGCCGGTCCCGCCGACCGCCTGAGTGGTGACAACGCGGCCAGCCGCCAGCAGTGGCGAATCATTGCCGAACAGCAGCTTTTGCACGGCCTGGTCGTAGGCCGCGATTCCGTCGATCGGCAGGTAGCCGCGGGAAGCGTGCTGGGCGGCGCGAATGGTTTCGGCTTCGATGACGGCGCGCAGGAGTGGAATTCGCCCCTCTTCGTTGCAGTACACACCCACCCCGAGGTTGACCTTATTGGTCCGGGTATCGGCGTTGAATGCTTCGTTGAGGCCCAGGATTGGATCGCGGGGTGCCATTTCGACAGCGGAGAACAGGCTCATTTTTACGGCAGCTCTAATGGAGAGTGGAGGGACGTGTGGCGCTCCAGCCGAATGCACTAGAGCGGTGCACAAACGGGGAGCTAGTATAGAGGCCATCATCGATCAATGGCGACAGGCGAATCGGGTTTTCAGGTAAGTTTTTCCGATTATTTCTTGACCGTTAGTCGAATGGACTTGTCGGAGACTTTACCGGATGTAGGACGTTTGCCTTGAAAGGCGAGGCAATCGGCTCCACATTCAGCACAATCTTCGTTTTTCCTTGCGCGACATCGGTCGTTTGCGGTCTTTCTCGTGGTGCTGCGGTTTGCCCGCAGCGTCGCGATTCCAGAGGTGTTTATGTCTGAATTCCAGCTCGTCACCCGATTCGACCCTGCCGGCGATCAGCCTGAAGCCATTCGCCAGATGGTCGAGGGCATTGAAGCCGGGCTGGCGCACCAGACGTTGCTCGGCGTGACCGGTTCGGGCAAGACCTTCAGCATCGCCAATGTGATTGCGCAGGTGCAGCGTCCGACCCTGGTGCTGGCGCCGAACAAGACCCTGGCCGCGCAGTTGTATGGCGAGTTCAAGTCGTTCTTCCCGAACAATGCCGTCGAATACTTCGTTTCCTACTACGACTACTACCAGCCCGAAGCCTATGTGCCGTCTTCCGACACCTTCATCGAGAAGGATGCGTCGATCAACGACCACATCGAGCAGATGCGTCTGTCGGCGACCAAGGCCTTGCTGGAGCGCAAGGATGCAATCATCGTTACGACCGTGTCGTGCATTTACGGTCTGGGCAGCCCGGAAACCTATTTGAAAATGGTGTTGCACGTCGATCGTGGCGACAAGCTCGATCAGCGTGCGTTGGTGCGGCGTCTGGCCGACCTGCAATACACCCGCAATGACATGGATTTTGCCCGGGCGACGTTTCGGGTACGCGGCGACGTGATCGACATCTATCCGGCCGAATCTGATCTTGAGGCGATCCGCATCGAGCTGTTTGATGACGAAGTGGAGAGCATTTCCGCGTTCGACCCGCTCACCGGCGAGGTCATCCGCAAGCTGCCGCGCTTCACCTTCTACCCGAAGAGCCACTATGTGACGCCCCGGGAAACCCTGCTCGACGCCATCGAGGGGATCAAGGTCGAGTTGCAGGAGCGCCTGGAATACCTGCGCAACAACAACAAACTGGTGGAAGCCCAGCGGCTGGAGCAGCGCACCCGGTTCGATCTGGAGATGATCCTCGAACTCGGCTACTGCAACGGCATCGAGAACTACTCGCGCTACCTGTCGGGCCGTCCGGCTGGCGCGCCGCCGCCGACCCTCTACGATTACCTGCCGGCCGACGCGTTGCTGGTGATCGACGAATCCCATGTCAGCGTGCCGCAGGTCGGCGCGATGTATAAGGGCGACCGTTCACGTAAGGAAACACTGGTGGAATACGGTTTCCGCCTGCCATCGGCGCTGGATAACCGGCCGATGCGTTTCGACGAGTGGGAAGGGGTGAGCCCGCAGACGATCTTCGTTTCGGCCACGCCCGGCAACTACGAAGCCGAGCACGCCGGTCGGGTGATCGAGCAAGTGGTGCGCCCGACCGGTCTGGTCGATCCGCAGGTTGAAGTACGACCGGCGCTGACTCAGGTCGACGATCTTTTGTCGGAAATCACCAAGCGGGTAGCGCTGGAGGAGCGGGTGCTAGTCACCACGCTGACCAAGCGCATGGCAGAAGACCTGACCGATTACCTGGCCGACCACGGCATTCGTGTGCGTTATCTGCACTCGGACATCGATACCGTCGAGCGGGTCGAAATCATCCGCGACCTGCGCCTGGGCACCTTCGACGTGCTGGTGGGGATCAACCTGCTGCGTGAAGGCCTGGACATGCCGGAAGTCTCGCTGGTGGCGATCCTCGATGCGGACAAGGAAGGCTTCCTGCGTTCCGAGCGTTCGCTGATCCAGACCATCGGGCGTGCGGCACGTAACCTCAATGGCCGGGCGATTCTCTACGCGGATCGCATGACCGGTTCGATGGAGCGCGCTATCGGCGAAACCGAGCGGCGTCGCGACAAGCAGATCGCCTTCAACCTGGCCAACGGCATCACGCCGAAGGGCGTGTTCAAGGACGTCGCCGACATCATGGAAGGCGCCACTGTGCCTGGCTCGCGTAGCAAGAAGCGCAAAGGCATGGCCAAGGCCGCCGAAGAAAACGCCAAGTACGAAGCCGAATTGCGCTCGCCAAGCGAGATCACCAAGCGCATCCGCCAACTGGAAGAGAAGATGTACCAGTTGGCTCGCGACCTGGAGTTCGAAGCAGCGGCGCAGATGCGCGACGAGATCGCCAAGCTGCGCGAGCGGCTTTTGGCAGTCTGAGTCGAGTCAGTGTGCCTCGCCGGCCTTCAGGCCGGCGGGCAGTTTCTTGGTCAGCAAGATCGCCAGCATGCTGATCCCCAGCGCAATCCCGACGAAACGAAACGCATCGTTGTAGGCCATGATCAGCGCCTGCTGATGAACGATCTCGCTTAATTTCCCCAGCGCCGCCGTGTCACTGCCGAAGCGATCGGTCATCGACGCCAGGCGCTCGGCTACCTGCGGGTTGGTGGGCACCACCGCTTCACGCAGGTAATCGAAATAGGTCTTGGTGCGAGCATCCAGCAATGTCGCGAGCAGGGCGATGCCGATGGCGCCGCCGAGGTTGCGCAGAATGTTGAACAGACTTGATGCCGAGCCCGCGTCCTGCGGCAGGATGTAAGCCGTGGCGATCAGCGAAATGGTCACCATGATCAGCGGCTGGCCGAGGGCGCGGATGATCTGGATCTGATTGAACTGCGGCCCGGCAAAGTCCGGGTTGAGCACGCCGGATGAAAAACTCGCCAATCCGAACAGGCCAAAGCCCAGTGTGCATAGCCATTTGGGCGACACGAACTTCATCAGCTTCGGCACCAGCGGAATCAGGAAAAGCTGGGGCACGCCCATCCACATGATCACTTCACCGATCTGCAACGCGTTGTAATTCTGGATCTGCGCCAGGTACAGCGGCAGCAAATAGATCGAACCGTACAGTCCGACGCCCATTCCGAGGCTGGAAATGCTCGATAGACCGAAGTTACGATTGCGCAGGATCCCGAGGTTGATCAGCGGGTTGGGCTTGGAGATCTGCACAATGACGAAGGTGATCAGGCTCAGCAGGGCAATGCTACCCAGCGTCACGATCAGGCTCGATTCCAGCCAGTCCTTGCGATGACCTTCTTCAAGAAACACCTGCAAGCAACCAAGCCCGATACCCAGTGTGAGAATGCCGGTGTAATCGGTGCTTTTCAGCAGTTCCCAATGGGCTTCTTTCTTCTCCAGGCCGTACATCAGACCGGCGATCATGATCAGGCCCGGCGGAATGTTGATATAGAAGATGTACTCCCAGCCCCAGTTTTCCGTGAGCCAGCCGCCGAGGGTCGGGCCGATGGAGGGGGCGAAAGTAGCGGTCATGGCGAACATCGCCATGCCTTTGGCGCGGTGGTGTTCGGGGAGTTTGATCAGGGTCAGGGTGAAGGCCAGCGGAATCAGCGCGCCGCCAGTGAAACCCTGCATGGCGCGGAACACGATCATGCTGTCGAGGCTCCAGGCCATCGAACACAGCAAGGATGAAATCAGAAACCCCAGCGACACCCACACCGCCAGGCGCCGTGCTGAAAGCAACTGCACCAGCCACGCAGTCAGCGGAATCATGATGATTTCCGCCACCAGGTACGAGGTGGAAATCCACGAGCCCTCTTCCAGGGTCGCCGACAGTGCGCCTTGAATGTCCTTGAGCGACGAGTTGGTGATCTGGATGTCGAGCACCGCCATGAAGGCGCCGAGCATCACGCTCATCACCGCGATCCAGTCCCGCCGGGTCGGCTCGCCGACCGGGCGGATCAGTTGATCACCGGCCATTGTCTGGGGCGTCTTTGATATTCACGGTGGCGGTGACCGACATGCCCGGACGGATCTTGCCGTGCAGCGGGTTATCGGCCTTGAAGGTCAGCTTGACCGGAATCCGCTGTACGACCTTGGTGAAGTTGCCGGTGGCATTGTCCGGAGGCAACAGACTGAATTGCGCGCCGGAGGCCGCGAACAGGCTGTCGACCCTGGCTTCGATCGGCGTATCGCCATAGGCATCGAAGACCAGTTCGGCCTTCTGCCCCGGTTGCATGTGGCCGATCTGGGTTTCCTTGAAGTTGGCCTGCACCCAGATGTCTTCGTCCGGGACGATCGACAGCAGATACGCGCCGGCCTGAACAATCTGGCCATTGCGTGCGGCGCGTTGGCCGACGAGGCCGCTGATCGGTGCGTGGATTTCGCTGCGGGTCAAGTTCAGTTCGGCCTGGGCGAGGTCGGCGCGGGCGTTGGCGATCTGTGCGTCGAGGCGCTTGATCTCGGCATTCAGTGCGCTGACCTGCTGGCGCTGACTTTGCGCATCGGCCTGGGCCTTGGCCACTTGCGAGCGGGCGATGTGGTTGTCGGCGGAGAGGGTGGTGACCCGCTCCTCGGAAACGAAACCGGGTTTGCGCAGGGCTTCTGCGCGGGACAGGTCAATTTGCGAACGACCCAGTGTGGCTTGCGTAGTTGCCACTTGTGCTTCGCTGGCGGCGATCAGGCTGGCTTGTTGGGTCAGTTTGCTCTGGGCCTGCAGGCGCTCGGCTTCACGGGTGGCGAGGGCGGCATTGGCGCGATCGACGGCGAGGCGGAAGTCGTCACCTTCGAGACGGACCAGCAACTGGCCTTTTTCCACGTGCTGGTTGTCCTGCACCAGGACTTCGTCGATGCGCGCGCTCAACTGACTCGACACGCGGGTGATTTCACCTTGGACATAGGCGTTGTCGGTGCTTTCATAAAAGCGTCCTTTGAAAAACCAATGAGCGAAAAAGCCCCCGGCAATCAGCAGGACGAGCAGCAGGAAAATGAGCAGGCGACGCTTGAGTTGGGCAGGCATGGGCAAACTGTAGTCGAGGAATTGTAAGGAAAGTTATCTGCAGGCGAATCTGGCATACAGCCGATGAACGGTAAATGCCGTCTGCTGATATTCAGCCATTCGCCACGGCCTACGGGCGTTACAGACGCAAAATTGGCTTAAATGCCCTGCCCGCTGGAGCGGGGCGGGTGTCGCCTGTTACCATTCGCCGCTTGATTGTTCTTTGCTTTTCATTCTTTTCGAGACATGCCATGACCACCGTCCGCACTCGCATCGCGCCATCGCCTACCGGGGATCCCCACGTAGGTACCGCCTACATCGCATTGTTCAACTACTGCTTTGCCAAGCAGCACGGCGGTGAGTTCATCCTGCGCATTGAAGACACCGATCAGTTGCGTTCGACCCGCGAGTCCGAACAGCAGATTTTCGACGCTCTGCGCTGGCTCGGCATCGACTGGAGCGAAGGCCCGGACGTCGGCGGCCCGCACGGTCCTTACCGTCAGAGCGAGCGCGGCGATATCTACCAGAAGTACTGCCAGCAACTGGTCGACATGGGCCACGCCTTTCCGTGCTTCTGCACCGCTGAAGAACTGGACCAGATGCGCGCCGAGCAAATGGCTCGTGGCGAAACCCCGCGTTACGACGGCCGTGCATTGTTGCTGTCCAAGGAAGAAGTCGCCCGTCGCCTGGCTGCCGGCGAGCCGCACGTGATCCGCATGAAAGTGCCGACCGAAGGCGTCTGCGTGGTGCCGGACATGCTGCGTGGCGATGTCGAGATCCCGTGGGATCGCATGGATATGCAGGTGCTGATGAAGACCGACGGCCTGCCGACGTACTTCCTGGCCAACGTGGTCGACGATCACCTGATGGGCATCACTCACGTGCTGCGCGGTGAAGAATGGCTGCCATCGGCGCCGAAACTGATCCTGCTTTACGAATACTTCGGCTGGGAACAACCGGAGCTGTGTTACATGCCGCTGCTGCGTAACCCGGACAAGAGCAAGTTGTCCAAGCGCAAGAACCCGACCTCGGTGACGTTCTACGAGCGCATGGGCTTCATGCCTGAAGCGATGCTCAACTACTTGGGCCGCATGGGCTGGTCGATGCCGGACGAGCGCGAGAAGTTCTCGCTGCAGGAAATGGTCGACAACTTCGACCTCAAGCGCGTGTCGCTGGGCGGGCCGATTTTCGACATCGAGAAGCTGTCGTGGCTCAACGGTCAGTGGTTGCGTGATCTGCCGGTCGAAGAGTTCGCCGCTCGCATACAGAAGTGGGCGTTCAATTCTGAATACATGATGAAGATCGCGCCGCACGTTCAGGGCCGTGTCGAAACTTTCAGCCAGGTTGCACCGCTGGCCGGATTCTTCTTCGCCGGTGGCGTGAATCCGGATGCCAAGCTGTTCGAGTCGAAAAAGCTCTCGGGTGATCAGGTTCGTCAACTGATGCAGTTGATCCTGTGGAAACTGGAAAGCCTGCGCCAGTGGGAGAAGGACAGCATCACTGCGACGATTCAGGCAGTGGTGGAATCCCTCGAGCTGAAGCTGCGTGATGCGATGCCGCTGATGTTCGCGGCAATCACCGGTCAGGCGAGTTCGGTGTCGGTGCTCGATGCAATGGAGATCCTCGGGCCGGACCTGACCCGTTTCCGTCTGCGCCAGGCGCTTGACCTGCTGGGCGGCGTGTCGAAGAAAGAAAACAAAGAGTGGGAAAAGCTGTTGGGCGCTATTGCCTGATTGCGTTTGAGTCTGCAGGACGCGCCGCAGGTCAGGATTTTTTGATCCCGTCCTGCGGCGTTTTCCCCCGAATTTACGGGGGGAGGGCGGTAAGTGATTGTTATGCCGACAAAAAATTTTGAAATTTTTCAAAAATAAGTTTGACAGGCTTTCGATACGCCCTTAAGATTCGCCCCGTCCTCAGCGATGACATCAACGATGAGGGGCTATAGCTCAGCTGGGAGAGCGCTTGCATGGCATGCAAGAGGTCGACGGTTCGATCCCGTCTAGCTCCACCAATTTACACTTCGAAGCCTGGCCACACCGGTTTCGAAGCGATCAACACTCAGCGTTGATCAGCTGTATAGAAGGGTTTGCGTCCCCTTCGTCTAGTGGCCTAGGACACCGCCCTTTCACGGCGGTAACAGGGGTTCGAGTCCCCTAGGGGACGCCAGTTTTACAGAAGCGATGTTGCAAGATGTCGCTCCGCCGTGAGGCGAAAAATCCGGGGCTATAGCTCAGCTGGGAGAGCGCCTGCATGGCATGCAGGAGGTCAGCGGTTCGATCCCGCTTAGCTCCACCAATTTACAGTTCAAGGTCTGGCCACACCGGCCTTGAATCGATCAGGTCTCAGCACTGATCAGTTGTACAGAAGGTTTGTGTCCCCTTCGTCTAGTGGCCTAGGACACCGCCCTTTCACGGCGGTAACAGGGGTTCGAGTCCCCTAGGGGACGCCACGATTACCCGCTCTGCGGGATTTATAAGGGTCATTCAATTATTGAATGGCCCTTTTGTTTGTCTGGCGTTTGGCCAAATCCTCTTTTTCCTTAACACTGTGCTTCAGACCAGCGGTCACGCGCGTGACTTGCGGAATATTATTATGAGAATAATATTGCTATCGTAATATTCGGAGGCGACGATGAACGACAAGAAAGCTCAAACCCGCGAACGCATTCTCAAGGCCGCCAGCGCTGCACTGATCCAGCGCGGCCCGGCTGAACCGAGCGTGGGGGAAGTGATGGGTGCGGCCGGCCTGACCGTCGGTGGCTTCTACGCGCACTTCGAAAGCAAGGACGCCATGATGCTTGAGGCGTTCAAGCAATTGCTCGGTCGCCGTCGCGAACTGATTGCCGACATGGACAGCGAACTGACCGGTGAAGAGCGCCGCGCCCTGGTGGCCGCTTTCTACCTGTCGCGCAAGCATCGCGATTCCAGCGATTCGGCCTGCCCGATTCCGGCCTCCATTGGTGAGCTGGGGCGTCTGCCAGAAGCGTTCCGGATCGCATTGAGCGAACACTTGGAATTGATGATTGCGCAGTTGGCCGCAACGCCGGAAGACACCGATAAAGCGTTGGCCGATGTGGCCTTGATGGTGGGTGGTCTGGCGCTCGCGAGGGCGTTGGGCCCTGGAGATTTATCTGATCGATTGCTGCGCGCTGCCAAGTCGGCGGTGCGTTGACCTGAAGGCTACAAGCCCGAGGAGAGAGCGATGAGCACGTTGAAGTGGGTTCGTGGCGTTAATGGCACCTTGGGCTGGTTTGCACCGAAACTGGTGGCAAGCAAAATGCGACTGGCATTCATGACCCCTCGCGCCAATGCGCCACGGGATTGGGAATTGCCGCTGCTGGCGAAATCCGAGCGGATCACTTTGCGTTTCGGCCTCTCTGCGCTGCGCTGGGGGCAAGGCCCAACGGTTCTGCTGATGCACGGTTGGGAGGGACGACCAACCCAGTTTGCCGCGCTGATCACGGCGCTGGTCGAATCCGGTTACACCGTTGTTGCTCTTGACGGTCCGGCCCACGGTCGTTCGCCAGGGCGCGAAGCCAACGTCGTACTGTTTGCCCGCGCCATGCTCGAAGCCGCTGCTGAGTTGCCACCACTGCAAGCGGTCATCGGCCACTCCATGGGTGGTGCCAGTGCCATGCTCGCGGTGCAGTTGGGGCTGCGCACCGAAACCCTGGTCAGTATTGCCGCACCGGCTCGCATTCTGGGCGTGTTGCGCGGATTTGCCCGCTACGTCGGGATGCCGCCAAGAGCTCGTTCTGCCTTCATTCGGCAAGTCGAACAGGACGTCGGCATGCGCGCCGCGACCCTCGATGTCGCTCACTATCAACTGGATATGCCAGGTCTGATCGTGCACGCCGAGGACGACACGTTCGTCTCGGTCAAGGAATCCCAACTGATCCACGAATCCTGGTTCGACAGCCGATTGCTGCGCCTGGAAGCCGGCGGCCACCAGCGCGTGCTGGCCGACCCTCGGGTGATTGATGGCGTGTTATCACTGCTGGCCGGTCGCAGTCTTCAGGCGCGGCAATCGGCGTAGTCATCCGTTACACTGCCCCGGTTGAATCATTTGACCGGGAGTAGGGCATGGGCTGGGATCGGGCAACGCCGTTTACCATTGATCTGCAAGTGGGCGCCGAGGACATCGACGGGCTGGGGCACGCGAACAACGCAGTGTACGTGTCCTGGCTCGAACGTTGCGCCTGGCGTCACTCGCAGCGGCTGGGCCTGGATCTGGTCGAGTACCGTCGTCTGGACCGGGCGATGGCGGTAGTGCGGCACGAAATCGACTATCTGGCCGCCGCCTACGAAGGCGACGAACTGCAACTGGCGACCTGGATCGTCGATTGGGATCAGCGACTGAAAATGACTCGTCACTTCCAGCTGATTCGCCCCAGCGATAACACCACGCTATTGCGCGCCCAGACCACCTTCGTCTGCATCGAGTTGTCCACCGGCAGGCCCAAGCGCATGCCCGCCGAGTTCATCGAAGGCTACGGCCCGGCCATCCAGACAGCGGACATGGGTTTAACCCGCGAAACCCAGTAAACTGCCGCACGTTTTTCCTTGAGTGTGTGTTTCCCATGCAAATTGCTCTGGCGCCGATGGAAGGGTTGGTCGACGACATCCTGCGCGATGTCCTGACCCGTGTCGGCGGTATTGACTGGTGCGTGACCGAGTTCATCCGGGTCAACGATCAGTTGCTGACCCCGGCTTATTTCCACAAGTTCGGCCCTGAACTGCTCAACGGTGCTCGCACCGCTTCCGGCGTGCCATTGCGTGTGCAGTTGCTCGGTTCCGACCCGGTGTGCCTGGCGGAAAACGCTGCGCTGGCTTGCGAACTGGGTTCTGAAGTGATCGATCTGAACTTCGGCTGCCCTGCGAAAACGGTCAACAAGTCCCGTGGCGGCGCGGTACTGCTCAAGGAGCCGGAACTGCTCAACCAGATCGTCGAGCACGTGCGACGTGCGGTGCCGGCGCACATTCCTGTCACCGCCAAGATGCGCCTGGGTTTCGACAGCCCGGACGGCTCGTTGGTGTGCGCCACGGCGCTGGCCGAGGGCGGCGCCGAGCACATCGTGGTTCACGCCCGAACCAAGATGGACGGCTACAAGCCGCCGGCCCACTGGGAGTGGATTCCGCGGGTGCAGGACGTGGTCAAGGTGCCAGTGTTCGCCAACGGAGACATCTGGAGCGTCGAAGACTGGCGCCGTTGCCGGGAAATCAGCGGCGTCGAGGACATCATGCTCGGTCGAGGCCTGGTTTCGCGTCCCGATCTGGCCAAACAGATCGCTGCCGCCCGTGCCGGCGAGGAAGTCGTCGAGATGACCTGGACCGAGCTGATGCCGCTGATCCAGGACTTCTGGCTGCAAGCCAAAGCGCAGATGACTGCGCGCCAATCGCCGGGCCGTTTGAAGCAATGGCTGGCGATGCTGACCCGCAATTATCCCGAGGCCACCGAGCTGTTTACCGTGCTTCGCCGCGAAACCGAGCCGGATCAGGTCTCGCGCTTGCTGGGTTTGCCGGTCGCCGAGGCCGCCTGAAAAAATCTTCAAATAATCTCTTGAAAACAAAACGCAGGTCCCTATCTAAGGGTTACGCGATGCCGAATTCGGGTC
Source organism: Pseudomonas sp. R38(2017) (assembly GCF_002112395.1). Taxonomy (NCBI): domain Bacteria; kingdom Pseudomonadati; phylum Pseudomonadota; class Gammaproteobacteria; order Pseudomonadales; family Pseudomonadaceae; genus Pseudomonas; species Pseudomonas sp. R38(2017). The sequence continues at coordinate 504,375 of NZ_NEHN01000006.1, forward strand.
GCGGAGACAAAAAAACTTGCTGATTGTTTTCAGGAGATTTGAACCATGAGTACTGCATTTTCCCTCGCTCCACTGTTCCGTTCCTCGGTAGGTTTCGACCGTTTCAACGACCTGTTCGAAACTGCCCTGCGCAACGAGCCAGGCAGCAGCTATCCGCCTTACAACGTCGAAAAACACGGTGACGATCAATATCGCATCGTCGTAGCGGCGGCCGGTTTCCAGGAAGAAGACCTGGAACTGCAAGTCGAGAAAGGCGTGCTGACCATCAGTGGCGGCAAGCGTGACGCGAACGAAGGCGTCACTTTCCTGCACCAGGGCATTGCCCAGCGTGCATTCAAGCTGTCCTTCCGTCTGGCCGATCACATCGAGATCAAGGCTGCCGACCTGCGTAACGGTCTGTTGAGCATTGACCTGCTGCGAGTGATCCCGGAAGAGGCGAAAGCCAAGCGCATCCCGATCAACGGGGTGGAGAAGCCGGTCCTGCAATAAGCCGACCGGGAAGAAGGGCGCCGAAAGGCGCCCTTTTTTGTGCCCGTCATTCCAGCAATCCTTTCAACCCCTCCAGCGGCAACGGCCGACTGTGCAGATAGCCCTGGTACAAATGGCAGCCCAGCCCTTGCAGGAATTCCAGTTGCTCCGGGGTTTCCACGCCTTCGGCGATCACTTCCAGTTCCAGGCTGCGGGCCATGGCGACGATGGCGCGGATGATTTCGGCGTCGTTGGGGTCGCTGGTAGCGTCACGGATAAACGATTGATCGATCTTCAGCGTGTCCACCGGCAATCGCTTCAGGTAGGTAAGCGATGAATAGCCGGTGCCGAAATCGTCCATGGCAAAGCTCACGCCGAGTTTTTTCAGGCGACGCATTTTGCTGATGGTGTCTTCCAGGTTCTGGATGACGATGCCTTCGGTAATTTCCAGTTTCAGCAGTGAGCATGGCAGGCCGTGGCTGCTCATGCTGTGCTCGATGCGCTCCACGAAGTCGTTTTGACGGAACTGGCGGGGGCTGATGTTCACGCACAGGGTGAAGGCCAGAGGATCGATCAGCTGTTCGGCGATCAATTGCTTGAAGGCTTCGCACGCCTCGTCGAGGATCCAGGTGCCGACCTCCAGAATCAGCCCGCTGTCCTCCAGAACCTTGATGAATTCGGCGGGCGATTGCGCGCCGAGTTCCGGGTGATTCCAGCGCACCAGGGCTTCAGCGCCGATGATGCGATTGTCCCGGGCGTCGATCTGCGGTTGGTAATGAACGTCGAATTCCCCCCGGGACAGCGCCAGGCGCAAGTCGGTCTCCATGCGCAGCCGTTCGCTGGCCGCTTTCTGCATGGTGTTGTGGTACATCTGTGTGGTGTTGCGCCCGGAATCCTTGGCCCGGTACAGCGCGATGTCGGCGCGTTTGAGCAGGTCGGTCGGGGTCGAGCCGTGATCGGGAATCAGCGCCACACCAATGCTCGGCGTCACTTGCAGGCGCTGGCCGTCGAGGAACATCGGCTCCGAGAGCAATTCGCGAATGGTGTCGGCCAACTCGCGCACCTGGGCGCTGACTTCGTTGCGTGTGCCTTCCAGGCCGCTGAGCAGCACCACGAATTCATCGCCACCGAGCCGCGCCACGGTGTCTTCCATGCGTACGCTGGCTTCAAGCCGCGCGGTGATGATTTTCAGCACCGTGTCGCCGACCGGGTGGCCGAGCGAATCGTTGATGTGTTTGAAGTGGTCGAGATCGAGAAACAGCAGCGCGCCGCGCAAGTTGTGGCGTTTGAGCAGGGCGATCTGCTGACTCAGACGATCCATCAGCAGCGCGCGATTGGGCAGGTTGGTCAGCGGGTCGTGATAGGCCAGATGACGGATCTGCGCTTCGGCATTCTTCAGCAGGCTGACGTCACGGGCGGTCAGCAACAGGCAGGCGGTTTCGTTGAGGGTGATCGGTTCGACCGAGACTTCCACCGTCAGGATCTCGCCGCGCTTGTTGCGCCCGAGCATTTCCTGATGATGCACGCGGCCCTTGATCTGCAGTTCGGCGAGCAGTGCCGAACGCTGTTTTTCTTCGGCCCAGATACCGACCTGATACACGGTTTTGCCCACCACTTCGTCGGCGCGATAGCCGGTCAGGCGGCAGAAACCGTCGTTGACCTCCAGATAGCGTCCGGTGTCGCGTTCGGTGATGGTGATGGCGTCGGGGCTCGAGTGAAACGCCTTGGCGAACTTCTCTTCACTGGCCTTGAGCGCCGCTTCCGAGCGCTGTTGTTGGGTGATGTCACGCAACGTGGTGACGATGCACGGCTGGTTGCCGACGCTGATCTGGCGGCTGGAAATTACACACGTCAGCGACTGGCCATCCTTGTGCCGGACGATGATCGCAACATTACTCAAGCCCTGTTCGCGGATCACCCGTTCGATGCGCTGCAGGCTTTTCGCCGAGGCATCCCACAGGCCGATTTCTTCGGCGGTGTGGCCGATGACGTCAGTGGCGCTCCAGCCGAAGGTCTGGCTGAAGCTGGAGTTGATTTCGATGAATTCCCCGGTTTCCTGGCGGGTCACGCAGATCGGGTCGGGGCTGACCTGGAACAGCGTGGCGAATTTTTCTTCCGAAGCCACCAGCCGTTGTTCGCGTTCGACTTGATCGGTGATGTCGAGCAGGGTGCCGGCCATCCGCAGCGGCGCACCGTTTTCGTCACGATAGAGGCGGGCACGGCTTTCCAGATAGCGCGAACTGCCATCGGGCAGTTGCACACGGTAGGTCAGTTGATAATTGCCCGCCGGGCCCTCGCGCAGGCTGCGATAGGCGTCGCGCATGCTGTCGCGCTCTTCGCCGGGCACCCCTTCGAAAAATTCGTCGAACGATTCATGAAACGGAATCGGCTCCAGCCCGTGCAATTGCGCGGCCCGGGCCGAGCCGTAAAGCATGCCGCTGGGAATGTGCCAGTCCCAGGTGCCGAGCTGGGCAGAGTCCAGCGCCAGATCGAGACGTTCCTGGCTGTCCTTGAGCGCGTGCTCGGCGGCTTTGCGTTCGGTGGTGTCGAGAAACGTGCTTAACAGGTACGGCTGGCCTTCGAGCTCGACCTTTTGCGCACTGAGAATACCGTCATGGACTTGACCATTGCTGGCGCGAAACTGCACTTCCATGCTGATCAGTTCGCCCTTGGCCTTGGTTTTCTTGACCAGTTCTGCTCTTTGCTCGGGATGCACCCACAGGCCCAGTTCCAGGGTAGTGCGCCCAATAGCGCTTTGTACCGGCCAGCCGAACAGACTTTCGAAGTACTGGTTGGCCTCGCTGATCAGGCCGTCTTCCTGGCGGGTCAGCAGCACCATGTTCGGGCACAGGTGAAACAGTGTGGCGAAACGCTTCTCCGAACTGGTGAGGGCTTGTTCCCGTTGCCGCTGGTGGGTGATTTCACGGATCACCCCGATCATTCGGGGCCGGCCGTTCTTGTCGGGCAGCAGGCTGCCATTGATCTCCAGCCAGTGCAGGCTGCCATCGGGCCAGCGGATGCGGTGGTGCATCGCCTGTTCCAGCGGCGCGCCGGCGATGACCGCATGGAAGGCGCGAACGGTTTTCGCCCGGTCTTCCGGCGGCAGCAGGTCGAGGTATTCCAGGTCTTCGGGCAACGGCTGCCGTGGGTCGAAGCCGAACAAGGCCTGGGTGCCCCGCGACCAACTGATCTGCCCGCGTTCGATGTCCCAATACCAGGCGCCGAGTCGGGCGCCATTGAGCGCCGCGAGCAATTGTGGCGCGCTCTCCCAGCTCTGCTCGGAACGCCGTGGATCAATGGCCTGAATACGCGGCATCGGCGGAATACGGTCAACAGATTTCGGCATTGTTAAGTGGCCTTGAGCTGAATTGGGCGTTAGGCACAGGGACGACAGCTCTATAGGAGTAGCACAAGTCAGCCGAGAGTCCCTGGCAGATCGATTTGCGCGTCCAGCAGGGCCATAAACGCCCGTGCAGCATTCGACAGCGTCCGTTCGGTGTGCAGGATATAGCCTAGCTGGCGACTGAGCTGTATGCCCGGCAAAGGTATGCGCGCCACCTGTTCATCGAGCATGGTGCGCGGCAAAACGCTCCAGGCCAGACCAATCGACACCATCATCTTGATGGTTTCCAGATAGTTAGTGCTCATTGCGATGTTCGGCGTCAGCCCCTGGGCCTCGAACAGACGTTGGACAATATGGTGGGTAAAGGTGTTGCCGCCGGGGAAAACCGCCGGATGACCGGCAATGTCCGCCAATGTGACAGCGCCGTTGCTGATCAATGTGTGTTCCGGGGCGACCACGAAATCCAGCGGGTCATCCCAGACCGGCGTGGCTTTGACCAGTGTGTGTGGCTCCGGTGCCAGGGTAATGACCGCCAGTTCTGCGCGGCCATGGAGAATTTCCTCGTAGGCCACTTCCGAATCGAGGAACTGAATATCCAGCGCTACCTGTGGGTAACGGCGGGTGTATTCCCTCAGCAAGGGCGGCAAACGGTGCAGACCGATGTGGTGACTGGTGGCCAGGGTCAGGCGGCCCGAGACTTCTCCGGTCAGGTTGGTCAGGGCGCGGCGGGTGTCGTCCAGCACGTTGAGAATCTGATAAGCCCGTGGCAGCAGAGCCCGGCCGGCCTCGGTCAGGCCCACTTCACGGCCCAACCGGTCGAACAGCCGCACATTCAATTGCTGTTCCAGCCCGGCGATGCGTTTGCTGATCGCCGGTTGCGTCAGGTGCAGGCGTTCACCGGCGCCGGAGAAGCTTCCGGACTCGGCAATCGCGATAAAAGCATTGAGGTTGGCCAGATCCATGTTCGTATTCCAGTTGGTTATCCAAAGCATAAAAAATATGAATTTGAGTTATTCAATCTAACGCCATAGGATCGGCCTCACAAGCCAAAGGGTTATTGATAAGCCCAGGGCATAGAAACAAGCTGATGAGGAAACGTCTGATGGCCGGCAAAACGCTCTACGACAAGCTCTGGGATTCGCATTTGGTCAAGCAGCGCGACGATGGTTCGGCGCTGATCTACATCGATCGTCACATCATCCACGAAGTGACCTCGCCGCAAGCCTTCGAAGGCCTGCGTCTGGCCGGGCGCAAGCCATGGCGCATCGATGCCAACATCGCCACCCCGGACCACAACGTTCCGACCACCCCGGAGCGCAAGGGGGGCATCAGCGCCATTGCCGACCAGGTCTCGCGTTTGCAGGTTCAGACCCTCGACGACAACTGCGATGAATACGGCATCGTCGAATTCAAGATGAACGACGTCCGCCAGGGCATCGTCCACGTGATCAGCCCGGAGCAGGGTGCGACCTTGCCGGGCATGACCGTGGTCTGCGGCGACTCGCACACCTCGACCCACGGCGCGTTCGGCGCATTGGCTCACGGTATCGGCACTTCCGAGGTCGAGCACGTGCTCGCTACTCAGTGCCTGGTTGCCAAGAAAATGAAGAACATGCTGGTGCGTGTCGAAGGCCAATTGCCGTTCGGCGTGACCGCCAAGGACATCGTTCTCGCCGTGATCGGCAAGATCGGCACCGCCGGCGGCAATGGCCATGCCATTGAGTTCGCCGGCAGTGCGATCCGCGATCTGTCCATCGAAGGCCGCATGACCATCTGCAACATGTCCATCGAAGCCGGCGCCCGTGTGGGCCTGGTGGCAGCGGACCAAAAGACTGTGGATTACGTCAAGGGCCGTCCGTTCGCACCGAAAGGCGCCGAGTGGGATCTGGCGGTCGAATCCTGGAAAGACCTGGTGTCCGACGCCGACGCGCATTTCGACACCGTAGTCGAACTCGACGCTGCGCAGATCAAGCCGCAAGTCAGCTGGGGCACTTCGCCGGAAATGGTATTGGCCGTTGATCAGAACGTGCCGGACCCGACTAAAGAGATGGATCTGGTCAAACGCGACTCGATTGTCCGCGCCTTGAAATACATGGGTCTGACTGCCAATCAGGCGATCACCGACATCCAGCTCGATCGCGTATTCATCGGCTCCTGCACCAACTCGCGGATCGAAGACTTGCGCGCTGCTGCGGTGATCGCCAAGGGCCGCAAGGTCGCATCGACCATCAAACAAGCCATCGTGGTCCCGGGCTCGGGTCTGGTGAAGGCGCAGGCCGAGGCCGAAGGTCTGGACAAGATCTTCCTCGAGGCCGGTTTCGAATGGCGCGAGCCGGGTTGCTCGATGTGCCTGGCGATGAACCCGGACCGTTTGGAGTCCGGCGAGCATTGCGCCTCGACGTCCAACCGTAACTTCGAAGGCCGTCAGGGTGCCGGTGGCCGTACCCACCTCGTCAGCCCGGCCATGGCCGCTGCGGCGGCGGTGAACGGTCGTTTCATCGACGTTCGTGAATTGATCTGAGGAGCGCAGCATGAAAGCTTTTACCCAGCACACCGGCCTTGTCGCACCTCTGGATCGTGCCAACGTCGACACCGACCAGATCATCCCGAAGCAGTTCTTGAAATCGATCAAGCGCACCGGCTTCGGCCCGAACCTGTTCGACGAGTGGCGTTACCTGGATGTCGGCCAGCCGTATCAGGACAACTCCAAGCGCCCGCTGAACAAGGAATTCGTGCTCAACGCCGAGCGTTATCAAGGCGCCAGCGTGTTGCTGGCCCGCGAGAACTTCGGTTGCGGTTCCAGCCGTGAACACGCGCCTTGGGCGCTGGAAGAATACGGTTTCCGCAGCATCATCGCGCCGAGCTATGCCGATATCTTCTTCAACAACAGCTTCAAGAACGGCTTGCTGCCGATCATCTTGAGCGACGCCGAAGTCGACGAGCTGTTCAAACAGGTCGAGGCCGAGCCGGGCTATCAGTTGCAGATCGATCTGCACGAGCAGACCGTGACCAGCCCGAACGGCAAGGTCTATCGCTTCGAGATCGACGCCTTCCGCAAACACTGCCTGCTCAACGGCCTGGACGACATCGGCCTGACCCTGCAGGACGGCGATGCGATTGCCGCGTTCGAAGCCAAGCATCGTGCGAGCCAGCCTTGGTTGTTCCGCGACGCGTGAATTTGAAAGGTTGAAACCCCAACGAAGGAAGTACTCATGACCAGCACCGCCCAGCACAGTCAGGTTGTACAAAAGCAATTCGGTGAACAGGCCGCCGCCTACCTGAGCAGCGCCGTTCACGCTCAAGGCACTGAATTTGCGCTGCTACAGGCTGAACTGGCGGGGCAGGGCGAGGCGCGGGTGCTGGACTTGGGTTGCGGCGCCGGGCACGTGAGTTTTCACGTCGCTTCGCTGGTGAAGGAAGTGGTGGCCTACGACTTGTCGCAGCAGATGCTTGATGTAGTGGCCGCCGCTGCCGTTGATCGCGGTTTGAGCAATGTGTCCACGGTCAACGGCGCCGCCGAGCATCTGCCGTTCGCCGATGGCGAGTTCGATTTCGTGTTCAGCCGCTACTCGGCGCACCACTGGAGTGACCTCGGCGTGGCCCTGCGCGAAGTGCGTCGGGTGCTGAAGCCGGGTGGCGTGGCGGCGTTCATTGATGTGCTGTCGCCGGGCAGTCCGCTGTTCGACACCTATTTGCAGAGTGTCGAAGTGCTGCGCGACACCAGCCATGTACGCGATTATTCTGCCGGTGAGTGGCTGCGCCAGGTCAGCGAGGCTGGTCTGCACACCCGCAGCACCACGCGTCAGCGCCTGCGTCTGGAGTACAACAGTTGGGTCGAGCGTATGCGTACGCCCGAGGTGATGCGTGCCGCGATCCGCGAGTTGCAGCGGTCGATGGGCAACGAAGTGCGCGAATATTTTGAGATTGAGGCCGATGGTTCGTTCAGTACAGATGTACTGGTGCTTTGGGCTGAGAAGTAATCTTGGAACGATAAGAATTTTTCCGGGCGCGCCAGTCGATGGCGCACCGACTGAAGACACGAGGAAAGCATGAGCAAGCAGATTCTGATTCTCCCAGGCGACGGTATTGGTCCGGAAATCATGGCCGAAGCGGTCAAGGTGCTGGAACTGGCCAACGACAAGTACAGCCTGGGCTTCGAGCTGAGCCATGACGTGATCGGTGGCGCCGCCATCGACAAGCACGGTGTGCCGCTGGCCGATGAAACCCTCGATCGCGCCCGCGCCGCCGACGCTGTGCTGCTGGGCGCCGTGGGCGGCCCGAAATGGGACACCATCGAGCGTGACATCCGCCCTGAGCGCGGCCTGCTGAAAATCCGTGCGCAACTGGGCCTGTTCGGCAACCTGCGTCCGGCGATCCTGTACCCGCAACTGGCAGACGCATCGAGCCTGAAACCGGAAATCGTTGCCGGCCTGGACATCCTGATCGTCCGTGAGCTGACTGGCGGTATCTACTTCGGTGCGCCGCGTGGCACCCGTACCCTGGAAAACGGCGAGCGTCAGTCCTACGACACCCTGCCGTACAGTGAAAGCGAAATCCGCCGCATCGCCCGCGTCGGTTTCGACATGGCCATGGTTCGTGGCAAAAAGCTGTGCTCGGTGGACAAGGCCAACGTGCTGGCGTCCAGCCAACTGTGGCGTGAAGTGGTCGAGCAGGTGGCCAAGGATTACCCTGAAGTCGAACTGAGCCATATGTACGTCGACAACGCCGCCATGCAACTGGTGCGCGCGCCGAAGCAGTTCGATGTGATCGTCACCGACAACATGTTCGGCGACATCCTGTCCGACGAAGCGTCGATGCTCACCGGCTCCATCGGCATGCTGCCCTCGGCCTCGCTGGACGCCAACAACAAGGGCATGTACGAGCCTTGCCACGGTTCGGCGCCGGACATCGCCGGCAAAGGCATCGCCAACCCGCTGGCGACCATTCTGTCGGTGTCGATGATGCTGCGTTACAGCTTCAATCTGCACGAAGCGGCGGATGCCATCGAGAAAGCGGTCAGTGTGGTGCTGGATCAGGGCCTGCGCACCGGCGACATCTTTTCGACCGGTTGCACTAAAGTCGGTACGCAGGAAATGGGTGACGCAGTAGTCGCCGCGCTGCGGAATCTGTAATCTCTCGGGCCCGCTGCGAAATTCAATACAAAGCAGCGGCCCACTTTTCAAGAAGGTGTAGTTGCGATGAAACGTGTAGGTCTGATCGGTTGGCGCGGTATGGTCGGTTCCGTGCTCATGCAGCGGATGCTGGAAGAGCAGGATTTCGATCTTATCGAGCCGGTGTTTTTCACCACTTCCAATGTCGGTGGCCAAGGCCCGTCCGTGGGCAAGGACATTGCTCCGCTCAAGGACGCTTACAGCATTGAAGAGCTGAAGACCCTCGACGTGATCCTGACCTGCCAGGGCGGCGACTACACCAGCGAAGTGTTCCCGAAGCTGCGCGAAGCCGGCTGGCAGGGTTACTGGATCGACGCGGCCTCGAGCCTGCGGATGAACGACGACGCCGTCATCATCCTCGACCCGGTCAACCGCAAGGTCATCGACCAGCAGCTCGACGCGGGTACCAAGAACTACATCGGCGGCAACTGCACCGTCAGCCTGATGCTGATGGGGCTGGGCGGTCTGTTCGAGGCCGGTCTGGTGGAGTGGATGAGCGCCATGACCTATCAGGCGGCCTCCGGTGCCGGCGCGCAGAACATGCGTGAACTGATCAAGCAGATGGGCGCGACCCACGCCGCTGTCGCCGATCAACTGGCCGATCCTGCCAGCGCGATCCTCGACATCGACCGTCGTGTGGCCGAAGCCATGCGCAGCGACGCTTACCCGACCGAAAACTTCGGCGTACCGCTGGCCGGCAGCCTGATCCCGTGGATCGACAAGGAATTGCCGAACGGCCAGAGCCGCGAAGAGTGGAAGGCCCAGGCCGAGACCAACAAGATCCTCGGCCGCTTCAAGAGCCCGATCCCGGTCGACGGTATCTGCGTGCGCATCGGCGCCATGCGCTGCCACAGCCAGGCGCTGACCATCAAACTGAACAAAGACGTGCCGATCGCCGACATCGAAGGGCTGATCAGCCAGCACAACCCTTGGGTCAAGCTGGTGCCGAACAACCGTGAAATCAGCATGCAGGAGCTGAGCCCGACGAAAGTCACCGGCACCCTGAACGTACCGGTCGGTCGTCTGCGCAAGCTGAACATGGGTTCGCAGTTCGTTGGCGCGTTCACCGTCGGCGACCAGTTGCTGTGGGGCGCGGCCGAACCGCTGCGCCGCATGCTGCGGATCCTGCTTGAGCGTTGATCGCTTGTTGCAATGAAAGAACCCGTGCCTTGCAAGAGGCGCGGGTTTTTTTTGCCTGTCCGGCAGCCACCCGGTAAAGTGCCGCTCCCCCCCGTTCCACCAGAGGTCGCACCATGAGCCAGCCCATTGATATTGCCGTGATCGGCGCCACCGGTATTGTCGGCGAAACCCTTGTGCAGATTCTCGAGGAGCGCGACTTCCCGGTCGGCAACCTGCACCTGCTGGCCAGCAGTGAATCCGCCGGCAGCTCGGTGCTTTTTCGCAACAAGAACGTGCGTGTGCGCGAAGTCGACGAGTTCGATTTCAGCAAGGTCAAACTGGCGTTCTTTGCCGCCGGCCCGGCCATCACCCTGAGCTACGCGGCTCGTGCTCATGCGGCGGGTTGCTCGCTGGTGGATCTGTCCGGCGCCTTGCCGGCAGATCAGGCGCCGCAAGTGGTGCCGGAGGCCAATTCCGATGTACTGGCTGGTTTGAAAGTGCCGTTCCAGGTCAGCAGCCCGAGTCCGTCGGCCACCACGCTGGCGGTGGTACTGGCGCCGTTGCTTGATCTGGTCGATCTGCAATATGTGCATGTCACCGCCAGTCTGGCCGTTTCTGCCCAAGGCCGTGAGGCGGTTTCCGAGCTGGCTCGCCAGACGACGGAGCTGCTGAACATGCGCCCGCTGGAGCCGACATTCTTCGATCGGCAGGTGGCGTTCAACCTGTTGGCTCAGGTCGGTACGCCGGACACGCACGGCCACACGCTGCTGGAAAAGCGTCTGGTGCGCGAGCTGCGCCAGGTGCTGGCCAAACCTTCATTAAAGATTTCCGCAACTTGCGTTCAAGCCCCGGTGTTTTTTGGCGATAGCTTTAGCGTGACCTTGCAGTCAGCGAACGCGGTCGACCTGGAAAAGGTCAATACCGCGCTTGAAGATGCCGAGGGGATCGAGCTGGTCGAGGCCGGTGATTATCCGACCGCGGTCGGTGACGCGGTGGGGCAGGACGTGGTCTATGTCGGGCGGGTGCGTAGCGGTGTCGACGAGCCGTCGGAACTTAATCTGTGGCTGACGTCAGATAACGTACGCAAAGGCGCGGCGCTCAACGCGGTGCAAGTGGCCGAGTTGTTGATAAAAGGCCTGCTGTAAAAGATACTTGGCAACAATTTGTCGACTGATTCTAGCCGGGCGCTATGCTTGGCCAGACCGCTTGATGACGTAATACCCTCCGGGACTTTCCGGGGCATCAAAGAAATGATCGCGCGCGGCATGCTGTCGTCGTCGCGCGCAATGCCTTACGGCAGCGACAATCAACATCTTCTCGCTCGCCGAGGAACGTTCAAACAAAGGAAGAGGCTATGGTTCAAGTTCGCAAACTGGTGTTAGCAATAGCGGCCGCCTCGGCGCTGTCCTCCGGTATGGCGCATGCCCTCGGGCTCGGGGAGCTGACCCTGAAGTCGACCCTGAACCAGCCGCTGGTGGCGGAAATCGAGCTGCTCGATGTCAAGGATCTCACTGCTGCCGAAGTGGTGCCGAGCCTGGCCTCGCCGGAAGATTTCGCCAAGGCCGGCGTCGATCGCCAGGCCTTCCTCAATGATCTGACCTTCACCCCGGTGCTCAACGCCAGCGGCAAAAGCGTGCTGCGCGTAACCTCGAGCAAGCCGCTGTCGGAACCGATGGTGAAATTCCTCGTGCAGGTGATGTGGCCGAACGGCCGCCTGTTGCGCGATTACAGCGTATTGCTGGACCCATCGAAATTCTCGCCGCAGACCGCCGATGCCGCTGCGCAACCGGCGCCGTCGCAGACGATCACCGCACCAACTACCGGCGCCACGCATCCGAGCCACACCACCACGCCGCGCGATACCCTGTGGGAAATCGCGGCCAAGGCGCGCACCGGCGGTTCGATCCAGCAGACCATGCTGGCAATTCAGGCGCTGAACCCTGACGCATTCATCGACGGCAACATCAACCGCCTGAAAACCGGCCAGGTGCTGCGCCTGCCGGATCAGGTGCAAAGCACTGCGCTGCCGCAGTCGAAAGCGATTGCCGAGGTTGCCGCGCAGAACGAAGCCTGGCGTCAGGGGCGTCGTTACGTGGCCAAGCCGGGCGCCGGTCAGCAACAGCTCGATGCCACCAAGCGTGGTCGCGCCAATGCCGGCGGTGCGCAGAATGCCAAGGACAACCTGAGCCTCGTTTCCGCCGAAAGCGGCAAGGCTCGCGGCAAGGGGCCGGCTGGTGACGCCAAGGCTCTGAGCAACAAGCTGGCGGTGACCCAGGAAAGCCTCGATACGACCCGTCGTGACAACGCAGAACTGAAAAGCCGCATGGCTGACCTGCAAAGCCAGCTGGACAAACTGCAACGCCTGATCGAGCTGAAGAACAATCAACTGGCGAAAATGCAGGCTGAAGGCCCGGGCACTGCTCCGGCGCCGGCAACTGACGCGGCTGCGCCAGCCGTTGCGCCGGTTCCGGCCATTACTGCGGAACTGGCTGCAACTCCACCGGCGACGCCGGCCGAGGCGGCACCTGCCGCACCTGCGCCTGAAGCCGCCGCACCGGCACCGGCACCGGTTGAGCCGGTGGTCGAGCCGAAGTCTGCTGCCGACCAAGACAAGACCTTCAACGAACTGCTGACCAACCCGATCCTGCTGGGTCTGGTCGGTGGTGGCGCGGTGGTGTTCCTGCTTCTGCTGTTGCTGCTGGCCCGTCGTCGCAAAGCGCAACAGGAAGCCGAGAAACATCTGCGCATGGCTCGCGCCCTGGAAGAACAGTCGTTCTCGCCTGAACTTGATCTGCCGGAAGACAGCTTTGAAGGCCTGGAAGTCCCTGCGGCAAGCGTCAAGCTCACGCCTGCGCCAGCTCCGGCACCTGCCCCTGCCCCTGTGGTGGCTCCGGTGGTGATGGCCGAGCCGATCGCCGCGCCGCTGGTGGCGCCGGCGGCCGAGCGCTCCGACGACGTGTTGGACAAGGCGCAGTCGCATATCGATGGCGGTCGTCTGAATCAGGCGGCAGCGTTGCTGGAGGAGGGCGTCAGCCTGGAACCGCAGCGCAGTGATTTGCGTCTGAAGCTGATGGAAGTCTACGGTCGCCAGGGTGATCGTGATGCTTTCGTCGGTCAGGAGCGCCAACTGGTTGCCAATGGCGACAACTTCGCCAAGGTCGAAGAACTGAAAAAACGCTTTCCGGCTATGGCGGTCGTTGCGGCTGCCGGTCTGGCGGCAGCGGCTATCGCTGCCGAACTGGATGCGGAGTACGTCAAGGAATTGCTGCTTGATGAGCCAGAAGCGCCTGCCGCCAAGGTGGACGACGATCTGGACAGCGCTTTTGACCTGAGCCTGGATGATCTCGACAACATCAAACCGGTGGAGCCTGTTGCGCCGGTGGCGGCCGTCGAACCTGAAGCGCCGGTAGAGCTGGACGAATTCCCGGCCGATGACGACCTGAGCTTCGAGTCGGTGCTGCAGCAACAGACCGAAATCAAGGAAAACCTCGACGACCTGTCTGACTTCGATCTGGACCTGGATCTCGGTGCCGATCCTGTGCCGGTTGAACTGGCTGACGATGATTTCCTGCTGGATCTCGACGAGAGCGTGAAGGATCTGCCGTCGGTCGAGCCGCCAGTGGTGGCTGAAGCGCCTCTGGATGATCTGGAGCTGCCAGCCGATTTCGACCTGTCCCTGGCCGACGAAATGGATGCGACCCCGTCTGAGCCGGATGCCTTCGCCGCCGAGCTGGACGACGTCAATGCCGAGCTGGATCGCCTCTCGAGCAGCATCAACGAGCCGAGCTTCACTGAATCCGACGCAGCGTTGGGCGGTGATCTGAACGACGAGGACTTCGACTTCCTCGCCGGTACCGACGAAGCCGCCACCAAGCTCGATCTGGCTCAGGCCTACATCGACATGGGCGACAACGACGGCGCGCGCGACATCCTCAACGAAGTGCTCAGTGAGGGTGACGATAAGCAGAAGAGCGAAGCGAAGGAAATGCTTTCGCATCTGGCTTGATATTGAGCTAAACCAAAAGCGGCAGCCCATTTAAGGCTGCCGTTTTTGTTCGTGCTGGATTCTATGGTGCTTGAGCTAATGCCATCGCTGGCTTGCCAGCGATGAGGTCGGGTTGGTCGATGGAGAACTCTCTGGTATCCCCGGATAGCCGCCTTATAATGCTCGCCTTTGTAGATCAGCAGGCTGTACCGACTTGGCAAACATAGATAACCCGGCCGCCGAAATGGCCCCCGAAGGCTTTTTTCGTGTCGCCCTGGGCGTTGAATACAAGGGCTCGCGCTACAGCGGCTGGCAGCGTCAGTCCACGGGTGTGCTCACGGTGCAGGAAACCCTGGAGAAAGCCTTGTCGAAGGTCGCGAACTCGCCGGTTTCGCTGCAATGCGCCGGGCGCACGGACGCCGGTGTGCATGCCTGCGGGCAAGTCGTGCATTTCGACACCCAGGTCGACCGCTCGCTGAAAGCCTGGGTCATGGGGGCCAATATCAATCTGCCCCACGACATCAGTGTCAGTTGGGCGAAGGTCATGCCTGCGCACTTCCATGCGCGGTTCAAGGCCATTGCCCGGCGCTATCGCTACGTGATCTACAACGATCAGATCCGTCCGGCGCATCTCAATGAAGAAATCACCTGGAATCACCGTCCGCTGGACGTGGAGCGCATGGCTGAGGCCGCGCAGTATCTGATTGGTACCCATGATTTCAGCGCGTTTCGGGCAGGGCAGTGTCAGGCCAAGTCTCCGATCAAGCAGATGCATCATCTGCGCGTGACTCGTCACGGCAAGATGATCGTGCTGGACATCCGTGCCAACGCCTTTCTGCACCACATGGTGCGTAACATCGCCGGGGTGCTGATGACGATCGGTGCCGGCGAACGGCCGCCGGAGTGGATGAAAGAGGTCCTTGAGAGCCGCGAGCGGCGCTCCGGCGGCGTCACAGCGCACCCGTTCGGGCTGTATCTGGTGCAGGTCGAGTACCACGATGAGTTCCCGTTGCCCGAGCGTTTCATCGGGCCACATTTCCTTACGGGTTTCTCGGAACTTGACGGCTGACGCCCTCGAATGCATTTGTTACCATCCGGGACTTTCCCGGATTTGCCTTGAGGTTTTTATCGACATGTCGGCCGTTCGCAGCAAGATTTGCGGGATTACCCGCATAGAAGATGCGTTGGCAGCCGTCGAGGCCGGGGCCGATGCCATCGGGTTTGTGTTCTACGCTAAGAGTCCAAGGGCGGTAACCGTTCAGCAGGCGCGCGCGATCATCGCCGCATTGCCGCCGTTTGTGACCACGGTCGGGCTGTTCGTCAATGCCAGTCGCTGCGAGCTCGGGGAAATCCTCGATGCCGTGCCACTGGATCTGCTGCAATTTCACGGTGATGAGACCGCCGCCGACTGCGAAGGCTGGCACCGTCCGTACATCAAGGCCCTGCGGGTCAAGGCAGGTGATGACATCGCCGCCGCCTGCGATGCCTACCCGAGCGCCAGCGGTGTGCTGCTCGATACTTATGTTGAAGGCGTGCCCGGTGGAACCGGCGAGGCGTTCGACTGGTCATTGATTCCGCAGGGTTTGAGCAAGCCGCTGATTCTGGCAGGCGGACTGACGCCGGAGAACGTCGCTGATGCGGTTGCCCGGGTGCGGCCATACGCCGTGGACGTCAGCGGTGGGGTAGAGGCGAGCAAGGGCATCAAGGATCACGCAAAGATTCGGGCGTTCATCAACGCCGTACGTTGATGTGACGGCTGGCAGACTGCCGCCGTCCACAGCTCTGTAGAAAAGAGGCTGAGGGTTTTTTCGGGTTGTACGCAGGTCAGTTCCGCTGATCCGGCAGCCCAGACGATCATCGCCACACATGAATTTAGCTGAAGGGCATACACGGGGCCGCGAACCAGAGCGTTCGGGCCGCCGGTACTGGAGAAAGAAAGCATGAGCAACTGGTTGGTAGACAAGCTGATCCCTTCGATCATGCGTTCCGAGGTCAAAAAGAGCTCGGTGCCTGAAGGTCTGTGGCACAAATGCCCGTCCTGCGAGGCTGTGCTGTATCGTCCGGAGCTGGAAAAGACCCTGGACGTTTGCCCTAAATGCAACCACCACATGCGTATTGGCGCTCGTGCGCGCATCGACATCTTCCTGGATGCCGAAGGCCGTGTTGAGCTGGGTGCCGATCTGGAACCGGTTGACCGTCTGAAATTCCGTGACGGCAAGAAGTACAAGGATCGTCTGGTGGCTGCCCAGAAGCAGACCGGCGAGAAAGACGCACTGGTTTCCATGAGTGGCACCCTGCTGGGCATGCCTGTCGTGGTTTCGGCGTTCGAATTCAGCTTCATGGGCGGCTCCATGGGCGCCATCGTCGGTGAGCGTTTCGTGCGCGCCGCCAACTACGCCCTGGAAAACCGTTGCCCGATGGTCTGCTTCTCCGCCTCCGGTGGCGCGCGGATGCAGGAAGCCCTGATCTCGTTGATGCAGATGGCCAAGACATCGGCCGTGCTGGCACGTCTGCGTGAAGAGGGCATTCCGTTCATCTCCGTACTGACCGATCCGGTCTACGGTGGCGTTTCCGCCAGTCTGGCGATGTTGGGCGACGTTATCGTCGGCGAGCCGAAAGCCCTGATCGGCTTCGCCGGTCCGCGCGTGATCGAGCAGACCGTGCGTGAAAAACTGCCGGAAGGCTTCCAGCGCAGCGAATTCCTGCTGGAGCACGGTGCTATCGACCTGATCATCGACCGTCGCGAGCTGCGTCCACGTCTGGGCAACCTGCTGGCACAACTGACCGGCAAGCCGACACCAACCTTCGTTGCTGCGCCGATCGAGCCGATCGTCGTTCCGCCGGTGCCTGCCAACGTATGACCGAGCGCACCCTTGGCGAGTGGCTCGCCTACCTTGAGCAGTTGCATCCCTCGGCCATCGACATGGGGCTGGAGCGTTCGCAACAGGTAGCGTCCCGTATGGGGCTGGGCCAGCCGGCGCCTCGGGTGATTACGGTCACCGGCACCAACGGCAAGGGTTCGACCTGCGCTTTCGTGGCTTCGCTGCTGCGGGCGCAGGGCCTGAGCGTTGGTGTCTACAATTCCCCGCACCTGCTGCGTTACAACGAGCGGGTGCAGCTCAATGGCGTCGAAGCCACTGATGCGCAGCTGTGCGAAGCCTTCGCGGCGGTCGAGGCTGGGCGTGGCGAAACGTCCCTGACTTACTTCGAAATGGGCACCCTGGCGGCGTTCTGGCTGTTTCAGCAGGCCGGGCTCGATGCGGTGGTGCTGGAAGTCGGTCTGGGCGGGCGTCTGGACACGGTCAACGTGGTCGATGCCGACGTCGCGCTGGTCACCAGCATTGGTGTCGATCATGCCGATTACCTGGGCAACACCCGCGAATCCGTGGCCTTCGAGAAGGCCGGGATTTTCCGTCAGGGCAAACCAGCGCTGTGCGGCGATCTGAATCCTCCACAACCTTTGCTGGACAAGGTGCGCGAACTTGCTTGCCCGTTCTTCCTGCGTGGGCGCGATTTCGATCTCGGCATCACTGATCAATTCTGGCAGTGGCGCGGCACCGATGCTGAAGGTCAGCTCGTCGAGCTGCACGATTTGCCTTTGCTCGATCTGCCGATGGAGAACGCTGCGCTGGCGTTGCAGGCTTATCTGCTGCTCGGTTTGCCATGGAATGCCGGGCAGATTGTTGCGGCGTTGCAGGCGACTCGCGTGGTCGGTCGTCTTGATCGTCGTTCGTTCGAATGGAATGGCAAGCGTCTGAATCTGCTGCTGGACGTTGGCCATAACCCGCATGCGGCGGAGTATCTGGCGCGGCGTCTGGCTGCGCGTCCGCCGGTCGGCAAGCGTCTGGCGGTGTTCGGCCTGTTGGCGGACAAGGATCTGGGCGGTGTCATCGGTGAGTTGAATGCCAGCGTCCAGCATTGGGCGGTGGCGCCGCTGGATTCGCCGCGGGCGCGTCCGGTGGCTGAATTGAATGACGCATTGCAGAACCTTGGCGCTTCGGTCACGTCTTATGACAGCGTGGCGGCGGCTCTGGAAGGGCAGTGTGCAGTGGCCACCAGCGACGACGAGATCTTGCTGTTCGGATCATTTTATTGTGTCGCCGAGGCCCTGGAATGGTTGTCTCGGCGCTCCACGGAGGAAGCGGCAAATGGCTTTGCTGGATAAAGCGTACAAGCAGCGCATGGTCGGTGCCCTGGTGCTGGTGGCGCTGGCGGTGATTTTCCTGCCGATGCTGTTTTCCCGTCAGGATGAACAGCGTCAGGTAACCGTCGAGGCGCCGGCAGCGCCGCAAGCGCCTGCCGTGGCGCAAATCCAGATGGAGACAGTGGCGGTGCCTGAGCCGCAGGTTCTGCCGCAAGAGCCGGTGCCGAGTGACGACGAGGTTGCCGAGCAGGCAGCGCCAGCGGCACCGATTACACCTGCTGCGCCGACACCGGCTCCAGCACCGGTAGCCAAGCCAGTCGCCGTTGCGCCTGCACCTGCACCTGCGCCGGTGACCAAGCCTGCTGCAGCCCCGGCCCAGCCGATCGCTGCGCTGTCTGCCAAGCCCGATACCACCCAGAGCCGCGTCGATGCCAATGGCCTGTCGGTAAGTTGGTCGGTGCAGTTGGCCAGTCTGTCGAGTCGCGCCAGCGCCGAAAGCCTGCAGAAAACCCTGCGCAGTCAGGGTTACAACGCCTACATCCGCTCCGCCGATGGCAAGAATCGGGTGTTCGTCGGTCCGCTGATCGAGCGCGCCGAAGCCGATCGTCTGCGCGATCTGTTGGGGCGTCAGCAGAACCTCAAGGGGTTTGTGGTGCGCTTCCAGCCCGAGCGTGGCTGAAAACTATCACCTCGATTGAAATGCACTGACAATCGCAGCTTACCGACAGCCATGCGCTCTGCTAAAATGCGCCGCCTTATCCGTCTGTAGGCTGCACTGTGCCATTTACCTGGGTTGACTGGGCGATCGTTGCAATCATCGCCATCTCCGCTTTGATCAGTTTGAGCCGCGGCTTCGTCAAAGAAGCATTGTCGCTGGTGACCTGGATCATCGCAGGAGCTGTTGCCTGGATGTTCGGTGGCTCGCTGTCCGAGTACCTCGCCGGATACATTCAAACTCCATCGGCTCGTGTGATCACGGGCTGTGCCATCATGTTTGTCGCCACACTGATCGTGGGCGCGATGATCAATTATCTTATCGGCGAGTTGGTTCGCGTCACCGGATTGTCCGGGACCGATCGATTCCTCGGCATGGCCTTCGGCGCTGCGCGTGGCGTGTTGCTGGTGGTCGTGGCGGTCGGGCTGTTGAGCCTGGGGCCGGTACAGCAGGACGGGTGGTGGAAAGAATCACAGCTCGTGCCAAAGTTTCTATTGGTCGCCGACTGGTCCAAGAACCTGATTCTCGGGTGGAGCAGTCAGTGGCTTGCCAGCGGAATCAGCGTACCCGCTGATATTCCGTTCAAGGAGCAACTCTTGCCGTCGGCCAAAACGCCTCAGTAAGTGTTGTTCAGTTCAGATCCATTAAGTAGGGGTTGCGTCGCATGTGTGGCATCGTCGGTATCGTCGGTAAGTCGAACGTCAATCAGGCGCTGTATGACGCGCTAACCGTGCTCCAGCACCGCGGCCAGGACGCTGCCGGTATCGTGACCAGCCATGATGGCCGGTTGTTCTTGCGCAAGGACAATGGCCTGGTGCGTGACGTGTTTCAACAGCGTCACATGCAGCGCCTGGTCGGCCACATGGGTATCGGCCACGTCCGTTACCCGACTGCCGGCAGCTCGACGTCGGCCGAGGCTCAGCCGTTCTACGTCAACTCGCCGTACGGCATCACCCTGGCGCACAACGGTAACCTGACCAACGTTGAACAGTTGGCCAAAGAGATCTACGAATCCGATCTGCGTCACGTCAACACCAGTTCCGACTCGGAAGTGTTGCTCAACGTGTTCGCCCACGAGCTGGCCCAGCGCGGTAAGCTGCAGCCGACCGAAGAAGACGTGTTTGCCGCCGTGACCGACGTGCACAACCGTTGCGTCGGTGGTTACGCTGTCGTGGCTATGGTGACCGGTTACGGCATCGTCGGTTTCCGTGACCCGCACGGCATTCGCCCGATCGTGTTCGGCCAGCGTCACACCGACGAAGGCGTCGAGTACATGATCGCCTCCGAAAGCGTTTCGCTGGACGTGCTCGGCTTCACCCTGATTCGCGACCTGGCGCCAGGCGAGGCGGTCTACATCACTGAAGACGGCAAGCTGCACACCCGTCAGTGCGCGACCAACCCGTCCCTGACCCCTTGCATCTTCGAACACGTCTACCTGGCGCGTCCGGATTCGATCATCGACGGCGTATCGGTCTACAAGGCCCGTCTGCGCATGGGTGAGAAGCTGGCTGAAAAGATCCTGCGCGAACGTCCTGAGCACGACATCGACGTAGTCATCCCGATTCCGGACACCAGCCGCACTGCCGCGCTGGAGCTGGCGAACCATCTGGGCGTGAAATTCCGCGAAGGCTTCGTCAAGAACCGTTACATCGGCCGTACCTTCATCATGCCCGGCCAGGCTGCGCGCAAGAAGTCGGTACGCCAGAAGCTCAACGCCATCGAGCTGGAATTCCGCGGCAAGAACGTGATGCTGGTGGATGACTCGATCGTTCGCGGCACCACCTGCAAGCAGATCATCCAGATGGCCCGCGAAGCCGGCGCGAAAAACGTCTACTTCTGCTCGGCTGCTCCGGCTGTGCGCTTCCCGAACGTGTACGGCATCGACATGCCGAGTGCACACGAACTGATCGCGCACAATCGTTCGACTCAGGATGTGGCTGACCTGATCGGCGCTGACTGGCTGATCTATCAGGATCTGCCTGACTTGATCGAAGCGGTCGGCGGCGGCAAGATCAAGATCGAAAACTTCGATTGCGCGGTGTTTGACGGCAAGTACGTCACCGGCGACGTCGATGAGGCTTACCTGAACAAGATCGAACAGGCACGCAACGATGCCTCGAAGGTCAAGACCCAGGCGGTCAGTGCGATCATCGATCTGTACAACAACTGAGTTTCAACCGGCCCTTAGGGGCCGGTTTTGTATCTGGCAAAAGACTTTTATTTATCGAGAACAGGGCAAGGAGTGACAGCATGAGTCAGGAATGGGATGCCGGTCGGCTGGACAGCGACCTCGAAGGCGTAGCGTTCGATACCCTGGCCGTACGTGCCGGTCAGCACCGTACGCCGGAAGGCGAGCACGGTGATCCGATGTTCTTCACTTCCAGCTACGTGTTCCGTACCGCCGCCGACGCCGCTGCACGGTTTGCCGGGGAAGTGCCGGGCAACGTTTACTCGCGTTACACCAACCCGACCGTTCGTTCGTTCGAAGAGCGCATTGCTGCGTTGGAAGGCGCCGAGCAAGCCGTAGCTACAGCGACGGGCATGGCCGCGATCATGGCGGTGGTGATGAGCCTGTGCAGTGCTGGCGATCATGTGCTGGTGTCGCGTAGCGTGTTCGGTTCGACCATCAGTCTGTTCGAGAAGTATTTCAAGCGCTTCGGTGTGGAAGTCGATTACGTGCCGCTGGCGGATCTGTCGGCCTGGGATGCGGCGATCAAGTCCAACACCAAATTGCTGTTCGTCGAGTCGCCGTCCAACCCGCTGGCTGAGCTGGTGGATATCACTGCGCTGTCGGAAATCGCACACGCCAAGGGCGCGATGCTGGTGGTCGACAACTGCTTCTGCACGCCTGCGCTGCAGCAACCGCTGAAGCTCGGTGCAGACATCGTTGTGCACTCGGCCACCAAGTTCATCGATGGCCAGGGCCGTTGCATGGGCGGCGTGGTGGCCGGTCGCGGCGAGCAGATGAAAGAAATCGTCGGCTTCCTGCGCACTGCCGGCCCGACCCTGAGCCCGTTCAATGCCTGGATCTTCCTCAAAGGCCTGGAAACCCTGAATCTGCGGATGAAGGCGCACTGTGCCAACGCCCAGCAACTGGCTGAATGGCTGGAGCAGCAGGATGGCATCGAGAAAGTGCATTACGCCGGTCTCAAGAGCCATCCGCAGCACGAGCTGGCCCAGCGTCAGCAGAAGGGCTTTGGTGCGGTCGTCAGCTTCGAGGTCAAGGGTGGCAAAGAGGGCGCGTGGCGCTTTATCGATGCAACCCGTTTGATCTCGATCACTGCCAACCTGGGTGACAGTAAAACCACCATCACCCACCCGAGCACTACCTCCCATGGTCGTCTGGCGCCGCAGGAGCGTGAAGCGGCGGGGATTCGTGACAGCCTGATCCGCATCGCGGTCGGTCTGGAAGACGTCGCTGACCTGCAAGCCGACCTGGCGCGCGGTCTGGCGGCGTTGTGATCGAGTTGTCCACGCCAAATACGGGCACCCATGGCCGCGTTGCGCTGGTCACGGGTGCCGCTCGCGGCATCGGTCTGGGGATCGCAGCGTGGCTGATCAGCGAAGGCTGGCAAGTGGTGCTGACAGACCTGGACCGGGCGCGTGGTTCCAAGGTCGCGAAAGTGCTGGGTGAAAACGCCTGGTTCATCGCCATGGACGTGGCGGATGAAAGCCAGGTGGCGCTCGGCGTTGCGGAAGTGCTGGGGCAGTTCGGTCGTCTGGATGCGTTGGTGTGTAACGCGGCGGTGGCCGATCCGCACAACATCACCCTGGAAAGCCTGGATCTGGCCTACTGGAACCGGGTGCTGGCGGTGAATCTCAGCGGGCCGATGTTGCTGGCCAAGCATTGCGCGCCTTATCTGCGGGCGCACAACGGGGCGATCGTCAATCTGGCCTCGACCCGAGCGGCGCAGTCAGAACCTGATACCGAAGCCTATGCGGCGAGCAAGGGCGGCTTGCTGGCGTTGACTCATGCGCTGGCAATCAGCCTTGGACCGGAGATTCGTGTCAATGCGGTCAGTCCGGGCTGGATCGATGCGCGGGATCCCTCTGCACGGCGTGCCGAACCACTGACTGATACCGATCATGCCCAGCATCCGGCGGGCAGGGTAGGGACAGTCGAGGATGTGGCGGCGATGGTGGCGTGGCTGCTGTCGAAGAATGCCGGGTTTGTGACGGGGCAGGAATTCGTGGTCGACGGCGGTATGACCAAGAAGATGATCTACTCGGAATGACATGTTTTTGTCTTTTTGAGAAAAACTTCAATCCTGCTATTGACTTAGGTTCGCTACCTGCGTAAATTTCGCGGCCTCGGAGATGCAAACGGGTGATTAGCTCAGCTGGGAGAGCGTCTGCCTTACAAGCAGAATGTCGGCGGTTCGATCCCGTCATCACCCACCACTCCCGAGATACTTGCGAAAGCAAGAGGTAGGCTGAAAGTGCCTCCACCGACGCGCAGCGGTAGTTCAGTCGGTTAGAATACCGGCCTGTCACGCCGGGGGTCGCGGGTTCGAGTCCCGTCCGCTGCGCCATATTTAACGAGTCAGATACTGTCTGGTTCGCGATTGAAAAGCACCGAAGCTTTCAGTCAAACGAGTTACTTGAGCATCAGCTCAAAGCGATACGCAGCGGTAGTTCAGTCGGTTAGAATACCGGCCTGTCACGCCGGGGGTCGCGGGTTCGAGTCCCGTCCGCTGCGCCATATCTGTTTCAAGGACCACTGAACGCCTTGAAACACCGAAGGCAACCGTTGGTTGATTCGGAATCGATAGCAAAGACCCTGGTCGAAAGACCGGGGTTTTTTGTGTCTGAAATTTGACCTTTCCCAAATTCCTCCTCCAGTGCCTCGCGACGACTGCACGTTGTCCGCGCGGCAATATCTTCTGCGTCATCGGGTCACTGCGATGCAATGCCACATTGATTTTTGATTCTTTAGTCAAATTTTTGTAACTGGTTGTTTGCTGCGAGCGCAGAAACCTTTAAAGTTAACCTTTCGGTCAGCTTTGCACTGTCATCACGCCCTTTGTTTAGCCAAAAAGGGCTTCTGCAAGACTCGAGATTCCCAGTAGATAACCAGAAGGGCGGATCCATAACCGCCCAGAGGATGATCCATGTCCAACCGTGAAATATCCCGGCGCTCGTTCCTTCAGGGCGGGCTGGTGGCGGGTGTGAGCGTTACGCTCACGCCGCTCAGCAGTCAGGCGCTGGCTGCCTTGATGGAAAACAGCGTGACCGTGCCGTCCGAGCAATGGCTCGGCAACAACGGCAAGGTGCGCCAGCGTAACGATGCCTTGTCCAAGGTCTGCGGCAGCAAAGTGTTTGCCCGCGACATCCGTTCCAAGGACATGCCGGGCTGGCCCCAGCAACAGGGCCACGCCATGTTGCTGAAAACCATCAAGGCCGACCGCATCTACGACGGCTATGACCTGTCGTGGCTCGGCGCTGATCTGCAGCCTGACCGCATCGTCACCGCTGCCGACCTGGACAAGGACGGTATCGTGTTCCCTGAGGAGCACGCCCCGGATCCTCTGCTGCCTGAGGGCAAGGTACCGATGTTCATCGGTCACCCGGTGGCTATCCTGATCTGGAACGACTTCGAGCGGTTCCGCCAGGCCAAGAACAAACTCAAATTCAATGACAAAGCGATTCGTTACGGTGCTCAAGTACCGTTCTACGAAGGCGACCCCTATGGCAGCTTCCGCTACGTGCGCGTCGGTGGCCCGACGTCGGCGGATGAAGACGAGTTTGCCAGCCTCAAGGACTCGATCCTGTTCCCGATGCTGAAAAACCGTCGTCCGGTGTGGAATTCCCAGCCGAACCTGCACGGCAATCTGACCGAGCGCGGCCTGTTTTACGCCGACCGCATGAAGAAAGAGATCGACACCCCACCGGACAACTGGCTGGTGTTCGACGAGCGCTACAAGACCCCGTCGATCGAACCGGCCGCGATGGAACCGGACAACGGCAACGGCTGGTACGACCCGGCCACCAAGACCCTGCACTTCGTCGTTGCCACCCAGTGCCCGCTGGAAGCGGCAACCGAGACCGCGAAGATGATCTCGCCGTCGCGCTTCGGCCTGGCCAACCTGAACATGCACCCGGGTTACACCGTCGGTTACGGTTCCAAGGACCACAACATTTTCGTCTACTACGCGGCCCTGGCAGCGTTGTACGGCGCAGGTGTGCCGATTCGCCTGGCCAACGACCGCTACGAGCAGTTCCAGAGCGGCATCAAGCGTCACCCGTTCGACATTCGCTACCAGTTGGCGGTGGACAAGACCGACCACAGCTTCAAGATTTTCCGCGCCGAAATGAGCGTCGATGGTGGCGGCCGGATCAACTACAGCCCGTCGGTGGCCGCTGTTGGCGCCACTGCGGCGCAGTCGATCTACTACATGCCGCAGAACGACCTGCAGGTCACTGCTTACCATTCCCGCGCCGTTGAAGCGGGTTCGATGCGTGGTTACGGCACGCTGCAGAGCATGGCCTCCACCGAAATGATGGTCGACGAAATCGCCGATCGCCTTGGTGTCGATGCCATCGATCTGCGCCGCAAGAACGCACTGCGTTCGGGAATGAAAAACACCCAGGGCGCGATCCCGGCCGGTGCCTTGCGCCTGCACGAGATTCTCGACAAGGCTTCGCTGCACGAAGTCTGGAAAAACCGCGACGCAATCAAGAAACAGCGTGAAGCAGCAGACCCGGACAACTGGTATGGCGTGGGTTTCGCCATTTGCCAGAAAGACTTCGGCACCGGTTCCGAAGCGCCGATGGCCAGCATCGAGTTCACCGCTGAAGGACGCATTTCCCTGCGTCACATCGGTATCGAGATCGGTACCGGCATGTCCACTTCGCAAGCCCTGGTGGTCGCCGATTTCCTCGGCAGCCCGGCGCACGACGTGAAGACGGGCGAAACCGAATGGAAGGAAATGCAGCTGGTGACCGCCGGCAACCCTTACATCATGAGCCAGGCCGAGCAGGACAACTTCCTGCGTAACCCGCGTTGGGTCGGCAAGCTGGCTTCCGCGTCGTCCGCGACCAACTCTGCCTACTACTTCAGCCACGCCACCCGTGAAGCGGCGCGCGTGCTATTCAACCACGGTCTGTGGCCTGCAGCGCTGGAGATCTGGCGTCAGGGTCCGTACGGCGGCCAGGCCAATTCTTACGTGGTGCGTCGCGAAGATGCGCATTGGGTTGACGGCAAACTGACCGCCAACGGCATGCAGCCACTGACCTTCGAAGAGTTGGCCAAGCGTGCGCACGAGCGCGGTCTGGTCACTGGCGCCACGGTTCACGGTTTCAACCGCTGGAGCTGGGCAGAAGCCGAATACAGCATCGACGGCGTGCGCGAACGTCTGCCGCTCGACGGTCTGGCGGTGAAATACGGTGATGGTGCGCCAAAAGCGAAAAAGGCACAGATGACCAGTGCCGGTTTCCACCTGCTGGATCGGCAGAACATCGCCTATCCGGTGGTTCAACTGAATAACGCCGCCGTGACCTACTACAGCCCGGTCGCAACGCTGGTCGAGCTGAAGGTCAACAAAGGTTCGGCAGAAGTCGAAGTGCTCAACCATCACTCGTGGCTGGAGTGCGGTCGGGTGCTGGTTGAAGAACTGGTTCGTGGCCAGCTCGAAGGCGGGATCGCCATGGGCATCGGTCACGCCTTGATGGAAGAGATGCCGCTGTACGAAGGCGGGCCGGGGGAGGGTGACTGGAACTTCAACCGTTATCGCCTGCCGATGGCGCGCCATGTGGCGGTGTGGAAGCAGACGTCGGAAATCCTGCCGCCGCTGTCCCCAAGCGACCCGTCAAAAGGCATCGCCGAAGTGGTGATGATCCCGGTGGTCGGTGCCATCGGTAACGCCGTGGCCCACGCCATCGGCAAACGTGTCCGCGATCTTCCAATCACTGCTGCGCGCATCAAGGAGGCCCTCAATGGCTAACCGTCCGCTTCAACTGACCCTCAACGGTCAATCCGTCGGCCCGGTGGACATCCCTGATGACCTGCCGATGATCGATTACCTGCACGAATACAAGAACCTCACCGGCTCGCGCCTGGGCTGCGGCCAGGGCATCTGCCACGCCTGTGTGGTGATCGTCGACAACCCGGACGGCACCAGCGAGGAAGTGCGCACCTGCATCACCGGCGCGCATTACTTCGAGGGCAAGAAAGTCCGCACCATCGAAGGCCACGCCAAGCGTGACGAGCAAGGCCAGGTCACCGAGCTGAACCCGATCCAGCAGCGTTTCGTCGACGAATTTGCTTTCCAGTGCAGCTACTGCGCACCGGGCTTCGTCAACGCCGCGACCGTGCTGGTGGAAAAGCTGCAACGCCAGCCGATCGTCAAAAGCAAACTGGAACAAGTCATCGAGGACAGCCTCGGCCATCACATCTGCCGTTGCACCGGGTATGTGCGTTACTACAACGCCACACGCAACGTGCTGACCGATCTCGGCCTGGTCAAGGAGGGTTAAGCATGAAGCGTTTATTGACCCGCCTGACCCTGGCGGTCGGGTTTGCCGTGCCTGTGCTGGCGGCGCATGCAGATGATCAGGTCAAGCGCGGCGAATACCTCGCCCGCGCCGCCGACTGCATGGCTTGCCATACAGCACCAGGCGGCGCGCCGTTTGCCGGCGGCCTGCCGATCGTGTCGCCGTTCGGCACGATCTACGGCACCAACATCACTCCAAGCAAGGAGCACGGCATCGGTCTCTACACCGATGAAGAGTTCTTCGCCGCGCTCACCGAAGGCAAGCGTCGCGACGGCGCCAATCTGTACCCGGCGATGCCGTACACCTCGTATCACTTGATGCCGCGTGCGGATTCGGATGCGATTCATGCGTATCTGAAAACCATCGAGCCGATCGAGCGCGCCGCGCCGGTGACGAGCCTGAGCTTTCCGTTCAACGTGCGTCCGGGCCTGATGGGCTGGAACATGATGTACGGCAAAGCCTTGAAGCTGGAGCCGGCCGAAGGTAAAAGCGACGCCTGGAAGCACGGCCAGTACATGGTCGAAGTGCTCGGTCATTGCGGCGAATGCCACACGCCACGCGGCTTGCCTGGCGCGATGCAACTGGACAAACGCCTGACCGGCGGCATCCTCAACGGCTACCTGGCACCGAGCCTGCTGGCGACGGATCTGGCGGCTCGCGGCTGGAATCAACAGGACCTGAGCACGTTCCTCAAACACGGCATGAGCGCCCAAGGCACGATGTTCAACGAGATGTTCCCGGTGTTCCACAACAGCACCCAGGGCCTGAATGATCCGGATCTGGCGGCGATGGCAACCTTCCTGCTCGGCGACAAGCCGCCGGCAGCGAAAGAGCTGAACGATGTGCCAGTAGAGAAACTCAGTGCCAGCGCTCAACGCGGCCGTCAGGAATACTTGAACGTCTGCGCCGGCTGTCACGCGGCCGGTGGCGAAGGCAAGCCGCATATCGCGGTGGCCATGCGCGGCAATACCACGCTGCGTCTGGAAGACCCGCGCAATCTGGTTCGAGTGATCGAGGACGGTATCGGCGAACAGAAATTCGCCGGATTCGAACATATGCAGCCGATGCCGGGTTTTGCCGACAAGCTCAGTGCCGAACAACTGACCGATCTGCTGAACTACCTCCGTCAGGGTTGGGGTGGTCAATCTGCTGAACTGGCGGTGGGCGATGTGCAGAAGCTTCAGGCTGACGCTCCGTCTATCGAGCGCAAGGTGCACTGATCATGCAGCATCTCGATCTGCAGGTTGTGCGGCGGGCGTTGGAGTGGTCGGCAGCGGGGCGACGCATCTGGCTTTGCACCGTGCTGACGACCTACGGCTCGGCGCCTCGTGCGCCGGGTTCGCTGCTGGCGGTGGACGACAACGGCCAGTGGATCGGGTCGCTGTCCGGTGGTTGCGTCGAGGAAGATTTTCTCGAGCGCGTCGCCGAAGGTGCATTTTTCGATGCAATCAACGTCGTGCGTTATGGCGAAGGTGACGATCCGCGCTCGCGGGTCAGCCTGCCTTGTGGCGGCATTCTCGATGTGCTGGTAGAGAAATTTGACGCCGACTGCGATGTGCAGGCGCATCTGCGTGAGCTTGAATCGGCATTGCTGGGTCAGCGCCGGTTGATTCGCGAGGTCGATCTGGCGACCGGCGCGCGTAGCCTGTTTGCCGATCACGAGCAGGGTGCGCGGATCGAGCGTGAAATCGATCGGGTACGGATTCGTATCGGCGCTGCCCAGCGTTTGCTGCTGGCGGGGTATTCCAGCGTGGCACAGGCGTGTGCGGAATTCGCAGTGGCTCTCGGTTTCGAGGTGATTCTTTGCGACCCACGTGATGAAGTGCTGGAAGGCGTGGTGCTTAATGGCGTGGAAATTCGCCGGCAACTGCCGTCGGTGTTCATCGCCGATGGCGGCTGTCACCGTGATACGGCGGTGGTGGCGTTGACCCATGATCCGCGTATCGACGATCTGGCGATGATGGAAGCGGTGCGTACAGAGGCTTTCTACATCGGCGTCATGGGCTCGCAGCAGACGTCGCAGAAGCGCTTCGAGCGTTTGCGCCGGATTGGCGGATTGGGAGATGACGAGCTGGCGCGGATTCATGCGCCGATCGGTCTTAACCTGGGCAGCAAGACGCCGTCGGAAATCGCTTTGGCGGTGCTCGCGGATATCCTGCGGATTCGTAGCGGGATTGCGCGGGATCAGTTGTAATCTGTGCTGAATGTAAAAAAGGGCCGCTTTTCAGCGGCCCTTTTTTTTGCGCATCAGAAGCCGAGCTTGTCGCGCAGTCCGTAATACCACGCGCCCAGCGCGGCAAACGGTGTGCGCAGCAGTTGCCCGCCTGGGAACGGGTAGTGCGGCAGGTCGGCAAATGCATCGAAGCGCTCGGCTTGTCCACGTAGCGCCTCGGCCAGTACTTTGCCGGCCAGGTGCGTGTAGGTAACGCCGTGGCCACTGCAGCCCTGAGAATAATAGATGTTGTCGCCCAGGCGCCCGACCTGAGGCAGACGCGACAGGGTCAGCAGGAAATTGCCGGTCCAGGCGTAGTCGATCTTAACGTCCTTGAGTTGCGGGAAAGCCTTGAGCATTTTCGGGCGGATGATCGCCTCGATATTCGCCGGATCCCGCGCGCCGTACACCACGCCGCCGCCGAAGATCAGCCGTTTGTCGCCAGTGAGGCGGTAATAATCGAGCAGATAATTGCAGTCCTCGACGCAGTAGTCCTGTGGCAGCAGGGATTTCGCCAGTTCATCGCCGAGCGGTTCGGTGGTGATGACCTGAGTGCCGCACGGCATCGACTTGGCTGCCAGTTCCGGTACCAGGTTGCCCAAGTAGGCGTTGCCGGCAACGATAATGAATTTGGCCCTGACCTTGCCCTTTGGTGTATGCACGACCGGGTTGGCGCCGCGTTCGATGCGCACGGCCGGAGACTGTTCATAGATAGTGCCACCCAGAGATTCCACGGCAGAGGCTTCGCCAAGTGCCAGATTCAGCGGGTGGATGTGGCCGCCGCTCATGTCGAGCATGCCGCCGACGTATTGATCGCAGGCTACCACTTCGCGGATGCGGCGCTGATCGAGCAGTTCAAGTTGAGTGTGGCCGAAGCGTTCCCACAGGCGCTTCTGTGATTCCAGGTGGCCCATCTGCTTGGCCGACAGGGCCGCGAATACGCCGCCGTCTTTCAAGTCGCACTGGATGTTGTACTTGCTGACGCGATCACGAATGATCCGGCCGCCCTCGAACGCCATCTGCCCGAGCAACTGAGCCTGCTTCGGGCCGACACTGCGTTCGATCACGTCGATGTCACGGCTGTAGCTGTTGACGATTTGCCCGCCGTTGCGTCCCGATGCACCGAAGCCGACCTTGGCGGCTTCCAGCACGGTCACGCGGAAACCGTTCTCCAGCACGAACAGGGCCGAGGAAAGTCCCGTATAGCCAGCGCCGATCACACAGACATCCGTCTCCACGTCATCCTGCAGGGCAGGACGTGGCGGTACGGCGTTGGCCGACGCAGCGTAATAAGACTCTGGGTAAGGGGTGTTCGCCATCCTGCAGCCTCTGTTTAATATATTTTACGAGTGCGACGATCCTACCCGAGTTGAAAAACCTCCGCCAGCCACCGGGAAATCTTCTTGCGATGGGTCGAAATTAAATATTTTGCATATTCATAGGGTTAGGTGAAAAAAAGGTGTTGACACCCCTCCGGAATTCCGTAGAATGCCGCCTCACAGCAGGCACGTAGCTCAGTTGGTTAGAGCACCACCTTGACATGGTGGGGGTCGTTGGTTCGAGTCCAATCGCGCCTACCAAACAAAATCCGCTCTGCTGGGCGGTCTGGAAGGGCTCACCGAAAGGTGGGCCCTTTTTTGTTGTCTGCGATTTGTAAAGCCCGGCCCTGAAGCATCAGCTCGGTTCATGACGGCTACACTGCGGCGAACGTCATCTGTGAGGGGGGAGTGCGTGAGTCGCCAAGTCAGACAAGCCATCCGGGGCGATATCGAAAGCCTGTTGCAGATTGATCCTGTCGCCGGAAGAGATGACGGCCGCCGAAAATACATTGCGAGGGCTGTCCAGGCGGGGGAGTGTTGGGTTGTCTGCGAGCGGAACGATCCTGGTGCTCCCATCGGCTATGGTTGCCTGGATAGAAGTTTTTTGGGGAATGGTTTATTCCTCTTGTGGTTGTCTCCAGTGAGATCAGGCGCTCCGGCGCAGGTCGGCAAATTGTGAGCTGTATGGAGTGCCACTCCTCGGCGGAAAAGATCTTTACCTCGACCAATGTGTCCAACTTGCCGATGCGACAGCTTCTGGCAGGTCTTGGTTATCGACTCAGCGGAATGGTGGAGAATCTTGATCCGGGCGATCCCGAGCTCATTTTCGTCAAGTTCTTGAGTTAAGCGCGTGTCGGCATTGGGTTGCGGTTTCGTGATAGTCGTACCGCCGTTCGTCGCCGAAAGCCTTGGCGTCCATTTAAAAAGTGTGGATATTTAAGGGGTTACGGTTTTTTTTAACTATCCGGTTATCAAAAATACGTTGTTACATACTGAGAAAATCAGTATTATCCGCCCCGCGTTCACCACCACGGTTTATGCATTTTTAAATCCCAAGCTTCCATCAGCTGCTTGGGATTTTTTTTGCCTGCGATTTACCTCCCCCCAGGCTTTCGTCCTGCCGACGCTCTAAACCCGTGCGCCTTTCTGGCGCGGCATCGGGCAAGTCCACACTTTTTCGACTACTACTGTCTGGCCGATTTTTCATCTCAGTCTGACGGGGGGTCATCGATGCTGGTCCATTGGTTTCTTGCTGCGGTTCATCTGCTGGCATTTGCCCTGGGGTTCTGGGCCGTCCTGACACGCGGAACGGCATTCAGCCGCCTGGCTGCTGGGACTGGTGAGGTTCGGCGGGTTCTGCTCGCTGACAATCTATGGGGGATATCTGCGCTGGTGCTGCTGATCACGGGTGGCATGCGAGCTTTTGGCGGTTACGAAAAGGGCGCCGATTACTATCTGCATCAGCCGCTGTTCCATTTGAAGATGACGCTGTTTGTGCTGATTCTGCTTCTGGAGCTTGCACCGATGATTACGTTGATCAAATGGCGCGTCGGTCAGGCACGCGGAACTCCCCTCGAGACTGGGCGGGCCAAGGTATTTGCACGAATCAGTCATGCCGAGGCGCTGTTGTTGGTTCTGATGGTGATAGCGGCCACCGGGATGGCGCGTGGGGTGACGTTCGGCTAGGCGGGCGCGATTCCCTGCTTTTATTCGGAAACGTCCGACAGCCAGCCATTGAAATGATGGTTAGTATCGGTTGCGAAGAAGGGGGGGGAGGGAGTTGCAGCAGGAGGGGAAATAGCCTGCGCCGTCACCAATGAGGTGGGGGGGTGGATGGCAATACGGCGCTCGGATCTTTAGCCAGTCATGACGCGAGGGTGAACAGACTGGCTACTGACTGCGAAAGGGCTCAGGGGGTTTGTGGCTTGTCCGGTGCGGTCAGGCCAGCCTGAATGCGCTGGTAGATCTCTTCGCGGTGTACGGCAACGTTCTTTGGCGCGTTGATGCCGATGCGAACCTGCTGGCCGCTTACGCCGAGGATGGTGATCGTAATGTCATCACCAATGTTTATGCTTTCACCGACTTTGCGGGTGAGTATCAGCATGGTCTTCTCCTTGATTGCTTTGTAGGGCACCTGATTCAGACAGTGCAGAGGTCGGTGGTACGTATAGATTAGTGCGAAGTCTCACGGTTTGGGTGCCTCTTTCTGACGCGCAGATGTGGCATTAATTCCCAGCGCGTAACTATACAGGTGCGGCAATCATCAATCTCGTAGTTTTGTGCCCATTTTGCTGGGCTCTGAAAGTATTCGCGAATGTTAAGATCCCCCTTTCAAGAATTCAGAGGGAAGCGTTGTGCGCAAATTGGTCTGGTTGGTCGCAGCACTGGCATTGGCGGGATGTGGTGAAGGCAGGAGCGTGGATGCGCAAAGGTCAAAATCCGTAGCGGTGACAGCGCCGGCAGCCGTCTCCGGGCCGCAATGGGATCTGGAGGTGCGCGGCGAAACACCTCAAGCCGTCAGTGATCTGAGCGGCTGGTTGATCGAGCATGCGTTTATCGCCAATGTCATCAAGGATGCCAGCGGAAAGACCCGGATCCTTTTGGGACCATTCAACTCCAGGGCCGAAGCCGAAGCGAAACAGGCTGATGTGAATGCGGCGCTGATCAAGGCGAAAAAACAGAACATCGAGACGCTTGTGATCGAACGTACCGCAGCACAGTAAACATTCCTTTCAGCGGAGCTGACTAAAGGGTGTCCGATGTGATTCGTTTTTACAGGAGTCACCGAAGATTCTCAGAAGGAGCTCCGCATGGCCTCCGCCAGTCCCTACAAGTTGTTCGACGTTGTTTTACGTCATAAGCATCAGTTGAGTCCGCACCTCATGCGGATCACGCTCGCCAGCGAGGCTGTTGCCGAGATGGCAACCTGGGCGCCTGATCAGCGCGTCAAACTGTTTTTCCCGGCCGCGGACGGTTCGCCAGCCGGGCTCTCTCAGGGTGAGGGTTGGTACGCTCGTTTCCGCTCAATGCTGGCGGATCGACGCCCGGCGATGCGCACCTACACCATTCGTCATTTGCGTGCCGATCGGGGCGAAGTCGACATCGACTTTGTACTGCATGGCGAAACCGGGCCGGCTTCTCGCTGGGCTCTTCGAGCGCAGCCTGGCGAGTCGATGCAAATTCTGGGGCCCGACAGCCGGTTTTCGGCTGAGGAGGCGGGTGGCTTTGAATGGAAGCCGCCGCAAACCCTTCAACAACTCTTGTTGGTCGCCGACTCGACAGCATTGCCCGCCGCGATGGGGATTCTCGAGGAGCTGGCAGCGCTTGTACAGCCACCCCAGACTCAAGTGTTCTTCGAGGTCGACAGTGCTCAGGACATGCTTGCAGTCCCGGACTGGCCTGGCCTTTCGGTGCAGTGGTTGATCCGAGAGCAGGCGGGTGCGATGGTTGCCGGGACGCTGATGGTGGAGGCGGTGCGAAAGGCGGCGCTACCTGTCGAGGCATCGATGGTCAATCAGGCTATAGAGCTGGCTGACGTCGATATCGATCAGGAGATTCTCTGGGAACTCGCTGAAACCGCTACTGACGGTTTTTATGGCTGGATCGCCGGTGAGTCGGCTGCGGTCATGAATTTGCGCCGATACCTGATCAAGGAGCGCGGTATTCCTCGCGAATCACTCAATCTGATGGGCTACTGGCGTTACAACAAGCCCGGCAGCTAACCACAAAAAAAGGCCTCGAGCTTGCAGCGCGAGGCCTTTTCTTTTATGCGAACGATCAGCCGCAGGCTTTCATGTTCACCGGCCCGACAAACTCGTTGCCGCGACCCATCACGCACGCCACGCTCTGATTGCGCTGGCGCTCCCAGTCTTGCACCGGGTACGTCTTGTCCCACGCTTCATACAATTGGCGATCCTGCTTCGACAGGCGCAAGCCGTATTGTTTGCTCATGTAGAAATAGGTGCGAGCGATCATGCCGCGAATCGAAGGGCGGGGCATGACCTTCTTCGCCTTGAAGTCGACTTGGGTCAGGCAGGAGCCATACTGACCCTTTTCGACCGGTAGCCAACCGTAACTGAAGTTGCTGCGATCACCATTGACCTCGCCGATGCTGGGTACCAAGTTGTGCAGGTCGGCTTCGGCTTTCTGGTAGCTCGGGTCATAGCGTGTGCAATTCTTGCGTCCGCCGTCCTGCCAGCACTGGCGCTGATGGCCGAACTCCCAGGCCGGAACAATGTGTTCCCACTCAATGCGGGAGGCGCGCTTGGCATTTTTACGCGGTACATAACCGCAAGCGGCCAGGTCGACCTTGTTGCCCGTGTATTTGCACCCGCAATAAAACTCGGTGGATTGTGGGGCGTACAGCTTCCAGGCGACCTTCTTGGCCTCGTTGAATGTGCGGGGCGCGCCAGCGTGGGCGCCTAGAGAAATGAGCAGTAAAAGCAAAGCAAAAAAACGGACAATCATTGAGTCAATCTTCCTTCGGTACAACCCAGAAAATCTGCACGCCACCATCGTCTCGATAGGCGAGGGTGACGTTGTCGTTCTCGTCAATCTCTTCCAGCAGGCGCTCCCACTCATCCACCGGTTCATCCGGGAGACGGAAGATCAGAGCGGCTTTGGCTTTTTGTGCGGTGGGGGAGTTGATGATCTTTTGAACACGCATGCCCATGCGTTCGTAAGCATCGGGAGCATCAGAGGAGGAGGCCACGAGGTTATCCTTATTAAGCTGTACGTGCATACAGTATTTAACTGTAAGCATTTTCGCAACTGCTTAAAAATCAAGAAAATCCTCTGACAACGGTTTTCCGGTTTTGATGTGGCTCATCCGGATTTTTTGTGCAGGAAGGAGGCAGGGCTGGTGTAGGTAATTGCACCACCCGCCAGGACGGCGAGTGGTGAGGCGGGTGCCAGGCCGAGATCTGACCGGGCGAGGGTGAATCAGTACTCCCAGAACATCCGTTGCAGCTCTTTGCTGTCGTTGGTTTTGGTCAGGGCGACCATTGCCAGGATACGGGCCTTCTGTGGGTTCAGGTCATGGGCCACGACCCAGTCGTACTTGTCGTCAGGCTGTTCGGCGTTACGCAGTACGAAGCCGCCGGCATTGACGTGGGAAGAACGAATGATCTGAACGCCATCCTTGCGCAGAGCCTGCAGGGCCGGGACGACACGGGAAGACACCGAACCATTGCCGGTGCCGGCGTGGATGATGGCTTTGGCGCCGGACTGGGCCAGGGCTTTGTAGGCGGTGTCGCCGACATTGCCGTAGGAATAAGCGATTTCTACGTCAGGAAGGCTCTTGATGTTCTTGATATCAAATTCCGAATCCATGGTGTGGCGCTTGGCTGGCAAGCGGAACCAATAGGATTTGCCTTCGACCACCATGCCCAGCGGGCCCCATGGACTCTTGAATGCTTCAGTCTTGATGTTGATCATCTTGCTGACATCGCGGCCGGACTGGATTTCATCATTCATGGTCACCAGCACGCCTTTACCGTGGGCTTCTTTGCTGCTGGCGACGGCGACGGCGTTGTACAGGTTGAGCATGCCGTCCGCTGACATGGCGGTGCCTGGGCGCATCGAGCCGACAACGATGATCGGCTTGTCGGTTTTCTCCACCAGGTTCAGGAAGTAGGCGGTTTCTTCCAGGGTGTCGGTGCCGTGGGTGATGACGATGCCATCGACGTCTTTGCTGTCGGCCAGCTCGGAGACGCGGCGACCCAGTTGCAGCAGGTTTTCATTGGTGATGCTTTCCGACGCGATCTGCATGACTTGCTCGCCACGCACGTTGGCCAGTTTGCTCAGCTCGGGAATGCCGGCGATCAATTGCTCGATGCCGACCTTGGCGGCCTGATAGGTAGCGCTGTTGGCGGCACTGGCGCCAGCGCCGGCAATGGTGCCGCCCGTAGCGAGCACCACCACGTTGGCCAGTTTGGTCTGGGTTTCGACTTCTTTTGCCTGGAGGGCGGAGGGCAGGAGCAGCATTAGGGCCAAAGCGCCCGGAACCAATGTCTTGAAAGCAGATTTCATTATTTTTCTCTCTAGTAGTGAGACGGTGCTGGTGCAGGTTCATCTAGATGCGCCCCGGGCCGATCTGAATGCCAGGGGTGCAGGGAAAGAGCAGGATCTGTACCAGCCGTACTTTGCGTTAGAGAAATGTTTAACTTGATGATTTATATCAAGATTTTATGGAATGGTGAGTTCCGGGCTGAATTGTTGATCCGGTATTCCGAACATTGGAGGCTTTCGCGTTCGGCTCTCCGAAAAGGACTACATCTTTTGCAGGACAAGTGAGGTTGCCGGATTTGCATTCTCTGCTAAAGAAAGCTTCTCGCAGGCCGATGGGTGTTCAAGGAAACTGGAATTGAGGGAGTTCACATGTCACTGACGATCGGTTTTTCTAACCCCGGTGCCGTCACCATTGGTGGCAAAACCGCAGCAACGATCAATGCGATGAATGAAGCGCAAGCGGACGCTTCTGCCGAGGCGCTGGGCGTAGAAGAACCCGAGAGCAATCAGGTCAGAACCGGCGGTCCCGCGCAAGAAGACAGCAAGACTGAAGGGGGGGGCGATAACCTGAGTATCACCGTAAAGATGCTGCTGAAGCGGATGCAAGAATTACAGAAGCAATTGCAAGAGCAGCAGCAACGCCTGGCTGCAGCGCAAGCTGCGAGCTATCCGACTCCGGAAGCGAAGTCGCAGGCGGTCATGGCCGTTCAGGGGGAGATCGCTCAAACCAGCGGTGCGCTGCTGGAAGTCTCCGCCGCGTTGGTCAAGGAAATGTCGAAAGGTTCTTCCGCCGGTAATGTGGTCAACACTACGGCTTGAGCACTTAAGGGGCGAATCTGCAGATTCGCCCTACAATCAATACCGATTTCTGATTGTTGACAAACGTTGGCAGGATTCGCATAGTTCGGTCTACGCAAACGTTTGCGCGGCTTTCCTGAGACCCTGTTGTCTGGAAGATGCCGACGAAGCTTACGCCAGCGCAAGCGTTGCTCACAATAATCATAAGATCGGAGTGAACCCATGAAGCTGCCATTCGCTGGACGTCTTCTCGCTGTCGCCATGCTGGCTGCCGCATCCGCCGCACTGCCTGTCTCTTCGGCTTTCGCCGAGTCCCCCGAAAAACCCAAGGTCGCACTGGTCATGAAGTCTTTGGCCAACGAATTCTTCCTCACCATGGAAGACGGCGCCAAGGCTTACCAGAAAGAACACTCCGCCGATTTCGACCTGATCTCCAACGGCATCAAGGACGAAACCGACACAGCAGGCCAGACCCGCATCGTCGAGCAGATGATTCTGGCGAAGGTCAATGCACTGGTCATCGCACCTTCTGACTCCAAGGCCATGGTGCCTGTGATCAAGAAAGCCGTCGACGCCGGCATCACCGTGATCAACATCGACAACCAGCTCGATCCCGCCGTCATCAAAAGCAAGAATATCTCCGTACCGTTCGTAGGACCGGATAACCGCAAGGGCGCACGTCTGGTGGGCGAGTACCTGGCCAAACAGCTGAAGGCCGGTGACGAAGTCGGCATTATCGAAGGCGTTTCCACAACGACCAACGCTCAGCAGCGTACCGCTGGCTTCAAGGATGCGATGGAAGCCGCGCAGATCAAGGTTGTCTCCCTGCAGTCCGGCGATTGGGAAATCGACAAGGGCAACAAGGTAGCCGCGTCGATCCTCAGCGAGTACCCGGACGTCAAGGCACTGCTGGCCGGTAACGACAGCATGGCCGTCGGCGCTGTTTCCGCTGTGCGTGCTGCCGGCAAGGCGGGGCAGGTACAAGTGGTCGGTTACGACAACATCAACGCCATCAAGCCGATGCTGCAGGATGGTCGTGTCCTGGCAACCGCCGATCAGTTCGCCGCCAAGCAGGCCGTGTTCGGCATCGAGACCGCGCTGAAAATCATCAAGGGCGAGAAAGTCGACAGTGGCGCCAACGGCGTCATCGAAACCCCGGTCGAGCTGGTCACCAAGAAGTAGTCCTTCGGCGACACAATGGCGCTCGCCCGTCCGGGCGAGCACATGGAGAGTTTTTTATGTCAGTTTCCGCCCCGAACGCTGTCCTCTCGGTCAGCGGTATCGGTAAGACCTATGCGCAGCCGGTGCTCACCGGCATCGACTTGACGTTGATGCGCGGTGAAGTGCTGGCACTGACCGGCGAGAACGGTGCGGGTAAAAGTACCCTGTCGAAAATTATCGGTGGTCTGGTGACCCCGACCACCGGGCAGATGCAGTTCCAGGGCAAGGAGTACCGCCCTGGCAGCCGTACCCAAGCCGAAGAGCTTGGCGTGCGCATGGTCATGCAAGAACTTAATCTGTTGCCGACCCTTTCGGTGGCGGAAAACCTGTTTCTCGACAACCTGCCAAGCAACGGTGGCTGGATCAGTCGCAAACAGCTGCGCAAGGCTGCCATCGAGGCCATGGCTCAAGTCGGCCTGGATGCCATCGATCCCGACACGCTGGTTGGCGAGCTGGGTATCGGTCACCAGCAGATGGTCGAGATCGCGCGTAACCTGATCGGCGATTGCCATGTGCTGATTCTC
Source organism: Pseudomonas sp. R38(2017) (assembly GCF_002112395.1). Taxonomy (NCBI): domain Bacteria; kingdom Pseudomonadati; phylum Pseudomonadota; class Gammaproteobacteria; order Pseudomonadales; family Pseudomonadaceae; genus Pseudomonas; species Pseudomonas sp. R38(2017). The sequence goes on from NZ_NEHN01000006.1 coordinate 543,896, forward strand.
GACGAGCCGACCGCGATGCTCACCGCTCGCGAAGTCGAAATGCTCTTCGAACAGATCACCCGGCTGCAGGCGCGCGGGGTTGCGATCATCTATATCTCCCACCGTCTTGAAGAGCTGGCCCGAGTTGCACAGCGTATTGCCGTGCTGCGTGACGGCAATCTTGTTTGCGTCGAGCCGATGGCCAATTACAACAGCGAACAGTTGGTCACCCTGATGGTTGGCCGCGAGCTGGGCGAACACATGGACATGGGCCCGCGCAATATCGGTGCTCCTGCGTTGACGGTGAAAGGCCTCACCCGTTCCGACAAGGTGCGCGATGTGTCCTTCGAAGTACGTGCCGGTGAGATTTTCGGCATTTCCGGATTGATCGGAGCAGGGCGCACGGAATTGCTGCGCCTGATCTTCGGCGCCGATCTCGCCGACAGCGGCAGCGTTGCCCTCGGTTCACCGGCGCAAGTGGTGAGTATCCGCTCCCCGGTCGACGCTGTGCGTAACGGCATTGCCCTGATCACTGAAGACCGAAAGGGTGAAGGCCTGCTGCTGAGCCAATCGATCAGTGCGAACATCGCGTTGGGCAATATGCCGGAGATTTCCAGCGGTGGGTTCGTCAACAATGGCGACGAAATCTCCCTTGCCAAGCGGCAGATCGATGCCATGCGTATCCGCAGTTCGAGCCCGACTCAACTGGTATCCGAACTGTCCGGCGGTAATCAGCAGAAAGTGGTGATCGGCCGCTGGCTAGAGCGCGATTGTTCGGTGTTGCTGTTCGATGAGCCAACCCGCGGTATCGATGTCGGTGCCAAGTTCGACATTTATAACCTGCTTGGCGAGTTGACCCGGCAGGGCAAGGCGTTGGTGGTTGTCTCCAGCGACCTGCGCGAGTTGATGCTGATTTGCGACCGCATCGGGGTGCTGTCGGCGGGGCGTCTGATCGACACGTTCGAGCGCGACAGCTGGACCCAGGATGACTTGCTTGCCGCCGCGTTCGCCGGCTACCAAAAACGTGATGCGTTGCTCAACGAAGCAGCGCCTAGGGATCTCCCATGAAAACTGCATCTTCTGCCGGTAAACGTAGTGGCAACTTCTACGGTCTGGGTACTTACCTGGGCCTGGCCGGTGCCTTGCTGGCGATGGTTGCGCTGTTCTCGGTCATGAGCAGCCACTTCCTGTCGTACAACACCTTCAGCACCCTGGCCAACCAGATCCCCGACCTGATGGTGTTGGCGGTGGGCATGACCTTCGTGCTGATCATCGGCGGGATCGACCTGTCGGTGGGTTCGGTGCTGGCGCTTGCGGCATCGACTGTCAGCGTGGCGATCCTGGGCTGGGGCTGGAGTGTCTTGCCGGCTGCGCTGCTTGGCATGGCAGTGGCGGCACTGGCCGGCACGGTGACTGGCTCGATCACGGTTGCGTGGCGAATTCCGTCGTTCATCGTTTCGCTCGGTGTGCTGGAAATGGCCCGGGGCCTGGCCTATCAGATGACCGGTTCGCGCACGGCCTACATCGGTGACTCGTTCGCGTGGCTGTCGAACCCGATCGCTTTTGGTATTTCGCCGTCGTTCATCATTGCCTTGCTGGTGATCTTCATTGCTCAGGCGGTGTTGACCCGGACCGTGTTCGGTCGCTACCTGATCGGTATCGGTACCAACGAGGAAGCGGTGCGGCTGGCGGGCATCAATCCCAAGCCCTACAAGATTCTGGTGTTCAGCCTGATGGGGCTGCTGGCCGGTATCGCGGCGCTGTTCCAGATTTCCCGCCTGGAAGCTGCCGACCCGAATGCCGGTTCAGGCCTCGAGCTGCAAGTGATCGCTGCGGTGGTCATCGGCGGCACCAGCCTGATGGGCGGCCGTGGTTCGGTCATCAGTACATTCTTCGGGGTCTTGATCATCTCCGTCCTGGCGGCCGGTCTGGCGCAGATCGGCGCAACTGAGCCGACCAAACGCATCATCACCGGCGCAGTGATCGTCATCGCGGTAGTGCTTGATACGTATCGCAGCCAACGCGCAAGCCGGCGGGGCTGAGACATGGCGACAATCAAGGATGTGGCGGCGCTCGCGGGAATTTCCTACACGACCGTCTCCCATGTTGTGAACAACACCCGGCCGGTGAGCCAGGAAGTGCGCTTGAAAGTCGAGGCGGCGATCAAAAGCCTCGACTACGTGCCGAGCGCCGTTGCCCGATCGCTGAAGGCCAAGACCACTGCCACCATTGGCTTGCTGGTGCCCAACAGTCTTAACCCGTACTTTGCCGAGTTGGCCCGGGGGATCGAGGATTACTGTGAGCGTAATGGCTACTGCGTAATTCTCTGCAACTCCGACGACAATCCGGAAAAGCAGCGCAGTTACCTTCGGGTGTTGCTGGAGAAGCGTATCGATGGCTTGATCGTCGCCTCCGCTGGCGGTGACAGTGGCCTGGTACAAGGTCTGGCCGGGGTCAAGACGCCGATGGTGATCGTTGACCGGGGCCTGGAAGGGGTGGACGCCGATCTCGTGCGCATCGACCATGAATATGGCGCCTATCTGGCAACAAGACACCTGATCGAACTCGGACATCGTGATATCGCCACCATTGGCGGTCCGGCGAGCACCAGTGTTGCGCAAATGCGTCAGGCCGGATTTTGCCGCGCCATGAAAGAGGCAGGTATTGAAGTGCCGCCATCGCGGATGCTGGAGAGCGATTTCACCAGCACCGGTGGTTATAACGCGGCTGCGGTTCTGCTTGAGCGCAATCCTCCCAGTGCAATCTTTGCTGGCAACGACATGATCGGCATTGGTGTGCTGCGGGCGGCTGCCGAGCGCAATGTGCGCGTGCCTGCGGAGTTGTCGGTGATCGGCTTCGACGATATTCAAATGAGCCGTTACGTTTATCCGGCGCTGACCACTGTTGGCCAATCGATCTTGCAGCTGGGTGAAATGGCGGCGGAAGTGTTGCTGCGAAGAATTGCCACCCCGGATCTGGCCACTGATCAGCGGATCGTGACCCCAAGTATTGTCTTGCGAGAGTCGACTGCGCCGCTGCCCGGTGTGTTTACCGAATATCGTTGAAACCGAATTGATGAGTAGTGATGTATGCCCGCAAATGTAGTGGTAATAGGCAGCCTGAACATGGACCTGGTCACCCGGGCGCCTCGTTTGCCTCGGGGTGGCGAGACACTGATCGGTCATTCGTTCGCCACTGTGTCGGGTGGCAAGGGTGCCAACCAGGCGGTGGCCGCTGCCCGGCTGGGGGCGCGAGTGTCGATGATCGGCTGCGTCGGCAATGACGACTATGGCGTGCAATTGCGCGAGGCATTGCTGGTCGAGCAGATCGATTGCCAGGCGGTCAGCGTGGTCGAGGACTCCAGTGGCGTAGCGCTGATTGTGGTCGATGACAACAGTCAGAACGCAATCGTCATCGTTGCCGGGGCCAACGGCTCGATGACGCCAGCGGTGATCGACCAATTCGACGCGGTGCTGCAGGCGGCGGATGTGATCATTTGTCAGCTGGAAGTTCCCGATGCCACCGTCGGTCATGCGCTCAAGCGCGGTCGCGAACTAGGCAAGACGGTCATCCTGAACCCGGCCCCGGCCAGCCATCCGCTGCCTGCAGACTGGTTTGCCTCCATCGATTACCTGATTCCCAATGAAAGCGAAGCTGCTGCCCTCAGCGGTTTACCGGTTGATTCGCTGGAAAGCGCTGAAAAAGCGGCTGCCCAGCTGATTTCCATGGGGGCGGGCAACGTGATCGTCACGCTGGGTGCTCAGGGGGCATTGTTCGCCAACGGCTCGGGTAGCCAGCATTTTCCTGCACCCAAAGTGAAAGCGGTCGATACCACGGCTGCCGGGGATACCTTCGTCGGCGGTTTCGCGGCGGCGCTGGCCGCTGGCAAAACTGAAGTCGAGGCCATTCGTTTTGGTCAGATAGCCGCGGCGCTGTCTGTTACTCGGGCGGGTGCCCAGCCGTCCATTCCCACTTCGTCCGACGTACAGGCGTTCAAACCCGCATGAAAAAGACTCCTTTGCTCAATGTCGCGCTGTCTCGGCTTATCGCCTCCCTTGGCCATGGCGACATGGTCGTGATCGGCGACGCCGGCTTGCCCGTGCCGCCGGGCGTCGAGTTGATCGACCTCACGCTGACCCACGGTATTCCGGATTTCGTCACCACCTTGAAGGTCGTGCTCAGCGAAATGCAGGTGGAGAGTCATGTGCTAGCCCAGGAAATCTTCGACAAACAACCCACTGCGCTGGCTTCGCTGGACGCATTGAATGAAGAAGGTGCAATCGGGCGACGCGATCTGCTCAGTCATGAGCAATTCAAGGTTCTCAGCCGACAGGCACGAGCGATTGTTCGTACAGGCGAATGTCAGCCGTACTGCAACATCGTGCTGGTGGCCGGGGTTACGTTTTAAAGGGGTTCAGTCCCTTTCAATTTCAAATGCACAAGGAATGCGCCATGCACCGCTATGCTCAAAAAATTCACCAACTGATCCGGAGCCTGCTGCTTTTGTCCGTGATAACCGCGACCGGCGCCCAGGCGGCGGAAAAGATCGATCTGATCATCGATACCGATCCGGGTGCCGATGATGTGGTGGCCCTGTTGTTTGCTCTGGCATCGCCGGAGGAACTGAATATTCGCGCGCTGACCACCGTGGCTGGCAACGTGCGTCTCGACAAGACCTCTCGCAACGCGCGACTGGCCCGTGAGTGGGCAGGGCGCGAAGAGGTGCCGGTCTACGCCGGCGCACCGAAACCGTTGATGCGTACACCGATCTACGCCGAGAACATCCATGGCAAGGAAGGCCTGTCGGGTGTCACCGTGCACGAACCGAAAAAAGGCCTGGCTGAAGGCAATGCGGTCAACTACCTGATCGACACCCTGAAAAAAGCCAAGCCGCATAGCATCACCATTGCCATGCTTGGGCCACAAACCAACCTGGCGCTAGCGCTGATCCAGGAGCCGGAAATCGTTCAGGGCATCAAGGAAGTGGTCATCATGGGCGGCGCCCATTTTAACGGCGGCAACATCACGCCGGTGGCTGAGTTCAACCTGTATGCCGATCCGCAAGCGGCTGAAGTCGTGCTCAAAAGCGGTGTGAAACTGACTTATCTGCCGCTGGATGTGACCCACAAGATCCTCACCAGCGATGCACGCCTGAAGCAGATCGCGGCGCTGAACAACAATGCGAGCAAGATTGTCGGCGATATCCTCAACGAGTACATCAAGGGCGATATGGAGCACTACGGCATTCCGGGTGGTCCGGTGCATGACGCCACGGTCGTGGCTTACCTGCTCAAGCCAGAACTGTTCACCGGCCGTTCGGTGAACGTGGTGGTTGATAGCCGTGAAGGTCCGACCTTCGGGCAGACCATCGTCGACTGGTATGACGGCCTGAAAGCCCCGAAAAATGCCTTCTGGGTGGAAAATGGTGATGCTCAAGGCTTTTTCGATCTGTTGACCGAACGCCTGAAACGTCTGAAGTAAGCAACAGGCCCGCAGGTGCGAACCCGCGGGCCTTTATTCTTTCTCGATGTCCGATGTGCCTTTGAAGTCATCCGGATACTTCTCGAACAGCTGGGCGATAAATGATTGCGCGGCTTGCGTTCCCAGTGTCTTGACCAGCAGGTCGATGCTGATCAATGCCAATTCCTCCGGGCTGCCCGGACTGTAAGAGCTGTGCCCTTGTGGCCAGTGGGCCTTGATGTCAGCTGAGATGCTTACGGTCGTCATCATGGGGCTCGGCAGGTCGCAGGATTTGAGTCTTGAGTTAACCACGTTGTCTGGCGTTTGGCACTGCGACTTAGGCATGAGCGCAGGGCTATGCGACACTTGGTCGTATCCGAAAAAACCAAGGACTGAGCTGTGCAGATCGATTTGAATTCCCCCGACGGCCTGACGCTGGACGCTGTGCGTCTGTTGCTGGCTTCAGCCAGTGACGACGAGCACACCCAGTTGCGCGTGACCAAGGGCGGCATCGCCTATATTTCTTCGGGTGTCACGGGTGGTCAGGATATCGACGGGCTGTCGTTTCGCCTGGAAACCTGGGCCAAGGGTTCGGGCTATGTGGGTAACGTTGCGGCGAGCGACGAGGTCTGGGTGATGCAGATATTCAACGCGCTCAAGGACAATTGGCCGAACCCGCCCTATGACTACATTGACGTCTACTGAGCACTGGTCATATTCAGTGACGATTGTGTAAGGAAGTATCAGGCGTTGCTGAGGCAAACTCGCCGTTTTTCTGATCGTGGGGCAGGGGCGTGACGCAGGTCATGAAACCAAACGCTGTATTGGCGGTCGCACGATGTTCGCTCAACTATTGAAAAAAGGAGGCTTCATGCCTTGGAAGCTCGCGTCACTGGGTACTCTGATGGCGGTTGCCATGCTGGCTGGCTGCACTACCACGTCCAGCGAGTCGCAGAAGGATCCCGTGGCGACCGAAACCGGTCACAGTCGTTGCGAGGCAACCGCTGCAGAGTTCGCCGTTGGCAAAAAGGCTTCGCCGGAATTGCTGGAGCAGGCGCGCAAAAAGGCCGGAGCGCAGAATGCCCGGTTCCTCAAGCCTGACGACATGATCACCCTTGAGTACCGGTCTGATCGGCTGAACCTCAATACCGACAATAATCTGCTGGTCACCCGGGCAAGCTGCGGCTGAGTTGTACAGACTTTTGTCACGCGTATAAAAAACCCCGTCACATGGACGGGGTTTTTTTAGTGCGCCGGGAAATTACTCTGGGCGAACTTGTGCAGCTTGCATACCCTTTTGGCCTTTCTCAGCCACGAAGGAAACGGTCTGGCCTTCTTTCAGGCTTTTGAAACCGTCAGATTCGATAGCTTTGAAGTGTACGAACAGGTCGTCACCGCCACCTTGAGGAGTGATGAAGCCGAAGCCTTTTTCATCGTTGAACCATTTAACGGTGCCGGTTTGGCGATTAGACATGGTGTATCTCCAAGAAACATATATTTTCAGTAGTACTGTGCTGCTCAGGCCAACTGGGCACACCGGGGTATCATAGTCGAAATGTTCGCTTTGGTAGCCCCCCGGACGTGCTGTTTGCTTTCATATTGCAGACGTCTCGACAGTTTGAATGTCTGTAACCCCCGGTTTCAGAGGCTTTCAGCCAATTCGGCGGGGTGTAAAAAAAGCTATAAAACCTGCATAAAATATCGGATTCAGGGGCATTCTGGCCGTTTTTCGCTCGCTGAATGCCCGTAAATCCGCTCGCCAGGGGCTATTTCTGCACTCGGCAAACCGAGATTTCCTTCAGTGCGCGCTGACCCAGCTCACCGCTGGGCGGGGTGTTCTTGTCCATCAGCTGAGAGATTTCCTGTGTGGTGAATTTCTTCTCCAGGACATCAGCTCCACAGGTGCAATGTTGTTTGGCTACGGTCGGATTGACGCTTTGGCTGGCCGCTTTTGTGCAGTCGTTCATGTATTGCTCTTTGACGCCTTTCGGCCATGCAGCCTGCGCGCTCAGCGGCAACAGCAGAACTAAAGGGACGACTGCGGCGAATAGGGTGTTCAGACGCATGCGAGGATGCTCCTTGTGGGTCGATGTCTTGTTATCTGATGGCTGAGTGGCCGATCAAGTTCATCACTCTGGCATAAAACTGACGATTTGCCTGCCGGTAAAACCAGAGTGCGTGTGTGACCGTTCATCTGTGCTAGCATGGCCGACTCGGGCGTTCGCAGGCTCCGGATGACCTTCAGTCCCGGTGGCGGCAGCGTACGAATACTCTGATTTGAATCCCAGTCACTCTGGTTCGGTTTTCCGGTTGGCCGCAAGGCTCCTGCCGCTGTAAGGCAGGCGTTCGTCATTGAATGGCCTGGATCGGATCTTGTACTGGCTCATCCCAACCCACGTGACCTTTGGTAGGGGTCACCACTAGGAGAGGAGGCGCCATGCCAACTATTACTCTTCCCGACGGCAGTCAACGTTCATTCGATCACCCGGTTTCCGTAGCCGAAGTCGCTGCCTCTATCGGTGCAGGCCTGGCCAAGGCCACCCTGGCCGGCAAGGTCAACGGCAAGCTGGTCGACGCCTGCGACATCATCGACAGCGACGCAACGCTGCAAATCATCACGCCAAAGGATGAAGAGGGGCTGGAAATCATTCGCCACTCTTGCGCTCACCTGGTTGGCCATGCGGTCAAGCAGCTGTACCCGACGGCCAAAATGGTCATCGGTCCGGTCATTGACGAAGGCTTCTATTACGACATCGCCTTCGAACGTCCTTTTACTCCGGACGACATGGCTGCCATCGAGCAGCGCATGCAACAGCTGATCGATACCGAATACGACGTCATCAAGAAAGTCACTCCGCGCGCCGAAGTGATCGAAGTCTTCAAGGCTCGCGGCGAAGATTACAAGCTGCGCCTTGTCGAGGACATGCCGAACGAGCAGGCCATGGGCCTGTACTATCACGAAGAATACGTCGACATGTGCCGCGGTCCGCACGTGCCGAACACTCGCTTCCTGAAATCCTTCAAGTTGACCAAGCTGTCCGGCGCCTACTGGCGCGGTGATGCCAAGAACGAGCAACTGCAGCGCGTTTACGGCACTGCTTGGGCTGACAAGAAGCAGCTGGCTGCATACATCCAGCGTATTGAAGAAGCTGAAAAACGCGATCACCGTAAGATCGGCAAGCGCCTGGGCCTGTTCCACACCCAGGAAGAAGCGCCGGGCATGGTGTTCTGGCACCCGAATGGCTGGACGTTGTACCAGGTACTCGAGCAGTACATGCGCAAGGTGCAGCGCGACAACGGCTATCTCGAAATCAAGACGCCGCAAGTCGTTGATCGCAGCCTGTGGGAGAAATCCGGGCACTGGGCCAACTACGCCGACAACATGTTCACCACTGAGTCGGAAAGCCGCGACTACGCCATCAAACCGATGAACTGCCCTTGCCACGTGCAGGTGTTCAACCAGGGCCTGAAGAGCTACCGCGAGCTGCCGATGCGCCTGGCCGAGTTCGGTGCCTGCCACCGTAACGAACCATCGGGTGCGCTGCACGGCATCATGCGTGTGCGTGCGTTCACTCAGGACGACGCCCACATCTTCTGCACTGAAGAGCAGATGCAGGCTGAATCCGCTGCGTTCATCAAGCTGACCATGGATGTTTACCGCGACTTCGGCTTCACCGACGTCGAGATGAAACTGTCCACTCGTCCGGAAAAACGCGTTGGCTCCGATGAGCTGTGGGATCGCGCCGAAGCGGCACTGGCTGCTGCACTTGACAGTGCTGGCCTGCCGTACGATCTGCAGCCGGGTGAGGGAGCGTTCTACGGTCCGAAAATCGAATTCTCGCTGAAAGATTGCCTCGGTCGCGTGTGGCAATGTGGTACTTTGCAGCTCGATTTCAACCTGCCAGTGCGTCTCGGCGCCGAATACGTCTCCGAAGACAACAGCCGCAAGCATCCGGTCATGTTGCACCGTGCGATCCTCGGTTCGTTCGAGCGTTTCGTCGGGATTCTGATCGAGCACTACGAAGGTGCATTCCCTGCGTGGCTGGCGCCAACCCAGGCAGTGATCATGAATATCACTGATAAACAGGCAGATTTTGTTGCTCAGGTCGAAAAAACTCTCAACGAAAGCGGGTTTCGTGCCAAGTCTGACTTGAGAAATGAAAAGATCGGCTTTAAAATCCGCGAGCATACTTTGCTCAAGGTTCCATATCTCTTGGTTATTGGGGATAAGGAAGTCGAGATGCAGACTGTCGCTGTGCGTACTCGTGAAGGTGCTGACCTGGGCTCGATGCCCGTCGCCCAGTTCGCTGAGTTTCTCGCGCAAGCGGTTTCCCGGCGTGGTCGCCCAGATTCGGAGTAATTATTATTAAGCGTGAAATGAGACAAGATAAACGAACTGCACCGAAAGCCCCGATCAACGAGAATATCTCGGCACGCGAGGTTCGGTTAATTGGCGCTGACGGCGAGCAGATTGGCATCGTCTCGATTGATGAAGCGCTTCGTATCGCTGAAGAAGCAAAGCTTGATCTGGTAGAAATCTCCGCAGACGCAGTCCCACCGGTTTGCCGTGTGATGGACTACGGCAAGTCGATCTTCGAAAAGAAGAAGCAGATTGCTGCGGCGAAGAAGAACCAGAAGCAGATTCAGGTAAAAGAAATCAAGTTTCGTCCAGGGACGGAGGAAGGGGATTACCAGGTAAAACTGCGCAACCTGGTACGTTTCCTGAGTGACGGGGACAGGGCCAAGGTATCCTTGCGATTCCGCGGCCGTGAGATGGCCCACCAGGAGCTGGGGATGGAACTCCTCAAGCGGGTTGAACAAGACCTGCTCGAGTACGGTTCGGTCGAACAGCATCCTAAGATGGAAGGACGCCAGCTGATCATGGTCATCGCCCCGAAAAAGAAGAAGTAATCAACAGGGCACGGCAGGCCTTCTGATTATGTTTATCAACTGAATGCGGAGTATCCGAACATGCCAAAGATGAAAACCAAAAGTGGTGCTGCTAAGCGGTTTCTGAAAACTGCTAACGGTATCAAGCACAAGCACGCTTTCAAGAGCCACATCCTGACCAAAATGTCGACCAAGCGTAAGCGTCAACTGCGCGGTAGCAGCTTGCTGCATCCGTCTGACGTGGCAAAAGTCGAGCGCATGCTGCGCCTTCGTTAATTTTTGGATCAAGAATAGAGGAAGTAACTCATGGCTCGTGTAAAGCGTGGCGTCATTGCCCGTAAACGTCACAAAAAAATTCTGAAACTTGCTAAAGGCTACTACGGCGCTCGCTCGCGCGTATTCCGTGTTGCCAAGCAAGCGGTAATCAAGGCAGGCCAATACGCCTACCGTGACCGTCGTCAGAAAAAACGTCAGTTCCGCGCTCTGTGGATCGCTCGTATCAACGCTGGTGCTCGTGTTAACGGTCTGTCCTACAGCCGTTTCATCGCTGGCCTGAAAAAAGCGTCCATCGAGATCGACCGTAAGGTTCTGGCTGATCTGGCAGTGAACGAAAAAGCGGTGTTTGCCGCGATTGTCGAGAAAGCTAAAGCCACCTTGGCTTAAGTACCCCCGACAGTCACCCGACCTCACCTCTGTGAGGGCAGGTGGTAAACGTCATAAATAGGGGAAGAGCCTTCAAGCTCTTCCCCTATTTTGTATCTGGAGTCTGTACATGGAAAACCTGGATGCGCTGGTCTCTCAAGCACTAGAGGCTGTGCAAAGCGCTGAAGATATCAATGCCCTGGAGCAAATCCGGGTTCAATACCTTGGCAAAAAGGGTGAATTGACTCAGGTGATGAAGACCCTGGGGAATTTGCCGGCAGAGGAGCGTCCGCAGGTCGGCGCCCTGATCAACGTTGCCAAGGAACGTGTCACAGGCGTTCTCAATGCGCGCATGGCTCTGTTTGAGGAAGCCGAACTGGCTGCCAAACTGTCCGCCGAGTCCATTGACGTAACCCTGCCGGGCCGTGGTCAGACCTCCGGTGGTCTGCATCCGGTAACCCGGACTCTGGAACGTATCGAACAGTTCTTCACCCATATCGGCTACGGCATTGCCGAAGGCCCTGAGGTCGAAGACGATTATCACAACTTCGAAGCGCTCAACATCCCAGGCCATCACCCGGCCCGGTCGATGCACGACACCTTCTATTTCAATGCGAACATGCTGTTGCGCACCCATACCTCACCGGTACAGGTCCGCACCATGGAATCGCAACAGCCGCCGATCCGCATCGTCTGCCCAGGCCGTGTGTATCGCAGCGACTCCGATATCACCCACTCGCCGATGTTCCACCAGGTCGAAGGCCTGCTGGTTGATCGCGATATCAACTTCGCCGACCTCAAAGGCACGATCGAAGAGTTCCTGCGAGTGTTCTTCGAAAAAGAACTGGCCGTGCGTTTCCGTCCTTCGTACTTCCCGTTCACCGAGCCTTCAGCTGAAGTCGACATGGAGTGCGTGATGTGCAGCGGTAAAGGCTGCCGCGTCTGCAAACAGACTGGCTGGCTGGAAGTGATGGGCTGCGGCATGGTTCACCCGAACGTGTTGCGCATGTCCGGGATCGATCCGGAAGAGTTCTCGGGCTTTGCCTTCGGCATGGGCGTTGAGCGTCTGGCCATGCTGCGTTACGGCGTGAACGACTTGCGTCTGTTCTTCGACAACGACTTGCGGTTCCTCGCGCAATTTCGCTAGTCGTAACGAATTCTTAGGAGAGCAGGATGAAATTCAGTGAACAATGGCTGCGTGGCTGGGTTAGCCCGCAGGTAAATCGCGACGAGCTGGTTGCCCGTCTGTCGATGGCCGGTCTTGAGGTCGATAGCGTTACGCCGGCCGCCGGTGCTTTCAGTGGCGTGGTGGTGGGCGAGGTGCTGAGCACCGAGCAGCACCCGGATGCCGACAAGTTGCGTGTGTGTCAGGTCAGCAATGGCGCGGAAACCTTCCAGGTCGTGTGCGGTGCACCAAACGTGCGTCCGGGCCTGAAGATTCCTTTCGCGATGATCGGTGCCGAGCTGCCGGGCGACTTCAAGATCAAGAAAGCCAAGCTGCGTGGTGTCGAGTCCAACGGCATGCTGTGCTCGCAAACCGAGCTGCAGGTCGGTGAGGGCAATGACGGTCTGATGGAGCTGCCGGCCGATGCGCCGGTGGGCGAAGATTTCCGCGTTTATCTGGATCTGGAAGACGCCAGCATCGAGGTCGACCTGACCCCGAACCGCGGCGACTGCCTGTCCCTGGCCGGTCTGGCGCGTGAAGTCGGCGCGTTGTACGACGCTCCGGTCACTCGTCCTGTGGTTCTCACGGTTCCTGCCGTACACGACGAAGTGCGCTCGGTCGAAGTGCTGGCGCCTGCCGCCTGCCCACGGTACCTGGGTCGTGTCATCCGCAACGTTGACCTGTCCAAGCCTACGCCGCTGTGGATGGTTGAGCGCCTGCGTCGTGCTGAAGTCCGCAGTATTGATGCCGCGGTCGATATCACCAACTACGTGATGCTCGAACTCGGTCAGCCGCTGCACGCTTTCGACCTCGCTGAAATCAACGGCGGCATTCGTGTACGCATGGCGGAAGAGGGCGAGAAGCTCGTTCTGCTCGACGGCCAGGAAGTCAGCCTGCGTAGCGATACGCTGGTGATCGCCGACCACACTCGCGCTCTGGCCATTGCCGGCGTGATGGGTGGTGAGCACAGTGGTGTATCCGCGACCACTCGCGACGTGTTCCTTGAAAGTGCATTCTTCGACCAGATCGCTGTGGCGGGCAAGGCTCGTTCCTATGGTCTGCACACTGATGCTTCGCACCGCTACGAGCGTGGCGTGGACTGGCAACTGGCCCGTGAAGCCATGGAGCGCGCCACTGGCCTGCTGCTGGAAATCACCGGTGGCGAAGCCGGCCCGATCATCGAAACCGTCAGCGAGCAGCACTTGCCGTCGATCGCGCCGATCACTCTGCGTGCTCAGCGCATCACCCAGATGCTGGGTATGGAAATGGATTCGGCCGAAGTCGAGCGTCTGCTCAACGCTTTGGGTCTGAAAGTTTCCGCCGAGGGAGCAGGGCAGTGGCGCGTAGAAGTGCCAAGCCATCGCTTCGATATCAGCCTGGAAGTCGATCTGATCGAAGAGCTGGCGCGTCTGTACGGTTACAACCGTTTGCCGGTTCGTTACCCGCAAGCTCGTCTGGCGCCGCAAGCCAAGGCTGAAGCGCGCAGCGATCTACCGGAGCTGCGTCGTCTGTTGGTTGCTCGTGGTTATCAGGAAGCGATCACCTATAGCTTCATCGATCCAAAGCAATTCGAGCTGTTCAATCCAGGTGTCGAGCCGCTGCTGTTGGCGAACCCGATCTCCAATGACATGGCCGCCATGCGTTCGTCGCTGTGGCCGGGCCTGGTCAAGGCGCTGCAGCACAACCTCAACCGTCAGCAGGATCGTGTCCGTCTGTTCGAGAGCGGTCTGCGCTTCGTCGGTCAGTTGGAAGGCCTGAAGCAAGAGCCGATGCTGGCCGGTGTTGTCTGCGGTAGCCGTCTGCCGGAGGGTTGGGCGCAAGGTCGTGATACCGTCGACTTCTTCGACGTCAAGGCTGACGTGGAAGCGGTGCTGGGTTTTGCCGGTGCGCTGGATTCGTTCACTTTCACTCCGGGCAAGCACCCAGCGCTCCACCCGGGTCAAACCGCGCGCATCGAGCGTGAAGGGCGTGAAGTCGGCTTTATCGGTGCGATTCACCCTGAACTGTCGAAATCCCTCGGTCTCGACCGTCCGGTCTTCGTATTCGAGCTGGTTCTGGCTGAAGTCGCTCTGGGTAAAATGCCGAAATTCCATGAGTTGTCGCGCTTTCCTGAAGTGCGTCGTGACCTGGCACTGATTGCGCACAAAGACGTTGCAGCCTCGGCTGTACTGGACGTAATCCGTGAAAATGCAGGCGAATGGCTGACAGACCTCAGGCTATTTGACGTGTATCAAGGTAAAGGTATTGATCCTGATAGAAAAAGCCTCGCAGTCGGCTTGACCTGGCAGCATCCATCGCGCACTCTTAATGACGATGAGGTGAATTCGACGACGCAAAATATCCTCACCTCGCTCGAACAAAGGTTGAACGCCACGTTAAGGAAGTGACGTATGGGGGCTTTGACGAAAGCTGAGATGGCGGAACGTCTGTATGAAGAGCTGGGCCTGAACAAGCGGGAAGCCAAGGAATTGGTTGAATTGTTTTTCGAGGAAATCAGGCACGCTCTTGAAGACAACGAGCAAGTCAAATTGTCGGGTTTCGGCAATTTCGACCTTCGGGACAAACGCCAGCGGCCTGGCCGCAACCCGAAAACGGGGGAAGAAATCCCGATCACGGCTCGCCGTGTGGTCACCTTTCGTCCAGGGCAGAAGTTGAAGGCCCGAGTTGAGGCTTATGCTGGAACCAAGTCATAACGACGAACTACCCGTCATCCCGGGCAAACGCTACTTCACCATTGGTGAAGTCAGCGAGCTGTGTGCGGTAAAACCGCACGTGCTGCGCTACTGGGAGCAGGAGTTTCCTCAGCTCAACCCCGTCAAACGCCGCGGAAACCGCCGGTATTATCAGCGCCAGGACGTGCTGATGATCCGGCAGATCCGCGCGCTCCTTTACGATCAGGGGTTCACCATCGGCGGCGCGCGCCTGCGTCTGTCCGGCGATGAAGCCAAAGACGACACCACCCAATACAAGCAAATGATCCGCCAGATGATCGCCGAGCTCGAAGATGTGTTGGTGGTGCTCAAGAAATAATTTCCTGCTTTTAAATACTTCCAGTTTTCAAAAGCTTGCGATATATTCTTGAGCGTTCTTCGAGGTGAAGAACGAGTTTCACGCCTAGTCGGGGCGTAGCGCAGTCCGGTAGCGCACTAGCATGGGGTGCTAGGGGTCGAGTGTTCGAATCACTCCGTCCCGACCATATAATTCAATGACTTAGCCCAACTTTAGTGAGTTGGGCTTTTTCATGCACAGTGACTTTTGCAGGGGATCCAGTTCTCCTCCTCATCGAAGGCAGACACTCAAGCCGATCATCCAGATCGGCTTTTTTGTACCCGCACAAAACTAGCCAGTGACTTCACTAACAGACACCCAGCGCCGCTCTTCAGCCGCGATCCGAATCGCCGTCGCCAGCCTCTCCACTTCAAACGCCTCCTCAAAATCAGTCCCGGTTTGCCCGTTCCCGGCCAACGCTACGATCAGTTCATGCACTTCCAGCGTCTTCAATTCGTTGTAACCCAACTGATGCCCCGGCGCCGGGCTGAATGCGGCGTAGCCGGGCAAGTCCGGTCCGGCCAGTAAACGCTGGAAGCCGCCTTGGCCGGCGCGACACAGGCGTAGCTCGTTCAGGCGCTCCTGATCGAACGCCAAGGTGCCTCGGGTGCCACTGATTTCGAAGCTCAGATGATTCTTGTAGCCATGCTTGAGCCAGCTGCTGCTGAAGGTGCCGCGCGCACCACTGGCAAAGCGCAATAGTGCGTGGGTCTGATCGTCGACTCCAATGCGGCGTTGTTCCTGACTGCCGGTTGTGGCCGGTCGTTGATCATGGACGGTCTGGGAATCGGCGCACACCGCTTCGACATCGCCCAGCAGGTAGCGCGCCATGGCGAGCAGGTGGCTGCCCAGATCCGCCAGTGCTCCACCGGCATGTTCGGGTTCACAGCGCCACGACCAGGGGGAGGCTGGATCGGCCATGAAGTCTTCGCTGAATTCACCTTGAAAACTGATGATCTCGCCGAGTTCGCCACTCAGCATCAGATCGCGTGCCAGGCCAATAATCGGGTTGTGCTGATAGTTGTAGCCGACCCGGGTGACGACGCCCGCATGCTTCGCCGCCACGTGCATCGCATGAGCTTGCTCAAGATTCACCGCCAGCGGCTTTTCGCAGTACACCGGCTTGCCAGCGGCAAGGGCGGCCATGGCCATCGGATAGTGCAGGTGATTGGGTGTGGTGATGGCGATCAGGTTGACCTTGGGGTCGTCGATCAATCTCTGCCAGTCGCCATGGGCCTGCTCGAAGCCCCAGGCGGTGGCGCAGGCTTTTGCGCGTGCGGGATCGGCGTCAGCCAAGGCGGCCAGGCGAAGGGTGAAGGGCAGTTCGAATGCCCCGCTGACATTGCGAAAGGCCAGGGCGTGGGCGCGCCCCATGAAGCCCGTGCCGATAAGGCCGATTCCGAGTTCACGCATGACAGGATCCTTTGAGTTCTTGTTTTCAGAGATCCTGGTTATAGAATAAATATTCCCGTCATTCAAATAATGGAATAAATATTTTGAATTGCCGTATTTGCTGGGATGGCGATCTGCTCAGTCTTCAAACCCGACCTGCTCGTGAATCTCGTCCACCTTCAACTCCAGTCGATAAGCCACAGCGATAAACAGTGCCTGGCACAGGCACAGGGTCGCACTCAAGGAGCGGAACGCGAACGAACTGCCTTCGTTGACCAGCAGCAAAGTGTTGGCGCGCTTGGCCAATGGCGAGAGATTGCTGTCAGTGATGATCAAGGTTTTCGCCTGATGGTGCTGGGCGATGCGCAGGCAGTGCTGGGTTTCCTTGCCGTACGGCGTGAAGCTGATGGCGATCACCAGATCATTGGCGCGCACGCTGCGCATCTGTTCGCGATAGCTGCCGCCGAGGCCCGAGACCAAATGGATGCGCTTGTTGGTGTGTTGCAGGTTGTAGACGAGATAATCGGCCACCGCGAACGAGCGGCGCACGCCGACCACGTAGATATTGTCGGCATTGACCACCAGGTCCACGGCCTTTTCGAAGGCCTGGTCATCGAGTTCCTGTCCCAGACGTTCGATGCCCGACAGGGTGGCGTCGATGCATTCGCGGGCCAGGTCGCCGCCGCTGGCTTTCTGCGACTTGTTGGCGATCATGCTGCGAATGCGCTGCTGGTAGTTCTGCACCGGCGTAGCTTTGTGGGTATACGCCTCGCGGAACAGCGCCTGCATTTCACTGAAACCGCTGAAACCGAAACGCTGGGAAAAACGCACGATGGCCGACGGGTGCACTTCGCACTCGCGGGCGATGTCGCTGATGCGGTCGACCATGATCCGATCACTCTGCTGGCTCATGTAACTGGCGATACGTTTGAGCTGGCGCGGAAGGCTTTCGTATTCAGTGGTAATGAGTTGTAGCAGACGCTCGGCATTGATCGGGGGGCTGGCAAGATCGCTCTCGGGCGTGCTCTCGGCGGTAGCCGGCTGATCGGTGCGGGACATAAATAATCCTTCTGGCTTGTTCTTATAGGGACGGTTGTACGTATCGTCCCCTGACAATAGGTTGGCTGTGCGCAGTCTACAGGCTCGGCCCGGACAAAATCTTGAGCTTGCGCCAGCAGGATGCCTGCTGAAACGATGCACTGTGTCTGGAGCGCCTGCACTGAAGTTTATTGGAAAAAATATTCCATGTGAAAAATAATTGGAATATTTATTGATTGTTCGATCCGGCTCGTTTTAGTCTGCATCCACCAAGAGTGCCCGGCGCGGTCACCGCGTCGGGCACAGGCTGATAAAAATAACAGGAGCCAGCATGGGCCAGACTCGTTTTGCCAGTGGACGTCAATTGGATCTGATTTGCCTCGGACGCCTTGGCGTCGACCTCTATGCGCAGCAAGTCGGGGCAAGGCTGGAGGATGTGAGCAGCTTCGCCAAATACCTTGGAGGCTCCTCCGCCAACATCGCGTTCGGCACCGCCCGGTTGGGGCTCAGGTCGGCGATGTTGAGCCGCACCGGCGACGATCACATGGGGCGTTTCCTGATTGAATCCCTGGCCCGTGAAGGTTGCGATGTCAGCGGCATCAAGGTCGATCCGCAGCGACTGACCGCCATGGTGCTGCTCGGTCTCAAGGATCGGGAAACCTTTCCCCTGGTCTTCTACCGTGAGAATTGCGCCGACATGGCGCTGCGGGCCGAAGACATCAGCGAAGCCTTTATCGCCTCCAGCAAAGCCTTGCTGATCACCGGCACTCATTTCTCCACCGACGGCGTCTACAAGGCGAGCACCCAGGCGCTGGACTACGCCGAAAAGCACAATGTCAAACGGGTGCTGGACATCGATTACCGCCCGGTCCTGTGGGGGGTCGCCGGTAAGGCGGACGGCGAAACCCGGTTCGTTGCCGATCAGAATGTCACTCAGCATGTGCAACAAATCCTCCCGCGCTTCGACCTTGTGGTCGGGACCGAAGAAGAGTTTCTGATGGCCGGCGGTTCCGAGGATTTGCTCACCGCCCTGCGCAATGTCCGGCGATTGAGCGCGGCAACCCTGGTGGTCAAGCTCGGACCGCAAGGTTGCACGGTGATTCACGGAGAGATTCCGGCGCGTCTTGAAGACGGCGCGATTTATCCCGGGGTGCGCGTTGAAGTGCTGAACGTACTGGGCGCCGGCGATGCGTTCATGTCGGGTTTCCTCAGCGGTTGGCTGGAGGACGCCAGCGACGAGCGTTGCTGCCAGTTGGCCAATGCCTGCGGGGGGCTGGTGGTGTCGCGCCATGCCTGCGCGCCGGCGATGCCGACCCGGGCCGAACTCGATTACCTGTTCAGCAGCCCGGTACCGATTACCCGGCCGGATCAGGACGCCACCCTGCAACGCCTGCATCAGGTCAGTGTGCCGCGCAAACAGTGGAAGCAACTGTTCATCTTTGCCTTCGACCATCGCGGGCAACTGGTGGAACTGGCCCAGAAGGGCGGACGCGACCTCGGCGCCATCGGTGAACTCAAGCAACTGTTTATCAAGGCCGTGGAGCGGGTCGAAAGTGATTTGCGCGAGCAGGGCATCGAAGCCGATGTCGGGCTGCTGGCGGATCAGCGTTTCGGTCAGGACTCGCTGAACGCCGCGACCGGTCGTGGCTGGTGGGTGGCGCGGCCGGTCGAGATGCAGGGCTCGCGGCCGCTGGCCTTCGAACACGGGCGCTCGATCGGCAGCAACCTGATCGCCTGGCCGCAGGAGCAAATCATCAAATGCCTGGTGCAATTCCACCCGGACGACGAACCGATGCTGCGCCTGGAGCAGGAAGCGCAGATCAAGGCGCTGTATCAAGCATCGCAGGTCAGCGGTCATGAACTGCTGCTGGAAATCATCCCGCCTAAGGATCACCCCTCAGCGCATCCCGACGTGTTGTATCGCGCGCTCAAGCGCCTCTACAACCTGGGCATCTATCCGGCGTGGTGGAAGATCGAAGCGCAGAGTGCCGAGCAATGGCAACAGCTCGACGAACTGATCCAGGCGCGCGATCCCTATTGCCGAGGTGTGGTGCTGCTGGGCCTGAATGCCCCGGCATCAGCATTGGCCGAAGGCTTCCAGCAGGCCAGTCAGAGCCAGACCTGCCGCGGGTTTGCCGTGGGCCGGACGATTTTCCAGGAGCCGAGCCGCGCCTGGCTGGCCGGGGAAATCGATGACGAGACGCTGATCCGCCAGGTACAGGGCACCTTCGTCGAACTGATCGATGCCTGGCGAACGGCCCGGGCCTGAGCCGCGGTTGAACATTCTAGAAATAACAATAAAAGGTGCAGCCATGCCCGCTATCCGAATTGGCATCAACCCGATTTCCTGGAGCAACGACGACCTGCCGTCCCTCGGCGGTGAAACACCGCTGAGCACCGCCCTCAGCGAAGGCAAGGCCATCGGTTATGAAGGCTTCGAACTCAACGGCAAGTTTCCCAAGGACGCCAAAGGCGTTGGTGATGTACTGCGTCCGTATGACCTGGCCCTAGTGTCCGGTTGGTATTCCAGTCGTTTGGCGCGGCGTTCGGTGGCCGAGGAAATCGACGCGATTGCCAGCCATGTCGAGCTGCTGGCGAAGAACGGCGCGAACGTGCTGGTTTACGGTGAAGTCGCCGATTCCATTCAGGGCCAGCGAATTCCGCTGGTCGAACGCCCGCGTTTTCACACCGAACAGGCGTGGCAACAATACGCCGACAAGCTGACCGAACTGGCACGCTTCACCCTGTCCCAGGGCGTGCGTCTGGCGTACCACCACCATATGGGCGCCTACGTCGAATCGCCGTCGGACATCGACACCCTGATGGCGTTGACCGGCAATGAAGTCGGGCTGCTGTTCGACTCGGGCCATTGCTACATGGGCGGCGGTGAACCCTTGCAGGTGCTGCGCAAACACCTGTCGCGCATCTGCCACGTGCATTTCAAGGACGTGCGCAAACCGGTGGTGCAACTGGCGCGCAACAATCTGTGGAGTTTCCCCGACTGCATCATCAACGGCACCTTCACCGTGCCGGGGGATGGTGACATCGACTTCGCCGAGTTGCTGGACGTGCTGCTGGCGGCCGATTACCACGGCTGGCTGGTGGTCGAGGCCGAGCAGGATCCGGCAGTGGCACCGAGTTATGTCTACGCGAAAAAAGGCTTCGACACCTTGCGTGCG
Organism: Pseudomonas sp. R38(2017); assembly: GCF_002112395.1. Classification (NCBI taxonomy): domain Bacteria; kingdom Pseudomonadati; phylum Pseudomonadota; class Gammaproteobacteria; order Pseudomonadales; family Pseudomonadaceae; genus Pseudomonas; species Pseudomonas sp. R38(2017). The sequence goes on from NZ_NEHN01000006.1 coordinate 564,689, forward strand.
CTGCTCGACGAGAGGGCTGCACGATGAGCCTGCTGGTCAAAAGCAATGCCCGTGGCCGGACCATGGTCGAGTTGGCTGAAGGTGAACTGCAATACGTGGGATTCGCCGCCTATCGCTTGAGCCTGGGTGAAACCTTGCCTGTCGCGGCGGGCGACAAAGAGTTGTGCCTGGTGCTGCTCAGCGGTCGGGTCGGCATCCACGGCGAAGCACCGGGGCAGGGTACGTTCAGCTGGGACAACATCGGTGATCGCCAGTCGGTGTTCGAAGATAAATCTCCGTTCGCCGCGTACCTGCCACCCGGCAGTCAGGCTCAAGTGGTGGCGTTGAGTGATGCGCAAGTGGCGGTCTGCGCCGCTCCCGGTTCGACCATCACGGACCTGGGCCCGCGCCTGATCAGACCTGAAACCATGAAGCGCAGCGTGCGCGGCAAGGGCGCCAACACCCGCTATGTCTGCGACATCCTGCCGGACAGCGAGCCGGCGCATTCGCTGCTGGTGGTGGAAGTGCGCACGCCGTCGGGGCATTCCTCGAGCTACCCGCCGCACAAACACGACACCGACGACCTGCCGCATCAGAGCTTCCTCGAAGAAACCTACTACCACCAGATCAACCCGCCCCAAGGCTTCGTGTTCCAGCGGGTCTACACCGACGACCGCAGCATCGATCAAGCCATGGCCGTGGAAAACAGCGACCTCGTCGTCGTGCCCAGGGGCTATCACCCGGTCAGCGTGCCGTATGGCTACGAGTCCTACTACCTGAACGTGATGGCCGGGCCGAAACGCGTCTGGCAGTTCCATAACGACCCGCAGCACAGCTGGCTGCTGGATCTCTGAATTCCAACTTTCGCACGGAGAACAAGAACAATGAGCGACGCCCCGGTCATAGGCCATTACCTCGACGGTCAGGTGCAGGACAACGGTAGCGAACGATTCAGCGATGTCTTCAATCCGGCCACCGGCTCTGTTCAGGCGCGGGTTGGGTTGGCCAGCCAGAAGACCGTGGACGCTGCCGTTGCTTCGGCGCTGAAGGCTTTCCCGGCGTGGTCCGAGCAATCGTCCCTGCGCCGTTCGCGGGTGATGTTCAAGTTCAAGGAATTGCTTGATCGTCATCACGACGAACTGGCCGAAATCATCAGCCGCGAACACGGCAAGGTGTTTTCCGACGCCAAGGGCGAAGTCACCCGAGGCATTGAAATCGTCGAGTACGCCTGTGGTGCGCCGAACCTGTTGAAAACCGAGTTCAGCGACAACATCGGCGGCGGCATCGACAACTGGAACCTGCGTCAGCCGCTCGGCGTCTGCGCCGGGGTCACGCCGTTCAATTTCCCGGTGATGGTGCCGTTGTGGATGATTCCGCTGGCGCTGGTCACCGGCAACTGCTTCATCCTCAAGCCGTCCGAGCGCGATCCGTCCGCCAGTTTGCTGATGGCTCGCCTGTTGACCGAAGCCGGTTTGCCGGACGGCGTGTTCAATGTGGTCCAGGGCGACAAGACGGCGGTCGACGCCTTGCTGCAGCACCCGGACATTGAGGCGATTTCTTTTGTCGGCTCAACGCCGATTGCCGAGTACATCCACCAGCAGGCCACCGCGCGCGGCAAGCGGGTGCAGGCGCTGGGCGGCGCGAAGAATCACATGATCGTCATGCCCGACGCGGATCTGGATCAAGCGGCGGATGCTTTGATCGGCGCCGCTTACGGATCGGCCGGTGAGCGCTGCATGGCGATTTCGATTGCAGTCGCGGTCGGCGAAGTCGGCGATCAATTGATCGCCAAACTGTTGCCGCGCATCGATCAGTTGAAAGTCGGCAACGGTCTGCAAGGCGATAACGACATGGGGCCGCTGGTCACCGCCGAACACAAGGCCAGGGTGGAAGGCTTTATCGATCAGGGCGTGGCCCAGGGCGCGCAGCTGATTGTCGACGGCCGCCGCTTCAAGGTGTCGGGGGCCGAGGCGGGCTTTTTCGTCGGCGCGACGCTGTTCGATCACGTCACCACCGACATGAGCATCTATCAACAGGAAATCTTCGGCCCGGTGCTGGGCATCGTGCGCGTGCCGGATTTCGCCAGTGCCGTGGCGTTGATCAACGCCCATGAATTCGGCAACGGCGTGTCGTGCTTCACCAGCGATGGCGGGATCGCCCGCGCCTTCGCCCGCGGCATCAAGGTCGGCATGGTCGGCATCAACGTGCCCATTCCGGTGCCCATGGCCTGGCACTCGTTCGGAGGCTGGAAGCGCTCGCTGTTCGGCGATCACCACGCCTACGGGGAAGAAGGCATTCGTTTCTACAGCCGCTACAAAAGCGTGATGCAGCGCTGGCCCGACAGCATTGCCAAGGGGCCGGAATTCAGCATGCCGACGGCCAAATAACTCATCTGCGCGGAGAACAACAAGAATGATTACTCCACTGCGTTTTGCCCTGAACCGAATGGTCGCTCCACGTTTGTCCCTGCCGGCGTTCATCGAGTTGGCGGTGACCCTCAAGGCCGACGCCATCGAGATCCGCAACGACCTCAAAGGCATCGAGATCGAGGACGGCACCGCACCCGAATATGTGCGTGAGTTGTGCGCGGCCAACGGCATCAGCGTGCTGTCGATCAACGCGTTGTATCCGTTTGATGTGTGGAACGACGAGCGCCGCGAGCAGGCCTTGAAGCTGGCGGCCTATGCCCGCGATTGTGGTGCGCGGGGGTTGGTGATGTGTCCGTTGAACGACCGCGCCGATCCGCGCGGCGTCGCCGAACGTTCGTCAGGCCTGCGCACCGCGTTGAGTGAGCTGGCGCCGATCCTGCGTGATCACGACCTGCTGGGTTTCATCGAGCCGCTGGGTTTCAAAGCCTGCTCGCTGCGCCGCAAACGCACGGCTGCGGAGGCGATCAAGGCCGTCGGCGGTCTGGATGTGTTCCGTCTGGTGCATGACACCTTTCACCACCACCTGGCCGCTGAACAGGAGTTTTTCCCCGAGCTGACCGGGCTGGTGCACATCTCCGGGGTCGAGGAAAACGAGGCGCCTCTGGCGGCCCTTGGCGATGGCCACCGGGTGCTGGTGGGCGCGGATGACATTCTCGGCAACGCGGCGCAAATCAACAGCCTGCTCGCTGGCGGCTACAGCGGCTATCTGTCGTTTGAACCGTTCGCCGACAGCGTCCATGGCCTGGCGGATATCCAGACGGCGATCGGCGCGAGCATGGACCACCTGAGCAAATCCCTGAGTTGACAGTGCCCCTTGCAGGGATCGGATCTGAATTTGAAAGGTGCGGTTATGACCACAACAAGATTGACCATGGCCCAGGCCCTGGTGAAATTTCTCGACAACCAGTACATCGAGGTCGATGGCGTTCAGAGCAAGTTCGTCGCCGGGATCTTTACCATTTTCGGCCACGGCAACGTGCTGGGTCTGGGGCAGGCGCTGGAGCAGGACAGCGGTGACCTGATCGTCCATCAGGGCCGCAACGAACAAGGCATGGCCCATGCGGCGATCGGTTTCGCCAAGCAGCATCTGCGGCGCAAGATCTACGCCTGTACCTCGTCCGTGGGGCCGGGCGCGGCGAACATGCTGACCGCTGCCGCCACCGCGACCGCCAACCGGATTCCCTTGCTGTTGTTGCCGGGCGATGTCTACGCCTGTCGTCAACCGGACCCGGTGTTGCAACAGATTGAGCAGTTCCACGACTTGAGCATCAGCACCAACGATGCGTTCAAGGCCGTGAGCAAATACTGGGATCGCATCAACCGTCCCGAGCAATTGATGACCGCGGCGATTCACGCCATGCGCGTGCTCACCGACCCCGCTGAAACTGGCGCCGTGACCCTGGCCTTGCCGCAGGATGTGCAGGCCGAGGCCTACGACTATCCCGATTATTTCCTGCAAAAACGTGTGCACCGGATCGAGCGTCGCCCGGCTACTGAAGCAATGCTCGGCGATGCCGTGGCGCTGTTCAAAGGCAAGCGCAAACCGCTGATCATCTGTGGCGGCGGCGTCAAATACTCGAGCGCCAACGCGGCGTTGCAGGCGTTTGCCGAGCGTTTCGATATTCCCTTCGCCGAGACCCAGGCCGGCAAGAGCGCGGTGGTGTCCAGCCATCCGCTGAACGTCGGCGGCATCGGCGAAACCGGTTGTCTGGCGGCAAACCTGCTGGCCAGGGAGGCGGATCTGATCATCGGGGTCGGCACCCGCTACAGCGATTTCACCACGGCGTCGAAATCCTTGTTCCAGCACCCTGACGTGCAGTTTCTCAACCTCAACATCAGCCCGTGCGATGCCCTGAAACTCGACGGCGTGCAACTGCTGGCGGATGCCCGAACAGGTTTGTCGGCGCTGGCCGAAGCGCTGGGCGACTACCGTTCCGCTTGGGGCGATCAGCCTCGTCAGGCTCGGGCGCAACTGGATGAGGAAGTGGATCGGCTGTATCAGATCGACTATCAGGCTCGGGATTTCATCCCGGAAATCAACGACCACCTCGATCCGGCGGTGTTGCGCGAATTCATCGAGTTGACCGGTTCCTGCCTGACCCAGAGCCGCGTGCTCGGCGTGCTCAATAACAGCCTCGCCGATGACGCGGTGATCGTCGCCGCCGCCGGCAGCCTGCCCGGTGACTTGCAACGCAGCTGGCGCAGCAAGGGGGTGAACACCTATCACGTCGAATATGGATATTCGTGCATGGGCTATGAGGTGAATGCCGCGCTGGGCGTGAAGCTCGCCGAGCCCGAGCGCGAGGTCTATGCGCTGGTGGGCGACGGCTCTTACATGATGCTGCACTCGGAACTCGCCACCTCGATCCAGGAGCGGCGCAAGATCAACGTGGTTCTGTTCGACAACATGACCTTCGGTTGCATCAACAACCTGCAGATGGGCAACGGCATGGACAGCTTCGCCACCGAGTTCCGGTTCCGCAACCCGCAGAGCGGCAAGCTCGACGGTGCTTTCGTGCCGGTGGATTTCGCCATGAGCGCGGCGGCTTACGGCTGCAAGACCTACAAGGTGAACACCGTTGAAGAGCTACAGGCGGCGCTGGCCGATGCGCGCTTGCAGACGGTCTCGACCCTGATCGACATCAAGGTTCTGCCCAAGACCATGATTCACGGTTACCTGTCGTGGTGGCGGGTCGGCGTGGCGCAAGTCTCCACCAGCGCCCGCACCGATGCGGTGGCCAAAACCCTGAACGAACGACTGGCCAAGGCCCGTCAGTACTGATTGCCCTGAATCGAACAACCACAAGGAATCCCTTTCATGTCATTGCTTTCCCAAGCGTTGCGGCTAGGCGTCATCGGCACCGGGGCCATCGGCCAGGACCACATCCGTCGTTGCAGCCAGACCTTGCTCAACAGTCAGGTCGTGGCGGTCACCGACATCAATCTGCAGCAGGCGGCCAAGGTCGTGGATGACCTGAAACTGACCGCCGAGGTCTATCCCGACGGCCACGCGGTGATCCAGGCGCCGGACGTCGAGGCGATCCTCGTCACCTCCTGGGGCCCGAGCCACGAAGAGTTCGTGCTGGCCGCGATTGCGGCGGGCAAACCGGTGTTCTGCGAGAAGCCGCTGGCGGTCACTGCCGAAGGCTGCCGCAAGATTGTCGAGGCTGAAATGGCCCACGGCAAACGGCTGGTGCAGGTCGGTTTCATGCGCCCGTACGATGAAGGTTATCGGGCGTTGAAGTCGGTGATCGACAGTGGCCAGATCGGCGAGCCGTTGATGCTGCATTGCGCGCACCGCAACCCGAAAGTGGGTGAAAACTACAAGACCGACATGGCGATCACCGACACGCTGATTCATGAGCTGGACGTGTTGCGCTGGTTGCTCGACGACGATTACGTCTCGGTGCAGGTGGTGTTCCCGCGCAAGAGCAGCAAGGCGCTCGCGCACCTGAAGGATCCGCAGATCGTGCTGCTGGAAACCGCCAAGGGCACGCGCATCGACGTGGAAGTTTTCGTCAATTGCCAGTACGGCTACGACATCCAGTGCGAAGTGGTGGGGGAGACCGGCATCGCCAAACTGCCGGAACCGTCCCAGGTTCAATTGCGCAGCGGGGCCAAGCTGTCCAACGCGATTCTGATGGACTGGAAGGATCGCTTCATAGCGGCCTATGACGTCGAGTTGCAGGCGTTCATCGATGGCGTGCGGGCCGGGCAGGTCGGTGGGCCTTCGGCGTGGGATGGCTTCGCCGCCGCTGTTGCTGCCGATGCGTGCATCGAAGCGCAGAGCAGTGGGGCGATCGTCAATGTTGTACTGCCTGATCGCCCGAGGTTCTACGGCTAACGCTGCTCCCACAATCACCGCGGTTTTCCCGAAACGCGGTGACATAACAATAAGAAGGAGTTCAGACATGCGCATCGGACTTGTCGGTTACGGCCATGGCGGCCGGTTTTTTCATGCTCCGCTGATCAGCAGTCTGCCGGCGGCGACGTTCGTCGGCGTGGTCACCCGTTCGCCGGAGCGCCGACAGTTGCTGGCGGCGGAACATCCGGGTGTGCCGGCCTTCGACAGCATCGGCCAGTTGGTGGAAGCCGGGATCGATGTGCTGGTGGTATCGACGCCCCTCAAGGGGCGGCCGGCACTGGTGCTGGACGGCATCGAACACGGCGTGGCGGTGGTCAGCGACAAGCCGTTCGCCGCCGACTGGCAGCAGGCGCAAACCCTGATCACCATGGCCGAGCGCCAGAATGTACGGCTCAGCGTCTATCAGAACCGGCGCTGGGACTCGGACTTTCTAACCGTGCGCAAACTCATCGAATCCGGCGCATTGGGCCAGGTCGGCCGGTTCGAGTCGCGGATCGAGCGTTACTCGCCGTCATCGGTTCACAACGGCAGCGGCGGTGGTTTCCTGCGCGATCTGGGCAGTCATCTGGTCGATCAGGCGCTGTTGCTGTTCGGCCCGGTGACGCGGGTCTACGCCGAACTGGACTACCTGGAAAAAGACCAGGCATGCGATCACGGCTTCTTCATGTCCCTGACCCACGCCAACGGCGTGACCTCGCATCTGGGTGGCAGTTGCCTGCAAAACAGCCCCGGCCCGCGCTTTCGGGTGAGCGGTACGCTGGGTTGTTACAGCGTCGAGGGGCTGGACGGGCAGGAGGCCCAGGCGCTGGCCGGGCTCTCGCCGAAAACCGAAGGCGAGCGCTGGGGCGTCGAGGAACATCGACGTTGGGGCTGGTTAGAACACGGAGAAGAGCGCGAACGGGTTCCTTCCGAACGTGGCTGCTGGAGTCAGTTCTATTTGCAGCTACAAATCGCGCTGCAAAACGGGGGCCCCCTGCCCGTGGATGCCCGTGATGCACTGGCGACAACCCGCGTGCTAGACGCTGCGCGACTGAGTTTCAAGCGCCGTCAGGTGGTGGAACTGAGTGAGTTTGCAAGCCATGGAATGAAATCATAATAAAATTCTAAAACAGGTTGATATGGAAAATATTTTCCAATAAAGTCGATTCCAGATTCACTGTCTCGCGACACGTTCCAACGCCTCGACTGCTTGTCCGCTTACTGAAATCGTCATGCCTCATCCATAAAACCAACAAGAATGTGGAGAAAGACTTTTCATGAAGACCAAGACCCGTTTTGCCTCACTGGCCTTGTCCCTGATGTTCGCCAGCGGCGCTGTGCTGGCCGATATGAAGATCGGCGTCAGCATGTCCCAGTTCGATGACACCTGGCTGACCTACCTGCGCGAATCCATGGACAAGAAAGCCAAGTCCTATCCCGACGGCGTCAAGCTGCAGTTCGAAGACGCCCGCAGCGACGTGGTCAAGCAACTGAGCCAGGTCGAAAGCTTCATCAGCCAGAAGGTCGACGCCATCGTGGTCAATCCGGTGGATACAGCCGCCACCAAAAAGATTACTGAAGCGGCGGTGAAGGCTGGCATTCCGCTGGTCTACGTCAACCGCCGCCCCGATGACTTGAACCTGCCCAAAGGCGTAGTAACTGTTGCTTCCAACGACCTGGAGGCCGGCGAGATGCAGATGCAGTACCTGGCCGACAAGATGGGCGGCAAGGGCGACATTGTGATTCTGCTGGGTGATCTGGCGAACAACTCCACCACCAACCGCACCAAGGGCGTCAAGGAGGTGCTGGCCAAATATCCGGACATCAAGGTCGAGCAGGAGCAGAGCGGCGTCTGGCTGCGGGATAAGGGCATGACGCTGGTCAACGACTGGCTGACCCAGGGCCGTAAGTTCGACGCGGTCGTCTCCAACAACGACGAAATGGCGATCGGTGCCGCCATGGCCCTGCAACAGGCCGGCGTCGCCAAAGGCAGCGTCTTGATTGCGGGTGTCGACGGTACGCCGGATGGCTTGAACGCCGTGAAGAAGGGCTCGCTGGCCGCTTCCGTGTTCCAGGATGCAAAGGGGCAGGCCGACGGTTCCATCGATACGGCGGTGAGAATGGCGAAGAACGAGCCGGTCGAGCCGGCGGTCTGGGTGCCGTTCCGCCTGATCACGCCGCAAAACGTTGACCAGTTCAAATAGTCCGTCCGTTCAATAACAACAATAAGCCCGCAAGGTGGCGATCGCTGCCTTGCTGATGGAGTACCTGACCATGTTCGCTTCAGCGACTGCTTCGAGCACCCCTGTGACGGGGAGCCCGCCCACTGCAATACCTGTCGAAGAGCCGTACCTGCTGGAGATCCTCAACGTCAGTAAGGGATTCCCCGGTGTGGTGGCGTTGTCCGATGTGCAACTGCGGGTACGCCCCGGTTCCGTGCTGGCGCTGATGGGCGAAAATGGCGCGGGCAAATCCACCCTGATGAAAATCATTGCCGGCATTTACCAGCCAGACGCCGGCGAACTGCGCCTGCGGGGCAAGCCCGTGATATTCGAAACGCCGCTGGCAGCGCTTCAGGCCGGGATCGCGATGATCCACCAGGAACTCAACCTGATGCCGCACATGAGCATCGCCGAAAACATCTGGATCGGCCGCGAGCAACTCAACGGCTTTCACATGATCGACCACCGGGAGATGCACCGCTGCACGGCGAAACTGCTGGAGCGCCTGCGGATCAATCTCGATCCTGAAGAACTGGTCGGCAACCTGAGTATTGCCGAGCGGCAGATGGTCGAGATCGCCAAAGCCGTGTCCTACGACTCCGACATCCTGATCATGGACGAACCGACGTCGGCCATCACCGACAAGGAAGTCGCCCACCTGTTCTCGATCATTGCCGACCTGAAAAGCCAGGGCAAAGGCATCATCTACATCACCCACAAAATGAACGAAGTGTTCGCGATCGCCGATGAAGTGGCGGTGTTCCGCGACGGCGCCTACATCGGCCTGCAGCGGGCCGATTCGATGGACAGCGACAGCCTGATCTCGATGATGGTCGGTCGCGAGTTGAGCCAGCTTTTTCCGGTGCGTGAAAAGCCGATCGGCGATCTGCTGCTGTCGGTGCGCGACCTCAAGCTCGATGGCATTTTCAAGGGCGTTTCCTTCGACCTGCACGCCGGGGAAATCCTCGGCATCGCCGGGTTGATGGGCTCCGGCCGGACCAACGTGGCCGAAGCGATCTTCGGCATCACGCCCAGCGACGGTGGCGAGATCCGTCTCGATGGCGAGGTAGTGCGCATCAGCGATCCGCACATGGCGATCGAGAAGGGCTTCGCGCTGTTGACCGAGGACCGCAAGCTCAGCGGCCTGTTCCCGTGCCTCTCGGTGCTGGAAAACATGGAAATGGCCGTCCTGCCGCACTACGCCGGCCACGGGTTCATCCAGCAAAAAGCCTTGCGCACCTTGTGCGAAGACATGTGCAAGAAACTGCGAGTGAAAACTCCGTCGCTGGAGCAGTGCATCGACACCCTGTCGGGTGGCAATCAGCAGAAAGCCTTGCTGGCCCGCTGGCTGATGACCAATCCGCGAATCCTGATTCTCGACGAGCCGACCCGCGGCATCGATGTCGGCGCCAAGGCCGAGATTTACCGGCTCATCGCTTACCTCGCCAGCGAAGGCATGGCGGTGATCATGATTTCTTCGGAGCTGCCGGAAGTGCTCGGCATGAGTGACCGGGTGATGGTCATGCACGAGGGCGACCTGATGGGCACCCTCGACCGCAGCGAGGCGACTCAGGAGCGGGTGATGCAACTGGCTTCGGGCCTGTCCTCGGTTCATTAATGGATACCGCTGGTGGCCGAGGCCGCCGTCGATGATGCGATAGAAAGGTGAGTGGTTATGAACGCGATACTGGAAAACAAACCGGCCACGGCACCGGTCAAGAGTCGCCGGCGCTTTCCGACGGAACTGAGCATTTTCCTGGTGCTGATCGGCATTGGCCTGGTGTTCGAACTGTTCGGCTGGATCGTGCGCGACCAGAGCTTCCTGATGAACTCCCAGCGGCTGGTGCTGATGATCCTGCAAGTGTCGATCATCGGCCTGCTGGCGATTGGCGTGACCCAGGTGATCATCACCACCGGAATCGACCTGTCGTCTGGCTCGGTCCTCGCCTTGTCTGCGATGATCGCGGCCAGTCTGGCGCAGACCTCGGATTTCGCCCGGGCGGTGTTCCCGTCACTGACCGATTTGCCGGTCTGGATTCCCGTGATTGCCGGGCTCGGTGTCGGGCTGCTGGCGGGGGCGATCAACGGCAGCATCATCGCCATCACCGGGATTCCGCCGTTCATTGCCACACTGGGCATGATGGTTTCGGCTCGCGGCCTGGCGCGTTACTACACCGAAGGCCAGCCGGTGAGCATGCTCTCGGACTCCTATACGGCCATCGGCCACGGCGCGATGCCGGTGATCATTTTTCTGGTGGTGGCGGTGATCTTCCACATCGCGCTGCGCTACACCAAGTACGGCAAATACACCTACGCCATCGGCGGCAACATGCAGGCGGCGCGCACTTCAGGCATCAACGTCAAACGCCATCTGGTCATCGTCTACAGCATCGCCGGATTGCTGGCGGGGCTGGCAGGCGTAGTGGCTTCGGCCCGCGCCGCCACCGGGCAGGCCGGGATGGGCATGTCCTATGAGCTGGACGCGATTGCCGCTGCCGTTATCGGTGGTACCAGTCTGGCGGGCGGGGTAGGGCGCATCACCGGCACGGTGATTGGCGCACTGATTTTGGGGGTGATGGCCAGCGGGTTCACGTTCGTCGGGGTTGATGCGTACATCCAGGACATCATCAAGGGGCTGATTATCGTGGTCGCGGTAGTGATCGACCAGTACCGCAACAAACGCAAGCTCAAGCGCTGAAATTAATCGTCCTGGCCTGCCAAGGCGGGATTAAAGCCGATCGAGAGATCGGCTTTTTTATGCCTGTGAAAACTGCTGAGGTGGCTAAGTCGTTCAGGGTTTCTTTTCTTTCATCCCATCCTTTGAGCCGCTGGACGTTTGCGCATCCTTCTCGGTTTCATGGGCCTCTGCACCGGAGTTCGAGCCCGAGGCCTCTTCACCCTTTTTGTCGGCCTTTTCTTCCTTGGACTCGGTGCCTCCCTGGTTGACCCCGGGAATACCGGTAGGCGGGACGGTGCTTCCCGCCATCGCAAGCGGTGCGGTGGCGGATAAAAGGCTTCCAAGCATGAGGGCTGCAATGGTTCTGTTCATCGTCGGGCTTCCGCATCAGGTGAATAAATGTTGGAAGATCTGACGCGGGGGAAAGTGCCGGTCAACTGACGGGCGGGAACTCGGGAGTCACCGGCATTAGCCCCGACGGCATCCATTCGTTCACGGACGCTTCACTGCTCGCGCAGCTGGCTCCAGTCAATGCCGAACCGTGCGAGGTATTTCCTCAAACGGTCGGCATCGTTGGGCTGCGCCTTCGCCTGTCGCGAGACGCCGAACAGTCGCCTGCCGGCATCCGACAGACTGTCTGCCTGTCTGCAAACCTCCAGCACCGCCTTCAATTGCAATCGATCAAACAGATCCTGCGTCTTGGCATCACCCGGCAGGTCATCCGCAACACCGCCCGGTTGCGCCAGCCCCCAGGCATACCGCAGCCGATCAATTTCCTCCTCGACCTGCGCTTCATCGATTCGCCCGCTGTCGGCCAGTGTCGCCATGCGCGTGATCGAGGCCGAAAGTTCACGGAAGTTACCCAGCCACGCAGCTTCCCGTGAGCTGGCGAACCCCAGGTAGCGCCGTCGGGCTTCAAGGTTGAAGCGCACCATTTGGCCGTGTTCGCGCGCGTGGCGTTCAAGCTCGAAATCGATGTTGGGTTCGATGTCTTCGCGGCGGCCTGCCAGGCCTGGCAGGTCGAACGTCCAGAGGTTGATCCGAGCGTAGAGATCTTCCCGGAACAGACCTTCGGCGACGCGACTGCGCAGGTCGCGGTGAGTGCCGGCGATGATCAGGAAGTCGCTGTCGACCTCCTTGTCCGAGCCCAGCGGAAAGAAGCGCTTCTCTTCGATGGCCTTGAGCAGCATGGCTTGTTCGTCCGCCCCGAGTTCGCCGATCTCGTCGAGAAACAACATGCCGCCGTCAGCCGCTCGCAGCAGGCCGTCGCGGGCATTTTGCGCGCCGGTAAAGGCACCTTTGACGTGGCCGAACAGCGCGGACATTGCACCGTCGCCACGCAGGGTGGCGCAGTTGACTTCAACGAAACGCCCCTGCATTTGATGGCGACTGCGTTTGAGCTCGTAGATGCGTCGGGCGAGAAAGGACTTGCCGGCGCCGGTCGGGCCGACCAGTAGCATCGGCGCTTTGGATCGCACAGCCACGCGTTCGATCTGCTCGATGGAACGGTTGAACGCGGTGTTGCGGGTGGCGATGCCGGACTTGAGAAATTCCAGGCCTTCCAGACGTTTGTGGGTGAAGCGTGAGGCAATCCGGTCGTAGCGCGACAGATCCAGGTCGATCAGGGCGTGGGTACCGGTGGCCGGCTCTTCTTCGCTCTTGCGGCGGGCGGGGGAGGTCTGGATCAGGCGTGCCGGCAGGTAGCGCGCCTCGGTCAGCAGGAACCAGCAGATCTGCGCGACGTGGGTCCCCGTGGTGATGTGCACCAGATAGTCCTCACGCTCGGTATCGAAGGTGTATTCGGAGGTGAAGTCGTGGAGGGCGCCGTAGACCTCTTCGAAATCCCAGGGGTTGCGCAGCGCCATCGGGTGCAGGCGCACTTCTGTGTCCGGTGACACCTGACGGATATCCTCGCGAATGCGTTCGGCCAGGCTCGCGTCCCGGACATCCGTGCCGTGTATCAGTTCCAGTCGATGGATCAAGACATCCGGTTGCTGACACAGGCCCACGCTCGGGCGCCAATGGTTCCAGCGGTTGGCGCCTTTGCCGACGCGATCAAGAGTGGCGCCGATGAAACCGATGGCGACGGTGCGCTTGCTGGACATTGATTATCCTGAAAGATAAATGACGATATCCAATGATAGTGTTCGAGGGCGTTATTTGTCGTGACGAAAATTCAGGAGTACTCGCTATTGAAATAAAACCTTTAAAAATCAAATAGATAAAAATAACTCACGAATGTTTTCAAAAACTGGCACAGCGGCTGCAATACCTGTCGCAACGAACAGGACAACACAGCGAGATGCCACGATGGCCAACTTCAACCTCTTCAACACGCAATCGAAAAGCCTGCCGGCCTGCGACACCTTGAATGCTTCCGGAGCTGCGGCTTATGCCTACACGCCCAAGCATCAACTGGCCCAACTGGCCGTCACCGGTTGCCTGAATTCGACTTTTTACGCATCTGCTCAAAGTCAGTTGGATCAGGTGTTGAAGCTGGTGGCGGAGCTGGACAGCCGCTACGTGGCGAATGCTGCTCTTTACGCTCGCCAGAAAGGCCATATGAAAGACATGCCGGCCTTGTTGCTGGCGGCGCTGACGGCTCAGCGTTCGGCTTTGGTGCCGGAGGTGTTCGGGCAAGTCGTGGACAGCGGCAAGATGCTGCGCAATTTCGTGCAGATCCTGCGCAGTGGCGCCACCGGTCGCCGCTCCCTGGGTTCTCAACCCAAGCGTCTGGTGCAGAACTGGCTGAACAGCGCAACCGAACGACAGCTGTTGCAGGCATCGATCGGCAATCAGCCTTCGCTGGCGGATGTGGTGAAGATGGTTCACCCAAAACCGTCCGAGGCCTGGCGCGAAGCGTTTTTCGCCTGGCTGATCGGCAAACCGGTGGATGTACAGGCGTTGCCCGCCCTCACTCGCGATTTGCTGGTCTTTCGCAGTGGCGCGAGTGATCAAGTGCCTGAAGTGCCTTTTCAATTGCTCGGTAACGAAACATTGAGCAAGGAGCAATGGGCGGTGCAGGCGCGGAACATGGGCTGGCAGGGGCTGCGCATCAACCTCAATACGCTGGCGCGCCACGGCGCTTTTGAAGTGCCGGGGTGCGCCGAATACGTGGCCGCGCGGTTGGCGGATCCCGAAGCAGTGGCCAGGGCGCGGGTGTATCCGTACCAGTTGCTGGCGGCGTACCGGATGGTCGGCGATGACGTGCCGGCGCTGATTCGCGAGGCTTTGCAGGATGCGCTGGAGCTATCGTTGACCAATGTGCCGAACCTTCAGGGTGCAGTGGTGGTTTGCCCGGATGTTTCCGGCTCGATGGGCAGCCCGCTGACCGGTTATCGTCAGGGCGCGACCACCGCGGTGCGCTGCATCGATGTGGCGGCGCTGATTACGGCGGCGGTGTTGCGTAAACAGCCGACGGCACGGGTGATGCCGTTCGAATGGAAGGTGGTGGATATCACCCTCAACCCGCGCGACAGTGTGATCAGCAATGCCGAAAAACTTGCGGGCATTTTCGGCGGCGGAACCTGCTGTTCGGCGCCGTTGAAGAAACTGGCGGACAGCAAGGCCAGGGTCGATACGCTGATCATGGTGTCGGACAACGAATCCTGGATTGATGCGCGACGCCAGGGCGCCAGCGAGACGATGCTGCAATGGGAGCGGATAAAGCGGATCAACCCGCAGGCACGCCTGGTCTGCATTGACCTGCAACCGGGTTGGGCAACACCAGCGGCGGATCGTGATGACATCCTGAATGTCGGCGGTTTCAGTGACGCGGTGTTCGATGTGATCGAGCAGTTCACCGCCGGCCGGTACGGACCGCAGCACTGGGTCGAAGCGATTGAAAGCATGGGATGACGCGATGAGCCACCCAATGAATTGATTTGTCACGGGCACTGAATGCCGGTGGGACTACATCCAAGACGTCTCACCAAACCCTTGTCAGTGTGCGTGACGGCACGAATGCCGATGGCTGTACATCTGAGGCCGGCTAACCCCGGTGCGCGGCAACGCGCAACAGTCATCAACTTTTGTCGTGCCACCTTTTTTGAATCTGCCGGCGAATGCCGGTGGAACTACCTGAAGAATCGAGATGATGAAAGAACACACTTACCAATTGCTGGAAGTCGCCAACGGCAAACCGATCAAGCTCTGGACCGAAGGCGTCCCGGTGGAAAACGAAGCGCGCGAGCAGTTGATGAACACGGCGAAGATGCCCTTCATCTTCAAGCATCTGGCGGTCATGCCGGACGTTCATCTGGGCAAGGGCTCGACCATCGGCAGCGTGATTCCCACGGTCGGCGCGGTCATCCCGGCAGCGGTCGGGGTGGACATCGGTTGCGGCATGATTGCCGCGCGAACCTCGCTGACTGCGGCCGATCTGCCGGACAACCTGCATGGCCTGCGCAGTGCCATCGAGCAAGCGGTGCCTCATGGCCGCAGTTCGACCCGGTCGCGCCGGGACAAAGGCGCCTGGGACGAGATTCCGCAACAGGCCGATCAGGCCTGGGCGGCGCTGAGTCCACGGTTCAAGGCGATCACCGACAAGTACCCGAAACTGGCCAACACCAATAACCGCGGGCATCTCGGAACACTGGGCAGCGGTAACCACTTCATTGAAGTGTGCCTGGATGAGGCCAACCGGGTCTGGTTCATGTTGCACAGCGGCTCGCGCGGTGTCGGCAACGCCATCGGCAACCTGTTCATTCAGATGGCCCAAGCGGATATGCGTCAGCACATCGCCAACCTGCCGGATCGTGACCTGGCGTACTTCGAAGAAGGCAGCCGACACTTTGATGATTACGTAGAAGCCGTGGGCTGGGCCCAGGATTTCGCCAAGCAGAACCGGGCGCTGATGATGCAAGCGGTGATTCAGGCCACGCGGCAGATTATCCGCAAGCCGTTCGAAGTCGCGCTGGAGGCGGTGAACTGCCACCACAACTACGTGCAGAAAGAACGGCATTTCGGCGAGGACATTCTGGTTACCCGCAAAGGCGCGGTGTCAGCGAAGAAGGGCGAGTTGGGGATCATCCCCGGTTCGATGGGCACCAAGAGTTTTATCGTGCGCGGTCTGGGCAACGAAGAATCGTTTTGCTCCTGCAGCCACGGTGCCGGTCGGACCATGAGCCGTACCAAGGCCAAAAACACCTTCACCGTCGAAGACCAGATCCGCGCCACTGCGCACGTTGAATGCCGCAAGGATGCTGAGGTGATCGATGAAATTCCGATGGCCTACAAGGACATCGACAAAGTCATGCACGCCCAGCGTGAGCTGGTTGAAGTGCTGCACACCCTGCGTCAGGTGGTGTGCGTCAAGGGATAACGCGTGCCGCAAGGCGCGCCGGAAAAAGGATTAAAGGACATGAAATTTGAAGAACGACACCCGCTATGCAGCGCCATGCGCGCTCGGGTGTTGGAAGAACTGGCGCGCATAGAACGCGAACGCAATGTCACGGTGCTGTATGCCTGCGAATCAGGCAGCCGGGCCTGGGGTTTTGCCTCGCCGGACAGTGATTACGATGTGCGCTTCGTTTATGTGGAGAAACCTGAGTGGTTCGTCCAGGTCGATGCGCCAAGTGATGTGATCGAGCGACCGCTGGATGACGAGCTGGATGTCAGTGGCTGGGAGCTGCGCAAGACCCTCGGGCTGTTGCGCAAATCCAACCCGACCTTGCTGGAGTGGCTCGACTCCCCGCTGGTTTATCGCAGCGAGACCGCAGCGGTTGCGCAACTGCGGGCGCTGGCCGAGGCGTTCTACAGCCCGCCGGCCGCGCGCAATCATTATCTGTCGATGGCGAAGAAGAACTTCCGTGGTTATCTGCAGGGTGAAAGCGTGCGGTTCAAGAAGTATTTCTACGTACTGCGGCCGCTGCTGGCGGTGCGCTGGATCGATCAGGGGCGGGGTCGGCCGCCGATGACGTTCAGCGATCTGCTGAGTACGGTCGATGATCGTGCATTGCTCGATGAAGTCGACGAACTGCTCGCGCTCAAACGCAATGCCGACGAGAGCGCTTACGGTCCTCGTCGTCCGGCGTTGCATGCGTTCATCGAAGCGGAACTCGAGCGTGCGGTGCCAGCATTGCCAAGAACCCGGGAAGATTCGCGGCAGCTCGATCGATATCTGCGGGAAACCGTTGGTTTGTACGCATAAGGAAAAAAATGAAACAGGACGTTATTGAACTGGACGGCGCCATCGGTGGTGGCCAGGTGTTGCGCAGTGCGCTGAGTCTGTCGATGGTGACGGGCCAGGCGTTTCGCATTGAGCGGATTCGGGCCAGACGCAGTCGTCCGGGACTGTTACGCCAGCACCTGACCGCCGTGATGGCGGCGGCTCAAGTCTGCGGTGCAAAGATCCAGGGGGCTGAGCTGGGCTCGCAGACATTGAGCTTCGAGCCGGGGCCGATTCGTGGCGGCGATTATCGCTTTGCCATTGGAACCGCCGGCAGTTGCACACTGGTGTTACAGACCTTGCTGCCCGCTTTGTTGCTGGCGCCGCAAGCCAGCCGTGTGCGGATCAGCGGCGGCACGCATAATCCGCTGGCGCCACCGACCGATTTTCTCAGCCGCAGCTGGTTGCCGCTGCTGCGACGGATGGGCGCGGAGGTTGAACTGACGTTGCTGCGCCACGGGTTCGTACCGGCGGGCGGCGGTGAAATTGACGTCAGGGTGCAACCATCGAAACTGTCAGCACTGCACCTGTGTGAGCGCGGCTTGCCGCTCTCGCAACAGGCGTTTGCGCTAACGGCCGGACTGGCACCGAGCGTCGGTGTGCGCGAGCTCGACAGGGTGGCCCTGCGATTGAAAATGGCGTCAGCAGAATTGAACGCCGTCACCCTTGATCCCGCATGTGGCCCGGGCAATGTGTTGCTGCTGGAATATGCGTTTGAACACGTCACGGAGATCTTCAGCGCTTTCGGTCAAGCCTCACTGCGTTCGGAGAAAGTGGCGGACGCCGCGATCGATCAGGCGGCCGATTGGTTGCACAGCGGTGCAGCGGTGGCAGAGCATATGGCCGATCAACTGTTGTTGCCGATGGTGCTGGCCGGGGGTGGATCGTTTACCACGCCCAGGATGACCGAGCATTTGTACAGCAATATTTCGGTAATCCAGCGTTTTGTCCCCGTCGTCATCCAGTGCCGGGAAGAAGGCACAGACCGGTTGAAGGTGGAAATCCGCACCCGGTAGCAATAGGCGGCAAATTGCTGGCCCCCGAACGTTTCAAGTCCCGGCAAACTCGCCTTTTTTCAAAAGGTTAGGTGGGCCATATGCGGACGATTGTCATCACCGTAGCAACGCTTTCCCTCGCTCTGTTCGCGTTGGAGGCCCAAGCCAGGGAGCTGAGCAAGAGCCATCGTTTTGCGTGTACCTGGGGTTCGGACATCGCCGCCGGTGCGCAACAGTCGAAGCTGTCAGGCATTTCCCTGTATGGCGCGCGCAAGCGCTTGCAGGCGCGCAAGTTCCAGCAACCGTGGATGCGCATGACCGCCATGGGTATTACCGAGCAGACTTACGACAGCGCGTCGCGACTCAAGCCGGCGGCCGTCAAGCAAACCTATTACGAACAGTGCGTTCGGCACGAACTGGCCCAGCGATGAACGAAAAAGCCCGACCTGAAGAGGTCGGGCTTTTTCATGTCCGGAGCAGTGGCAGCATCATTTGTCACTTTCGCAATTGACCATCCACGACACGCCAAAACGATCCACCAGCATGCCGAAGCGCGCGGCCCAGAAGGTGGCTTCCAGCGGCATGTCGACGCGACCATCCTTGGCCAGGGCGTTGAACACCCGTTCTGCCTCGGCGATGGTGTCGACATTCAGGGAAATCGAGCAACCGCTCATGCCTTGGGTCGGGCGGTCGGGAGTGGTGTCCGAGGCCATGAGCATCTGATCGCCGACTTTCAGGCAGGTGTGGATGATCAGGTTGTGATGCTCTTTGGGTACATGTTCGGCGGCTGGGGTTTCGCCGAAGGTCATCATCGCTTCGAGCTTGCCTTGCAGGCATTGCTCGTAAAACGTGAAGGCAGCGCGGCAGTCGCCGTTGAAGATCAGGTACGGGTTGATTTTCATGGTGGTGCTCCCGAATAGGCAGTGGAACGCTGCGCGGCCGGGTGTGCCGAAGCAGCATCATGGATTGACTCCATCCAGCAAAGCGTTAGAACGCCGGATTGCCAGCCGATGCTGCAAGAATTTCTGTTCAAGGTGACCGATGGTCTGTTGGAAGGGCGTCAGGAGTCGCGCGGGTTCTTCTGCACCGCAGCGCCCGCCACCCGGGCGGCAGGTCGGGTTTGCATCAGCGCATCAATCGCCTTGCGATAGTTCTGTCCGCCCAGCGCCATGCTGTTGTTGTGCGTAGCACCGGGCACCAGCAGCAGGCGTTTCGGTTGCCGGGCGGCGGCGAACAGTTGCTCGCTGAAGCGTGACGGCACAAATGCGTCGGCCAGACCGTGCACCACCAGCAACGGCATGTGGATCTCGGCGATCTTGTCGATGGAGTCGAACTTCTGCGACAGTAACCAACGGACCGGAAGGGAGGTGTTGGCCACGGCTGCCGCCACATCTGCCAATGAAGTGAAGGTGGATTCGATAACCAGTCCGCGCACCGGCAATGGGGTGTGATGGCTGGCGGCATCGCGACCGAGTTCGGCAGCCAGATCGATGGCGACTGCGCCACCCAATGAATGCCCGTAGATCAGACGTTTGTTCGGGTCGGGTTGCAACAGCTGGAAGCGTTCCCAGGCCACCCGCGCATCCTCATACACCGTGCTCTCCGACGGCAGGTCGCCATGACTCTGGCCGAAGCCGCGATAGTCGATGGCCAGTACCGAATAACCCGCCGCGCGCAGTTGCTCGATACGGAACAGTTGCCCGGTCAGATTCCAGCGTACGCCGTGCAGATAAAGGATCGCCGGCGCATCGGCGCGTTCCGCCGGCCACCACCAGGCGTGAATGTTTTGCCCGGCCTTGAAGCTTTTCGGTTGCAGGTCGAGTTCCTGCACGCTGCCGGGCAATCCGTGATACCAGCCGGCGGTGCCCGGTTCAATGCGAAACAAGAGTTTGCGCTCGGTGTGTTCCAGCACAGCACAACTCGCCGGCACGCCGATGATCAGGGCAGCCATGCAGGCGAACGCCAGACGGCGGCGTCGAAGTCGGGTCATGAAGGCAAGGAACATTAAACGTTTCACCACGGCGTGGACAAAGAACGCTTTTTACCAGATGCCTTGACCCGCGCGTGACATTTTCGACCACCGCACGCCTGCAACGATTACAAAATGCTGCAACGACTCAGTTGACCGTCAGCACGATCTTGCCGATGTGGTCGCCCGCTTCCATGTGCGCATGGGCTTTGGCCGCTTCGGCGAGCGGGTAGATCTGGTCGATGATCGGCAGGCAGCGCCCGGCAGCCAGCACTGGCCAGACGTGTTCGCGCAATTGATCGGCGATGGCTGCCTTTTCCGCAGAGGTCCGGGCACGCAGGAGGGAACCGGTGACCACCGCACGCTTGCCGAGGATCGCCAGCAGATCGATGTCATTGGCTCGCGCGCCACCGAGGAAACCAAGCATCACCAACCGCCCATCCATCCCCAAGGCGCTGATGTTCCCGTTGAGGTACGAGCCGCCCATGATGTCGAGAATCACATTCACGCCCTGGCCAGCGGTTTTCTCGGCGATGACAGTCGCGAAATCCTGTTCCCGGTAGTTGATCGCTTCGCCGCCCAGATTGCGGATCGCTGCGCATTTGTCGGCGCTGCCGGCGGTGGCGAAGGCTTCGATGCCAAACTCGCGGCACAGCATCAATGCGGTGGTGCCAATGCCGCTGGTGCCGCCGTGGATCAGGGCGCGCTGACCACGGCTGGCGCCGCCGAGGCCGAACAGATTGGCCCACACCGTGAAAAAGGTTTCCGGAATGGCCGCTGCCTGAATCCAGTCCAGCCCATCGGGGATTGGCAGGGCCTGGCCGGCCGGGACTGTGCAGTACTCGGCATATCCTCCGCCATTGGTCAGCGCGCAGACCCGGTCACCCACCGTAAATCTGCTGACACCGCTGCCAATCGCCACGACCTCGCCGGCCACTTCAAGGCCCGGAATCGGGTTCATGCCGGGTTTCATCGGGTACTTGCCGGCGCGTTGCAGAGCGTCGGGGCGATTGATGCCGGCGGCGTGCACGCGGATCAGTATTTCGCCTTCTGAAGCAATCGGCAGCGGCACGCGTCGGGATTGCAGAACTTCGGGCCCGCCCGGTTCGGTGATTTCGATGCGGGTCATTTCAGTGGGCAATGTCATTTTCGATTCCTCTTGAAACAAGTGATCAGTAGATGGGAGCGCAGTCAGGGCCTAATGATTCCCGTCAATGGGCGCAGCGGCGTTGTTCGATGGAGGAGGGCAGCAGTTTCATGACGTGCTCAAGTATCAGTGCGATCACGATGGCACCGCCGGCAATCACGAAGAGCAGCACATGCTGTCCACCTGTGGCGTTGAACAGCGCCGAGTAGGCGAAGCCGGCCAGCGCCTGAAACGTGGCGAACGACACCGTGGCGCGGCTCCACGCCACCTGTTGGCGATGATGATCCGGTACCAGTTCATGCACCCGGGCCAACGCCAGCGGGACAATGCCCGGCGGAAACGAACCGAGCACAACCGCCAGCAGTGCCAGCGCCAGGAACGAATGCGAAACGGCCAGCAAGCCAAGGGTGATCGCCTGTATCACAAGCACCAGACGAATGCCGGTCCGCGCACCTAGATGATCGGCGAGAAAACCATAGCTCACCGGACCGACGATGGCACCCAGACCGTACATGACCCAGACCAGCGCGCCGACGTGCGCCCCGGCGCCCAGCCCTCGGGCGACGTAATCCACCAGGAAAACCATGGCCGGCACCAGCCCGGCGGCCATGAACGCGTACTGGGCAAACAACAGATACACCGCAGGCGGTGTGGGTTCTGCCGGATCCACCTGAGCCGTTGTGGTAATTGCATGGGGCAGCTCCGAAGGCCAGCCGAACCAGCTCAATGCCGTCAGTGCCAGCGACAGCGCGCCCAGTCCCAGCCAGGTCGCTTGCAGGCCCAGACTCAACAGCATGGGGACGATCGTGCCGGAGCCGGCGATGCCCAGACCGATGCCGAGGAAAATCGCACCACTGGCCAGGCCCTTGCGCGCGGCGGGTACATGGGGCAATACAGTCGCGGCCACCAGCACCATGATCGCGCCGCCCGCGATGCCGGACAGCAGGCGCCAGCCGAAATACCAGCTCACCGACACCGGGTACGCACAGGCAAAAAACGCCGCGGTCACCGCCAGCATCATCAGGCGCAAGGCGTTTCTCTGAGTGACCCGGCGTGCCAGCGGTCGGCCGAGGAGGGCGCCGATCAGGTAACCGACCAGGTTGGCCGCGCCGAGGTAGACCACATCATGGGCGGAAAACCATTGCGCCTGAATCAGCGAAGGGATCAGCGGCGTGTAGGCGAAACGCGCCAGACCGATGCTGACCAGGCTGGCGCAGAGTCCGGCGAAGATCGCCAGCCAGACACTCGTGTCCGGACGTTCGGGCGAAGCAGTTGAAGTGCGCATGACGGCGGTCCTGTGGAAAGGTTTATGGCGCCCAGCATATCGGCTATCGTTGCTGCGTTAATGCAGCGAGTTTGCGTTGTTGTGATGCGTTTATGCATCAATGGAGAACGTTATGAACTGGGATGATGCAAGGGTCTTTCTTGCGGTCTGCCGCGAGTCGACATTGCGCGGCGCCGCACGTGTGCTGGGCGTGGATCAGGCGACGGTCGGGCGACGCATCACGGCTTTGGAAAAGTCGTTGGGCGCAACCTTGTTCCTGCGCACCTCCGAGGGCTATGCGCTGACGGCAGTCGGTGAAGCTGCGTTCAAGTCGGTGGAAAAAATGGAGCATTCGGCGCTGGAGCTGGAGCGGCGTATCCAGGGCCTGGACGATCGCCTGACCGGCAGCGTGCGGGTCAGCACCACCGATTCGCTGGCCATCGATTTCCTGATCCCGGCCATTGCGCAGTTGCACGAACGGCATCCGGACGTGCGCGTACACCTGGACGCCTCTACGCAGATCCTCAGCCTGGCCAAGCGCGAAGCAGACATCGCCGTGCGCAACACCCGTCCGGACAACCCGGACCTGATCGCCCGGCGCATCGCGCGTTGGCCGGTGGGTTTGTTCGCCTCGCAGGCCTATGTCGACAGCCATGGTGTGCCGGTGCCTGGCAGTGCGTTCGAGGGCCATGATCTGGTGGTGTACCAGCCTTATCTGCAAGGCAACAAGGACCTGACTTTGGTGAACGAGCCCGTGACTCGCGGGCGGATCGTCGCCGGTCTGAGCTCCAGCTTGCTGGTACGACGCTCGATTGCCGCCGGGCTGGGTGCAGGAGAAATCCCGGTCTATATGGGCGAGCGCGATGGTCTGGTCAGGCTGTGGCCGGAGCGTACACGGCCAGAGCCTTATGACGTGTGGCTGGTGACCCACGCGGATTTGCGCCATACCGCGCGGGTCAGGGCTGTGATCGAACACATTGTCGAGGCGTTCGCGCTGGAGAATGAGTAGTTCATTGAGGCTGTGTAGGACGGCTACATCAGCTGACGATCTTGCCTACAACAGCGCCAGAATCCGCTGGCTTGTGAGTTTTTTGGCCGGGCCCTATCGTTTCTCGCACCCGGAGTGAGCAGGTGAAACGCTCCGAGGTGATCAATCCAGGGAAGTATTGATAAACGTCAGGGGTGCGGAATTGATTGCAAGGGAATTCAGCCAATTTCAAGCAAGCGACATGGCCGGGCAAACGGATAGTAGTGAGTCTATGAACTACATAACACGAGACGAATTCAGCGCCAGGATCGAAGTCATCGAGACAAGAATCGATGCACGGATCGAGTCCATGTCCGCCAAGATCGATGGCTTTCTGACCCAGCAGGCCGAGCGGGATCAGGCACGGCTGGAGCTCGAGAAAAGTCAGGGGCAGGCCCGACTGGAGCAAAAACGCTCCATGGAGGAGGCCCGATTCGGTTGGGAGCGATCTCAGGAGGGCGCGCGGCTGGAGCAGAAACGAGAGCAGGAGGCTTCACGGCAGACGTGGGAGAAGTCTCAGGAGAAGTCGCGCGTTGAGCGGGAGGAGGCTCAGGAGAAGTCGCGCGTTGAGCGGGAGGAGGCTCAGGAGAAGGTGCGCCTTGAGCGAGAGCAGGCCCTGGAGAAGGTGCGCCTTGAACGGGAGCAGGCTGAGAATAAAATTCAGCTGGCGCATGAGCAGAATATGGAAAACCTGCGGCAGGAGCGCTTGAAGGCTCAACTGGGGTCTGAAAAGGTCTTGGAGACAGCCCGACAGGAGCGGGAAACCGCTCGGGTCGAGCGAGAGAAAGCCTACGAAAAAGTCAGACTGGAGCAGGAAAAGGCTCACCTTGAGCGCGACCAGCGTTACGCGATCGTTTCGGCTCGCATTGACAGGTCTCTGGAGCGAATTGACGAAGCCGTCAGGCAGGTCTCGACGATCAAGGCGAATTACTGGGCGGCAACGGCCGTACATTTTCTCGGGATGGTTGCCATACTCGCGGGTTCTTACTACGCGAATCAGGCAAACGTACTCGTCACGATGCAGACCACTCTGGCAATGGTTCAGTCGGTGAAAGAGGCTGGAAGCTCTGCGCCGGCAGCGCTGATGATATTGCCGGCAGAATGAAAAACGGCCTTCAACGAAGGCCGTTTTTTTCGAGCGATGAAACCACCGAATCATGGCATTTCCGGCAGTTCCTGCGGGCGCAGATCAAACACCAGGACTTCGGCATCATGGCCATTGCTCAGGGTCAGTGCCTGCTCTTCACGAACCCGTACGCCGTCGCCTTCCTTCAACTGCACGCCGTTCAGTTCAACGCTGCCGCGAGCAACGTGTACGTAGGCGAAGCGGTTGGCAGGCAGCTTGAGGGTGGCACTTTCCTCGCCATCGAACAGCCCGGCATACACCCGTGCATCCTGGCGCACTTTCAGCGAGCCGTGGTTGCCTTCGGGCGAGATGATCAGTTGCAGACGACCGCGTTTTTTCTGCTCGCTGAAGTGCTCTTGCTGGTAACGCGGTTTCGCGCCGCTGACGTCCGGTACGATCCAGATCTGCAGGAAGTGCACAGGTTTGGTCGCCGAATGGTTGAACTCGCTGTGGGCCACGCCGCTGCCGGCGCTCATCAGTTGCACATCGCCGGGGCGAATCACCGAGCCGGTGCCGAGGGTGTCCTTGTGTTCCAGGGCGCCTTCGAGCACATAGGAGAAAATCTCCATGTCTCGGTGGGGGTGTTGGCCGAAGCCCTTGCCGGCGGCGACGCGGTCATCGTTGATCACCAGCAGGTCGGAGAAACCCTGTTCACGCGGGTCACGATAGCTGGCGAAGGAAAAGGTGTGGAACGACTTCAACCAGCCATGATTGGCCAGACCGCGGTCGGAAGCTTTACGAAGGGTCAGCATGATGAAATCTCCTTTCAGGACGTTGATTCGTCCGAGTGAGGAGAAGGTTACTGGTAACCCTGTGATGCAATAAGTAGATAAAAATTGAAATACTGTCCCTTTTGAGTTGACAGTTGTGTGCACTGGATCACGTATTCTTTCCAACGGTTCCACCGTATCTGGCCATAATGCGCAGACTTATGATTTTGCATGGATTTTGGTGATACTCCCATGAAGACCGTGGCAATGGTGCTGTTCCCGGAGTTTCTGCTGCTCGACATGGCCGGGCCGCTGGAGGTCTTTTCAGTTGCCAACCGTTACCTGAAACCGCAAGCCCACTATCACCTGACGACCCTGGGCACCGAGCGTGGGCCGTTGCGTGCGTCCAATGGCGTCCTCGTGCACGCCGATCGGCACATCGACGAAGCCGATGAGTGCTATGACTTGTTGCTGGTGCCGGGTGGCCCCGGCGCCTACAACGAAAAACACCCGCCGTTGCTCGCCTGGCTGCAGGACGCGGTCACGCGTGCCGGGCAATATGGCTCGATCTGTACCGGCGCCTTCGTGCTTGGACACGCCGGTTTGCTCGACGGCTACCGTGTAACCACCCACTGGAATTACACCGAACGCCTGATCAAGGGCTTTCCAATGGCAAACGTCGCAACTGACCAGATTTTTGTCGAGGATCGCAATCTGATCACGTCCGGGGGCGTTACGGCCGGCATCGATATGGCGTTGGCGGTGGTCGCTCGCGATCATGGCAAAAAGATTGCCCAGGACGTGGCCAAGGTGTTGCTGGTGGTGATGAAACGTCAGGGTGGGCAAGCGCAGTTCAGCCCGTTGATGGCAGCAGTGGCGCCCCAGGAAACACCGATTACCCGGGTGCAGAACCATGTGCTGGAGCATCTGGAGGAAGCTTTCACCGTCGAGCGCATGGCAAGTCTTGCGAATATGAGTGCACGACACTTCGCTCGGGTGTTCGCCCGCGAGGTCAACATGACACCCATGGAATTCCTGCAAAGTGCGCGCATCGATTGCGCGCGCAATCTGCTGGAAACCAGCGATCTGCCGTTGAAGACCGTTGCCTATAAAAGCGGTTTCGGCAGCGTGCGGCACATGCGTTTTCTGTTCGGCGAAAAGCTCGGGCTGACCCCCACGCAATATCGCGAACAGTTCAGCTAGAGCGGTTCTGTCCGTCAAACGCACCCGGATGTCCGTGCTGCGCCCCGTGTGACGGTTGTACCGTCATCGAGGCCTGCGAAGATAACGGACATGAACAGCCTCAACCAATTGAACTCGGCGTCGGTCCTGCGTTTCGGCCCGTACGCGTTCCATTTGCGCCAACGGCTGATCCTCGAAGGGGATCGGCAATTGCACATGGGCGGTCGTGCGCTGGATATCCTGCAGGTGCTGGTCGAGCGCGCCGGGCGGGTGGTCAGCAAAGAGCAACTGATTGCTCTGGTGTGGCCGACCTCGGTGGTCGAGGAGATCAACCTGCGTGTGCACATCGCCGCGTTGCGTAGGGCTCTCGGCGACGGCGAGAACGGTCAGCGCTACATCGTCAATGTGCCGCAATGCGGGTACAGCTTCGTGGCACCGGTGCAGGGCGACAGCGTCGCTCAGGTGGTTTTCGAAAGCCTGCAAGCGCCCCAGCATAACTTGCCCGCACGGCTTACGCCGGTCACCGGGCGCGACTCACTGGTCGGCGGTCTGGTCCGGCAACTGCCGTTGTCCCGGCTCCTGACGGTGACGGGACCTGCCGGCGTCGGCAAAAGCACCGTGGCGCTGCGCGCAGCGGAACTGCTGCTGCAACATTTTCGTGACGGCGTTTGGCAGGTCGATCTATCGCTGATCGATGAAGACATTCCGCTCCTCGATCACCTGCTGAAAACCCTCGACATCGACTTCCCCACATTGGCCGCGCGCCACGCCTTGCTGGTGCTGGACAACTGCGAACACCTGCACGAAGCCTGCCGGAGCCTGCTGGAAACGCTGCTCGACGTTGCCCCCCGTCTGTCGATTCTTGCCACCAGCCGCGAACCATTGCGCCTCGGTCGGGAAGTATTGCAACCACTGCCGTCCCTGACCCTTCCCAAAGCCACGGCGCTTAACAGCGTCGATGAGGTCATGGGCTATTCGGCGGTGCAGCTGTTTGTCAGTCGTGCCCGTGCGCGTCAACACGGGTTTGGTCTGCGTGAGCAGGATCTGGAAACGGTGCGCGATATCTGTCGACGCCTCGACGGCCTGCCGCTGGCGATCGAACTGGCAGCGGCGCAGATCGATGCGCTGGCGCTGGTCGGCCTTCAGACGCAACTGGATCAGGGTCTGCAAGTCCTGAGCCATGGACGCCGTACCGCTGTGCCACGCCATCAGTCGATGAAAGCTGCGCTGGACTGGAGCTATCAGCGCTTGAGCGAGCAGGAAAAACGTGTGCTGCAAAGGTTATCGGTGTTCAAGATGGCATTCACCCTGGACGCCGCCATCGGCGTGATCAGTTGTGCGCAATTACCACCCTCGACGCTGGTGGCTGTGGTTGAACAGTTGGCGGCCAAGTCGCTGCTGGCAATTGATCGATCCAGCGGAACACTGCGCTATCGAATGCTCAACACCACGCGCCGGTATGCCCGCGAGCAACTCGAGCAGGGCGGCGAACTGAACGATGTCGAGCGTCGGCACGCGCGTTACCTGGGCCGCACACGGCCAGCCTCACGCAGCCGACTGACCGCCCAATTCGTCGAGTAGTAAACGCACTTTGCGCAAATCGGGGGTGGCATAGCCTTCGGTGAAGCGCTGGTAGATCGGTGTCAGCAATTCGAGTGCTTCACGGAAACGCGACTGGCGCTGCCACAATTGAGCCAGCGACGTTGCGCTGCGCAGTTCCCAAGCCAGTGCGCCTTGTGTCCGGGCGATCTCAAGGGATTGCTGCAAGGTGCTTTCGACCGTGTGATGGCAGGGCGATTCAGCCGCCAGCAATCGCTCGGCGCGGGCCCGCAAAATCTCCGCAGTGCTCCAGCCGGCCGCGCCGCTTTGTGCTCGTTCGAGCAAAGCATCATCAACGAAAACCGGATCCAGCGTGACCATGATCTCCCTGACCAGACCGCTATCGGCGGGCGGGATGGCGGGAGCCTTGTCGGCGTCGATCACCTGCGCGTAATGCCGCGCCCAGGTGTAGAACAGCAGCACCGAATGTTTCTGCGCCTGTTCGAGCAGCAGTTGCAGCAGCGCGCGAGCGTTCTGCTCATCGCCGTTGTAATAGGCGATCAGGCACGAGGCGAGTGCCAGGGTGTAGCAGATCGAGGTGCCGTGGTTGATCTGCACCGCGATGTCCAGCGCCTGCCGCGCCGTGCGCCAGGCCTGCTCGGGAAAACCCTGCAGCCACAGCACCCGGGCGAGGACGGTCAGCGAGGCGACGCTCTGATCGTATTGCACGCCGAAACCGTGCGTGAAGCGGTTGAGGTGGCCGCTGTGGGCCATGCGCTGGATCACTTGTTCGGCGTGGATCCGCGCCTGATGCTGATCGCCGGCGTAATGCAGCGCGAGCACTCGCAAACGGTGGGTACTCAAGGACAACTGCGCATCGCCCTGCACGCCGAGGCTTTCGAATTGCTCGCTCTGCTCCAGCGCCATCTGGTAATGCCCGCAACTGAGATTGACCGCCATGTGCCCGGATATGGCGCGCAATTGCCCGGCCATGTCGTCGTGCCGTTGCGCCAGCAGACGGGCGCTGACGAAGGCTTCGATGGTTTCCGGTGTGCCGCCCCAGGTGTGATAGCAGGCGCTGCCGAGGGCCAGTTTCAAGGCGATTTCCAGTCGCGGGCAGGGCTCGTCGGATGACGCCAGCAATGCGAGTGCCCGCCGCACGTGAACGCCGTATTCCTTTAGCAGAGACAACTCTTGCCACAACGGCGCCGAGGTCGCCGTCAGTCGAACGCCGAGAGGGCGCGAGCCTTCGTCATTCAGCGTCCAGTCCAGCGCCGCGCGCAGGTCTTCGAGGCTACGGGCGTAGCGCTCGATCCAGACTTCAGTCGCGGTGTTCTCCCAGTCGGCCTGGGCCTGGTGCATCAGCGCCAGGCTGCGTTCGGCATGGCGTTCGCGGGTTTCGCCGAGTTCGGCAGCCTGATCGAGTTTTTCCAGTGCATAGCGGCGGGTGGTGTCGAGCAGGCGATAGAACACCTCTTCATCACCGACCTCTACGGTGAGCAGCGACTTGGCCACCAGTTGCGTGATCGAGGCGAACACTTCGTTCGGCTCGATGTGCTGACCGACAATGACCGCCGCCGCAGATTCCAGCGTGAACGCGCCACGGAACACACCCAATCGGCGCAGGCCGGTCTGTTCGCAGGCGTTGAGCAGATTGAAGCTCCAGTCCAGCGTAGCGCGCAGCGTTTCGTGCCTGCCGAGACGCGTCTGATTGCCTGCCGGCAACCGCCCCTGAAGTTGACTCAGCAAACCGTCCAGCCCAAGACCCGCCACCTGCGCGGCGGCCAGTTCCAGTGCCAGCGGGATGCCATCCAGTCGGCGGCAGATTTCGATGATCGAGGGCAGATCAGCGTTGCCCGGCTCAAAATGTTCGTGGGCCGCCATCGCCCGTTCGACGAACAGTTGCAGCGCAGAAAACCCCATCGCCTGATCACGTTCGAGCACCGCAATCGGCGGTGGACAATCAAGAGATTCCAGACGCTGCACATACTCGCCCTCAGCTCGCAGGCTTTCGCGGCTGGTGGCCAGAATATGCACCTGCGGCGCGCCGCGCAGAATGCTTTCACTGAGCAATGCCACGGCATCGATCAAATGCTCGCAGTTGTCGATCACCAGCAGCATCTGCCGCTCGCGCAGGCTGTTGATCAGGCACGCCATCGGTTCACTGTCGTGCAGCGAAAGATCCAACAGGGCGGCGAGGTGCGAGCAGATCGAATCAGGGTCATCTAGCGGTGCCAGATCCAGCAGACGAATACCGTTGCGATAATGGCCGATCAGTTGCTCGGCGACCCGCAGGGCCACGGTAGTTTTGCCGATGCCACCGGGGCCGACCAGGGTGATGCAGCGCTGGCGCGGCAGTTGGGTCATCAGGCTGTCGACCACCGACTGGCGACCGATCATCCGTGTGCGACGCAGTGGCAGGTTATGCTGGCCGAGGTTGGCGGCGGGGCGTTGTTCAATCGATTGCAGCACGACCGGCGCGACGAAACTGTAGCCGCGCTGCGCCACCGTGACGATGTAGCGCTGGCCGGCCTGACCGTCGCCGAGGGCCTTGCGCAGGGCCGCCATGTGCACCCGCAGATTGATGTCTTCCACCACACTGTCCGGCCATACCCCAGCGATCAGTTGCTGCTTGCTCACCACCTCGCCGGCGTTGGCCAGCAGGATCAGCAGAATGTCCATGGCGCGCCGGCCCAGGCGCAAAGGCTGGTCGCCTTCAAGCACCAGCCGCTGGCCGGGGTGGATCCGATAGGGGCCGAAACCGATGGCCTGATTCGGGGAAAGACTCAACCGCTCACTCCTTCGACGTTTTTTTGATCCTGATCCGTCGGGGTGAAGAATCCGTGACGGGCAGGGCGCAGAGCGACTCGAAGGTCACGCAAGCCGTCTGATCCGCTGTATCCCGGCATATTCCTCAGGATTTGCCGCCAGTGCAACGTGCGCGAGAGGCATACGTTCGGGCATCGCTCGGCATCCAGCGCAGTCACCACTGTATTTAAAGGGCAGAACCTGTGTCCGCTCACCCGACAGCCGGGAAAAATTAACAACGATTAACTCGTCCGCGCCCGCGTCAAAGCCAAAACTTCGGGGCAATGGAATGCATACGTCCGGAGGACGCTGCGATGAGCAAAGTAGTGGTGGTCTATCACAGTGGCTACGGGCACACCCGCGTCATTGCGCAGGCGGTGGCCCAGGGTGTGGAGCGCCATGTGGGCAGCACCTGCCTGTTGCTGGCGGTGGAAGACGTCGAAGCCCACTGGGATGACCTGCACCGCGCCGACGCCATCATCTTCGGCGCGCCGACTTACATGGGCAGCGCCTCGGCCGCGTTCAAGCAATTCATGGAGGCCACGGCCTCGTTCTATCTCGCTCGGCCATGGCGCGACAAGCTCGCGGCGGGCTTCACCAATTCCGGCAGTCTGTGCGGCGACAAACTCAATACCTTGCTGCAAATGGCAGTGTTCGCCGCCCAGCATTCGATGATCTGGGTCGGACTCGATCTGCTGCCGGCGCGTGCGTGCGAAGGTGTGTTCGACGGCCAGTTGAATCGCCTCGGCAGCTCCCTCGGGGCGATGTCCCAATCCTGCGTCGAACAACCGCCCGAGCAGGTACCTCCTCTGGAAGACCAACACACCGCCGCTCACCTGGGCGAGCGGGTGGCGCGACTGGCTCAGCGGATGGCTCGGGACTGAAACCGCCTCAGCGGTTTTTCATGACCTGACACCGCCACGCAAACGGATTGATCCCTTCGCTGCGGGTGAAGATGTGGCAGAAGTGCGCCTGATCGCAGAATCCGCATTCCAGACTGATCTGCGTGAGGCTGTGGTTGGTGTGCTGGATCAACAACTTGGCCCTGGCAATGCGCTGGGTACGAATCCAGTCTTGCGGCGAGTACCCGGTGCTGCACTTGAACGCCCGGGAAAAATGGCTGCGTGAGAGTGAGCAGGCGCTCGCCAGTTCGGTGACCTCAAGGCTGTCGCCCAGGCGTTCGAGGATCAGCTGCTTCACCAGCCGCTCGCGCTGCGGGCTGAGGCCGCCCGTACCGGTTCTGCGTGGTTCGATGGCAGGAGCGAGGGCGACGGTTTGTTGTGAATGAGCCATGGCCAGGGTCCGTGTTGGGGGGAATGCACTGTCAGGCTTTCCCTTGGTTCAAAAAACAACGTTGCGCAGAGGGTTTCATTGTTCGGCGAGAGGCGAGGGCTGACGAGTTAAACGTTGTTAATTACGCTGGCGGAACCTGAACACAGCACACCGCTGCAAGTCCTCGCGGCGCAGGGCGGGCAGGATGGCGAGGATAGGCGGGCCATTGGGGGCCGCAGTTTCGGGCTCGACCAAGGGGATACGCATGAAAGGATTATTCAGCGCAGTGACTGGCCTGGCGCTTGCCGGTGTGATGAGCAGTGCCATGGCGCAAGCGCCACAGATCGGTACTCAGGCACCCGGTTATTTCCGTCTGGCACTGGGCGATTACGAAGTCACCGCGTTATTCGACGGCTACAACGATCTGTCGCCGAAACTGTTGCAGGGCATGAGCCAGAGTCAGATCCGTGCACTGCTGGCCCGTCGCTCGATTGAAACGCCGGGTGTGCAGACCGCGTTCAATGCGTTTCTGGTCAATACCGGCAAGCAACTGATTCTGGTCGATACCGGTGCGGGGCAGTGCATCGGCGCCACCGCCGGTCAGCTCTCGGCAAACATGCAGGCCGCCGGATACAAGCCTGAACAGGTCGATACGATTCTGCTGACCCATCTGCACCTGGATCACGTTTGTGGATTGGTCGACGGCCAGCAACAGCCGATCTTCGCCAACGCTACGGTCTACGCCGCCAAGGCTGAAGCCGATTACTGGCTTGATCCGCAGGCAATGGCCAAGGTGCCGGCCGGCGCCCGGGAATTCTTCAAGATCGCTCAGGACTCCACCGCGCCTTACGTGGCGGCCGGACGCTTCAAGACATTCGCAGAGGGGCAGTCGCCTTTGCCGGGTGTGGTCGAAGCTACACTGGAAGCCGGGCACACGCCGGGCAGCACCACCTATCGCTTCACTTCGCAGAACCAGAGCATCGTGTTCATGGGCGACCTGGTGCACAACCTCGCGGTGCAGTTCGATCATCCCGAAGTGTCGATCAGTTTTGACGTCAACAATCAGCAAGCGATCAAAAGCCGTCATGCAGTGTTCAGCGCAGCGGCCGCGAGCAAAACCTGGGTAACGGCCGCGCATTTGCCGTTTCCGGGTATCGGCCACATCACGGCGGTCGACAAGCACTTCCAGTGGGTACCGGTCGAGTACGGCCCCTACAAACGCGCGGCCAAAGTGCCGCTGATCGAGTAAAGTGCCCACCTTTCACGTCAGGCTCAAACAAGGAAAACGTGCCCCATGAACCGAAACGATCTGCGCCGCGTCGACATGAACCTGCTGGTGATTTTCGAAGCGCTGATGTTCGAAAAGAACCTGACCCGCGTCGCCGAAAAACTGTTCATGGGCCAGCCGGCGGTGAGCGCGGCGCTGGGCCGCTTGCGCGATCTGTTCGACGATCCGCTGCTGCTGCGCAACGGTCGCGGCATGGAGCCGACAGCGCGGGCGCTGGCGATTCTTCAGGAGCTACAACCGGCGATGGACGTGATTTCCGGCGCGGTCAGCCGGGCCAAGGAATTCGATCCGGTGACCAGTTGTGATGTGTTCCGCATCGGTCTGTCGGATGACGCCGAGTTCGGACTGTTCCCGCCATTGCTGCGCCAGTTGCAGGAAGAGGCGCCGGGGATCGTGGTCGTGGTGCGCCGCGCCAACTATCTACTGATGCCGACGTTGTTGGCGTCCGGGGAAATCTCCGTGGGCGTGAGTTACACCACCGATCTGCCGGCCAACGCCAAGCGCAAGAAACTGCGCGACATTCCCTGCAAGGTCCTGCGCGGCGATAACCGCCCGGGCCCGCTGACCCTCGACGAATATTGCGAGCGGCCTCATGCGATGGTGTCGTTCTCGGGGGATTTGAGCGGCAACATCGACGTGGACCTGGCCAAGGTCGGTCGCAGCCGTCGTGTGGTGCTCGGCGTGCCGCAATTCAGCGGTTTGCGCGCGCTGCTGGCCGGCACCGAGATGATCGCGACCGTGCCGGATTACGCGGCGTGTGCGTTGGTTGAGGGTTGTGCGTTGCGGGCTGAAGATCCACCGTTTCCGATTGATGCGGCGCAACTGTCGATGGCGTGGAGCGGGGTGCATGACAACGATCCGGCAGAGAAATGGCTGCGTTCACGGATCAGTCAATTCATGTCGGCGTCGCTGGATATTCCGGCGATCTAGTTGCTCCGGTTACAAAGAAAACGGCCAGCGGATCATTTTTTTATCGGTGCCATATAGCGTTGTTGGGCCGTTTGTCTTAAACCCACACGCACCTGTAATTTCTGACAGTAGTCAACCCCGCTACAGCGCCGTTCAATGCCTCCATCGCCCCGCCATTCGATCGGAGTTCGCG